>DAOTHY010000017.1:0-9771 GCA_035447925.1 Thermotogota bacterium
CATCGTTATCTAAAGGACTTTTTCGAGCTATTTCGGAAAAGTCCTTTTTATTTTGTCAGCACGTTAGTTACTATTTACTTTGGACAGTTAAACGCCATTTAATCTTCCATCATCAAACCATTTGGAAGCATGTCGTCGGAAGGTGGCTTGCCATTTTTCATGCGAAATTCCTTGCGTTTGCACTCGTTCTCCTTTGGACCTTTACAATAACGTCTGATGAATCCTCTACAAATCACTTCTTTAGAGTCTTGATATTTCTTAAAAAAACCACAAGTGCTTAAAAATTCACATTCTTTTTCCATCTTCATTACTCCCCTCAATTGATTAAAAATTGAAAAAAAGATGATTTATGTACTCAATTTATGCTTTATTCTAACAGCTTGTCAAACGGCGATACTCATTCAATATTGTAAAAGCTTTTTAGTAAAGGTTCTAGGGTTTGGGGGCTGGAAAAATCCCAAACAAACTCTGTTTGTTTAAATTCTTTTTCTTTACCCTAAACCCTATACCCTTCATTATTCGCACACAACTTGAGTTATCTATAAAGGGCTTTTTCTACGCCTTTTCCGTATTCTTCATCTGCTTTATAAAAATGTTTTAACATCCTTTCTTGTATATCCTTTGGAACTTTTTTGAGGCTTCCAGCTATCGCAGAAAAGAGATAATCTTGTTGTTTCTTTGACATGAGTCTAAACAAATTCCCGGGTTGGATATAATCATCGTCTACACCCCTCTTTTGTTCATAATGATCAGCATTACCAGAAATCTTTAGTGGGGGCTCTTTAACAGTAGGGTCTTCTTTTGGGCCACCATAACTGTTCGGCTCATAATTTGGACCAGGACCGCTGTTATCGTCATATCTCATGCTGCCGTCTCTTTGATAAGGATTATTGACGATTGTGGCGTGTGGCTGATTGATTGGTAAACGTTCGTAATTGGTGCCAAGTCGATAACGATGGGCATCTGCATAGGCAAATAGTCTTGCCTGTAGCATTTTATCCGGTGAGAATGAAATTCCCGGTACAACATTTGCAGGTGAAAAGGCTGCTTGCTCTATCTCAGCAAAATAGTTTTGAGGATTTTTATTCAATTCCAAGAGACCAACTTCAATCAATGGATAATCTGAATGTGGCCATACCTTTGTCAGGTCAAAGGGATTCCACCTATAGTTTTCGGCATCTTCTTCCGGCATGATCTGAACATATAATTTCCATTTCGGAAAATCGCCTTTTTCGATGACTTTGAACAATTGCATCGTATGATAATCAGGATTTTCACCTGCCAGTTTGTCCGCTTCTTCAGGGGACATATTTATAATTCCCTGCTGCGTTTTAAAATGAAATTTGACCCAAAATCGTTCATTGGAATTGTTAATCAAGCTAAAAGTGTGACTGCCATAACCATTCATGAAGGGAATGCCAGCGGGAATCCCACGATCGGAAAACAATATGGTTACTTGATGCAGCGATTCGGGCACTTGGGACCAGAAATCCCATTGCATGGTGTCATCTTTGCAATTTGTTTGAGGATCTCGTTTTTGAGTATGAATAAAATCTGGGAATTTTATTCCATCACGTATGAAAAATACAGGGGTGTTGTTACCGACAAGATCCCAGTTTCCCTCTTCTGTATAAAATTTCAAAGCAAAACCACGAACATCTCTTACGGTATCGGCAGAACCCTTCTCGCCAGCAACTGTAGAAAATCTTCCAATCATTTGGGTCTTTTTACCATTTTCAGAAAAAATCTTAGCCTTTGTGTATCTAGTAATATCATGAGTAACAGTGAATGTACCATGAGCTCCGGCTGCTTTGGCATGGACGACACGTTCGGGGATTCTTTCACGATTAAAATGCGCTAATTTGTCAATGAGATAATGGTCTTGAAGCAAAGTTGGACCACGTTCTCCCGCAGTAATTGAATTTTGATTGTCGGGTATAGGAGTACCTGAAGCACTTGTTAGCCTTTTTTTATCATTCATCGTTTCCCTCCTTAAGGATTGATATATACTGATATACCACTCTTCAGTCAATGATTCAATCGAAATCTATTCATTCAAACTATTCAGAAAAACGTGAAAAGCGTCAGTGAAAAAAACCATCTGCTTCACAAAAAGTCAAAACCTTTTGAGTATGAGTATTCAATTATCGTTTCCCTTGCTTTTCATCTTCATTATACTATATATTTGTCAATGACGCAACGTTTAGCGTGGGTTTTTGACAATACTTTCAAGTGGTTTCAATATTCTAGTGAAATATGCTTTTTTAAAACGAACCATGTATAATAAACAGCATGAAAGGTTTCAATTCATAGTGAGTTATAGCGAGGAGGCCGTAAATTGAGAATCGAACCGTCAAAGAAAATAACGGGGAAAATAAGAATTCCGCCGGATAAGTCTGTTAGTCACAGGTCAATAATAATGACTGGGATGGCTAAGAGTCAGTCGGTCATAACCAATATTTTGGAATCAGATGATATTAAAAGCTCATTAAACACCATGAAAGCACTTGGGGCATCTTTTTCAGGGGATTTTAAGCAAATGAGAGTTGTTCCGTTTAAGGAGCCGAAAAATTGCCAGCTGAATTGCAGGAATTCCGGAACGACTGCAAGGTTGCTCACAGGGGTTGTTTCTGCATATAAAGGGGAGTTTGAATTCACTGGGGATGCATCTTTATCTCTGCGTCCCATGAAAAGAGTGTCCGATCCTCTGTCGAAAATGGGTAGCCGTTTTATCTGGAAGTCTCAAGAAGGCTTTCTCCCCTTTACTATACGTGGTGGTAAGCTTAAAGGTGTTGCTGTTGAGAATATTACAAAGAGCGCACAAGTTAAAAGTGCCCTTTTGCTTGCCGGGTTAAATGCTGAAGGGACCACCACTGTCTATGAGAAAACGAAAACAAGGGATCATACAGAAAGGATGCTTTTACAAATGGGAGCAGACATCTCAAACGAGGATGGCAAAATAGACATTAAACCATCTGAAATTCATGGTATAAGGATGACCATCCCGGGGGACTTTTCATCTGCTGCTTTTTTCCTTGTATTAGCTGCTTGTCATGGCAATGCATCAATTGAACTAGCAAATTGTATGACGAACCCAACAAGAATCGGTTTGTTTGAAATTCTAAGCAAAATGGGAGCTGATATTTCCCTTTCCAATGAACACGATGAGCTCGAACCATATGGTGATATTACAGTCAAATCTTCGCGTTTGAAGGGTATTCAAGTTCCGGACCATCTCATTCCGAATTTGATTGATGAATTGCCACTGATTGCTTTGTTAGGATGCCATGCAATGGGAAAAACCATTGTCAGAAATGCTTCTGAATTAAGGGTGAAAGAATCCGATCGAATTGCAATACTTTGTGAACTGTTTCATAACATAGGCATTTCAATCACAGAATTTGAAGATGGGTTTGAAATAGAAGGCCCTCAAACCATAAAAGGCGGAATAGTAGAGAGTCATCATGATCATCGTATGGCAATGCTTGCAGGTATATGTGGCATTCTTTCGCAAGAAGGGATCTCTATCAAAAACCATGAATGTTGTTCGGTCTCTTTTCCCGCTTTCTTTGAAACATTAAAATCCATCAGCCATTAAAGGAGGAAATGATGTTTCTTTTAAATTACCTGAAAGTTCAAATAGCCGGTGATTCTCATGGTCCTGCCATTTATGGAATTATTGAAGGGTTTCCGTTTGGCTTTTCCCCCGACAAGTCTGTGATTAACGAAGATTTAAGATTGAGACAGATTGGATATGGTCGTGGCTTAAGGATGAAACAGGAAAAAGATACGGTTGAAATTGAATCCGGAATATGGAAAGGTTTCACAACCAACATGCCCCTTGTTATGAGAGTCAAAAACAGGGGAACCTATCCTGAAAGTTCCCGGGAAAGAAAGATTCCCCGACCTGGACATGCGGATTATGCGGCTTATGTCAAATACGCCAACCCAGACATGAGAATATATGCTGAAGGAGCCAGTGCCCGTAGAACAGCTGCAACAGTTGCAGTTGGCAGTCTTTGCCGACAATGGCTATCAAAAAAGGGCGTAGAGATCTTGGGATATGTACAGTCCTGTGGTACGGTTCATGACCCGCTGGATTATCAAACAGAGGAGCTTTCTGAACTCCGACAAAAACGTAATTCATTTGAGACCTTTACTTTAAGCAAGGATTCAAATGAAAAAATCAAACGGGAAATTGATCAATGTGCTCAAAATGGCGATACATTGGGTGGTAGTGTAGGAGTTCTTGTCAGAGGTCTTCAAGCAGGTTTTGGAAGCTTTTCATCAGCCAGCAACCGATTGGATGCGCTTTTGGCTGGAAATATTTGTGCCATTCCCTCTGTTAAAGGTCTATATTTTGGGAATACAGAGAGTTACAAAATACCGGGATCGAAGGTCCATGATCGATTTAGTATTGAAGAGGGTCAAGTTAGAAGGACTTCTAATAATGCTGGTGGCCTTGAAGGGGGAATGTCCAATGGAAATCCCATTAAGATTACGGTCTATTTTAAACCGATTCCGTCTTTATCCAAACCAATAGACTCTTTCAATGTTGAAACGTTGAATCAAGAACCGGTTGATTACGTTCGATCGGATGTAACAGCTATTGCCCCTGCAGCGATTGTTTCTGAAGCCGTTACGGCTATTACAGTAATGGATTTTGTGTTAAATGAAAAAGAACGGATAAAGGAGCCGGTGTGATGATCAAACTGTTTCTCATCGGTATGCCGGGAGCTGGAAAAAGTTATTTGGGAAGGATTTTAGCTCGTTTTTTGGGAATTTGTCACATGGACACAGATGAAATAATTGAAAAGAGATCAGGTAAAAGTATTCCTGATATTTTTCATCAATTTGGAGAAGCTCATTTTAGAAAATTAGAAGAAGATGCTTTGTGGGAATGTGTTTCGATGAAAGAAGATATGGTTTGTTCTACCGGTGGTGGAATCATCGAAAAAGAAGGGAATAGAGATATTTTAGAAAAATTTCCCACAATCTACATCAGAAAATCACTTGATGAATTGCACAAAAATCTACTTCCTGATTTCAATAAACGTCCCTTATTAAGAGGTCATTCTAAAGAGCATTTAGAAAAAATATTTAAAAAAAGACGAGGATGGTTTGAAAGATTTCCTTCTATAGAACTGGAACAAGGAAAATTTGAATTAAAGGAGCTTTTATCCTTCTTATATGCGATTGAAGAAAAAACGCAATTTGGAAATCAATTGCCGGAAAAAAAGATAGAGGGCATCCATCCTGTTGTTATCAAACCCTTTATAGCCAAAGACTCTATACAAAAAAGTGAATATGTCATCACTTCTAAAACCGTTCATGCCATTTATACTACGTTTTTCAAAGATCAGTTGTTGATTCTTCCTGATGGGGAGTCGGCCAAGACACAATCCAATTTAACCAAAGTCTGGTCATTCCTAATCAGCAAAGCAGTTTCCAGAGAGGAGTCAATAACGGGATTTGGAGGAGGTACGATAACGGATATCACGGGTTTTGCCGCATCGACCTATAAAAGGGGGATGGTTTTTCAACTGGTTCCATCAACATTGCTGGCTCAAGTAGATGCTGCATTGGGAGGGAAAAATGCCATAAACCTCGAGGGAATAAAAAACGTTTGCGGTACCTTTGCTTTTCCCAAATGTGTCTATATCGATCCGCTTGTTGTTTTTTCAACTGAAAGAGGAGAAATTGAGAACGGTATCGTTGAAGGGTTAAAGGTTGCTCTATTGGTTCATGAAGATGTTGAGAAATTAAATTCTCAATTACAGCTGGCAGAGAAAATCATTGAGAACCCCGATTTACTGTCCATGAGTCAATTTATCCAACAAGCTGTTCAAGATAAAATGAAAATAGTTAATTCTGATCCATTTGAAAAATCCAAGAGAAAATTTTTAAACCTGGGACATTCATACGGACACGTTTATGAATCAACTTTCAACATCCCGCATGGTCAAGCAGTTGCCCTTGGGATGCTGAAGATGCTTAAAGGAAAAAAAGACTTGGTAATCCGTGACTACTGCACTTTTTTTGAAAAGATTGTAAAAACGTACGCAGACAGATTAAACACAGTTTGGGATGATGAGATGTGGAAAAGATTGATGAATGATAAAAAAAACACGAAAGACAAAATGGTGTTCATAGATCTTGAAAAACCGGGGAATCCAGTTCAGGTATTCGTCAAAAAAAGCAAAAACCAATAAAAAAACCCCTCTCTTACGAGAAGGGTTTTTGGTCGGGGTGACTGGACTTGAACCAGCGACCTTCAACGCCCCATGCTGACACGCTCCCAATCTGCGCCACACCCCGATATAACCATGGTGGGCTCTGGAGGACTCGAACCTCCCACCACTCGGTTATGAGCCGAGAGCTCTACCAGATGAGCTAAGAGCCCAAATGCCCAAACTTTCAAAGTGCGATGTATTATACATCACAAGAGTAAAAAAATCAAGTCTTTTATGAATGACTCAAGACTTAAACTTTTTTTCATCACGCTTCAAAGTTTCAATCTATCGATGATATCTTCCGCTCGATTGGTTAAATTTGTTTCAAATAACACTTCTTTGATTTTTTCAGGTTTTACCAAATATTCCATTGCCAACACCTCCAGAATTTAGAATTGACAAAAACGTTTTCGTTTGTAGTCTAAACCTTTGAGTATACTCCACGTCAAGTAGTATAATGGTAAAGAATCAAGAAATAACAGTCAAAATATGGACTATAATCCAGAACAGGGGGAATCACATGAAAAAAATCATCTCATGGAATGTAAATGGTATTCGGGCGATTTACCGTAAATCAAAGTACCAATGGTTTCAGGAGTATCAACCCGATATCATTTGCATTCAAGAGACGAAGGCTCATCCTGAACAGCTAAGCGAGCGGGAAAAAAAACTGGATGGTTATCATTCATACTTTGAATCTGCACAAAGAAAAGGATACAGTGGTGTGATGGTATTTACAAAGCAAAAGCCTGTAGAGGTTGTTCACGGTGTTGGTGACGAACGTTTTGATGAAGAGGGAAGGACATTGCAACTCATATACGATGATTTCATCCTGTTCAATGTTTACTTTCCGAACGGCAAAGCTTCAAAAGAAAGATTGGATTATAAAATGGCGTTTTACAACACATTCCTCAATAAGACTAAAAGCCTAATAGATAATGGTCATCGTGTTATTGTCTGTGGCGATGTCAACACCGCTCATAAAGAAATAGACCTGGCCAGGCCTAAAGAGAACAGTGATACTTCAGGTTTTTTGCCCATTGAGAGAGAATGGATTGATTTGTTTTTAGAGTCGGGATTTAATGATTCATTGAGAATGTTCCATCAGGAGCCAGAACTGTATACTTGGTGGGATTATAAAACCAAGGCACGAGAGAGAAATGTTGGCTGGAGAATCGATTATTTCTTTGTTAGTCAAAATATGTCTGATCGAATTAAAAATGCCACAATTCATTCTCAAGTCATGGGATCGGACCATTGTCCGATTGAAATAGAAATTGATTAAACAGCTGACAAAAAAACTAAAGGCCTTTTAAGAAAGGCCTTTAGTTTTAGATACCGGTTCATTAATTAAAAAAAATAGCAATCTTGTAAAAAGCGAAAGATACGGCATAAGCCAGGACAAATAAATAGACGGCTGTAAACCACATCCACTTCCACCCAATTTCTTGCTTAATCGTTGCCAATGCTGCAGCACAAGGAGTATAAATCAAGACAAACAGGAGGAATGAGAAAGCGGCAATACCATCTGGGAATACAGTTTTCAACCCCTGTATCAAATTCCCTTTTAATCCGGCCTGTTCATACTCCACCAATTCTCCAAACTCCTGACCGGTGAAGAGTGTTCCAAACGTTCCAACAACTATTTCTTTGGCAAGAATTCCAAAAGTCAGAGCAACGCCCGCTTCCCATCCTTGAAAGCCTAAAGGTTCAAAAACCGGTTCAAGTACTCTTCCAATAGAACCGATGTAATTGTCTTGGGGAGGTGCATCGATACCGGCTGGAAATACCGATAAAAGCCAAATAATAATAACAGCTATAAATATGATTGTTCCGGCTTTTTTTAAGAACAGCCAACTGTTCCTCAGCGCCTGACCAAATGTCTCTCTGGCACTTGGCCATCGGTATGGCGGCAACTCCATAATAAAAAGTGTTTCTTCTTTTTTAAAAAAGGTGCTTTTAAAAATGCGTGCCATCATGATAGCCATAATGATTCCAATCATATAAAGTAAAAAGGTAATCGTTCCTTCGTGAGGACTAAAAAAAATGCCTCCAAGAAGGGCATAAACTGGTAATCTGGCACCGCATGACATCAATGGAGTAACCAGTATGGTGATGACTCGGTCTTTTTTGGATTCCAAAGTTCGAGCAGCCATGACTCCCGGAACCGTACATCCGAAACCTAATATCATGGGAATGAAAGATTTTCCATGTAATCCAAGGGCATGCATAAATTTGTCCATAACGAATGCTGCACGAGACATATATCCAATATCTCCAAGAAAGGAAATAAAGAGGAAGAGTACAAAAAGCTGGGGTAAAAAGACGGCAAATGCACCCAAGCCTCCAATCACGGCATCAGTAATAAATGCTGAGAATAAGGAATTCCCCATTACTGAAGCCAGGTAATTGCCGAAAAGGCTAAACCAATGATCCACGACATCCACTAAATAGCCACCGACAAAAAAGGCGAGTTGAAACATTACCCACATAATCCCCACAAATATGGGGATCCCCCATATTCTATGGGTGATGATATCATCAATTTTTGTTGAGAGACGTTCTCGGTCCTCCTCTGTCAAAACCCTCTTAATAAATTCTTTAGCAATACCGTGAATGATGGCATATCTTTCTTCTGCCAGTAAAATATCAGTTTCACTAGATATTGACTTTTCCAGTTCCTCAATTTTTAAGGTTAATTGTTTAAATTTGTTATCTCCAATGAGTTCTTCGATGTGTTCATCCTTTTCCAGAGCCTTTATGGCAAACCATCTTCTTAATTCTTCGCCATAATTTGAGAAAAACGGTATGATGTTTTGAATCATTTTTTCGGTTTTCTCAGAGAATTTCAACACCTTTGGCTTATCTTGTCGATTTGATGCCTTTAAAATCTGCTCTTTTAACGTGTCGATTCCGATCCGTTTGTTTGCGACCGTTTTACAAACCCCAACATTCAGAAATTTAGCTAAACCGTCTGAGTCAACGGTAACTCCAATTTTTTTTGCTTCATCATCCATGTTTAAAACCAAAAGAACAGGTCTTCCCATTTCAATAATTTCCAACACCAGAAATAAATTGCGTTCAATATTTGTTTGGTCTATAACGATTACTGTCAGTTCGGGTTTTTTATCAATGATAAAATCTCTGGCGATTTTCTCATCTAATGAATTTGCAGAAAGGCTGTATGTTCCCGGAAGGTCAATCAGGACAAACTTTTCAGAGCCTATCCTTAATTCACCTTCTTTTCTTTCCACTGTTACTCCAGGCCAATTCCCCACATGCTGGTGGGAACCGGTCAAGGCATTAAAAACAGATGTTTTCCCACTGTTTGGATTTCCACCCAATGCTATCTTGTGCATTTAATCATTCTCCGATAGTTCCACTTCCAAACAGGAAGCCTCGCTTTTTCTAATCGACAGGCGATAACCTCTAATACTCAATTCAATGGGGTCACCCAATGGCGCAACTTTTGCAATTCTAAAAGGTGTATTGGGTGTCAATCCCATTGCCAATAGCCTCTTTTTTATCATCGGACTGG
>DAOTHY010000017.1:9871-36452 GCA_035447925.1 Thermotogota bacterium
GGTGTATTGGGTGTCAATCCCATTGCCAATAGCCTCTTTTTTATCATCGGACTGGCTATGATAGCCTTAACAATACCCGAAGCGCCAACTTTCATTTCATTCATCAACATAATATTTTCACCATCTTTAAGCAATTGGGATAACATCAATTTTGGATGCAACCCCAATCCCTATTCCGTAATGAGCACCTTGCAACTGAACCACCACTGGACCACCGTGATGAGCATTTGAAACCTCCAAAAAGCCACCTTCAATAATCCCCATTTTCGCAAGTCTATTTTTGACGGTGTTGCCACCGTTAATTCGATTCACCTTAAATTTGCCCTTTCCGGCAAATGTCAACGGCATAGTCCAACCTCCTCTTTTATAAAAAAATGATACATCTGCTTTATTATAATATACTGGCCTATATTTGTCAAAGGTGACTTATAAATTAAGGTAACTGTAAATAGAACGAAAACAGTACTCAGTTTATTTCCTAAAAAAAAGAGAGAAGCTCATAGCCTCTCTCTTTTAAACCTTTTCAACTTAGGATTTTCTTGAAAACTGAATAGAAAATCTTGTGCTTATAAAGTGTGGAGTTCACCATTCCATAATTTTTGCAAATTGTCATTTCCGGTTCCAATAACGGCTTCATAAACGTTCATGCCGGCTTCATTGGCGGCAATTGTGGCATTTTGACCCAAAGTTTTTGCGATGATTGTATTAACGCCTTTATTTGCTAAAAAACCAATGATTTTTGGACCTACGCCGTGCTCTTCTTCTGGATTGTTATCCAAATAGTCAATTGAACCCGTTTCTGAATTGACAATGGCGATGATCTTTCCCCGGGCAAATCTTTCATCAATCTGAGAGTCTAAGGATCTATCTTTGACGGTCAGGGCGATGATGCCGTATTTTTTCTTGCAGGAATCATCTTCTGAATGATGATCGTGGTCATGGTGATGGTCATGATTACAGGCAGGATCACTGTCATCCGTTTTTCCTGACAAATAATCATCTATGCAGTCTTTTGCAGTATCTCCCGTTGCTTTGACAACCGCTATTTTTAAGCTTGTAAAGAAACCAATAGCCCTTGACCCAATCCCGCTGACAATCATTGTATCGACACCTTTGCTTTGTACCCACGAGGGGATCTGCCCGGGACCGTGCTGCTCAAATGGATTTTTTACTAATTCGTATGAATCAATCTGCTCATTGATGATATCAACAAAAAGATAAAAGGGAGTTCTCCCAAAATGTTCGCTTAAATTCGAATCTAGTCCCTTTTCGTTGATCACCGGTATTCCTAATCTCATCTTACAACCTCCAGATATATGTTTTTTTAATATAGAGTATTATAACAAAATGGGATATTTTTTCAAAGGCCAAAAAAATGATAGAATATTAAGTTGGAAATTTTTAATTGGAGGAATGAATATCAAAAATTTCGAAAAAGAAGAAACACAAGTATGGTTGGAAAAGAAAACAGAACTATTGTATGAATCGTTTAAAAAATTGCCAACTTCCGTCAAAGAAAAGGCCAATATTTATTACAATATTGGACGAATCCTCAATTATTCAATCGTTGTTGAACCTGGTAAAATCAAATTTCAAGCTCTTGTCAGAGGCACCGAAGACTATTTCACGGAAATAGAGGTGAGTGATAAAACCATTCATTTTTATTGTACCTGCCCGCATTTTCTAAGTGGAAACATTTGTAAACATATTGGAGCACTGACTATTAAGGCATTGGAGAATAAAGAACAGCTGAAAACCGAGTATCAATCAGCTAATCGTTTAAACTTATTAAAAAAGATGCACCGAGAGTATCAGACCAAGAACATCGCAAAAAATTTTATTCAAGAATTAGAATCAAAAAGGTCTTCTAATTTGATCGATATGTTGAGCCAATACGAACAAAAGGTGCTGGTTTTAGAACTCCACAAGACACTCAGGACTGTAGATGTTGCCGTTTATGAGCAGAAACTTGGTGTAAAGGGTACACCCGTTAAAACAGGCAGAAGAGAGGTATCTCTGTATGAATTAACCTCTTTTTTCGATCCTCGATTTTCTCAGTTTCTTGCCCTAATCAAGTACAAACACGATATCTTCAGTATCAAAGACTTCCATCAGTTTAAAGAGGTTTTTTCAGGTTACCCCTATGTCTTTTTTGAACACAAAAAGAAGAAGATGGAATTTGGACCTGAACTCTCGTTGGTTCTCAAAAAGAAAAACGATCAGATTGATTTATTGTTTGTCAATGAGAAGGAAAATATTACAATCAATGCTGATTCAATCATTGACTCTTCTGATTACAGTTCGGGAAAATACATTCCTGTTTATGGTGAAGCCGCTCAAACAGGACTGATCTTAAAAGACATCATCTTTCCCGTTTGTTCCCCTCTGAATCAGGATCAGATACGCCATCTTCATCTCGGAAAAACAAATCTTACAAAGGTATTATTGGATCCCATTGAGCTGCAAAAGGAGCCTGTGAAAAAGGACGTTCTTGCTCCTTTAATCAGCATGGGGGTCAATTTTGACAAAGAACTGGATGTTCAAATCCCTCTTCAGGTCCAGGAAGCTGAAAAAAAAGCCGTTTGGATAATTGAACGAAGGGGCGGGTTGTTTCTTTTAACATTGGAGTTTTCTTACTCTGGAATCAGAATCAATCCTGAAGACAAGAAAAACGAATTGGTGGATGTTGATAAAGGGAATATGTACATACGGGATTATGTATTTGAAGATGAACAACTTCAAATACTCAGTTCAAGTCTGTCCATGGTTCAAAGCGGGAACTATGGATATAATTGGGAATTGAGTCTTGAAGATATTTTAATTGTTATTGATGAACTCTTTCCCAAGCATTCTGATTGTGTCATTTTAGACTGTGATAAAAAGCTGACAAAGATAGTTCATCCTAAAACCGTTGTGAGCATAGAAGTAGACTCTGGAATTGACTGGTTTGAGATGAACTTCAATGTCACGGCAGATGATCGGGAATTGCCCTTTGAAAAGGTTCTAGACACTATTAGGAATGATAACGAATTTATCGAGATCGACGGGGAATTTTATCGTCTGGATAAGGCCGAGCTTGGCAAACTGAAAAAAATCAGCGGTAAGATAAGAAATATGAAAAAAACAATTAAAGAAGGATGGCATCGATTCGATCTCCTGCAGGATGTTGATGAATTTGATGCAGTGAAATTTGATGAAAAGGTTACCAATATCATCGGTATGACTCAGGATTTCTCGGGTGTTAAGGAATATATGATTCCCAAAAGCTTCAACGGGAAACTGAGAGAGTATCAGATCAGCGGTTATAATTGGCTGAGATTTCTTGAGGAGTTCCATTTGAATGGTGTTCTGGCTGACGATATGGGATTGGGAAAAACAGTCCAAACGATTTGTTTGCTTTTATCGTATTTTGAAAGAAATTTTGCGTTGACCGGAATCATCATCTGTCCAAAATCCCTTTTGAAAAACTGGAAAAAGGAAATTGAGCGCTTCGCACCCATTTTGAAAAGTGAAATCTATCATGGTACAAAAAATGAAAGAAGCGAACTAAGAGAGAAGAAATGCCATATCTGGATTACCACCTATGGGACCTTCAGAAATGATTCTGTTTTTTTTAACAAAGAATTGTTTGATTATTGTATTGTTGATGAAGCCCAAAACCTTAAAAACAATCAAACAAAAACCTTCAAAGAATTAAAAAAACTAAATGCCAAGCATAAAATTGCATTAACTGGAACACCGATTGAAAATTCGATAAACGATTTGAAAAGCCTTTTTGACTTTTTGATACCGGGTTTTTTTGGTTCCAATAAAGAATATCGTAAAAGCTATGAACACAATTACAAACAATTACAGAAAAAAATAAAACCTTTGCTGCTAAGGCGAAAAAAAGAAGAAGTTTTAAAAGATTTACCACCTAAGACAATCAAAAATTTCTACGTCGATATGACGCAAAGCCAAGAAGAGCTGTACATGAATTATTATATGCGGGTGAAACAAGAAGTGAAGGAAATGACACAAACACAAGAGGAATGGAACACCAATCGATTCCAAATCTTAAAACATATACTAAGACTCAGGCAAATTGCTACACATCCAGAAATGTTTATTAAAGACGAACAAATAGGGTCCGGGAAGTTGGAATCGCTGATGGAGCTTCTTGAGGAGATCACATCCGAAGGACATAAGACATTAGTGTTTTCACAGTTTTCCTCGATGTTGGAAATAGTAAGAAGAGAACTCAATATCCGAAAGATGAACGGGTTAATTATTGACGGTTCCACAAGGAATCGGGAACAAATCCTTGATAAATTTAAAATGGAGCATGAGCAAAAGATTCTTTTAATGACCTTAAAAGTGGGAGGTGTCGGATTAAACCTTACCGAAGCTGATTATGTGATCATTCTCGACCCTTGGTGGAATCCTGCAGTTGAACTGCAAGCAATCGATCGGACGCATCGTATCGGGCAAACCATGCCGGTAATGGTGTATCGAATGATCAGCTCTTCAACCATTGAAGAAAAGGTTTTGGAACTCCAACAGAAGAAGATGGAGATTGTCAAAGATGTTGTTGAGCAGACTACGGACTTGGAGAAACATATATCTGCAGAAGATATACGTGAAATGTTCGAATAACTCTATGGTATAATGACCTCAAGTTGTGATGAACACGCATGATTGATCTGTTTTTTCTAAGAGATAAATCCATGATGTATAATTGACTGTAAAAAAAAGATTCAGAGGTGTGATGATTTGATATATGCACTCGATATTGGTACGCGTACGGTTATTGGAATTTTGGCAGAAAAATATGAATCGACCATCACCGTCTACGACACGCTTGTAAGAGAACACGAAGAACGAGCAATGCTGGACGGGGCTATTCATGATGTGAATAAGGTGACAAAAATTGTCCAACAAATAACCGAAACGCTAAAAGAAAAGAACGATATTACGATCGATACGGTTTCTGTAGCACTGGCCGGAAGGTTTCTTAAAACTTCCATCGGCGAATCTTGGATGGATGTAGCCAATGAGCATGCCATTTCAAGGGATACCGTGAGGATTTTGGAAATGGAAGCCATTAATCAATCCATTGAATCTCTGGATACTAATGGAAAAGAGATGTATTGTGTGGGATATTCAGTCCTTTACTATTCTTTGGATGATGAATGGATAAAAAATCTCGAAGGCCAAAGAGGCAAAAAGATATCCGTCAAAGTCATTTCGGCATTTTTACCTGCTTATATTGTGAATGCCATGATGAATGTATTGGAATTATCGGGTCTGACTCCGGAACACATCACATTGGAACCCATAGCTGCCATAAACCTGGTTGTCCCGCCTGATTTAAGAAAGTTGAACATTGTTTTAGTTGATGTCGGTGCCGGAACAAGCGATATTGCCGTTTCAAGGGATGGAACAGTTATTGCATACGGCATGGTTCCAATGGCTGGGGATGAGATCACAGAAAAATTGTGTGAAGAATTTTTAATCGATTTCAACACAGCCGAGCAGGTAAAAAGAACGTTAAGTGATGGTGAACAGGATGAAATAGAAGTCAAGGATATTCTGGACACCCCACTCACCATTACAAAAGAGACTTTCTATGAAGTTGTCAAACCCACCATTGAAGATATTACATCAAAAATATCCGATGAAGTGTTGAATTTAAACGGAAAACCGCCTGTTGCTGTTATGGTTGTAGGTGGAGGGGCTCGTGTGCCTTTTTTCACAGAATTATTAGCACAAAAATTAGATCTACCCAAGAGCCGAGTTGCCTTAAAAAGCATCGAGAATTTACAGAACGTCAAGGATAATACAAAGGCATTAATCGGAAGCGAGTTCATAACACCGGTCAGCATTGCAAACAGTGTCCACACCAATACCGGCAGTGTCTTCGTCCGTGTAATGGTCAATGAAAAACCTGTGGATTTGATGGGGATGGACTCAAAAAACACCGTCATGCAGGCGTTATTGCAGTTAGGATACAGAGTTGATGAGATTATAGGAAAACCGGGTCCGGCCATAACCTTTGATTTAAACGGAGATATGAGAATACTAAAAGGATTACCGGGAAGAAGTGCTGAGATTACCATCAATAATGATAAAGGCGGGATTCATTCACGTCTTCAACACGGAGATATTGTTCAATTTAAACCCGGAAAAGCGGGAAAAAGTCCTGAGCAATACTTATCCCAAATTCTCAATCCCATTTCACTTACCATCAACTCACAAATACAGGAGATTATTCCACAAGCGGAGGTTAATGAAGAACTGTGCTCAAATGATATACAGATAAAAGATGGAGATAGAATCAGTGCTTTGAATCATTGTAGTTTGTCTTACTTGTTAGATAAACTGTCGAAAAAAAAGGAAGAGTATATACAAATTGTTTTAAATAACAAGGCACATGCCATGAAGGTGAAAGAATTGGAGGTTTTTCGAGGTAGCCGTAAATTGGAGGAAAACGACCAAATTATCACCGGGGATGTTCTGACGATAAAGGAAATTTCACATACTCCCATTGTCAGCAGACTGATTAAAGACCTCGATCAAAAGCATTGTACCGTGATTGTTAATGCCAAAGAGTTAAAAATACCCACGACATCATCTAAAGTGATCGTTGATGGCATAAAAGCAGAACCCGATAGTGTCCTGTATCAGGGGGCAGTGGTTGACATAGAATGTATCCAAGAAATTCCAAAGGTTATTGACCTTTTTCGAATCATGGAAATAGACTCCAATAGTTTAAAAGGTTTCGAGATCAGTGTCAACGGAAAAAAGGCTGCTTTTATGGATCTTCTGAATGAAGGCGACCAAGTTGAAATTACATTAGAAACATAATCCTTCACGTTTTTTTGAAAGAGAGGAGAGGGGAAGATGGATGTATTAACGATTACAATGAACCCAGCCTTGGACAGGGAAATAATCATTCCTCATTTTGAATTAAACACATTGCATCGTATTTTTGAAAGAGAGAAACTGATCAGTGATCCAGGAGGAAAAGGAATAAACGTTTCAATGATGTTATCTGAGTTAAGTGGAACACCCAGTATAGCCATGGGATTTCTTGGCGGGTACACGGGAAGGATTATTTCAGAGGAACTCAGAAGAAGGTACCCCAATATCACATTGAATTTTATACACATAGATGGAGAAAGCAGAGAAAACCTTTCAATTCTGGATGAAGTCAACCATTATATCACCGAAATCAATGCTCCAGGACCGGTTGTGCAGGAACCTGATTTGATGCACTTTATGAAATTGTTCAATACTGTGGTTTCCAGAACAAAAGTGACAGTTATATCCGGTTCGGTTCCCTTTGGAGTCCCTTTGGATACTTATGCGGTGTTAACGGAAAAGGCTAAGGAAAATGGAAACAGAGTCTATTTGGAAGCCAGAGGGCAATTACTGACTAACACCGTTAAGAAATGTTGCCCCAATGTAGTAAGACCTGACATGAGAAGTACCAATAAAATAATGGGTAAAGAAATAAAAACTCTCAGTGAGTATATCGAAGCGGGCCAAGAAATTGTGAGTTATGGGGCCGAACTGGTGGTCATTTCTTATCAGTTTAAACATGACTTGATTTTTACTTCTCAAGGGGCATGGATTTTAACTGTAAAAGAAGGCGAATTAGATGAATCCCATTTGTTGGGAACCGGTGATGCTTATGTGGCCGCTATGATTCATGATTATCTGACAACTGATCATTCATTGCTGGAAAGGGCGAAATTTGGTATGGCGGCAGCCCTTGCAAAAACATCTTATCTGAAAAAAGAAATGCCATCTTTAGCCGATATAAACAGAAACCTTGACAATATCAAAATTGAGAAATTGGATTGAGGTGATGAGATGAAAGTCGGAGATATTATGATAAGAGACATTTCAGCAATTTTTGAAGATGAAACGATTGAACGGTTTATCAGGCTGTGTGCCAATCATCTTAGAACTGGAATGCCGGTGGTCGACGATGAAATGCGAATATTGGGCTACATCAGCGAAAATGATGTTGTCAATGCTGTTATTCCCTCTTATTTCGGGATGTTGCAGTCCGCATCCTTTATTCCGGATACCAATCAACTAAAAAAGAAATTGTTCCTGATAAAAGATGAACCGATCAGTAAATACATGGCGAAATCGGTCATTACTGTTAAGGAAAGTGATACGTTGCTTCATGCATCCGATTTGCTAATCCGGCATAAATTCTTTTCATTATGCGTTGTAGATGAAGAGGATCGGCTTACAGGATTGGTTAATCGTTCAAGAATCTTATTAGGAGTACTGAGGGAACTTGAGGAAGAAAAAGAATGAATGATAGGAGACAACAATAAAAATTGAAAAAAAAGCGAATTTGTAGTTTTGTAACTCTGGGTTGTAAAGTCAATCAATATGAGACGGACTTTATGGCCCAGACTCTTTTGAGTGCAGGATATGTTGTGAAACCTCTTTCCGAAGAATCTGATTATGTGATCATCAACACCTGCACGGTGACCAATGAAGCGGATAGAAAATCACGACAAATGATCAGAAAGGCTAAAAAGATCGCAACGGATTGCATAACGATAGCCATGGGATGCAGTGTTCAGGTGATGAGTCCTGGGGTGCATAAGATCGCTGACTATCAGTTTGGCAATGGAGAGAAAACCGAAATTGCCCGGATCATTCAATCAATTGAAACCGGAAAATCTTTACCGGTAATGGATCGAGCTTATTGGCTTCGGCACGATCAATTGGCTTGCACAATCAATACCTCAGGTTCTAAAACAAGGCAGAATATTATGATACAAGAAGGGTGTACCAATACCTGTACATACTGTAAAATATATCATGCCAGAGGAACCCGATCCATTTCAAAAGACTCAGACATGATTGTCAAAGAAATCAATGAGGTCGGTCAAAATTCATGTGGGGAATTTATTCTTACAGGCATTAATTTGGGTGAATATGACTTTAAAGGTGTGAAGTTACCGGAATTGATGAAAAAAATAGACCGATCCTGTAACCCAGAATACAGAATCAGACTGAGTTCTTTAAATCCGGAAGATGTTACAGACGAAATGTGCGAATCATTACAAATGCCAAGATTTTGCCCACACATACACCTTTCGATTCAAAGTGGTTCAGATGCGGTACTCAGAAAAATGAACAGAAAATATACGTTTGATACCGTCGTAAATGCAGTGGAAAAACTCAGAAGGATTGATCCGCTCTTTTCTGTTTCGTGTGATATCATCGTGGGTTTTCCCTCCGAGACTGAAGATAATTTTCACAGCACGTTGGAACTTATCAAGTTAATCAAACCGTTGAAGACCCATGTTTTTCGTTTTTCACCCAAACGAGGGACGCCTGCTGCCATAATGAAGGATCCCATTAACGGTATTGTTAAAAAAGAACGTTTTATGGAATTGAACCGATTAGCAACCGAGATTTCTCGACAGGTACGTGGAAAACATATCGGTAAGATCAGAAGGATTATCGTAGAAAACTCAGACCATCATACAATCATTGGGCACGATGTCTATTATCTGAAACACCTGTTAAAGCGTTCAGGAAAGAATTTAACAGAAGGGGATCAAATACAAACCAAGATCCTTGAAGTTCCTAAAAAATCAGAACCAGACGAGGTGAATGCAACCATTGTTAGTTTATATGAACGGAGATTGGATTAAGGAAGAAACCGCTGCCATATCCATCAACAATCCAGGTTTTACCAACGCTCAGGTGGTATATGAGACAATCAGAACCTATCAAGGTGAGTTGTTTCAGTTTAAAAAGCATTACGACAGGCTTCGAAATTCTGCCGAAGCCATGAGTATTGATTTGAGTAAGGGTTGGAAAGAAGTAGAGTCGATTATTCATGAAAGCATCTTGAAAAACGTCTTGAAAGAAGCTTATATCAGAATTTATTTGACATCAACTCCGGACTTGATTATTCAAGTGAAGGCTTTTCCTGAAATCGACCCAGATTTATACGATCAAGGCGTGTTAACGGATATCACTGAAATCAGAAGACAAGCTTTCATGCACAATGAAACAGCAATCAAAACGACAGCGGCATTAGACGTTTTTTTAGCCAGGATTAAGAGGCCAAAACACTTGTACGATTTCATCATGCTGAATCGTGAAGGCTATGTAGCGGAGGGAACATTTTCCAATGTCTTTTTGGTCAAAGATAATACATTGATTACACCCAGTATGAAAACCGGTATTCTTTCCGGAATTACAAGAGAAGTTGTCATCGAACTGGCAGAGAAAAACGGGTTAAAATGCGAAAAAAAGCTTGTTGAAGAAAAGGAATTGTTTGAGGCTGACGAATTGTTTTTAACTCATACCAGTGCAGGTATTGCCCCGATAAAAGCTGTAGGCAGCAGGCAATATCCGATTGGATCCATGACTCGACAGCTAATCAAGGTATTAAAAGCCTTTACAGGTTGATAGCAGTTTGTTTCACTGGTTTGATTGTTTGACATTTATTATACCGTATGGTATAATGTTGCTGGTGAGAAAATGAATACAGATGAGAAGATCATGGAAAAGGCTTTGGAAGCATTTGCGTTGAACGGGTATGAAAATATTGGCGTACAGGAAATATGTGATATTTCAGGGATTACCAAGCCTACCCTGTACCATTATTTTGGCAGTAAGAATGGGTTATTGACCCATATTATGGCAACCTATTCAAAGAGATTGATTCAAGATATATCTGTTGCCAGTGAATATCATGGAGATTTACCCTTGACAATCAACAAAACTGTCAAAACGTATTTCTCTTTTGCCCATCATCACCGTGCTTTTTACAGACTATTGTTAAATCTTTACTTTGCACCCCCTCAAAGCCAATTTTCAATAATAGCCCATCACTACATGAAAGAGCAGTATTTGATTTTGGAAAAACTCTTTTTTTTAGCTTCGCAAGATCATGGAAACATGAAACGAAGAGAAACACGTTATGCCATTACTTTATTAGGTTTTATCAACAGTTATATTGGAATGTGGATGAACGAAGAAGTGGATCTAAATGATGATTTAATCTTTTCAGCTTCACATCAGTTTATGCACGGTATTTATTCTTAATTTTTTTTAAACAGCATATACCGATAGGTATATGCTGATATTAGGAGGATCAATGTCAGAAAAAAAATGGTATGAACAAACAACTTTTTATCACATTTATCCGCTGGGTTTTTGCGGGGATAGGATTGGAAAAATGAAAAGTCCAATCAAGAAGATTACACAGTACCTTGAATATATTCATCATTTGGGCTTTACAGGTATCTATTTAGGACCTCTGTTTGAATCCATTAGCCATGGCTACGATACTACGGATTATTTTAAGGTTGATGGCAGGCTTGGAGACAATAATGATTTAAGAGAGCTCATCCGAAAAGCGCATGATTTGGGTATTCGGGTCATCTTAGATGGTGTTTTCAATCATGTTGGACGAAATTTTTTTGCCTTCCAGGATATACTTCAGAAAAGAGAAAATTCTCAATATTTGGATTGGTTTTCAGCCTTGGATTTTCAGTCAGACAATCGTCACCATGATGGGTTTTCGTATCATACCTGGGAAAGCCATGAGGAATTGGTTCAGTTAAATCTAAGATCCGAAAGTGTAAAAGGCTATCTGTTTGAGGCCATTCGATCCTGGGTGAGAGATTTTGACATAGACGGATTACGACTGGATGCTGCAGATTGTCTCGATTTGGAATTTTTGAAGCATTTGCGCTATCACACAAGGACATTGAAAGAGGACTTTTGGCTGATGGGTGAAATCATCCACGGGGATTACAATCAATGGGCATGTGAAGATAAACTTCATTCGGTTACTAATTACGAATGCTACAAAGGGCTTTATTCCAGTTTTAACGACAGGAATTTTTATGAAATTGCCTACTCATTGAATCGGCAATTTGGTAAATGTGGTATTTATCAAAACAAACACCACTATAATTTTCTTGACAATCATGATGTTGATCGAATCGCAAGTAAATTACTGCGACATATAGACCTGTTTCCTTTGCATATTTTACTGTACACCATACCGGGCGTTCCTTCAATTTATTATGGAAGCGAATGGGCTATAACCGGAAAGCGTACCTCATCCAGCGATTTGGCATTACGGCCAGTATTTGATTTAGACCTGTTCAAGAGACAAACAGAATTTGGTGATTTATCCCAGCTCATTCAAAGATTAAACATGATACGAAAAGGACACCTGAGTCTTAGTCAAGGTGACTATACTCAAATTTATCTAGATCACAGTCAGTTGATTTTCAAAAGAGAATCGGATAAAGAAAAAATATACATCGGCATCAATGCATCAGACCAAGAATTTGTCTATCATTTTGAAGATTGCGATACAGGTCAAATGGACATCCTAAACGATAGAAAACCCGAATTCACAAATGGTAAGCTGTCCATGCGACTGTATCCGAATTGGGGATCGATTATTATTCACAACAAATGAATTAGAAGAGATAAACTACGATTAAAGCCATGATACAGAGTATGATACTCCAGAGTAAAAATGCTTTCTTCAAAGCACTTTTTGCCTTTTCCTGCTCCCACCATTTTTTTGGTCGAATATCCTGAAGGAAAAAGGTTATCATTGTAGCGAAATTGATGCAGACGATATTGAGAATAAAAAGACCGAATGCAGATATGCCGTATTTAAAATGTCCTGATGATAACAATAAACCGGAAGCAGTAAGGGGTGGTAATAATGCAACAGCAACCATTACACCAATGAATCCTTCGGGTATGGCGGTTGTATAGGATAGTGCGGCTGCGGTTCCTGCAGATAAGGCTAAAAGAATATCGGATATGTGTAAAACGGTTCGACTGAGAATTTCATGGCTAATTGAGGGTAAATCGATAAAGAAACCGAGAATGAAGGAAAATAAGAATGCGACACAAATCCTCAACAAATTGGCTTTCAAAGCCTTAAAAAGCAGGTCGAAATCTCCCAAACAAATGGAGAAGGACATGGCCACATTCGGTCCTAGCATGGGGGCAATGACCATAGCACCAACCAATACTACAGAATCGTCTCTGATTAAACCGATTGAAGCGACAATCGCAGACAATACCACCAAAACCAGCTGAATAGGTGAAAGTGAAACGGTATCGGCAATATCTGTATAAAGTTCCTCCCTGCTGATACTGGTTCCCTTTCGAAAGGGTTGTTTCCAAGTGGGAATTTCTTCATCCTCAGCCTGTGATTTGTCTTTTATTTCAGAGGTTTCTAATTTAGGCACCGACCCCTCAGCAGGTAAGATGACGATGCCAAAGTCTTTTTCATTTTTAAAAGTGCTTCGAGCGCATCAATTACTCTTTGAGAATCCTTTGAATCGATGAGAATTCTAAGCATATAACGATTGCCGATGGTGTATTCCTGAATGTTTTCTATCCCCAGTCCTCGTTTAGGTGATCTTTGAGTTTTCCTTTATCCCCCTCAAAAAAGGCTTCGATCAGACGTAATGGCATGAGATATCAACCCCCGGATGATCATTAAAAAGAATAAGGGATTTGATGTCATTGGCTTAAAAGCTCAACACTCAAACCCCTCCTCTTTTTTTGTCTCAAAGAAGTTTTTCTATGTCCTCAACACAACTTTCAGGTGATGTGGAAGGGGCAAATCGTTTAACAACTTGACCGGATTTATCCACAAGAAACTTTGTGAAATTCCATTTGACGGCTTTTGTTCCCCCTAAGCCCCTTGCTTTGTCTTTTAAAAGATCGAATAATGGGTGTGTATCTTTTCCGTTGACATCAATTTTTGCAAAAATCGGAAATGTTACACCATAATTGACCTGGCAAAATTCCTGAATCTCTTCATTTGAACCTGGCTCTTGATTTTTAAATTGATTACAAGGAAACCCTAAAACGACAAAACCTCTATCTTTATACTGCTCGTATAGTTGCTCCAGTCCTTCATACTGAGGTGTAAAACCGCATTTACTGGCGGTGTTTACAATCATCATGACCTTTCCTTTGTATTCGGACAAGTCTTTTTCAAAACCAAATGCATCATCAACTTTGATGTCGTATATTGAACTCATTTTCAATCTCCTTTTTTTTGAAACCAGGGAAATAAAGCACTGGTCTTCTTTTTATATTTTTGGAATTCAGAATCGTTGTCGTATTTTTTCTCCAACAATGGTATACCGCTAAAAGTGATCAACAAGGTTGTAATCAAAATTGGACTAATAATGGCCAGCCAGCCAAACGGGATTTCCAAAGCAATCAGGAATAGGGCCCACCACATGGTTATTTCTCCATAGTAATTCGGATGTCTGGTATACTTCCAAAGGCCAGTCTGAATAAACCCTTTTTTACCCGCTTTCTTAAATTGGTATTTTTGAGTGTCCCCCAATGTTTCCCAAAAGAATCCCCATATCCAAAGTAATACACCAAATAAAGCTAAGATGCCCATCTCCTTTTGATATTCTAGTGATGAAATAAAAAGAGGCAGTTCAATGATCAAAATCAACAATCCTTGAAATAAGAATATTTTGAAATAACTGACCGTTTTCCATTTTTTTCCAAAATCCTTTCTCATTTTACTATATCTGTAATCTTCACCTATGCCTATTTTTCTGATTCCAATTTGAAGGGCCAGTCTAATAGCCCATATTAAAATTAAACTGAAAATGATCAGGAAGTGAAGTTGGACACCTTTTGAAAAGATCATTTGCGCAAATCCAGCAACAACAAAACCAGGTCCGTAAGCGATATCAATGATGGACAGATCATCTTTTTTGATGGCGATAAAATATACCAATGTCATATAAAGCCAAACAAAAATAAAAGAAAATAGGATTTGATTGAACAACTAGATCACCTCAATAGGTTATGTAAGAAAGACTCACTGCGCCAATTCCTGAGTGGGCACCGATTACCGGAGAAAGATTATAAATAAAATCCGCTTTTTGTCCGGTAATTGTTTTTGCTATTTCTTCGTAAAGTTTAGCTTCCTTCAGGTTGTTAGCATGCGTCATACAATATCGCTTGATGCCAAATTTTTCATGGGTTTCTTTGAAAATATTAAAAATTAATTTTCGATTCCCTTTATCACTAAAACCTTTACCGTATAATTCAGAATTGCCTTCTTCATCTAAGGAAATAACCGGTTTTAGATTAATCAATTTAGCAACCACACCCTTAACAGGGCTTACTCTGCCACCACGTACCATACCATCCAGGTTTTTCACACTCACTAGAATTTTTGATTTGGGAATCATCTGATGAAGCCGGTCTACGATTTCATCTAATCCTAACCCTTTGTCAATCATTTCTGCTGCTTCCAAAACGATCAGGGCTTGTGCACCTGAATTTCTTTTTGAATCAATAACGGCTGTTTGTTTATTTTTGTATAAAAACTTCTCTGCTGCTGTTTGACTGAGATTAAAAGTACCGCTTAATCTCGATGACAAATGAATGGCAATCAGCTTATCATAATGGCTCATCAGGAAGGAATAGAGATTTTGAAAGGTGCGAATATTCGGTTGTGAACTAGTGGGATAAAATTTTGTTTTTCCCAGCATCTTATAAAAATGATCGGGTTGAATAGTAACTTTATCCAAATAACCGGTGGGACCGAAATTCAGTTGGAGAGGCACCATTTGAATTTGATATTGATCCAAGATCTTTTCCGGTAGATCACAGGAAGAATCGGTGACTAAGGCGATACTGTATTTTCTGTGATTGGTGATTTGATACTGCATCTGCATATCGTCCACTTTTTGCTGAATGATATCCCCATAATCCTTGATTTTGTAAAAGAAATCAGCGGGGTTATTAGTGTGAACATGAACCCTCATTTTCTCGCTGTTGTTTGCGATGACCACCGAATCACCAAAAGAAGCAGCGATTTGTTTGATTTCATCTGTGTGTTCATTCTTTAAACTCAGCAAGGCTTCTGTACAATACCTGTTTGTGATTTGTTCATTGAAATGATGGGATTCCTCATATCCTATGCCATCAATTGTGTCTGGAATGGATTGGATGTTAGGTTTTTTACCTGTTTTCAAATAGGTTTTCATACCTTCTAAAAATATTAAAAAACCTTTACCTCCGGCATCAACCACGTTTGATTTTTTTAAGCAATCCAATTGTTCTTTGGTGTGATCCAACGCTTCGATAGAACGCTCATAAGCCTTGAAAAACGTTTCGATAAAATTCTTCATCTTGGAGAATTCATCGGACATTGTATGGGACCAAACCTTAATGACTGTCAGTATGGTGCCTTCTACGGGGTCTAAAACAGCCTTATACGCATATTCAACAGCGTGAGTGAAGGCCTCGATCATTTCATCTACACTCAAATGTTGCTTATCGCCGATAAATTCCCTTATACCATGAAAATACTGGGCAAAAATGGCACCAGAATTTCCTCTGGCTCCAATTAAAGCCGCATCTGCTATGGACTTTGCAGATTTAGCAATGGATACATCCCTTCTTGACATTTCTAAAATAGATCTCATGGTAGATCCTAAATTAGTACCTGTGTCTCCATCTGGAACTGGGAAGACGTTTATTTTATTTAATTCTTCCTGATGTCCCAATAAAGTAAGTGCTCCAGAGGTCAAAATATCGTAAAAGCGATAACCGTCAAATTTTTGCTTTTCCATAAGTATCTCCTCTTTTAAAGGGTAGTTGAAATACTTTTTTAAGAGTGTTATAAATGGCCAACATATCAATAGACGTATTTTTGATGAATAATTGATGCTTTATTATAGACCAATTTCCTTTAAAAACGATTCAGTGTTTATGATTGTTCCAGTTTGAATATTTGTTTTCCCATTAAAGGTATCGCAATTGCTGCGATTACAATAAAGATGATGTTGGTGGTCCAAAATCTTGAGGTTTGCATATAGTCTTGTCCCAAAGCAAACCTTAAATTTTCAGCTACATAGGTCATGGGTAAAATGTGACCAAAACGTTGTAACCATTTTGGCATCAGTTCTAACGGAAAATATACCCCTGCAAAGAACATCATGACCGTTGAAAAGATGTTCGCAAGATTCATGGCAGCATTGGGCTCTTTGAAAATGAGCAGAAAAAAGCCTCCTAAACTCATCATCAGAAACATGGAAGAGAAATAGGTGATGGATAAATACCAGAAATTGATGTTAAAGGTTACCTGGAACAACAAACGGGCAAATAACATGATGATGATGATCGTTACAATTGAGACTAACAGGTTATTGATAATATCAGCGGTTAAGAATTGGGAACCTTTTAACGGGGTGGCAATTAAGCGTTTGATAATATTCTGTTTTCGATAGTAGCCAAAGCTAATAATCAAAGCGGTTAAACCTGAAAGAGAAATCGATACGGCGATAACTCCTGAGAGGATATATCCGGTGTTCGTAACCGGTTCGGCAGTGAAAGCCCTGTTAACAGTTTTAACTTGAATGATGTTGTCAAAACCTGCGGAAGTTTTTTGGAATTCAGTCACGAAATTATTGACTATTGATTGATATAGCTGCATCTTGCTCATGTCTGCTGCATTGTAGCATGCATGAACTTCCCAAATATCATTGATATGGTCAAGTGATATTCCAAACTCAACCCCATCGTATCCTTTCTCCACACTTTCTTTTAAATCAGATATAGAATAGACCAGAAGCGGTTTAAGACCAAGTATTTCAGAGGTCTCAATGATATGTGTCTGTGATTGATCGCTTACTGAATCACTCAAGAAAATTGCGAAACGCATGTTTTCTTCTTCCACATTGGTGTATGAGGTAGAGCTTCCTCCGAAGGCAAGTCCAAAGATAATCAAAAACATGAGGGGAAAGGCCAATGTCCAGAACAAAGCCTCCTTATCTCTTATTCTGCTTTTAATCAATGCTTTCAGGATTCCAAAAGTGTTTTTCATGCGATATCGCCCCCATCCCATTTAAAGAATTTCATTGAAATCAAAAGCAGGCAGACAGTCCAGAGTATTGGAACTAAAAAAAGAGTGTAATACGGCACAGGTGCGTCCAAAAGGTTCATTGACTGTCTCATTCCTGCTGCGCAATAAGTAATGGGATTGATATAAACAAACCATCGAATGACGGGTGGTAAATCAAATACCGGAAAATACAAACCGCCTAAAAACTGCATCGGAAAAAATAGGAGATTGGCCAATCCTGATGCTGCATTGGTTGTTTTTGAAATAGACCCGACAAAAATACCAAAAGACAGGGAAAGAATAGCACTCACTATCATGAACAGTATTGACTCAGGATAAAAAACCGCCCAAGTCACATTGTAAAATAATTTAGCATATACTAACATTAGAATGAATGACATGATCATAAACACCAGATTGGACATAATGGTGGCAAATAACAACGTGCTGTTCTTAATCGGTGTACATGCCAGGCGTTTGAAGACACCGGTTCTTCTAAAATGGGCCATGTTTATACCCATATTAAAAAAACCCGCACTGAAAAATGCCATGATCAAAACGCCGGCAAAAAAGTAATCGGCGTAATTAAAGTTTTGAGTCTGTCCGACGATTTCGGAAGTGATTGTTGCTTCGTCAATTTTAATGTTCATTCTTTTTGCGGCTTCTAAATTCACTTGAGCCAATATTTGTTCCATGACATCGCTGGCCAATTTTGAGAGACTTCTTAGGGGAACACTTTCTATGATAATTTGAGGGTTATTGTCTGCACTGATCTGCGATATCTTTGAAAAGAAAATAACCTGATTAAATTGTATATTAAAATCCTCTGGAATTTCCACGATGAGGTCAATATGCTGCTCTTTTAACAATGACAATGCTTCTTCTTTGCTCTTAACATCAATGATGGAGTAAAGGGGATCACCATCCGGTGTTTTTGGCTGGCTAATGTCGTCAAATACCTGATGGATGATGGTACTTCCCAAACCGGTTCCTGAATAATCAATGACGGACATCTTAAAGGTTAAATCCTCACCGGTCATATTTGAAAAAATCAATACCATGATAGTAAAAACAATCAAGGGGAAAAGCAGGATCCAAAAAATGGTTTCCTTTTCTCTTATACCGCTTATAACAAGGCTTTTAAAGAGTTGGTTCCTCATCAGTCTCTTAACCTCCTTCCGGTAAGGGAGAGGAAAACATCTTCAAGATTTGGTTGTCTGACACTGATATCATTTAGATCAAGCCCTTTTGTTTTAGCCCATGACAGCAGTTTTTCCAGAATCATATGTAGGGACTTGGTGGGAATTATGATTTTTTCGCCTTCTATTTCAACTTCTTCAACATCCCAGGAATTGAGTTCTGTGATTTCTGTTTGTTCCAACTCTGCTGAAAACTCAACATAGTTTCGTTCACCTAATTTTTTGATATGTCCGGTGGGGGTATCCATTGCGATGATCTTACCATGATCCATAATACAAACCATATCTGACAATTTCTGGGCTTCTTCCATATAATGAGTTGTCAGAAATACGGTCTTTCCCTGCTTTTTCAAATGCTCAATGATTCCCCAAATGTTTCTTCTCGCTTGTGGATCAAGACCCGTGGTGGGTTCATCCAAAAAGATCATCTCAGGATCGTTGATCAGTGCACACCCGATGGCGACCCTTTGTTTTTGGCCACCGGATAGTTTCTCAACAAAGTCGTTCTTCTTTTCCTCCAAAGAGACAAAATCCAGGATTTGCTCCACAGGGAGACTTTTTTTGAAGAAAGAAGCAAATAATTCAAAAACTTCTTTCACTTTCAAGTGGGGGATGAAGTTGGTTGATTGTAATGAAACGCCGATCTTTTGCTTAGCCTCTTCTGAAACGTGTTTCATTTCTTCTCCTAAGAAAATGATCTTTCCGTCATCTGCTTTTTTAATTCCTTCGATAATTTCCAACGTGGTCGTTTTACCGGCACCATTAGGGCCCAAAAGAGTAAAAACGGTTCCCATTTCGATTTCAAAACTGATATCATCCACCGCTTTTACGGTTGGATAATACTTCTTAAGATTTTGTACTGTTAATATCTTGATTGACATAAAACACCTCCATGTTTTCAATCAACAAATAGCACTTCATAAACAATCCTTGATCAAAAAAGCAATCAGTAAAAAAAAACAGGTCTGAATCACTTAATGCATTACTTTGCACATATTAATAAAATCTTATCATAATAAAAAATATTTATTTATCTTTCTCTAAATGATTGAAATCCGAACAAGTCTTTCTATACAAAAAAGATATAAATATTGTTTTTACCGATTTAGAAAACTGAATATCATTTTGCCCTGATATCCATAAAATGCACTGAAACTTTTTTGGTGGTCGTGTTTGTGATAAAAATGTCGAAGTCATAAGCAACCAATGTCTTTTTCAGACCCTTGATGGATTGATGGTCCGAATAATCCATATGTGTTGAACAGGCCATTTTATGAGCAATGTTGCGTGCTGTCCAAGCTGTCTTTTGGTTCGTTTTTTGAAGTTTTAAAGTAAAATCTTAGCTGTCTATTCGATTGAATTGATTTTTTCGAACCATTAGATGATTTCCCTAAAAAACATGCATTACGTAACGAATGTTACCACATATGGGAAAAAGTGTCAATTTGCTTATAAAGGGTAATATACTTTAGATAAAAAGAGTATAAACCATCTTTTTTACTCTAATCAGACAAAATCAAATCAAATTCCTTATTTTTCCACTTTGCGAAATAAATACCATGTGTTTAAATAGAAGTGTAAAAGGATAGAACCCACAACAGATTAGAGGAGGGAACACAATTGAGTTTATTCGAAAATGCAGTAAAACAATTTACAAAAGCGGCAGATGTCATGAACTTAGATTCCAGCATGAGAGAGGTGCTTTCAAAGCCTAAACGAGAACTAACCGTGAATTTCCCAGTTAGAATGGATGATGGCTCTGCAAAAGTTTTCACGGGTCACAGGGTACAACATAACATAGCACTTGGACCGGCAAAGGGCGGTATTAGATACCATCAGAACGTTTCTTTGGATGAAGTCAAAGCATTGGCTTTTTGGATGACATGGAAATCTGCAGTTGTAGGAATTCCTTATGGCGGTGGAAAAGGTGGCGTTCAAGTTGATCCCACTCTACTTTCCAAAACTGAAATCGAAAGACTTTCCAGAAGATTTTTCTCTGAAATTCAAGTGATTGTTGGAGAAAACAAAGATATACCTGCTCCTGATGTCAACACAAATGGGCAAATCATGGCTTGGTATATGGATACATATAGCATGAACATGGGACACTCAGTTCTTGGCGTAGTTACCGGAAAACCGCTTGAAATTGGTGGCTCTGTAGGAAGAACAGAAGCAACCGGCAGAGGTGTCAGAATTTGCTCTGAAGAAATTGTTAAATATCTCAACGAAAAAGGCACATTTAACAAAGATGTGAAGGATATCACCGTGGCGATTCAAGGGTTCGGAAATGTTGGAAGCTATGCCGCAACTCTTATTGAAGATGAAATGAAGAGTAAAGTTGTTGCAGTGAGTGATATTTCAGGTGGTTACTACAGTTCAAATGGATTAAACACAGCTGAAATGATGGCTTATGTTCAAGAAAATGGAACACTTGAAGGATACAATGGCGCTGAGAAGAAAATGACCAATGAAGAACTTCTTGAGTTGGATGTTGACCTTCTGATTCCTGCTGCTTTGGAAAATGTTATCACGGCAGAAAACGCCGATAAAGTACGGGCAAAAATTATCGTCGAAGCCGCCAACGGTCCGATTGATCCAGAAGGCGAAGACATTCTGTTGAAAAAAGACATCATTATTGTTCCCGACTTCGTTGCTAACGCCGGTGGTGTAACGGTATCTTACTTTGAATGGGTACAAAGTCTACAATGGTTCTTCTGGGAACTGGACGATGTCAGAAATGCCCTGAACCGAATCATGAAAAAGGCATTCTGTGGCGTCGCAGGTACAGGAGAAAAATACAAAATAGACATGAGAACTGCTGCATACGTCAACGCTATTGAAAGAGTTGCACAAGCTACAAGACTAAGAGGCATTTATCCATAAGATAATCAGATCTGGTTTTCTTATTCAAAGAACGATTGTTTGAAAGGAAAACGGAAATCATTTGATATATCGAAGGTTTTTTGGTATAATATAAGCGGCTTGTAATTATACAAAAGGAGATTGATTCGAGAACGGATTGATCTCTTTTTTTATTGGGAGTGGGCTAATGATCGTAAGTTTTTTGACTCAGGAAATTGTTCAAGATAATGAGGAGAAGAATATCCAACAGATCAGAGAATCTGCAAAAGAAATCAGTAACCAGAAATTCTCAAAAATCCTCCTGACACCTGAGTTATCCCTTCAGGGTTTCCCGATGACTTTTGAAAAAGGCGTCAAGTGCATAAATAAAGAAAATATTGAAGAAATCAAGTCCATTGCTTATCAATATAGTATTTTTATCGGTTTTGGATATTTTGAACAGTTGAATCAAAAATTCTACAATGCTTATTCCATCGCAGGACCTGATGGGACGCTTCTGATCACACAACGAAAAAGGAAGACCTTTACCTACTCAAATGAAAATATTCACATTACATCAGCACAAGAAACTTTTGATTTTCATTTAAGAGGCATTCCAACGAGAATTGTTATTTGTTTTGGATTGAGATTTCCACAACTGTTTGATTGTGAAAAAGAAAAACCATATCTTTATATTATTCCTGCTAATTGGCCAAGTAAACGCATCCACCATTGGGAAGCGTTGCTAATAGCCAGAGCGATTGAAAATCAAGCTTGGGTAATCGGTGTGAACAGAACCGGCGATCATTACAACGGTCATTCGATGGTAGTTGATCCGACAGGCAAAGTTGTGATTCGTTCAAATCATTCGATTGATCATGCGTCGTTGGATAAAGAAATAGTCAATCAGATTAGAAAAGAATTTCCCATGGATTAGGAGGAACGATGAAAAAAATTTTGATCACCGGATTTGAGCCTTTCGACAAAGAAAAGATCAATCCTTCAGAAGAAATATTGAAACAAATAGATCAGGAACTTTATCCATGCCATATTCATACACGGTTACTTCCTGTAACGGTCAATGAAGCCGGCGAGATGGTCAAAGAAGCAATCGAATCAATTCAACCTGATTATTTGTTGAGTTTAGGACTCAGTGGACGAATTTCTCAGATTGCTCTTGAAAGGATTGCCGTCAATTTAGTGGATGCAAGGATACCAGATAATAACGGAGATCAGCCGGAAGATATGATCATCAACACTCAGGGACCGGTTGCATACTGGTCGAGTCTTCCGATTCGAACGTTGGAAAAAAATCTTAAAGCAAAAGGCCTGCCAATTTACCTTTCCTATTCAGCCGGAACATATATTTGCAACTATGTGATGTACACTGCCCTGGACTATATCGAAGAAAAAGAGCTCAAAACAAAGTCCGGTTTTATTCATGTTCCGTTTCTTCCGGTGCAATGTCTTGAGCATCCTCTCAGATCCAGTATGGATCTGAATTTATTGATGAAGATGATTAATACGGTTATTGATACTTTTCTGAATGAACCATGATGAGCTAAAACAATGGCTGTTTATTCTCCCGAAATATTAAATCCCTCTATTAGTATAGAGGTCGGTCCGAAAAAGTCTCCCTCAAGATGAACATCCTTGGACAATTTCATAGAAGAAATCTCACGAATGTTTCCGGTAACCGACCCGCCGGAAACTGCAATCCTTTTGTTTCCATCATAATACCAGCCCAATCTGATTTCACCACCAAAATCACCTGTTGTCATATCTGCATCCACCGCCGAGAAGTGTGAGACTTCCAGGTGAGGTTGATTGCGCAGTTCCTCAACACTTGCTTTTCCTGGACAGACCTTGAAGTTTTCTGCTGAACCGGTAAGCTCTACCCCTAAATAGTAACTGTAACGCAAATCACCCCAAAAATTTTTCAGCAAACCGTTTTCAATAATTCTTTGTGAATGAATTAAAAATCCATCGTCATCTACGGGTGCACCATAGTAAGAGTTATCTAACTGGCTGACGATATCTAAGGAAATAGAATCTCCTGATTGATTTCCTTGAACGGCTTTTCCTATCTCAGCTTCAGACATTTTGTCGTACTTCATTTTTGCATTCGCTTGCTCTAAATAATACCTTAAGAATTCCTTTGCCGGTTCACCAGTCAATAAAACAGGAATTTCCTTCAGAGAAGGTGTTGGTTGTGCAAGGGATCTTTCAGTAACCAGCTTTAACAACTCGGAAATTCTGTTTCCGATTAAAACACTGTCTGGAATAGATAATTGATAATCGTCATAGAGCTCTACTTCTTCTTTTCCGGCAGCAGAGACGATGGTTTCCAAATAAGTCTGATACTTGCAATAAGAACAGTCCAGGCCATTCGAATTCAGAATTCTCGTTTGAATCTCACTGACAAACAATTCTGATGAGTTTATCCAAGCTTTCGTATGGCTTTGTGCGTTTATAATTGCAGCCAACGTTTCCTTTTCAAGCTTTTTTAGATCGATCTTTTGAAACGGAAAAACCTTTGAATAAGCTTCAGCAATCGGATACCAAGGGTTTTTAACAAAACTAGCTGCAAATACGGCTCCTTCGATGGCTTCTGTTAATTCGTTAGTGTTCAAAAGAGGTGAAAGGCTTAGTGAAGAACTTCCACGATACTTTTCCGAGCCTTCCGTGAAATCAACATATACAGTTGCCTCAAAATGATGGACTTTTTTTGCCCTTCCGATATCCATTTTATTCTTCACAAAAAAGTATTCCTGACTATCTACAATGGTCTCTGTCAATTTCCAGTCGGTTGCTTTGGAAGCATTCAATTGGTCGATTATTTTTTTTATCATTATCCTAACCTCGCTTTTGCCTTGATGTAAGGACCACCGGCTGAAACTTTGGCAAACTCTTTATGGCCTTTCCCGCAAGCGCCTGTTCCCGATAACTCAAAATCGTCAGAAACCATAGAAATGGATTTTAACAAAGAGGGAACGTATCCGGTCATCATTACAGGTGAAACGATTTTGCCTGTGAAGCGTCCGTTTCTTATTTCTTTGCCGTAGGCAATCAGACATTGTATGCCCCAATTCTTTGGATCTTCCATACCACTATAATAGTCCTCCAGCAAAAAACCATGATCAATGGAAGCGATCATATCCTCGAGTTTATCTTTCCCTGGAGAAAAATAGGTATTGGTCATTCTTGCGTAAGCTTTTCTTTCAAAAGACTCTCTTTTGCCATTACCGGTCGGCTGTGATTCTAAGATCGAGGCAGAGACAACATCAGAAATACCCCTTTTTAAAATTCCTTTTTCAATAATAAGTGTATCTGAGGCCATCGTTCCTTCATCGTCAAAGGCATATGAAGAAACCTCTCTGACACCCGCCGCACCATCATGCATACTCACCAATTCTGAAGCTACCGGTTGATTGAGATACTCGACGGCTTTAGCCCGGCCTTTAACGAACATATCCATTTCCACGCCATGACCAAAGGCCTCATGTGCAATCAAGCCGGATACGCTGGGTGAACAAATGACATCGTAAACCCCAGGTTCCATTCTTTCAGCAGATAACAGCATTAGGGCTTGATCCACAAGTTCGTTGATGTGACCATCCATCTCGTCCAAAATCTCCAATCCTTTCAAACCGGAAAAACCTTTGATGCTGTATTTCGTTTTGTTATCTCTCCTGGCCAGTATATACAGATAGCCCTGAGACCAAATGTAAGATTGACTCAGTTCCTTTTTGCCCGAAAGAAACAGTTTGTGAACCTGAACATTCTCCATCAGTGCCATGACATTAACCACTTCATCGGATAATTCATGCGCTTGATTTTTAAAATTAGTTAATCGACCGATGATTTCTCCAGGAGTAAGATTTTCAAGAGGAACAGCCACTTCATCTTGCAAATTGAACACTTCTTCTGTTTCAACGGGAACCGGTGTCGAAGCCGTTTGGATATTCTGGCTTTTTGTTAGTTCCCTGAACATCATTGCCCTTTCCTTTATTTCTCGGTAAAGTGTTTCAACAGAATCGTTCTCAATTGTATTGAAAGAAAATTCAAAGAAGCCAATCCCATCATGAAGCCTGAGAACAAAGCCCCTTTCCGACCACATGGAATCGTTGATGGTCACACCGGTTGTCATCACGTTGTATTGCTTTCCCTTAACATCCGTACCCAGTACGCTAACATAGCTGAAATCAGATTCAAGGTTACTGATCAGCTCTTTCAACAAAGAGCGTTTTGCTTCTAAAAAAACTGATTGTCCTGTCTTCACTTAAACCCTCCCTTTTTTCCTTAATCCTCACATCAATGAGTTATTTTCGTCTGTATAGCATCATTATACTATATTCCTAGAAGATAGAAAAACATCTTGTCAAACCACATTCATGATAAACCAGTCATTCACCGTCAGTCAAAGGTCTCATTCCGGATCTTCAATCAAATCTCCGGCCAGAACCATTTTTCTATAGTAGCCATTAGGCATTTGCATTAATTCGTTATGAGTACCCTGTTCGATAATTCTACCATCTTCAAGATAGAAGATACAATCTGCACTTTTTACAGTTGAGAGCCGGTGAGCGATGACTAAGGTGGTTTTTTTGTTTATCAATTGCTTCAAAGCTTC
>DAOTHY010000018.1:0-33321 GCA_035447925.1 Thermotogota bacterium
TGGAAGATCATCCGGCTTCTTTTGTTGGGATCCAATTGCGATCGTTCGATCATGGATTCCAGGAAGGGGACTCGGTGTCGACTGATAAAAAGAACAAAATTCTCCCCGATGACGATTCCCAAAGGGATCGTTTTGTAGGTGATTTTAACGTCTTCTTCGTCCTTATAAGGGACTTTAATGATGATTTCCGTTGCGTGATCATCAAAGTCGATTCTGGCCCGCTCATCCAAATCTAACGGGTCGGTGATAAAATCCGGCTCGAAATTCAGCAGACTCGACAGCATGCGCGTTTCATCCTGTGTGGGATTGGTTACGTAGATGATGCCGTTTTCTGAAAATCCCATTTGTTCCTTGAGGCCTTTTTCATCGCTTTTGAAGAATTGTACCATTATATTTCCTCCTGTGTCGGAGTTTTGTATTGTTATGCTCTCGCCAGCTTATTATACTGATTGGTGTTTTGCGAATTTGAGCGCTAAGGCACTTCCCCAAATGGGCTGTAATCATTTTCCCAATATTCCGGGGCCAGGGGGAATGGAAATAAAAAGCTGATACCCACACTGACACTGTGTGATGTGAAGGGGGTTCCTCCCCCTTCGATGTCAAAGAAGGGCAATAGATTGATGGCATATCCTGCAGTGGTTTTCATGATGAAGTTTTGCGTGTTCAATGTGTATTCCCCGCCAATACTCAGGATATTCTTGGCAAGGGAGGCCGGGATCAGCCAGTCAAAATTGAAACCGCCGTCTTCTGCATATTTGATGGCGCTCAGCTGATAACGGAATTCTCCAAAGAGTTTCAGATAGGGGTTGGTCTGCCATTCCAAACCTGTCCCGAGGTACTGTTCTCCGACCGTTATATCTTCATCCGATTGCGGATTCACTTCCATTGCGCTCGAAAATAACAGGTTGTGACCGATAGAGAATCTGACCGGTTGAAGGGTTTTTTTGAAGACGGTGTTGATGTTGATGGCTGGAGCTGATGCGCCAATGTTGCTGCCCATTGTGACGGGTACGTTGATGGAAAGGTCAAATTCCGGCATGAAATCCCCTTCGTCTATGCAGACATACCCTCCTATCCACGGGTATGTGGCCAGTAAGACGATGTCTCCGGGCAGACCGAATTTCAGCCCGACTTGTCCCGTGATGGCTGTGCCGGTTGCCTGATTCGACAGGCCTGCTACATCAAGGGATGTACCGGTGATGATTTCAACCTGCCATTCTCTGGGCGAGCGGTATTCATAGGTGAATGAAAACGGAATCAACGGGTTCAAGTTGATCAATGGATCGATGGCGGCTATTAGGTTCATTGTAACTAAAATCAAAAACAGGGTTGTTGTGAGTATTATTTTATTTTTCATCGTTCTATTTTACCATGTTTCGGTGATTTTTCGAGAGGGTATTCCGAAAAGGAAGTTTGAATCTTAAAAAAACAAGGAGCCCACATGGGGGCTCCCCTACTACTGATTATACTTTTTATCCTACAATCTCCATGGTGTCTCTGGCAATCATGAGTTCTTCGTTGGTGGGAACGATGAATACGGCTACTTTTGAGTCCGGTGTGGATATGATTCGTTCATCCCCTTTCACGTCGTTTCTTTCCTTGTCTATTTTGATACCTAAGTATCCCAGGTATTGTTCGCATATTTCTTCTCTGAGCATGGGGGAGTTTTCTCCAACGCCTGCTGTGAAGACGATGGCGTCGACACCGTTCATGGCGGCAGCATAGGCTCCGATGTACTTGGCAATGCGGTATTCGTAGGCGTTAAAAGCGGTTCGGCAGACGGGTTCATTTTCAGCGGCTTTGTCTTCCACATCCCGCATGTCGCTGCTGAATCCGTCGGAGAGTCCCAGGATACCGCTTTTTTTATTCAGCAGATTGTAGACATCTTCAACGGCCATGTTTTCTTTTTCTTGCAGGAATACAAGCACAGAAGGATCCACGTCTCCTGAGCGGGTTCCCATAACCAAGCCTTCCAGCGGTGTGAATCCCATGGAGGTGTCGACGGATTCCCCCCCGTTAATGGCGGCCAATGAAGCACCGTTTCCCAAATGACAGGAGATGATTTTCAGTTCTTCTACGGGTTTATTCATCAGTTCCGCTGTTCTTACGGCGATGTAACGGTGGGATGTTCCGTGGAATCCGTATCGCCTAATTTTGAATTTTCTGTAATACTCAAGCGGTAATGCGTATAGATAGGCGTGTTTGGGCATGGTGGTGTGGAATGAGGTATCAAAGACGACCACGTTTGGAACGCCCGGCAGTAATTTCATAGCGGATTTGATTCCCATGATGTTGGGCGGGTTGTGTAACGGTGCAAGATAGGAATGTTCTTCCAAAGCCTGTATCACTTCTTCGTCAACTCGGGCGGATTGGGTGAATTTCTCGCCTCCATGTACGACTCTGTGACCGATGGCGTTGATTTCGCCCAGGTTTTCAATGACGCCCATGGCTGAATCGGTGATGGTCTCCAAAACCAGCTTCAGTCCTTCATCGTGGTTGGCGATGGGTTTTTCCACTGAAAATTTTTGCTTGTCTTTTTTGTGTTTTAATACGGAACCGGGAATACCGACTCTTTCCAAGAGGCCTTTGCAGAGGACTTGTTCGTTTTCCATGTCCAGCAGCTGATATTTGATGGATGAACTTCCTGAGTTGATTACGAGTACTTTCATGTGTATGTTTCACCCCCGTGAAATTTTGGTTTTGTTTAATTCTAAGCGGGAGGGCACTTGGGTCCTCCCCTGCAAATTATGCTTTATTGGATGAGCCCAGGCATTTCATTCTTGCTTTGATGATTTGTTTCATGGCGTCCATCGCAGGAGTGAAAACATGTCTGGGATCGATGGCTTCGGGTGTTTCTTTCAGGTATTTCCTTACGGCTGCGATAAAGGTGATTCGCAGGTCCGTGTCGGTATTGACTTTGTTGATGCCATATTTAACGCTTTCTTCAAGTGTTTCAAAAGGAACTCCTTTGGCACCTTTGATATCGGCCCCATATTGATTGGCCAGTTCGATCTGTTCGGGTGGTACGCTGGAAGCACCGTGCAGGACCAACGGGATGCCGTTTTCCTCTTTGACCTTTTTCAGTCGTTCAAAATCAAGTTTGGCGGCTCCTTTGAATTTAAACGCTCCGTGGCTGGTGCCAATAGCCGGAGCGAGAAAATCCACACCGGTTCGTTCCACAAATTCTCTGGCTTCATCGGTGTTGACCAGTACGGATTCAGCTGCCACAACGTTGTCTTCGATGCCTTTGAGTGTTCCCAATTCCGCTTCCACTCCAATGCCTACGGCATGGGCAATGTCTACAATGCGTTTGGTGGCGTTCAGGTTACCTTCAAAAGGCTGATCGGAAGCGTCAATCATAACCGAACCATAACCGCCTTTGATACATGCCACGATTTTGGCAAAGTCCTTTCCGTGATCCAGATGCAAACTGACAGGTACTTTTGAATGATCCCCGTAGTTTTTGACCAGTTCGTAAAAGAATCGGACACCTCTTTCGATATTTCCGTTACCGGCGTATTTAATCGCCCCTTCGCTGGTTTCGATGATGACCGGCGAGTTCTCTTCCTCTGCCGCTTGAACGATAGCTTGAAGAAATTCCAGGTTGTTTATGTTGAATGCGCCGACTCCATAGTATTTTTTGTTTGCATCATCCAATATCTCTTTTGTTGGTACGTATGGCATTGTGCTTCCTCCTTGTTTGTTTTTTCTTATAGATCGTTTTGTACATCCAATGTATAATCAATGATATCTTCTTCACTAAAAAATATTTTGTGTTCCCTTTGAAAACTTTCCATGGAATCGGATGCGTGAATCAGGTTTTTTGTGACACTGACGGCGTAATCGGCTCGAATGGTGCCCGGATCTGCTTTGAGCGGGTCTGTGTTTCCGATAACGTGCCGAACCAGTTCGACACACCGAGGCCCTTCCACAATCAGGAAAAGGGCCGGCCCACCGGTTGCAAATGCTATCAGGCTTTCATAAAAGGCTTTTCCATGGTGTTCCAGATACAGGCTTTCTGCCTGGGGATGCGTCATTTTGTGGAATTTCATGGCGATGATTTTTAATCCACGCTGTTCGAAACGTTTTAGAATCTCGCCAATCAGTCCCCGTCGGATGGTGTTGGGTTTGAAAAAAACAAATGTTCTGTCCATGGTCCGCCCCTTTTTAGTTGCAGCCGTGTCTTTCCCACCATCTGCCTGGTTGTATCACAATGCAGCTGCCGGTAACCTGTACCTTGCTGTCTTGGGGGATGATAACGGGAAAGTATTTGCGGCATTCAAATTCGTCTATTTGGATATCCTCAAGGGTGATTAACACACAAAATCCTTGAGCGTATTCACCATTGAATTGCTTTTTGCAGGTGTAAAAATAATCGTTGCGAAATTCGCTGAAATTCTCTTTGATATCCGCTTGGGGATACCGGTAGTTGATGACTTCGCTTCCTTTTTTGGCGTGGATTTCTCGATCCCTTCCCCAGTCAAACAAACGGTAAGTAATATTTGAGGTCTGCTGTATTTCCAGGATCAGCGATCCGGGTCCTAAGGCGTGCACTTTGCCCGCCTGCAAGTAAATGAGATCGTCTTTTTTTATTCTGGTGTAATTCAATTGCTTTTCTATGGTTCCATTCTCTATTGCATCCAGCATGTCTTTTTTGGATGCGATGTTGTTGATGCCGTTGACAATTTGAGCATCATCGTCTGCATCCAGAACATACCACATCTCATTTTTTCCCCAGGGTTCGCCTTTTTCGTTCTTCTTGGCATAGCTGTTGTCTGGGTGGACCTGCACAGAAAGCCATTGTGTGGCACTGAGTGTCTTGATGAGAAACGGGAACCTCGGAAAATCGTGACCGGTTATCTTTTTGATCATTTTGGAAGGAAGGTATTCCCTTCCGTCAATGGAAAAAACAGAGGTTTCTTTTCCGGCAACCCCGGAAAGAAGCCACACTTCGCCGATATCTGAAGCGTTTGCTTTTGGGTAGATGTCCCTGAAGATATCGCCCCCCCAGGGTTTGGAACAATAAACGGGTTCTGAAAGATAAAACAATGATTACACCTCTTTTTTCAGCTTTTTTTTCCCATGCGCATTCTCAAGATGTTTTTTTGCAGTGATGCATTTGCTTTATAACGTTCAACGTCATTCTTGGCTTTTGCAAGCAAATCTTCCGCTCGTTGTTTGGCTTTTTCAGCCCGATATAAATCTATTTCCTCGGCTTTTTCAGCTGCATCGGTTACAATAATCAGTTTTTCTGAGTTCATGCGCAGCAAGCCGCCATGCACGGCAAATTCCAGTGTTCCCTTTTCTGTTTTGACTTCCATCATGGCGATGTCCAAGGCGGTAACGATGGGAGCCCGTTTTTCCAGCACTCCCATGGATCCTTCAGTGGTTCTGAATGTGACGCTTTGGGCCTCACCACTCCAAACAACACGGTCCACTGAGACAATCTCGGTTTTGAATGTGCTCATGAGGCTCAGCCTTCCTTGATTTTTTGAGCCTTTTCACGTGCCTTATCGATGTTTCCCACCATAAAGAAGGCCTGTTCGGGTAAATCATCACATTTGCCGTTCAGAATATCCTCAAAGCTTCTGACACTATCGGCAATGGAAACATATTCTCCGGGTACACCGGTGAATCGTTCAGCAACAAAGTTGGGTTGCCCCAAAAACCGTTGTATTTTTCTGGCACGCTGGACGGTTCGTTTATCTTCCTCCGAAAGTTCTTCCATTCCCAATATGGCGATGATGTCCTGAAGTTCGTTGTAACGCTGCAGCACTTCCTGAACACCTCTTGCCACTTGATAATGGGTTTGACCGACGATATCCGGCTCCAGAATCTTCGAGTTGGAATCCAATGGGTCCACTGCCGGGTATATTCCGAGCTCGGAGATCTTTCTGGATAAGACAACTGATCCGTCTAGATGGGTGAAAGTGGTGGCAGGAGCCGGGTCCGTCAAGTCATCGGCCGGCACATATACCGCCTGAACCGATGTAATGGAGCCCTTTTTAGTCGAGGTGATTCGCTCCTGAAGTTCCCCCATGTCTGTAGACAATGTCGGCTGGTAACCAACGGCACTTGGCATTCTCCCTAATAGAGCCGATACTTCGGAGCCTGCTTGTACAAATCTGAATATATTGTCGATAAATAATAAAACGTCTTTTCCTTCTATATCGCGGTAGTATTCTGCCATGGTCAATGCGGTTAAGGCAACACGGAATCTGGCTCCGGGCGGTTCATTCATCTGACCGAATATCAAGACAGTGTTGTCTAAAACCTCGGCTTCCTGCATTTCCAGATAGATGTCATTTCCCTCTCTGGTTCTTTCCCCTACTCCGGCAAACATGGAAAAGCCGTGATGTTCGATGGCAATGTTTCGGATCAGTTCCTGAACCAAGACGGTCTTTCCAACCCCGGCACCTCCGAAAAAGCCGACTTTCCCCCCTTTCGGAAACGGGGCGATGAGATCTATTACTTTTATTCCGGTTTCCAGGATTTCTATCTCAGTGGATTGGTCTTTTAGTCTGGGAGGGTCTCGGTGGATGGGCCAGCGCTCTTTGGTGGTGATTGCCCCTTTGTTGTCAATCGGTTCGCCCAGGAGGTTAAACAATCTTCCCATGGCTTCAGGCCCGACGGGCACGGAGATAGGCGATCCGGTATCAATGACCTCCAATCCCCTGATGAACCCATCCGTGGAGTCTAATGCAACTGCCCTGACGGTGTCGTCTCCGATGAGCTGTTCCACTTCCAGCACCAGTTTCTTTTTCGTATCCGGGTGTGTTACTTCAAGGGCGTTGAATATGTCTGGCAAGCTCTCGTTGCTGAATTTGACATCGATAACAGGACCAATGATGGAAACAATCTCGCCCTTATTTGTTTTTGCCATAATGCACCTCCCGCTGTTTTCTTAGTGAGTTTTTTTCGGTTCAAATATTCCTGTTTAGTATACCATAATCTTGGTTTTCATGCCATAACAAAAAACCGGGAATATCCCGGTTGATTATTTTTTGTGAGATGATTGACTTTAAATTAAACTTGAGCTTGTACTTTGTCGATTCTCTTGACAAGTCTTGATTTTCTTCTGGCAGCCTGATTTTTGTGAATGGTTCCAATCTTTGCCGCTCTATCTATCGCAGAAAAAGCTTTAGGGAGCATCTCATTGGCTGTCTCCACGTTGCCCTCTTCCAAAGCCCTGTTGATCTTTTTTGTCAGATTTTTAAATTTACTTCTGTAAATTTTATTCTGCATTTTCTCTTTTTGGGATCTCTTGACCCGTCTCATCGCTGATTTATGCTGTGGCATTCTTCTACCCCCTTTCTGAGTTCACAGAGCGTATTCTACCATGCATTTTGAGAATTGTCAAATCTTTCATATTGCACGATCTTGTTCTTTTCTCGTCCGTTTGATTACAAACAGCAGCGGTCCCCTTCAATCATATCTATCCGTTTATTCCGTTTACTCGGTTCAAGGTCTCCACTACTCCCTGCACCACTTTGATTTCAACATCTTCGGGAATCGGAATGTTGATGGTGTATGATCTGGGTCCTGTGCGATCCACAAATTCATACGTGATTTGAACATGTTCATATGGCTTTTTTTCAAAGGATGCGCTGGCTAGTTTCGAGAGGGGCAAATCCCAGCTGTGATACTGTTTATTCAGCAAAACCCCTTTTGAAAGTATGAGTACGGTTGCCGCTTCGTCTTTTCGAAATCTTCTGATGAAATATGGAACAATAAAAGCAGCCAGGGCATAAAGAACGATTAAACCCAGCATGGTTAAAAACATGGCGAGTTTGCCTTCTTCGGCAAAGATGACGAACATCATAAAGATGATCACGGTGAGCACACTGAGGACGGTGAACGCCAGGGTTCTTTCTCCGGTCCGGAACTGATCGTCTTTTTCCATGAACGCTTTCCATTTTTCAGGTGAAAAATGCCATTGAGCCAGGTAATTCTTATCTTTGAGGGCATGCTCGATTGATCGGCTTCTTTTTCTAAAAATGAGGGTGCATATCAGGCATACAATGGCCAGAAAAAAACTCATAAACAACAAAGGCGGTGCGCTGTCGCCCAGGATATCAAACATGCTGATAATCACGGGCATCATGACTGCAAAAACCAGCGTTAAGATGAGGAAAACCCGGTATATTGTTTTTTGCCTGTTTTTTACCATTTTAATCCCCTTCCTCTTGTGTTTCAAAAGAGCTGTCATTTTTATCTTCTTTTCTGGCATTTTTCATCTGATAAAGCAGTTCGTCCGATTTTGAAAAGGCTTCAGCAATGCCTTTTTTCAGGGAGCAGTGGCCGTAGGAAAAACTGAAATGATATCTTTCAACGCTTTCCGTTATCATTTGCCGGATTTTTTCGACTCTTGAAATCACCGTTGTTTCGCTGCAGTTTTTCATCACGATCATGAATTCGTCTCCGCCAATCCTGATCAGGATATCTTCCGCTCTCAGTAATTCAAGTGTTTTTTGAGTAAAGGTTTTCAACACCCAGTCGCCTTCTGAATGGCCATATACATCGTTGATTATCTTAAAATCATCAAAATCCAACAGTACCAACGTGTCACCGGCACCCGGCTGGATTTTCTCTAAAACGTTTCGGTTGAAAGCACCGGTCAAGGGATCTCTCATCGCTTTTCCATTTGCAATGACCATGCTTCCGTAAGTATTTCTAAAAAACTCAACCAATAAGAACCCGATGGATAATACGGTAATAATGATGCCGAATCGGATCATATAGATGAAATTGAGTCCGAAGATTACCTTCAGCATATCGTTGATGGCACATAAGGCTAAGATGGTTGCCGCAAAAATAAAGGCGCTGTCTCTTTTCAGATAAATCTGAACGGTTGAAAAAATGACCATCGTAAACATAACAAACAAAATGATGCCGTTGAAATTCCTGACGGTGTTGAAATCCGGGAGAAGAATAAAAATCCCAATGATGATGACGATGATCCATCCAAAAAACCTGGAAAATCTTTTCTTTCCGTAGAGATAGTATTCTACCCCTTGAAGAAGCATAAATCCGCTGAAATAAAGACTGCTGAAAATAATCTTTTTAAAGATAAGAAAAACGGTCGGATTCCCTGAATAGATCCGGTAGGGATAATCCAGCAGATAAATGCCAACAAAGAGCATTCCCAAGGCAAAAGAATAGTGAAATCCCTTTTTTTCCGGTATTCCCATTCCCAATGCAAATAAAACGAAAGCCAAAGTAACAGAGGCTCCAATGGAAAACAAATAGACGTCATTTTCAAGATAATGGCTGATCGCTACCCTATCCAAAACGTCTCTTTGATACGCCAAATAGGGCAGTGAATTGATGCCATGATCTGACACGGTATAAATCTGAACTTCAAGTATGTTCTGGCTGGTTAAAATGGCTGAGTCAAATACCACCATATGAGTTCGATTCCATATGTTAGCCGTTTTCGTTTCTTCGTCGTTCAATTTTTTGATCATTGTGCCATTAAGGGATATTTGAAAGCCGTAAGCGGAGAGGTCGCTGATGACAAGCGTATCCGCTTCAACAGCCCCGAATTGTTTCCGGTATGTATAAACCCCTTCATCCCCTATCGACTGATAATAGGGAATCGTGATGGTTTGACTTTTTCCTTCATGAAGAATCTCCCATTGGCCGTCCAGGGTAAATCCTGCCGGTTGTTTGAGATACACAAGAGAGGAAACCAAAACCGTAAATAATCCAACCGCTATTGCTATGGATAAAAACATATGGAGATTATGGCGCTGTTTCATTTCCAAGAGAGAGAATTTACTTTTTTTAGAAATTGCCGGCACCTGAGCCTTTCAGCTTTGTTTGCTTTTTTTGTAACGGGAGGGTGAAAAAACCCTCCCGTGATGATAAACAATCAATGATTCAAGTTGGTAAAACCAAACATCAGGTGAATGATGATGATATTGATTTTATCATACTTTCACTGATAGAGTACCAAAGCCGATGTGGGCTTGACTGTAATGGTCCCGCTTAACGGATAAAGAACGGTTGTCCCAGCTGTTTCAGAATCCGCCACCACGTTCCAAATGCCTTGTGGCAAGGTGTATTCGATTTCTTGTGTTGCCCCGTTGAAGATCACAACGATTCGTTCCCATGAATCGGAAGCGACTGTTCCGTCGATGGTAAATGCAATCAAACGTTTATTGCTGGAAGGCAATATTTCAATGGCTTTTCGGATATCTTCCTGGGTTCTCATTCTGAAAGCGGGATGGACTTTTCTAAGGGTTATGAGTCCTTGATAATAATGGTAAACATCCAAAAATTCCCCTTTTCGGGTGTAATCCAGTGCGTTGACACTGATGGGTAAATTGTAGGAATTGCCGTCATTATTCTTTGTCCGGCAGAATTCCTGTCCGGCATGAATAAAGGGAATTCCTTGAGAGGTAAGCAATATGGCGCCTGATAGTTTTTGGGCGTCTTTGAGCATTTGCTGTGTCCATTCCACACGAGAATCACCGGCAGCAGCCAAACTGTTTTTATCCCATAGGGTATGGTTGTCATGGCAGGCGGCATAATTGATGGACTGCTGGGGATCGTCTGCCAACCAGAACAATTTATCCGAGTACTGTGTGCCACCGATGATTCCCCGCTGGATATCTTTGAATCGTGGGAACGAGTCCAGAACAAACCCCTTTTGAGCCACGTCAAACACGCTTCCCCGAATACCGTCCCGGATGTCGTCGTTGAAGGCGCCGATGGTTGTCCCCGCCACCGCAGCCTGCACCATTCTGGTTATTTGCGCATAGTATTTGCCTTCATCGGGTGCCGTCCAATAATCGGCAGCTAAAGCATCCCCCCAGCCTTCCCCGTATAATACGGCTGAGGGATTGATTGCGTTAATTGCCTTGGAAGCTTCTTTCATCGTTTGAACATCGATAAATCCCATTTGATCGAAACGGAATCCATCGACATGATATTCTTGAACCCAATGGGTGAGTGTGTCGATGATGTATTTTCTCATCATGGGTCTGTGAGAGGCGATGGTATTTCCGCATCCGCTTTCGTTGATGAAGTCTCCGGTTTTTGAAATTTTATAATAATAGTAGGGAACGGCTGTATCAAAGGGAGACAGTTCTCCCAAACCGTAGGTGTGCGGGAAAACCATATCCATGATAACACCGACTGAACTCGAATGGAAGGCTTTCACCATCTCTTTCAGTTCCGACACCCTTGCCAAGGGATTGGTCGGGTCTGTGGCGTATCGTCCTTCAGGCACGCCAAAAAGATAGGGGTCATATCCCCAGTTGTAATAGTCCTCAAAATCCCGGTTTAATTCATCACCGGTGTAAAAATCATAAATCGGCAGAATATGCACATGGGTGATACCCAAATCCAACAAATGGTCAAATCCCGTTTTGATTCCTTCGGGGGTAGTCGTTGCCCTTTCCACCAAACCCAAATAGGTGTTTTTTAATGCCGGAGTAACACCCGAATCATCACTCCCGGTCATGTCGGCAACGTGTATTTCGTAGATGATGGCGTCTTCAGGCGCTTCCAACACCCGATAGAGATCCGACGCCCAGTCTTCAGGATCGGTTTGAGTCATATCAACGACAGCACTCTTGGTTCCATTGGCGTAGGTTGAGTGTGAATACGGATCGACACCGGTGACGGTTTCTCCATAATGGGTGTATTCATAGAGATAAAACAAACCGGAGAGATCCCCAGCCAAGGTGGTTTCAAAGACGCCACTCTCGTCAGATTTCATCTCAACGACTTGAATGGGGATGTCGGATTCGGGGTCTTCAAACAGCAGCAGTTTGACAGCTTTTGAAGGCGGCGACCAAACTCTGAACGTTGTACTCGCTTGAGAGTAGGTCATTCCCAAAGATTTGTCCGAACGGTACTCATCCAGTATTCCCATCATGATCACCCGCTGAGGGGCATAACCGTCGAGATTTAAGATAACTTCTGCGGAAATTTCGGTCAGGGTCAACGGGTTTTCCAATTCAATCTCAAAAAATGAGGTGAGGGAGATATCTGTGGGATCCACTTTGCGTACCTGTTTGATGGATTTTGGATGTCCGTCAACCTCAACTCGGACACGGTCCGTCCAATTACCGGTGTCAAAGGGGTTGGTTGCATAAGCACGAATGACCTTCTCATCGATGGCAGCAGAAAAGAAAATCCTTGGCGAGGTATCCGGTTCCTCAAAGTATATGTCCTTTACTCCCTGCAACAGCCAGATTTCTGTTACTGCTTCGGTTGTTTTTACATATCGGTCCTGTGCCACATCTTTTGCAGCCCAGTTGCCAAGTCTTACCAGAAAACCCACTTCGGGGAGGGTTTCGGGAATGCTGCAATGCGCAACCATTCCATAATCGTCTTGCCTGTCAAAGGCATAAGCCGATCCGTTCAATCCAGGTCCCCAAAGCCACAAATCCCATCCTTCGTATTGGTTGTCGTATCGGTGATAATGAATAATCATATCGGTGGAAGCAGCTGCGATTGACACTATCACAATCATCAGAATCATAGTTACCATCAGTTTTTTCATTCAAATGACCTCCCGTGAATTGAATAATTCAATTATACACCCAAATGAACACTGTTTTTTACAATGTTGCAATCAAAGCAGAATACTCACCGAGCTTAAAAAGGCTATACTATTCAGGAAGACGGTTAGCTGGTTTTTTTATTGAAAGGGGAAGTGACGATGTTGGAAAATCTGAATCGGGTTTTTGATTTTGTTAACCCTAAACTTAGCCGTGTTTTTATCCCTTTCATCCTGAAAAATCCGAAGTATTTGAAGAATGCCAATAAACTAATCAGGAATTTTGAACGCTGCGAAAAGAAACGTGAGCAGTTATTGAGAGATGACAAGATAATGGTTCCTCCCATTCTCATACTCAGTATTACAAACCGATGCAACCTGAAATGCCTGGGGTGTTTTGCCTCTGCTGTGGGCATTTCATCCTCCGATCATTTGAAATTCAAACAAAAACCTCTTTCGTTTGAAGAATGGGAACATATCATTTCTGAAGCCAGGGATTTGGGCGTTTATACGTTTCTGATTGCCGGTGGGGAGCCTTTTGTGTTTGAAGGCGTTTTGGATTTATGCGAGAAATTCGACGACTGTCTATTTCTTATCTTTACCAATGGAACTACGATTCAGGAAAAAGATTTTCAGCAACTGAAAAAAATGGTGAATACCGGCATCATGGTGAGTGTGGAGGGATCCGACAGGATGACCGATCAGCGAAGGGGATTGGGCGTTCACGAAAAAGCTTTAAAGTCAGCAAAAAGGCTTGGCAAATCAGGTATATTGAGCGGGATTTCCGTCACTATCACGCATGATAATTACCGCTATTGGATGGACGAAGCGCATCTGGATGAATACATTCATGACGGTCTTCATGTGGGTTTTTTTACCGAATATATTCCCGTTGCCGGGAATTCCTTACAGGCTATTCAAAACGAATCTGCTTGTTGTGATGACAATGGACTCAATCATTCTCAAAAATGCTTATCGAAGGAAGAGCGGCTTGAATTCAGAAACAAGATCCTGTATTATAAAGAAAACAAGCAGATGTTTCTGATTCACTCGCCCGGTGATGAGGAGCTATTTGGCGGATGTGTTTCGTCCGGAAAAGGATTTGCACATATCAACGCATTCGGAGACTTAACACCTTGTCCGGTAGCCAACATTGCAACGCATAACATGAGAGAGTCGGATTTAAGGTCGGGACTGATCAGCCCGCTCTTTATCGAGCTTCGGAGGAACGGTCATATCTTGGAGAATACTGACGGCCCTTGTGCCCTTTTTGAACACCAGAAGGAATTAGAAGAGCTGAGAAAGAAAGTGGGCGCTTATCGGACCGGTCTGTAATGAAAAAAAAGGGGAGGGCTTTGATGAAAAAAACCATGATTTCCATACAATTCAGAAGCGTTCCTGGCCAAATAAAAAGGAATTTGAGTGATGCTGACGCAATCGTCAGAACCTGTTCGATTCCGTTTGACTTTATTGTGTTTCCCGAACTTTTTGGAACGGGGTATACTTGGGACACTTCCCTTAGACAAGTGATTCAGGAAAACCAGCCGTCGATTGAGGCGTGGCTGAAAGGTATTTCCCTTCGATATCATTGCGCAGTCATATCCGGGATCGGAAGATTTGATAAAGGCGTATTTTACAACTCAACGGTTATCTTTGAAAACGGGAGATTCGTTGATTACTATGATAAAACGCATCTGTTCCGGGGTGAAAAACAGATCTTTCACAGCGGCGGAGAAATTAAAACGTATCGATTATCCGATGTGGATATTGGCGTTTTGATGTGTTATGAAATCGGTATTCCGGAAATCGCCAGAACACTTGCTTTAAAAGGGGCACAGATCATCTTCGTCCCCTTCGCCTACGGCTCAAGCCGATGGGTAACTTACGATACACTAACCAAAGCCAGGGCGATTGAAAACGCCTGTTATGTTTGTACATCTTCCACACCCGGTGCGCATGAAGACTTTACTTTTCTCGGACACAGTCGGATTTGTTCCCCGTCAGGAGAGGTCCTTTGCGATGCTTGTGATCAGCAAGGCTGGATTGGCGCTGAATATGATTCGGATGTTGTGGAACGCTTTCGATACAATGAAGACGAGAGATCTTCCGGCTATTGGAAGAATTACAGGGGAGAGATGTTTGAATAACATGATTGAAGAGAACTTAAAGGAAATGATTAAACAAGCTATTATCAACGCTAATACACAGATCAGTGAAGAAATCAAACCATTTATTGATCAATACAATGGTCCTTTTTCAAACGTAATAAAGGATAATTATCGCATCAGTCGCTCAACGGGCCTGCCTCTTTGCCAGGATACCGGCATGGTGGAATTCTTTTGTTTTCTTGGTGTGAATTTCCATTTAAAAAGGCCTTTGCAAGTTATTCTTGATGAAGCGGTGTCTGAGGTATACAGCGTTTCTCCTTATCGGTATTCCACCGTTGATGATCCTTTGTTTGGGAGAAAGAACCGGCTGGATAATACCCCGGCTGTGGTTCACATCATCTGTTGTGCGGGGGGGCGTTTGGATATCCGTTTTTTGATCAAAGGCGGTGGAAGTGAAAACCTTTCAAGATTGTTTATGTTGTCCCCCTCAGCGGCTAAAGAAGACGTGGCTAACCGGGTCGTCGAACATATAGCAGAGTCAGGAGCAAGGTCTTGTCCCCCTTTGAAGGTGGGAATCGGTTTGGGAGGGACATCGGAGAAGGCAATGGTACTATCCAAGCTGGCATTGACCTCATCGATTTACAAGCATCATCAAGACCCGCATTATGCCTCATTGGAAGAAGAGATAAAGGAACGAATCAACAGCCTGAATATCGGGTTTCAGGGATTGGGAAGCTCGATCACCTGTTATAGCACCCATATCCTGACGCATCCCACCCATATTGCCACATTGCCTTTGGCCGTGAGTGTTGATTGCTATCTTTGCAGAACAGGGAGTGTTACCTTTGAAAGTTGAGCTGCTGAGAGCCGGTGAATTCTTTCTGTACTCCGGTGAGATGATTATCATGAGAGATGCTGCACAAAAACGATTATCCGCCTATGAAAAATGTCCCATTGATTTGAAAGATAAAATCGTCTTCTACGCCGGTCCGGCAAAAGCTTCTCCCGGCAATGTTATCGGAGCCATCGGTCCCACCACCAGTGTCCGTATGGATTGTTATCTGGAGATGCTTTTTAAATTCGGGGTACTTGCGACAGTTGGAAAAGGTATACGCTCAAAAAGGGTAACCGGTTTATGCGAAGACTATCGGAGGGTTTATCTGATCGCCCCGAGCGGGTGTGCAGCCGCCTTGTCCCAATGTGTCATCCGACACGAAATCCTCCTTTTTGAAGATCTTCAAAGCGAATCAATACAACGGATTGAAGTTGAGGATTTTCCGTTGATTGTGGCGGTTGATTCTGATGGATGCCAGTTGTTCTAAAAACTTTATGCAGAACCTCTTTTGTTCAAACCATCGGTTCAAAACCCATAGCATGCCAGTATGCTTTCATTCTCTCGTCATATAAGCTTTGTACCAGATCCCGATGTCCTTTTTCCCAATGACTCAGATGATTGAAGATCATTTTTTCGCCTTCATCTTCCGTTCTTTCAGCTGCTTGCCGGTAAAATTCCATGAAATCGTGTTCAATCAAAAACGCCATTCTCAGGATTGAACAATCCGAAGCCAGTTCAGCGTGCCTGCCCGCAGGCAGCTCGGTTTGCTTGCGGGAGGTAAAGATGTCTTCTTCTTCCGGCAGAATATCTGATGATGATATTCGTTCACCCTTTTGATTCTTTTCAATGAGCGAGCTGATATAGTCTACATGTTCTCCTTCCATTTCAGCCAAATGGGTAAATGCCTCTTTAACGTGTTTGTCTTTAACTTTATCCAACTGTCCCAAGTAAAACGCTCTGCCTTCCTCTTCTCTTGCAAGGGCATACCTTAAAATTCCGATGATATTAGCCATCACATTCCCCCTTTTTCAATTGAGTTATACTTAGATGACGCAAAAGACTGTGAAAAAGTAACTGGCAGGTACTCCGTCCGCTGTCAGATACTGCTGGCGCTAAACCGCTTTAATTCATGTTTTTAAAGATTACGAAATATGTTATAATAGCTTGATATTGAATAGATCAAAGGATAGGAGGGCTTCGATGAGTCTAAAAAATTTTTATGTTACTACGCCGATATATTATGCAAATTCCGCACCCCATATTGGTTCAGCATATACCACAATCGTTGCGGATATCATCGCCAAATACAAGCGATTTTGCGGGTATGACGTCTATTTTTTAACCGGAACCGACGAGCACGGCCAAAAGATTCTTGAATCGGCTAAGGCTGCCAATAAGGATCCTCAGGTATTTTGTGATGAGTTGGCCGGGAAATTTCAGCAGCTTTGGGAAGAAATGGAAATTTCGAATGACGATTTTATCAGAACCACTCAAAAACGCCATGAACAGGTTGTTCAGAAGGTTGTTCAGACGTTGTTGGATAAAGGGGATATTTACAAAGGTAAGTATGAAGGCTTGTATTGCGTTCACGATGAGACCTTTTGGACACAGGAGGATGCAATCAAAAAGGAAGACAAGCATTTTTGCCCTGAATGTAACCGTGAACTGAACTGGTTTTCTGAGGAAAACTATTTCTTCAAGCTTTCTAAGTACCAGGATGATTTGTTGAAATTGTACGAAGAAAAACCGGCTTTTGTTGAGCCGGATTTCAGGCGAAATGAAATGCTTCAGATTATCAAAGGCGGTCTGAGGGATTTAAGTATCTCAAGAACTTCTTTTAATTGGGGAATTCCCCTGCCGAATGATCCGGATCATGTCATCTATGTCTGGGTGGATGCGCTGATTAACTACATCTCCGCCATCGGCTTCGGCACGGATCAGGATCAGCTTTACAATCAATTTTGGCCAGCCGATTTGCATTTGATCGGCAAGGAAATCAACCGTTTCCACTCCATTATTTGGCCTGCCCTGTTGATGGCTCTTGAAATTCCATTGCCCGAGAAGGTCTTTGCCCATGGGTGGCTAACCGTAAACGGAGAAAAGATCAGTAAATCCACCGGGAACGCCATTGATCCCAGGTTGCTGATGGATGCTTACGGTAAGGATGCCATTAAATACTATCTGTTGAGGGATATCAATTTTGGCAAGGATGGGGATTTTTCGGAAGATAATCTGATCGGCAGAATCAACGCCGATTTAGCTAACGATTTAGGAAACCTGGTCCATCGAACAACGGCCATGATCAAACAAAATTTTGGCGGCGTAATCCCCGAGCCGGATCTTGAGGCACAGGGGTATGACCTGCAGTTAAAGAACCTTTTCGAACTGGCCGTAACAAAATATCTGGACACAATGGATCGTTACAAGTTCACACAAGCCTTAGAAAGCGTTTGGTCGTTTATCGGGTTTGCCAACAAATACATTGACCTGACAGAACCGTGGAAGCTGGCAAAAGAGGAAGAATCGAGAAAACGTTTGGCAACCGTTTTATTCAATCTGTCCGAAGCGTTGAGAAATATTGCTTTATTCATCAAACCGATCATGGAAGACACCTCCAAAGAGATCTTCAGACGTTTGGGAATAGCTGATCAATGGGCGGATTGCGACTATACCCAACTTAAATGGGGGTTGTTGGCCCCTGGATCAACGGTCATCAAAGAGGCTCCCATTTTTCCGAGAATTGATGTAGAAAAGACCTCAAAGGTGATTATCATGAACACAGATGCCCATCAGACCGCTTCTTCTGCTCAAGGTGAAAAGACCGAGGGCACACTGATCATCGGATTTGACGACTTTAAAAAGGTTGACCTGCGTGTGGCTGAAATTGTCTCTGCCGAACCGGTTCCCAAAGCCAATAAACTGGTCAGGCTGCAAGTGGATGTTGGCGAACCCGAATCCCGCCAGATTGTTGCCGGGATCTCGCAGTTTTATTCGCCTGAAGAACTTGTGGGGAAGAAGATCATCGTTGTGGCGAATTTGAAACCTGCCAAACTCATGGGTATCAAATCCAACGGCATGTTACTGGCTGCAAAGGATGGCGAAAACTTAAAATTGCTTACCGTTGACGGGGAAATCAAACCCGGCTCAAAGGTATCATAAATCGGAGGAAACAATAGATGTCGAAAAATGATGAAGTAATCGAGCCGAAACCTCTTGAAGAAAGGGTTTTTGACAGGCCTTTTCATGAGGAATTAGCTGAATCGTATATTAATTACTCCATGTCTGTTATCGTGGGTAGGGCGATTCCGGATGTGAGAGACGGATTAAAACCCGTACAAAGACGTATTTTGTACGCCATGCGGGAACTCAAGAATTGGTACGCTTCCCCTCATAAAAAGTCAGCCAGAATCGTTGGTGAAGTCATGGGAAAATATCACCCGCATGGAGATGCGGCCATTTACGATGCCCTGGTGAGAATGGCTCAAGACTTTAATTTAAGAATTCCTCTGGTAGATCCTCAGGGGAATTTCGGATCCATTGACAGAGATCCTGCAGCTGCTCCCAGGTATACAGAAGCCCGATTGGCAAAGATATCCGAGGAAATGCTGGAGGATTTGGATAAAAATACAGTAGAATTCAGGCCGAATTTTGACGAAACGCTTCTGGAACCGGAGGTTTTACCCTCAGGTGTTCCTAATTTGCTTTTAAACGGCGCTTCAGGGATAGCGGTCGGCATGGCGACGAACATACCTCCCCATAACCTAGGTGAATTGGTAGACGGGATTTGTGCGTTAATCGATGATCCGGAAATTGATATCAAAGGGTTGCACAAATACATCAAAGGTCCTGATTTTCCAACCGGTGGAAAGATCATGGGAAAGGATGTCATATTCCAGGTTTATGAGGAGGGAACCGGATCAATACCCGTGGAAGGGGTTTATGAGGTTGATGAGGACCGGATCATCATCAACGAAATTCCCTATGGCGTTTGTAAGGCGTCGATGATTCAGCAGATTGCGGAATATTTCAAAAAACAGGAAAAGAAAATGATTCGAGACATCCGGGATGAATCTGACAGAAACGGCATGCGTGTGGTCATCGAGATTGCAAAAGGAATTAACACAAAAGTAGTCTTAAACCATATTCTAAAACATTCCTATTTGAGAACCACCTTCCCAAGCAAACTGCTGGTTATCGACGAGAAGAAAAAACCGAAAGTTATGAATTTGAAGCAGCTTTTGACTTCCTATGTCAATCACAGAAGAGAGGTAATCAGCAGAAAAGCAGAATATGAGCTGGATGCCGCAAGCAAACGGGCACATATTGTGGAGGGATTGATTACCGCCATCCGGTCGATCGACACAACGATCGACATTATCCGTCATTCAAATGATCAACCGGATGCAATCAAAAACCTCATGGAGACCCTTGAGATATCAGAGGAACAGTGCAAGGCAATCCTGGATCTCCGTTTTGGCCGGTTAACCTCCATCGAGATCACCAAGTTGACCGATGAATTGAAGGAACTGAATAAAACGATCAAGGAACTCAAAGAATTATTGGCCGATAAAGTTAAAATAGACGAAAAGATAAAAGAACTCCTTTTACAAGTGAAAGAAAAGCATGATACCCCAAGAAGAACGCAAATAACCATTTCTGAAGCCGATGATGTGAATATCGAAGATCTCATCGAAGACGATGATATTGTTATTACGTTGACCAGCAGGGGATACACACTGGTCACTGATCTGGACAGTTATCGACGCCAAAACAGAGGAGGCAGAGGTGCTCGAGGCATCCGAACCAGAGAAGAAGACTATGCCAGGCATATCATGGTCACTTCAAGGCTCTCCGGCACGATGTTTATCACGTCTTTAGGAAAGGCTTATGTGATCAGGAATTATGAGATAGAAAATGCTTCCAAAGGAACCAAAGGAAAACATATTATGTCCTATATCAACCTTTCAGAAGGGGAAGTTGTCAAGAGCGTCCTGCAGATTGGAAAGGAATTTTCTGATAAATTTGATATCATCTTCTTAACAAAAAATGGTAAAATAAAGCGGACATCGCTGTCCAATTTTGCCAATGCGGGCCTTTCAGGCATTATCGGGATCAAGCTGGAAGATAAAGACCAGGTTGTAGAGTGCGCCCTTTTGGATGTTCAAAATAGCAATAAAAATCTTTTTTTGGGTACTTTAAGGGGCATGGCCATCAGAATTCCACTCGAAGATGTGAGGCAGATGGGCAGAAATACTCAGGGAGTCAAAGCCATTTCCTTAAAGAAAGAAGATAAACTGGTTTCCCTGTCAGCCGTTGATAGTGAAAGTGACAATACTTCCATACTTACCATCACCAAAAACGGCTACGGCAAGCGAACGTCTATAGAGGACTATCGATTGCAGGCTCGTGGAGGAACAGGCATTAAGAACATGGCTTGGGCTCCAAGTTTGGGTGAGGTGGTTGCCGTGATGGCGGTTGAGGATACGGATGAAGTCATCACAGTTACCAAATCGGGTTTTACCATTCGATTCAGTGCTTCGGATATTCGAGTGATGGGTAGAACAACAAGAGGTGTGAGAGTTGTAGATTTGGGAGACGATGATGAAGTGAGTTCTGTGGAAAGGATCATTGTCGACGATTAAACAAACATCAAATGAGGTGAAAAAGAATGTTGAAATGGGAGAAAAAAGGCGATTGGGTAGTGGTGAATTTGGTTGGTGAATTGGATATGAGCAATGCCATCGACTTTAAGAATCAGATCATCAACGAGTTTGTTTCAAAAGGTGAGTTAAACATCGCTTTAGATTTTGAAAATATGGAATACATAGATAGTTCCGGGCTGGGTGTCATCGTCAGCCTTCATAAACGATGCAAATTAAATGGGGGAAGATTGGCGATTTTCTCTTTGAATGATACATTGACGAGGTTGTTTAAATTAACCTCATTGGACAAGGCTTTAAATCTGTATCCTGATATCGATTCGTTGGTTTCTAACGGTTAAGGGGTTTATTATCTTGAAAAAATCAATTCCCGTCCTGTTGATGGTGTTGTTGTCATTGTGCCTGTCAGGATGTTTTATCCTGGAATTGATTCTGCCTCCCATTGGCGGCGGAACTTCCAGGATTGCATTATATGTGAATTATAACGGTATTCAAAACACCGCTCATCGATTGAGCGGTGTTGAATGCCTAATCAAAAAGGTTGAACTGTTGTCCGACGGTCAAATGGTTAAAGAAATTTCGCCGGATAAGCTCATTAACATCAACCTTCGTCCGAATCTACGAATCGAATCGTTTTCATCACTACTCAATCTTCTTCAGGAGAAGAATATCGCTCAGTTTGAATTTGAAAGGGATACTGATACCGATCAGACTTTAAAGAATCCTCAAATCAGATTCACATTCTCACCTTCAGCTACTGCGGTTTATACACTTGAAAACGAAACGGAAGAGACAACCTTTGCCACTTCAGTGGCCCTCATCATTCCCGAACAAGATTTGGTGTTGTCTGTGCCGATCAAAGATATCATCAACAATCAGTACAGGAACAGAAGCGTTTTGACTTTGCCCATTGGGCAAACCACGTTGTACGTTATGCTGAACCTGTCGAATATTCCTCCCTTTAAAGAAATTGACGCAAATGCACTTCCGGTACAATTAACGCAGGGCTTTGTGAACAGCATTTCATTGATTCAAGATGATTCAACCCTCGTGTATGGTACAATAGAAAATAAAAGTGAGGAATCCGATCCCGCATTAAGACGTGGTGAGAATTGGGTACTTGATTTTTATGATTATTACTTTAACGATAAGGATTTCGTGATGTCAAGTTATTCGTTGTCAGCTGAATCAGCTGAACAGTATTATTATTTCATGGTTCCGTCAAACAATTATAATTCCACCATTTACTTGAGACCTCCCGGACTGGAAGACGAGGATAATTATTCGATAGATGTGACCATAAGCGATCAAGAGCGGTCAAAACAGGCTCCAAGGATCATTTATCCGCCTGAATAGGAATGATATGTGTTGATCTATACCAAACAAACCACGGAAAAAAACCGTCAGCTCAATCTCGGCGCTAAGCAGTTACCAAAAAGAGAGGCCAATCCAAAAAGCAAAAAGAGTTCGGTCAATTTTTTGTATTGGTTTGTTGTTGCGGTTTTATCCGCATGGATGATTTATCTGAATGTGAACGTATTTTTTGAATACACTGAAGTGAAGGAAGAATACAATAAGGTAAAAGAAGAATATGAGATGAAGAAAGAGATTCTTAATCAGAAAGTATTGGAATATGAGAGGTTAAAAAAGAGATTAGATGATTACGAACAAGATAAATAACCACAATATTCAAGCATTTGACCATGATGCGTTTGTGGTTACCACTTCGATTAAACCCACCCAGGATGAAGTGATAAAGGCCATTTCACTATCAAGGGAATTGAATTCAAGATATGTTTCAAGGAGAAGCCTGAATAAATTTAAAAAGGCGCATCCTGTTGTTTTTTATTATGTGGTCGAAAAGGAAGGGTTGAAAATCCGTTGGGAAGACGGGGAATTCTTCTTCCATCCTTCCAGCTCCAAGATGCGCATGAGAAATATCCGAAACAACCAGCGTGATCATTTGATTGAGGCATTGGATTTGAAAGGCGACGAAACCATTTTCGATCTGACCTTGGGTTTGGGTAGCGAAGCCATTCTTATGGCCGCACACCTGACCACAGGGAAAGTCGTTGGTATTGAGGCCTCAAAACACATCTATACCATCGTAAAATACGGCATGAGAGACTATGTGGATCAATCCTCCTGGCTGAATGAAAGCTTAAAAAGAATTGAATTGGTTTATTCGGATTACAAAAGCTGGATCAAAGAACAGAAAAGCCACTCATGTGATTATTGCTATTGTGACCCGATGTTCGAAAACCCTGTTATGACCTCGTCCGGTTTTAATCCGTTGCGTCCTTTTGCCGTATACGATAAGATTTCACAAGAAGATATCTTCGAAATGAAGCGAATTACCAAGAAAGCCGTCATTCTCAAGGCCTTGTCCAAAGATTCGTTGTTCAATGAGATTCAGGTAGACGAAATACGAGGCAGCAGGACCAGCGGTGTTCTTTACGGAGTCATTCGCTGCTGATGAAAAAGATTCCCATACTTTATGCCCCAACCGCCACAGGAAAAACAGCCATCTTGCTTAAAATTGCCAAAAGTTTTTCTCTCGATGTTTGTTCCATGGATTCCATGCAAGTTTACAAAGAAATGGATATTGGAACAGCCAAACCCACTCTGGAAGAACAGCAATCTTGCCCTCATCATCTCATTGATTTGGTTTATCCCGATGAGCCTTTCGACGTTAATCGGTATCGAAATTTGGCCTTAAAAAAGATTGAAGAATTAGAACAAAAAGGCAGATTTTTTTTGTTTGCCGGCGGAACAGGATTATACATGGATGTTTTGCGTTACGGCCTTTTTCAAGGTGTTTCAAAAGATGATCAAATCAGACAAAAACTCATATCTCAGGAGGCAGAATATCCCGGTTTTTTAAGGCGGGAATTGTACCGTATCGATCCGGTCAGTGCAGAGAAAATTCATCCCAATGATCGGAAACGAACCGTTCGGGCATTGGAGGTGTTTTATTTATGCGGCAAAACTTTCAGTGAATTGGGACAGTCCAGAACCCCAGACGAGCGCTTCCGACTTGTGTTTCTCATTCCGGATCGAAAGAAGCTGTATGAGCGAATCAATTTGCGTGTTGAACAAATGGTTGAAAAAGGTTTGGTGGAAGAAACCCGGCATTTAATGAAGAAGTATCCCTCAACTTGTCAGTCCATGAAAGCAATCGGTTATCAAGAAACGATCGCCTATTTAAATAATCATTTTACTTGTAAAAATGATTATCTGGAGACGCTTAAAAAAAACACCCGGCACTTTGCAAAACGTCAAATGATATGGGCTCGGCGCTATCAGGAAGCTATGAGAGTCGAAATAACTGATCAGTCAGAACAAGCTGTGATGACTGTCTTAGAAAAATTATTTTATTAACCTTTCATTTATTGAAATTATCCATCAAGTGTGGTATACTACCGTTGCTTGAATCGGAGAGGTGGCCGAGCGGCCGAAGGCGCTTGCCTGCTAAGCAAGTGAGGACGTATGTTCTCCGAGGGTTCGAATCCCTCCTTCTCCGCCATTGGCTGTGTGCTCGTAGCTCAATTGGATAGAGCGTTACACTGCGGATGTGAAGGTTGGGCGTTCAAATCGCCCCGAGCACGCCAAGAAAAGACGATATTATTTTTAGAGAGGGCGATTGATGCGTCCTTTTTTTCTTGTTTTTTTAATCATTTTAATAATCCCAATATTCGTTTCCTGTGATAATGAACAGTGCCTGGTCTATTTTAGGGGAGAGGGAATCAAAAACCAGACCCTATCGTTCATTTCTCAGGCACAAGTCAGTTTGGATATCTGCGTTTATTCCATCACAGACCGGCAAATTATTGATGAACTCTCCAAAAAGGCAAACCAAGGTGTCCAAATCAGAATCTGTACGGATAATGCCTACCCATTGATTCTTCCAGGAACTAAAATTGTATATGACTCACAGGGGCTGATGCACAATAAATACATGATCGCCGATTGTGAAAGGGTCTGGTTCGGCTCCACCAATCTTACACCCACCAGTCTTGAGGATCATGAAAACAACGTGTTGATCAGCAGGGATTACACCTTGATAGAGGCTTTTCAGCAGAATTTCGAGCAATGTTTTTCGGGATTATTTAAAGACAGCAGGAGGCCGCTCGGGAAAAAGATGATTCGTTTTTCTCCGGAAGAAGACTGTTTTGACTTCCTTTTGAATGAATTGTCAAGGGCAGAAAAATCAGTGTATATAGCCATGTACGCCTTCAGCGATAATCGAATTGCCCATTATCTGAAAATACTTTCTTCAAAGGGTGTTCAAATTTCAATCCTGGTGGATAAGGATTGGAATATGTCCAGTATTTACAGCGATATCGACGATATGGCCCGATACGCTTGTGTACGGTTGGATACTTGCGATGATTTGCTTCACGAAAAATTTGTTGTCATCGACGAAAAAGTTGTGATGACCGGTTCTTATAATTATACAGCTTCAGCACAAACACGCAACGATGAGTTTATTTATAAAACAACGGACAAATCCGTGGTTCAGCAGTTTACTCAGCATTTTTTGAATCTTTGGAAAGCATCAGGTCAAAGATAACTAACTCCGGTGAGCAGTTGAAACGACCGGGGAACCATTGTCCAACTCCTCTGGTCACGTAAATCAGTGTGTCTTCAGCGTCATATCGCCCCGCATAGTATTCGATATCCCTCCCGTTTCTTAATTCAATCAATTTTTTTGTCAAATAGGGAACGACGTATTGTCCCCCATGTATGTGTCCGGCTAAAACCATGTCGTATTGCCGGATCACATCGGGCTTATCTTCCAGTCCGATGGTCGAATGGATCAACAAAACGGATAGATCGGGTGCTTCTCGCTCATCGACGAGTTGTGTTTGAGAGAGAAAATAATGGGATTCCAGTCCGGTAATGGCGATTTTAAAGCCTTTGATTGTTTCATAGACTGTATCTTTTTCGATTAACGTAATGCCCAGATTTTCAAATCGTTGTTTCATATGGACCGGGGCATATTCTTCCCAGTTGCCAAAGTTGGTATAAACCGGACCGATCCTTTTTAAGCGATCAAAGAAGGATTCCAAATCGTGAACATCCGTCAATTTCGCCAGGGCGTCTCCGCCAAAGAGAATCATGTCTGGGTGATAGCTTTCGATCGTGTTGAGCAATCTCTCATGAAAAGCTCGGTATCTAAACAGATGAAGATCGGCAAAAAAAGCGATCCGACATTCGCTGTCAACGGGGTACACGGCCGGAGTTTCTCCGCTGCCAATGTAGGTAATATCCAATCGGTTGGGTTCGATAAAAAAGACATACAGTGCTAAGAGGACAAGCAGCAAGGACAATAAGAGTAATAGCGGCTTCCGTTTGTGGTTTTTCATGATTTGGTTTCCCGGGTATTTTCTTTTTTCTGCATTTCTTTTACCCTTAATAATGATTGTTGTAAATCCTCCTCGATAATTCTCAATTTATTCAGGTTGATTTTGTAATTGTTATCCGATGAGATGCACTTTCTTAAATCCAGGCTTCTTCTTAGACAATTGTATGCCGCTTCACGAACCACAAAATCTATTTCTGCACCGGTCAGTCCATGAAGTTGTTCAGCAAATTCTCCGTTGTCGATACTTGAACATAGGGGCATATGCCTGGTTTTGATTCTGAAGATATCCCGGCACCCCTTTTTGGTCGGTTTATTGATAAAAAGTGTGTAATCAAATCTTCCCGGTCTTAACAGGGCCATGTCCAGCGATTCATGTCTGTTGGTGGATGCAATGACACAGACTTTTCCATAGTCTTCTATACCATCCATCAGTGATAGTAGTTGGGTAACAAACCTGGATTCACTTCTCAGGTTCTCGCTGGAGGATCGTTTTTGAGCGACCGCATCAATTTCATCAAAAAAGATGATGGAAGGCTGTTTTTCCCTGGCATCGGCAAAAACCGTTCTTAAATTGGCCTCTGATTCTCCCAAGTATTTATTCAAAAGTTCCGGCCCTTTAATGGAAATAAAATGCGCATTGATTTCATTGGCTATCGCTTTGGCGATCATTGTTTTCCCGCATCCCGGAGGACCATACAGCAGGATGCCTTTATGGGGTTTAATTCCCATATACCGGAACAATTCCGGCCTTTTCAAAGGCAGTTCGATCACCTCACGGATGCTTTGAATGACCTCGTCAATCCCACCGATATCCGAAAAACTAACCGGGGGAATATTCCTATTCTCATCTTCTATCTCAACTATTTGGCCTTTCAGATTAGGTTTAATGCCGATGGCTTCCAGAATATTGGTTTCTGAACAAACCTTTTTGTACTTAACCTGCCACCTTTTATCAATACGCAAGTCCACCTGATCCGGTAAGGCATGCAGTAATTTTTCCACCGTTTCCATCCTGAAATAAGGGCAGTGATGAATATATTTGTTCTCCAATTCCAGCAAAAGCCCCTCACGGATATCATCCTTTGAGATAATCCACAGGTTTTCCTCCTCAAAATAACCAAAGTCAAACCAGTAAACCCTTTCTTCGGAATAATCTTTAATCTCCTCAATCGAAGACGTGTCGATGACGTTCAACAACCGACATCCCCAAAGCGAGTCGGAGCAATACCCTTCGCCTTCTCCCGAATCCGTTCGGTAAAAACCACATCGGTAAACCCTCAAGACCTTTATCATTTCCTGATAATCCATCGGCTTACCTTTCAGCAGCATACTGGCTGAATCCCAATCTTTGATCAGGGCTATCAATCTGCCGATATCGGAAGTTTTAAAGGAAAATTCCTCTTGATCAATCACGGCAAAGTTTTTGGGATTGAAAACAGAGGCCACGTTATGCTGTTCAAACCCACGAATGAGTTTCACTGCTTCTTTGTAGTACCAGGATTCTTCTTCTTTAAACGACACATAAAAATAGTGTTTTTCATTCTCTTCGATCGGGAATACCCCCTTCGTGTTGATTCATCTTGATTATATCATTAAGTTTGTTGTGTTGAAGTCGTTAAAAAAAACTGATTTTTCTCTTTTGTTGAAGCACAATCGATCATCATATTAAGCTTAGCCTGGCAGCCCATTTATATCTGAAACATAGGTTTATTTTAGCAGATTTACAATGAAGGGTGATCGGAAACTGCAAAACATGTTATAATAATATCATAACAACAAACCGTTTTCAGGGGGTAAAGGTTATGAAAAAATTAGACAGGAGTTTGCCTGTCCCGTTGTATTACCAATTGTATAAAGAATTAAAGAAAAAGATATTGAATTCAGAACTAAAACCAGGGGACGGACTCAGCAGCGAATTTGAATTTTGTAAACAGTACAAAATCAGCAGATTGACTGTTAGAAAGGCTTTGGAAGAACTAAGCAGAGAAGGTTTGATCACACGGTCCAGAGGCAGGGGAACTTTCGTTTCTCAAAGTAAACAGGAGGAAAACCTGACCCAACTGCAGGGATTTACCGACGAGGTTGAAAGTCAAGGGCAGCACACCAGTTCAATCGTGCTGGAAAACCGTTTGGTGGAGCCGCCTCCCGAAGTTGTTCAGTGCTTTGCCATTGCAGATGATACACCTGTCATATTCTTAAAGCGTCTAAGATTGGTGGATAATTCGCCTATGGCTATTGAATCAGCCTATTTCAACACAACTCTCAATCCCAGATTGCTAAAACTGATCCAAATGGATATGGAAAATAACTCCGTTTATCATTTCTTTAAGCATGACCTGGGAATTGTTTTGGAATATGCAGATGAAATCATCGAAGTTCATAAGCCCGTGGAAGGGGACAGGGAAATGTTAAAGATTAAAAGCGATGATTGTGCTGTCCTCAGGCGGCGTTATACCTATATCTCGGAAAATAGGTGTATTGAATACGTTATTTCGCTTTATCGTGGAGACAAATATAAATTTAAGGTAAGACTGGGAACGGGATGTGTGACAAAATGACGATCAAAGAACTTGCAATGGAGGCCATTGAAGCGAAACTTTTTCCCGGGGTAGCCATCGGAGTTACGGATTCTTCACAAACAATAATCTCCCAGGTTTTCGGGACAACGGATGAAAAGAAACCAACAACCGAAGAGACTTTGTACGACATTGCCAGCCTGACGAAGGTAACTGCGACACTTCCCGCTATCCTAAAGCTCATACAAGACGGAGAAATCGATCTTTTTGATAAAGTCTCGGATTACATCGAATTTACAGATAACGAGACACAACTATGGCATCTTCTCAGTCATACTTCAGGTATGCCTCCGTATTCAGCGGCATATCAATATAAAAGTTCTCGTGATGAGATCCTTCATGAGATTCAAATGGAACTGTTTAAAACAGGTCCCGAAAAACAGGTGGTTTATTCCTGTCTCAATTATATTTTGTTGATGGTGATTGTGGAAAAAGTCACCGGAGGATTCAAAAATTTTGTCGACAAAGCGATTTTTCAGCCTTTAACAATGGAGCACACCATGTACAATCCCTCAAATCATTTTGATATCGCCCCCACTTCCATCCGCAAGTCTCAACGGCTGACCGGAGAGCCTGATGACGAATTGGCTTATTCTTTAAATGGTCTCAGCGGTAATGCCGGGTTGTTTTCCAATTTACAGGATCTTTTAAAGTATGCCAGAGAGTTGTTGAATCCACATAAAGTTTTCTCGAAGTCAACGATTCAACTGTCTGTGAAAAGGTGGACAAGGGGTATTCCAGGCGATGAAAAAGGGTTGGGATGGATGCATTACACCCCTGCAAGCTCGGGCGGGTGTCTGTTGTCGGATAAGGCTTTTGGACACACCGGGTTCACAGGAACCTCTTTGTGGGTTGATCCTGAATCGGATCTCGCCATCGTCATTTTATCGAACCGTTGTTTCTATTCCAGGCACGAGAGAATCACTGAAATGCTTCGTTTTAGAAGAAGAGTTTCAAATCGTCTGGTTACATCCATAAAAATGGGGGAAAGAGCATGAAAAAGATAATTGCAACCATGTCCGGAACTTCCTGTGACGGTCTTGATATTGTCTATTGCGAAATTGAAGGTTCATACACCGATACCAATCTCGTTCGTCACCTTTTCACCTATCAACCTTATGGAGATGAAATGAGCGAGAAACTGAAAATGTTGACTTCCGGAAAAGCGACCGTTGGAGAAATAGCCAGAGCGAATGTATACTTGGCTCAAATACAGGCTCAATTAATCAATCGTTTCATTCAAGAAAACCACTTGGAAGACGTGGAACTCATCGTTAGTCACGGACAAACCGTTTTTCACGACACAAATCCCTCAGATGATTCTCTCATGCCAAAGTGTACTCTGCAAATTGGAGATGGTGATTATATCTCCTGCTTAACGGGTATTCCGGTCCTTTCAGACTTACGGATGAAGGATATGGCTGTTGGCGGGCAAGGGGCCCCTTTGGTTGTTTATACGGATTACATCCTATTTTCATCCGATGAGGAAAGTGTTGGGCTTCAAAATATAGGGGGGATAGGGAATATCACCATCATTCGGAAAGATTCCGGACCCGATGAGATCATCGCCTTTGACACCGGCCCGGGAAACATCTTAATCAATCAAGCATGTGAACATTATCTGGGGGTAGCTTACGATCAGAACGGCCAGTATTCAAAGAACGGTACTGTCGTTCCCCTCTTGTTGTCCTTTTTATGGGAGATTGAGGAAGATTATTTTACAGTTACTCCACCTAAATCAACCGGCAGGGAAATTCGGTATCATCAAGCTTACTTTAAAAAAATTGTTGATTTTTCTAAGGAAAATGGCTTTGCCGTTGAAGATATCCTCAAAACCGTAGTTGAATTTACAGCTCAGACCATGGTGCAATCGTATAAACAGCACGCTTTTGAGCCCGACCGATTGATTGTATCAGGTGGCGGATCAAAAAATCCCACCTTGATTGAAGCAATCAAACACAATCTCATTCATTCCCGGTTAACCATTATGGACGAATCGCTCAACGATGCCAAAGAGGCCATCGCTTTTGCCTTGATGGGGAACGAATATTTAAATCAACATTATGCCAACATCAAAAGTGCTACCGGGGCATGTCGATCCGTGAGATTGGGAAAACTTTCCATACCGGACTAACAGGCCTCAATATCAAGAGGAGCTGATAGAGTGCTGGATTTTATCAAGATGTATCTCACTTCATTTGTCGTTTTTTTTGTGATTGATCTGATTTGGCTGGGTGTTGTTGCCCAAAAACTATACTCAAAATATCTGGGTTATATCATGAAAGAAAAGCCTGATTGGACGGCTGCTATCTTGTTCTACCTTTTGTATATTATCGGTCTGGTTTTTTTCGTCATCAGCCCCGCATTGGAAAAAAGCAGTTGGCAATACGCTCTTTTTGCCGGACTTTTTTTTGGATTGATCACTTATGCCACATATGACTTAACTAATCTGGCGACACTCAAGGACTGGCCCTTGGCCATCACGATTATTGATTTGATTTGGGGAAGTATTCTGGGTGCTTCTGTATCAGTCGTCTCCTATGCCATTATTAAGGGGTTTGGTTGGATCGTGTAAATAAATGATTAGAAGCTGTAGAATACCAGCCCGATAAAACCTGAGAGTGTGATGATGATAATAGGATGTATTTTTGTTTTCCAGATCAGGAATAAAGAAAAGCCTAGAATAAAGATGCCGAAATAATCACTAATGGCATCCAAACTGATCGTAAATGCAGCATTGATAATTAAGGCGATTATAACCGGTCTTAGATAATGAAGAATGGAATTTGTCAATAAGGGATTGGTTACGGATTTCATGTATATTGCCAGGATATTTACCAAAATAAAAGATGGCAGAATAACGGCAATGGTTGCAATCAAAGCCCCCGGGAATGAGGCAATTTCATAACCGATAAATGTGGCGCTGTTGACGGCTATCGGACCGGGGGTCATTTGGGCTATGGCAATAATATCCACAAACTTGTCCTTGGATATCCAACCATTTCTCATCAATTCGTTTTGAATCAATGAAATCATGGCATACCCACCACCATATCCGAAAAGCCCTATCTTGAAAAACGATAAGAATAAACCCCATAAGATATCCATTACAGATCAAGCCTCATTTCTTACAACTGTCACAATTCGATTTTTTCTTTTTCGCCTTATCATACAAATACTTGCCCGTACCAATCACAAAAGAGACGAGAATCAATAGAACGGGATTGAATGAAAAAACGATACTGACTGAAGTAGCTGCGATTACAATCAGGAACAAAGCGGCGTCCCACTTTAAATGAGTACCGATGTTTATTGCGGCATAAATAATCAATGCCACCACAGCCGGTCGTATTCCTTTAAAAATATTTTGAACTATTTCCATTTCACTGAACGTTGAAAAAAACACAGCGATACCCAAAATAATCAATACTGAAGGCAAGGCCACTGCAACGACACAGACCAGTGATCCGATGATTCCCATAACATCATGACCGAAGTAAACCGCCAGATTAAAGGCGATCGCCCCCGGAACAGATTGAGTCAAAGCGATAGAGTTAACAAAATCTCTTTTTTTTACCCAATGATGTTTGTTTACCAATTCTTTTTCCATCAAAGGAATCATGGCAAACCCGCCGCCAAATGTAAAGAGACCTATTTTGAAAAAACAGATAAATAATTTTAGCAGTTTAAGCTTTTCTTGCCGATTCAAATTCTTCTCCCAATACGGGGCTTGTTGAAGAAGCTTTTTTTACACTGATTAATCATATCACATATTCCCCCAACAATAAAAAAACACACCCTTTCGAGTGTGTTTTTTGGTAGCCCCACGGGGAATCGAACCCCGACTTTCGGACTGAGAATCCGATGGACTAGCCGTTATCCTATGGGGCCGTACAAAAAGAAATGCCAGGCGATACCTACTCTCACATGGCGTGATGACCATACTACCATCGGCTGCGGGAAGCTTAACTGCCGGGTTCGGGATGGAGCCGGGTGTTTCCTTTCCGCATGAGTTCACCTGACAATACCTGGCGGGCTCGATTGAGTCCGCCCATAACAATGAAACCAAAAGCCCTGATCCGCATAAAAAGGGTGTTGCTCCATTTGCGGGAGCCCACATGGGGACTCCCCTACGTTTTCATAAAGCCATTGCATCACTGCTCAATGCTCATAAATCTACGTGAAGTTTTCGTTAGAAAACTTCAAGGTGCTTTTGCTTCACAAACAGAAAACGCTTTTATCCTTATTGCCTGAAGAAAT
>DAOTHY010000019.1:0-18797 GCA_035447925.1 Thermotogota bacterium
GTGTCATTAAGATAGGGTAATATCGGACTCATCCAGACGATGGTCGGGATACCCTCTTGGTGCATGATTTTCAATACTTCGACACGTCTTTTTGTAGTGCAAACATTGGGTTCCAAGATTGCGCACAAGCTTTCATCATATGTGGTGAGGGTCATTTGGACCACACATTTAGCGTTCTTGTTAATGCTTTTTAACAGGTCTAAATCTCTTAGGATCAAATCCGATTTGGTTTGAATCGCAAGACCAAACCCGTAATGCTCAATGAGTTCAAGGCAGCTGCGGGTCAATCTCCGATTATTTTCTTCATGTACGTAAGGATCACTCATGGCTCCTGTGGCAATCATACATTTTTGGCGTTTACTTTTCAACGCTTTTTCCAATAATTGCGGGGCATTCACTTTTACTTCTACATCTTCAAAATCGTGATCCATTTGATAGCAAGTGCTTCTGGAATCGCAGTAAATGCACCCATGAGTACATCCTCGGTATAGATTCATCCCGTTTTTCGAAGACAAAATTCCTTTTACATGCTTTTCGTGGATAAAACCCACCTCGCTGGCGTACCTAAATCATATTCTGATGGAATAGAAATCGGATAGAACAACTCTCCATTAGATTTGATAAGCACGACATAGACTGAAAGGTGATCAAAGGCTGAATGGAAAAACTCTGCAACAAGCCTTAGAAAAAAACTTTTTTTATTCGTATCTCAGCGCTTCCAAGGGACTGAGTTTAGAGGCCTTTGAAGCGGGGTAGATGCCAAAAAAGAGACCGATGAGTGAGGCAGTTCCAAAGGCAATGATGATGGAATCCCATGTTACCTGCGTTTTTAATGCATAAGCAGAAGCGGCAATTTCTACCATTTTTGAGAGGGCTGTACCCAAAAGAATTCCCAACAAACCGGCAATAAATGTAATCATCACGCTTTCAATAAGAAATTCCATTAAGATCCTTTTCCTGGTGGCTCCCAAAGCCTTTTTAATTCCTATTTCTCTGGTTCTTTCCGAAACGGAAACGAGCATGATGTTCATGATCCCAATCCCGCCAACCAAAAGGGATATGGCAGCAATCGAACCCAGAAAGAGATTCATGATGCCGGTTACTTCTGAAACGGCTCCCAGGATGGAATCCTGACTGGTAATGCTGTATTTTGTACTGTCATGGAGTCGCATATAAAGAACTTGATCGATCTCCAAATACACTCTTTCAGATACTTCGGGGCTAATAGCCGATGCCAGAATTGTCGAAACGGAACCTCTTGTGTTTACAATGCGGCCTTCAGCTGTTGTAAAGGGTATAATCAGCATTTTATCTGGATTGTAAATCAATTTACTCCCGGTTTGAACAAGCGCTCCAACAATTTGAATGGGGATCGTCTTATTGGTATTACCGACTGAGACTGTCATATATACCGTTTTTCCCAATGGATTCTCTGTTCCAAACAAATCATTGGCAATATCCTTACCAATCACACCAACCTTGGCGTAATCATCAATATCTTCCTGATTAATCTTTCTTCCGCTTTCAAGGTCAAGATTCAAGATTTGAAAGAAGTCGGGATAAATGGCATAGATTTGAGAGGATGTGTTGTTTGTGCCATACTTCAGAGAAAATCGTTGCTGAATGAGAGGGCTGACCCCTTTAATATTGGGACAAAGCATTTTGATGTTTTCAACGTCCTTCTTTGTCAGCACGTCAGAGAGATTGACATAGGCCCTGCCACTGCTTCCACCCGAATATCCGGGTGAAATCATAAACACATTGGAACCCAGAGAGGAAATCCTCTCCGTGATACTGGCCGTTGCCCCTTGACCGATAGAGACTACGGCTATCATGGCTGTCACTCCTATAATGATTCCCAACATGGATAAAAAGGTACGGAGCTTATTGGCATATAAAGATCGAAGGGATTCCATAAACAGTTCCATTATGATTTCCTTTCAATCTTTTCTATCTGTCCGTCTAATATGTGAACAACGGTGTTTCCCTGATGAATCATATCCGGATCATGCGTCACCACTATGATGGTTTTTCCGGATTCATGAAGCGTCTTAAGGATATTCAATATCTCCTCGCTGCTTTTTGAGTCCAGATTCCCAGTAGGTTCATCCGCCAGAACTACCGGGGGATCGTTGGCAAGAGCTCGGGCAATGGCCACACGCTGCTGTTGACCTCCAGAGAGCTCGTTTGGCCGATGACGGATTCTGTCACCCAAACCCACTTGTTCAAGCAACTCTTTGGCCCTGTTCATTCTTTTTTTCCTGCTTACTCCACTGTATATAAGGGGTAATGCACTGTTTTCTTGAGCAGTCATTTTTGAAAGGAGGTTAAAACTTTGAAAAACAAAACCCAGTTTTTTATTGCGAATAGCGGCTAACTGATTATCAGTCATGTTGGAGGTATTCACCCCATCTATCAACACCTCGCCCTGTGTAGGCTTATCCAGACATCCGGTAATTTGTAAGAAGGTTGATTTCCCACTTCCGGAAGGTCCCATGACCACCATGTAATCGCCTTCTAAAATGTCCAGCGAAAAATCCCTCAGGGCATTCACGCGTACATCGCCCATCTCGTAAATCTTCCAGATCTTTCTCAACGATAAAACGGCAGACTTACCCATATGCTTCACATCCATGGGATGTGTAAGGTATAGTCATGAACGACCCCCGGAGCTTATTTGAGACAATGAAGGATTCAGTTCTTTCATGGCTTCTCGTAATCGGTCTTCATCGGGTTGAATGATGACAATTTCACCTTCTTTAAGGCCGTCAATAATTTCCACGTAATTCTCTGTAATTTGGCCGATCTGCAAATAACGTTTTTCCCCAGGCAAACCGCCTTTTTTATTCGACTCTTTTGTATCGATTTCATGCTTGACATAACAATACGATCCCTTTTCATCTTCAAGCACGGCTAAAACAGGAATAACGATGATATCTGTTCGCTCCATCAGCAAAATATTCACTGAGCAGGTCAATCCTGGGATCACCCCCTGGTCCTTAGGCAACGAATCAAAAGAAAACTCGATGGGGATTACCACGATACCGCTGGAACTCTGTGCGATCGGACTGATCTGCCTGACTCGACCGGTTATTTTCAAGGCATCCAAGGGTTCAAAGACAAACTGAACCGTTTGGCCTACTTTGACCTTTTTCAGATCCACCTCATCAATAGACGATTCAACGTACATCAAACGATCCTCAACAACCGTGCATATCACTGAATTGGCAGAAATCCGATCTCCTTCATGAAGCGGTACATTTTTAATAAACCCGTTGACGGGTGATTTGATAACGGTATTGGTAAGGTTTTCTTCGGCAATCTGCAGAGATAACAGTCTTTCTTCAACCGTTTTTGGTGCGCCCCCCAGCGAATTCTCAAAAGCGGTTTTGGCCTGAAGATAGTTTAGCTGGTATTGTGTCGAATCGATTACGGCTATCGTTGCATCTTTTTCAATGGATTGGTGGTCTACAACGAACAGCTCTTGAATCTCACCGCTGATTTTGCCATAAATCGACCGCTCCGGTGCGTTGACCGTTCCCATCACTTCGAGAGCATCTCCGATATCGGTTCTGGTAACCGTGTATTCCATGTTGATATCCGGTAAGGCTTGTTCTTCAATGGCTTTTCGGTTGGCCCTTATCCTTAAAAAGGTGGCAAATAAGACCATCACCACCAAGATGATCATGAATCCAATTATCCTTTTACTTCTTGTCTTCATTCAAATATCCTCCAAGTGATATCCCCGATTCCTGTAATAACGCCAACTGATGAAGGTATAATTGATGTAAGGCTTGTATGTAGTCCAATCTGGATTGCTCCAGCGCCAACAGGGCCAGCTGCTTATCCTCCAATGTGATGAACCCCTCTTGGTACAATGTCAGTGACTTTTCAGCATCCTCCATCTTGCCTTCGAATTCCAGTTCTTTTATTTGTAAGTCAACCTTTGAAATTTCAATATCTATAATCATCTTCCTCAATTCCTGTTCAATCCGTTCCTTTTCTTCGTTCAGCTCAAGAAGCTTGATATTGTAGGTATTCTCCCTTTTAAAAGCCTCCGTTTGACGTTCACCTCTGTCAAAGATATCCAAGGAGCCTGTTACACTGATGGACCATTTGAAATCACCGGCTTGATAACCTAGATCCGGCCAAGTAAAATCATCCGGTAAAAAGTCAAAATCAGACCAATCAAAATCAACACCTTGAAATCCAGTCGTTTTGGTGTCGTCGAAATAATATTCCAGGCTAAAGCTAAGCGTAGGGTTGTAAAGATAAGGCAAAAACCATAATTTCTTTTCTGCTAAGGCCTTTTCAACTTCCAACTCCAAAGCTTGTATCTTTCTGGATGGTTGGCAAACCGGAAATTGCAGATAATCGTCATACATCTTTTGGAGGGTAGTTTTCATCTGATCATAAAGTGTTTGGAAACCAGGCGGTGTGAAAAGTCTGATCTGCTCCAACATTTTTTGTGTATTCAACAAGGCCTTTTGCGCCAGTAATTTCTGTTGCAGATAGGCATCACGCTGATCTTCATCGAGAGCGTTGTCGTATTGAATGTTGTAGATTTCCAAACGCTTTTGATTGACGGCTTCCAGGCCTTCATAATACTTCTGATTAAAGATATCGCTAACCAAATGGAAAAACAACGCCCACTCCTGTTGTTCCTTTGCATGCAAAGCATTGAAATACTGGGCCTTTATACCCAGTTCCTGTGCCTGTTCCTCACTGATCAGCTTTCGGCTGAGAGTCAGCCCAAGGCTGTTCATGACAAAATCCGATTCTCCGTCGTTATTGATCGTGTACTGAGCCGGAAAAGACAAACCGATGCTTGTGCCCAACACATGAAACAATTTCAAATCAGCGCTCATATTCAAATTCAGCTGATGATTCTGGTTGCCGCCACCTTCGGTGACTGTTTTATTAAAGGTCAAACCGCCGGGTTGGAAGTTCATGGTTAAATAGGGATCAAAGATATCCGAATAAGCAGCCAAAGCTTGCTTTGCAGTACCAACCTGAAGCAGCAGGTTTTGATATGCAGAACTTGTTTCAAGTCTGTTTTGATACACCGTCACTAAAGTTGAAGAAAAAAGGTTAAGTGCCACGCCTAATAAAATTACGCATACAACACATCGTTTATTAATGGGCTTTCTTGAGAGATGCATGAGCGTCACTTGTTTGTTAACGCCTCTGATTCAAGTTTCTCGAGGTTTTTTTTCAATGCCGCTTCTACATCCTGATCTGAATGAATGACATAATTACTCAGAGTGGTCCAATAACTCTTTAAGGTGGTGTTGTACTGCGACAAAACACCGAGATGGGATTTCTCCTGATTGAAAAGCTGTGTATCTGATACAAGACCTTTTTCGTGCCTGGTTTTGACGTCATTTAAATCATCATTAGACAGAGCCAGCCGTTCCTGTATGGTTTCCATCTGTTTGGCCAGAAAATACAGGGAATCTTCCAAATCACGTTTCTGATTCAAGGCATTTTCTTTAGCTAAGCTTAAATCAATTTCTTTTTGCGCCAAAGTGATATTGGCGATTTTTTTATCATATTTTGAGGCGTTCGATGACAGATTTTCTATGTCAAATTGAGCCATTTCAAGATTGTAAGCACTGATCTGTACCCCTTTTGAACCCTCAATCCAGTTTTGTTCTGTGATGATGTATTGATTGTAATCCGGTATCAAAACATCAATCGGCTCCCAAGGCAAACCCAAATCTTCTTGATAATTTTTCAAAGCCAGTGCAAGATCACCCTGTTTTTGTTCAAAATCTGTTTTGGCATCTCGAAGTGTGATGGATGCACTTTGAAGAGTGCTGGAGGAAATCAGACCTTTATCAAACAGACTTTTCGAGTCCTTATAATCCAGTTGGGCAATCTGCTGCGATTTATCGCTGACAGCGAGATTGATCTGTAATGTCTTCACTTCAAAGATATGATTTAGAATCTCCGAATAAAAGGAAGAAAGATTCCCCTGAGTTTGATTCTCGCCGTTCAAGCGGGTGATTTCTGCGGCAATCTCAGACTTTTTGTTGAAGGCTTCAATCGAAGCCTTGTCATAATCCAATTGGTTCTTCTCAACATTCAGCGAATAGATCCGGTAATTGGCGTTTACTCGTTTGGCTGAGTCAATGATGTTAGTCTTGGACTGGCCAAACAATGCTAAGGCAGTCAGCAATACAGCGATCAGGATAAAAAATCTCTTCATGTCATACCTCCATCTTCTCTTTGAATAAGCAGCATGCTCACACTTGATCAAGTTGTGAAATCTCATGCCACTTCAGCAAATCATATGCTTTTAAAAATCTAAAGCCCCGTATCCGGTATGGAATTACAGAGAACAAAAAAACTGATTGAAAAACTATCCTTCGGTTTCAGTTGATCCGTGAGTCCTTGTTATAAAAATCGATGTCCAACAACCATCGCTTGATTTGTTCCAAGACCTTTTCAGGGGATTCTTCGTGAGGGACATGGCCCGTTTGATCAATGAAGACAACGGTCGCATTCGGATTGTCTTTCACCGCCAGCTGTACATCCTCATGAGGAACAATGTTGTCGTGTGTTCCAAACAAAATCAAAACCGGGATACTGATCTCTGCCAGCGGTTTCAACATATTATAATCACCCTGATTAAGTGCCAATTCGATCAGGGCTTTTTCCCAATCGTCAATTTGGATGAATTTTTTGTACTGAGTTCGGATCTCATCCGTAATCTTTGTAACATCGTACCAGGATTCGTCAAGTCCTCCTTCAAGTGTTCTGGCTAAAAGATTCCTGAAAAGCGAAACGGTTCCTCGTATTAGGGGGTTTGAAAAGGTCTTTGCAAAAGGGTTTTCCGAAAGTTTATGAACCAGAGCCGGCGAGATCAGAATCAGACCTTTGACATCTGTCGGATGCTTCAGATAATAATCGATGACGATGGGTGTCCCTGCAGAATGTCCCATCAGGATCAATTCACTTGGAACCATATCGATGGCACTCAACAGTTCATTAGCGATGAGGGATTGATTGTAGAAGTTATAGTAATTGTATCCGGCTTTATCAATGGAAACGACTCTTTCAGTCAATCCGAATGCCGGTCGATCAAACGCAATCAAAGTGAAATCTGCTATCAAATCATCTTTGATGAACTCCCAAGTGAATGTGCTGGAACCAAAACCGTGAAACAGCAACATGACTTTATCAGAATATCCTTCAACCTTATAATGGATATCGATGCCGTTCCATTCAAAAAACAAACTGTCCGGATCGGTCAAATCATAAGGTGAAATGGAAAAACTAATCGTCAGGCAAAACAGCAGTGTCAAAGGAAGTAAATGCTTTAAAGGATTTCTTCTCATGGCAACCTCCAAAATTTTAGCTTTTTCCCTTTTTTCTAAAAATGAGCATGGCGATTCCGGAAATAATCGCCAAAAAAAAGATAAAAAGGTATGAACCGACTACCGATAAGATGTTCTTAATGCTTCTGACTATTTTCATAAAAAAACACTTCCTCATAATCCTATCCATTCTAACCGAGAAAAAAACTTCTTCATCAAACCTTTCGATTGTTGCCTATCAGTAAAAAAACCACATTATCATTATTTTAACACAAAAAAAGAGGATTTTAGATGTAAAAACAAAAGGGTTATTATACGCATTCGACTTTCTATGCTATAATTTCCATGCACAACAGACTATTATTTCTTACAGGAGGGAATTATCAATGATTAGAGTGCTACAGTGGGGACTGGGAGCCATGGGCTCAGGAATTGCAAAGAATCTGGCAACAAAAGAAGGCATTGAGATTGTTGGCGCTGTTGACCGAAACGAACAGCTTGTTGGAAAAGACCTGGGTGAGTATTTGGGAATGGAACAGATGGGGATCGAGATTAGCAACGACATTGACAAGGCAATCGAAGAAGGCTATCCCGATTTGGCCGTCATTGCCACCCATTCTTTTGTAGATGTGGTATTCGAACACATCATGAAATGCGTGGAGAACAAAATCAATGTGGTTACCATTGCAGAAGAAATGGCTTATCCATATGATTCCAACCCGGAACAGGCTGAAATCATCGATAAAATGGCACGAAAAAATGGAGTCACCGTTTTGGGAACTGGTGTTAACCCCGGTTTTGTGTTGGACCAGCTGATCCTCAACATGACCGGTGCATGTTTAAAAGTAAACAAAATCAAAGCCCAGCGGGTCAACGATTTGTCACCTTTCGGAAAAACCGTGATGGAAACCCAGGGGGTCGGAACGACTGTCGAAGAATTTAATAAGGGCATCCAAGAGGGAACCATCGTCGGACACATCGGTTTCCAGCAATCAATTCAAATGATCGCCGATTACTTGGGATGGCCTATTGACAGAATCGAAGAAGAAAGAGAGCCTATTGTTTCAAACACCCACAGAGAAACGCCCGTGGTAAAAGTAGAACCGGGCATGGTTGCCGGATGCCGCCATATCGGAAAAGGCTATTGCGGTGACGATCTTTTAATTGAACTGATCCACCCCCAACAAATCCATCCTGAAGTGGAGAACGTTGATACGGGTGACTACATCTGGATTTATGGTGATCCGGACATTTCCTTATCCATTAAACCGGAGATCCCCGGCGGAAAAGGAACAATGGCTTTGGCCAGCAACATGGTACCCATCGTATTTGAATGGGATCCGGGATTGTACACAATGGCGGATCTTCCCATTCCTGTGTGTTTAGCGGATAAATATTAAGAGGTGTATGTAAAATGTCTGGAAAGGCAATAAGAGGTCAATGGGTTAAAATCCATCGTATCATCTTGAATCCTTCTCAAAGGGCACCAAGTGTTCCAGAGGATACGAAAAAGTGTCCCCTTGAGATGTGGCTGAACGGCTATTTGGACCAGGATGAAGCGATGATTGGCGAAGAAGTAATCATCAAAACCGTCATTGGAAGATCTGTCAACGGAACCTTAACGGAAATTGAACCAAAATATGCACACTCATTCGGAAAACCCATACAGGAGCTGTTAGAAATCGGTCCAAAAGTCAGAGACTTTATCGAGCAAGGTGATATAGATGAGAGATAATTCCTATGCAAGCGTCATGGGCCGTAAAAACGAAATCATGAAACAAGCCGTAGGTATCGATTACTCCAAGTACGAAATCGAAGGCATTTCGTTTGACTACGAAAAGATGATGGCGGAAGTGGGCTATTCACTTGAAGAAGTGACAAAGATTCAGGATGAAACATCCGTTGGAAACACCCCTTTGGTGGAGCTGAAACAGATCAACAAACTCATACAACGCATTTCTCCCGCAGGAAAAGGGGCGAGGATTTTCCTTAAGGATGAAGCGGCAAACCCATCGGGCAGTTTCAAAGACAGACGAGCGGCTGTCAGTGTGTACGAAGCACAACGAAACGGTTATAAAGGCGTTATAGCTGCCACTTCAGGTAATTATGGTGCAGCAGTTGCCTCACAGGCTGCAAAAAGGGGTTTGAAATGCATCATCGTACAAGAAACCTTTGACAGCCAAGGAAAAGGACAACCGGAAATCGTAGAAAAAGCAAGGGCTTGTGAGGCTTATGGCGCAGAAGTCATTCAACTGAGCGTCGGCCCTGAACTGTTTTATTATTTTCTCCTCTTGCTGGAACAGACGGGCTTTTTTAACGCCTCATTGTACACCCCCTTTGGAATAGCAGGGGTGGAAACATTAGGCAGTGAACTGAATCGACAAATGATCGAAAAAACCGGCAAATCACCCGATTATGTGGTTGTTACCCATGCGGGCGGCGGCAATCTTACCGGCACGGCAAGGGGATTGAAAAAAGCGGGTGCAGCACAAACCCAAATCATCGCAGCAAGTGTGGATTTATCCGGACTTCATATGGCCAGTGATCGGGATTTCAACAGAAAATCATTTACCACAGGACATACCGGGTTTGGTATTCCGTTTGCCACTTTTCCAGACCGTTCAGATGTTCCCAGAAACGCAGCCCGTGCCCTTCGGTATATGAACCGATACCTTCTGGTTACACAGGGCGAAACCTTTTATGTGACAGAACTATTAGCCCAGTTGGAAGGAATGCAGAGAGGCCCTGCCGGGAATACCTCGTTATGTGCAGCCATTTCATTAGCCAGGGAATTGGATGACGATCAAACGATAGTCGTTCAAGAAACCGAATATACGGGAGCGGGAAAATGTCCGAGTGCCCAACTGTCTTTTGCCAGAGAAAATGGTATCATCGTCAGAACGGGGAATCCTGAAGACAACTGTCCGGGAAAAGAAATCGTTTTACCGCAGTCCCCCCGACAGATTCATTATACCGAAATGGACATGAAGAAAATCAAAACCTCTTATGTCAAACAAGCCGTAAAAAATTACGACAAACAAGATTTTTCAGATACAGAACGGGCTTTTATGGCCCAAGACCTTAACATGACTGTACAAGCAGTTGAAGAAATACTGGCATCAATTAATTAAATCAACAATAAATTCCGGGAAGGAATTCCCGGAATTTATTCTTTGAACATGGAGGTAAGAGAGTATGATAGGGATCATATGTGATACCGGAACGGATATACCATCTGTAATCTCTCAAAGGGATAACGTGGAAGTTGTACAATTGAAAGTTGTGATGGATGATCTTGTGTTGAAAGACGGGGTCACTGAAAATTTTCCCAAGATCATCAAATACATGGAAACCGGATTTCCCAAAACAACATTGCCCACCTTTATTGAAGTGAAAGAAAAGATCCTTGCATTGATCGATAAAGGATACAAAGAGATCATTGGATTTAACCTTTCCCACGAACTCAGTGGAACGCATAATCTGTTTCGACTGGTAACGGAAGAAATCCGAAAAGAATACCCGGATGTTCAAATTGAAATAATGGATACCTTAAGCGTATCCATCGGATGTGCCAATTATATCTTTCATGCCGTCGAATTAATCGACAAAGGTGAAAGCTACGAAGAAATCATAAGAAAAATCAAACCCATGATACCAAACAAATCCAAGGTATTTTTCACCATTCCCACCCTGAAATTCCTAAAAGCCGGTGGCAGAATCGGAAAGGTCAGCGGAACCATCGCAGATGTCTTTAACCTGAAGCCCATTATCTCGGTGGGAACGGACGGAATATACTACACCGCAGCCAAGGCAAGGGGATTGAAAAGGGCATACAAAAAGGTAAAAGAATGTGCCTATTCTGTCATCACAGCCAATCAGGTGAAACTGGTGGGCATTGCTTGGACGGGACAAAACCCCGAAACCCTCGAGGAAGTGGAGCAAATCAAAAAAGATCTGGAACAAATGGGCATCACCAATTATTATTCCGGTCATATTAATTCCACGCTGCTTGTGAATACAGGTTTAGACCTGATCGGCATCGCCGTACTGGTAGAATAACCATCATCCCTTTCATTCATTTAGGATAACTTGACAAAAAAACCGCCCTTGTGTTATACTTCCGTTCGATGACCGGTAGTCATTTTTGAATGAAAAGGGATTAAGACATGAAAAACAAAGAAATAAAGCGAAATCTAATCATTGATTCGGCAGAAGAACTGTTTTTTACGAAGGGTTACCGGGCTACTTCCATGGATCAAATTGCTCAGAAAGCTGAAGTAGCCAAAGGAACGCTGTATCTTTATTTCAACAACAAAAAAGAATTGTATTATGCCGTTGGAAACCGTGCAATGGATTGTTTAAAAGAAATGTTTATAGAAGAATCAAAGGCTGCTGCTGATGGACTGGAGCGTTTGACATCATATGCAAAAGCCTTTTTGAATTTCCGAGTCAAATATCCCGATTATTATGATTTTATTATCGACTATCAGAGTGAACGATACAAACTCCACAAGCAGGGAAAAGAAATCACTGCCACTTACGCAGATAGCGCACAACTTTTCAAAATGATCATCAATTCAATAAAAGAAGGGCAAGCAGACGGTTCAATCAAAATCAACATGGAACCGGAACGTCTTGCCAGTGTTTTGTGGTGTGAGATCTGTGGCGTGGCCCAATTGGCAGACTTCAGAGAACAATTCTTTTTTCAGTTTTCAAAAAACATCACTGCCGAAAATATACGCGAAGAATTTGTGACTTTAACCGGTCTTTACATGCGAAACGGCATAGCCAACAGCCAGGAAACGATACCTAATAAAACATCTGGTTAAACCGCATGCCCCTGTGGGACATGTTTACTTTTCAAGAGAATAAGGAGGCTTCAGATGAACAGAGTTGCAGTAACGGGAATGGGAACGATCAATTCAATTGGAAATAACATCAGTGAACTAAAAAAATCCTTGAGAGAGCAAACAATAGGCATTGATTATATATCTCAATTTGACACTTCAGATCACATCATCAAAATCGCAGCAGAGGTTCATGGTTTTGAACCAAAAGATCATTTTGAGAAAAAGATTGCCAAAAGGTATGATCGTTTCTTACAATTTGCCATCGTTGCTTCAAGACAGGCAGTAGAAGATGCCGGACTTACCGGTGAAGATTGGAAGGAAAACGCAGCGGTAACCGTATCTTCGGGAATTGGTGGTTTCAAAACACTGCATGGCGAATACAAAAACCTATTTGAAAAAGGACCGCAATCCGTCCGACCCTTTCTGATTCCCATGATGATCGCAGACATGGCATCAGGGTCTGTGGCATTGGACTTGGGAGCGAAGGGACCGAATTTTTCAACCATGAGTGCTTGCGCTTCCTCACTTCATGCCATCATCCTCACAACCATGATGATCAAACACGGGTACATTGAAGTCGGCATCACTGGTGGCTCTGAAGCAGTCATCGACCCATTACCTGTAGCAGCTTTTGGGAGCATGACGGCCCTTTCGCCATCCGATCAGCCGAAAATTGCTTGCAGACCCTTTGACAAGAAAAGAGACGGCTTCATCATGGGTGAAGGAGCCGGTGCATTGGTGCTGGAAAATGAATCTCATGCCAAAAAAAGAGGGGCAAAGATATACGGTTACATTGACGGGTTTGGCATGACCGAAGACGCCTTTCATATCAGTCAGACTGATCCGGAAGGTAAAGGAGCTGCCAAAGCCATGCGGCAGGCATTGGAAATGTCGCAATGCAGTCCTGAACAAGTGGATTTGGTCAACTGTCATGCTACCAGTACACCTGTAGGTGACAAATCAGAAATCATCGCCTTAAAATCTGTTTTTGGAGATCAACTGAAAAATATTTCTATCCAATCCACAAAATCTTTAATGGGCCATACACTTGGAGCAGCCGGTGCCAATGAATTGATCAGCGCCATCATCGAAAGCGAAGAATCCTTTGTACACGGCATGCCCAACCTGGATGAACCCGATGACGTTTGTGAAGGGTTGGATCTGAAAAAAGAAAATCATGAAAGACAGATTTCAGTGATTATCAAAAACGCCTTTGGCTTTGGCGGTCACAATGCCACGGTACTTTACCGAAAGGCATAAATAAGGGGAAAATGAATGAATGAAAACAATGAACTGTGCCAATTATTAAATATAAACGTTCCGCTTATATTGGGCGGAATGGCTTGGGTAGGAACGGCAAAACTGGCAGCGGCAGTCAGTGAAGGCGGCGGCCTGGGAACGATCGGTGCCGGCGGGATGACTCCTGAAATGCTCAAATTTGAAATTGACCGTATCAGAACCTTTACAGACAAGCCTTTCGCCGTCAACCTGATGTTGCTCAACCCCCACATTGATGAACTTGTGGAAACCTGTTTGCGTCAAGGAGTAAAGATCTTCATATTCGGCGCCGGAAATCCATCCCAATACATCGAAAAGATCAAATTGGCCAAACGCACCGTCATGGTCGTTGTTGCATCCGAAACATTGGCCCAAAGACTCGAAAGAGAAGGTGTGGATGCCATCATCGGTGAAGGTATGGAATGTGGCGGGCATATTGGCTCTGTTACAACCATGACGCTGATCCCCAAACTGGCCAGAACCCTTCACATCCCTGTCATTGCGGCAGGCGGAATCGCAACGCCGGAACAAGTCAAAGCCTCTTTTGCGTTAGGCGCAAGGGGGGTTCAGATTGGAACCCGTTTTATCGCCTCCGAGGAATGCGAAGCCCACGATAATTATAAGGCTCAAATCATCAAGGCTAAGATCCGGGACACGGTTATTACAGGCAGCCGTTTGGGACATCCGGCCAGATCCATCAAGACAAAATTCACAAGAAAATTGGGCAAACTGGAATATGACTCTCCGGAAGAAGTGGAAACTTTACTCATCGGCAGTTTGAGAAAGGCTTTTCAAACGGGAAACGAAGAAGACAGCGTATTTATGGCAGGCCAATCCATCGGCTTGATTGATGAAATCAAACCGGTAAAAGACATCATTGCAGAATTGTTTGATTTTGATTCACACCAAGATGAGCAGCAAGATCAGGTCATCGAATCTCTAAAGGAGTGAGGCAATTGAAGGCGTTTGTTTTCCCCGGTCAGGGATCGCAATCCACTGGGATGGGAAAAGAACTTGTTCAAAACGTTCCTGAATATAAACGATTTTATGACATAGCAAATGAGGCCATTCAAGCAGACCTTTTTGATATTATCAATTCCTCTGATGATACCGCTTTGACATTGACACAATATACCCAACCGGCTATCCTCACCACCAGTATCATCGCCTATGAACATCTAAAAAAGGTCACCGATTTGAAACCGGAAGTAGTGGCCGGTCATTCACTGGGAGAATGGACCGCATTAGTGGTAGCAGGTGTGCTATCCTTTGAAGATGCCGTCCGTTTGGTCCATTTAAGAGGTCAATACATGAGTGAGGCTTGCCCGCCGGGAGAAGGCGCCATGGCAGCGGTAATCGGACTGGATGACCAGGACATTGAAGAGTGCCTAAAGGAATTCCAACACCTATGCATTGCCAACTATAATTCTCCGGGTCAGATCGTCATCAGTGGTGCCAGCAGTGAGTTTGACAAAGCAGAAAAGATATTGACCAACCAAGGTGCCAAGATGTTCGTAAGATTGAATGTAAGTGGTCCTTTTCACTCGCCTCTGATCGAAAACGCAAAGAATAGACTAAAGAATGAGATTGAAAAAGTCGTATTCCACGAGGCATCCATTCCGGTTTATCAGAATGTCGACGCAAAACCATATACAAATGTAGAGCAGATAAAGAATAATTTGACTGAACAAGTCACATCCTCAGTCAGATGGACTCAGACCGTTGAAAACATGATCAAAGACGGAGTTGATGAATTCTACGAAATTGGACACGGGGGGGTGTTATCGGGGCTGATAAAGCGCATAAACAGAAAAGTCAAAAATGAACGATTCGATAAAATGATAAAACAATAATAAAAAAATTTGGAGGTAAAAAAATGAAAAAAGAAGAACTTTTCAAAAGAGTACAGGAAATTATCGCAGAGAGCCTTGATGTGGACATAGAAGAAGTCACACCCGAAGCATCGCTGACTGAAGACATCGGAGCGGATTCATTGGAATTGGTAGATCTCACCATGGACTTTGAAGATGAATTCAACGTCAAGATCGAAACTGCGGAGTTAAACGAAATTGATACGGTGGAAGAAATCACGAATCTTCTTGAAAAAAAATTAAACAAGGCAGCATAAAAAACCCACTCTCGAAAAGCAGACCGTTCATGGTCTGCTTTTTGTTTGTAAGCTCCTTTGAGAAGACCCCAATCATTGACATTTGTCTGTTATAATGTTATTATTATCTTTGTTTAAAATCATTGACATCTGCATAAAAATGGGGAGGGGATACTATGAAAAAAATCGCATTGTTGGGGATCCTTGTGCTGGTACTTTTTTCTTTGAGTGGGTGCGTTGTTTTTCAAAAAGTGATGGATGTTTCAGGTACATGGATTCTTGAAATTGAAGAAAGTGGGTTAATGACTCAAATACGTTCATTGATGCCGGAAAACGACCTTACTTCACGAGCTGAAGTGTCTCAATTTCTGATATTAAAAATAGATCAAACAGGAAACACTCTTAAAGGAAGTTTATTTGAATTTATCTTTAAATACGAACTATCAGGAACCATCGGTGAGGATGATCAGATCGTTTTAGAAGTAGAACTTCCTTCTGACATACAAGAAAGAGTATCGGAAACAGTGACATTAGAACTGACCTGTAAAGCAGAAGGCAATAAAACTCTGTTCAACAAACAAGCCACAAAACTCGCAGATGGGGAATTAGCCAGCTCTAGTTCGCCTGGTAATCCTACATCATTTGAAGGAACCAAGTATTAATGTAGACTCGATTTTTTCCCCTATGATTCATGAAAAAATCATATGTTTTTTAGGAGAATCCATTGGTGCGTATCAAAACAACACAACCGCTTTGGTTATCCTTATATCGGGGTTATTTATTAGGTTTCTTTTTTCTGTTTTTTTTTGTCAATGTTGTTGAAGCAAATCAAACGATCCGGTCATTGCCAGTTTTTGAATTTGAATCCTTTGACGGATCAAAAATGACTGAATTATCGATACAGGACAAGGGTATTCAACTCATCATTTACGGCAGCCCGGATGCCCTGACGCAAAACAGAGCGCAGCTGGATCTGGTGCTGGATCATATCAGATCAGCGGACAAAACAGACCAGCTGCTTTACACCATCAACTTTTCTTCCTATCCCCGCTTGATCAGAGGAATCATCAAAAGTCAGATGAAAAACAACTCAAATCAATTGGGCATCAATATCTTTGCCGACTGGGATGGTGTTTGGTGTACACATTATCATTTGGACAGTTCTTTTGTCTCTGTTTTTCTCATCTGCGAAAACACAAACGTGTGTAATTGGTTTTATTTCAAAGATGCAAAAGAGACACTGACTCAGATCGAAGAAAGGAATTGATAAGTCGCTTTCAACCGGCAGAAAAAGCAAAACGATTTTTGAGAATCGTCATCCCTTCTTAAAAACACCCTGTTTTTTTTCGTGTATAATACCAGTCGTTCGAAGAAAACTAACTGATGAAGGTGATGAATGTGAAAAAAGCTGTGTTTATAATAAGTAAAGAAAATTGTTCCAAATGCGAGCAGGCAAAGAAAGCGCTAACCGCAAAAGGACTCAACATCATTGAAATTCCGCTGGAAACCCTTTCCAAAGAAGCCAAGCAATCCATCGTCAGCATCAGAAAAGCCTTCGGAGTTGACCGGATTGACCTTCCTCTCATAATTGATTCCAAAATCTATTCAGGCTATGACCCAAAAGAATGGGAAGAAAAAGACGAGCAAACACCGGCTAATGATTGCTGATTTGCCTTTTGATCCGTTCAATTTCCTTTTTGTGCTCTTCAGGCTCTCCGGGAGTTTCTAAACTCATTGGCAAGTCTCTCAGGGTTGGATGAGTCATCACCTTCACAATGGTTTCTAAACCCAATTCCCCTTCGCCAATCATTTCATGCCTGTCTTTATGAGAATTATAGGGTGTTTTGGAATCATTGATGTGAACAGCCCATAGTTTTGCCAAACCGATCGTCCGGTCAAAATCATCCAATACCCCCTCAAGGTTATCGACAATGTCATACCCTGCGGAATACAGATGACAAGTGTCCAGACAAACGCCCAACATTTGACTCTCGCTAACCGATTCGATAATAGCCTGAAGTTCTTCAAAGGTCGAACCGATTTCCGTGCCCTTCCCGGACATCCCCTCTAGCAAGACCTTCTGCTGAGGATTAATCGCCAAAGCTTTGTTTAAGGCATCGGCAATCCATTTGATCCCTTTTTCCACACCCTGCCCCACATGGGAGCCGGGATGAAAGATATAGAGGCTGTTTGGTAAATGCTTCAACCGTTGAAGGTCATCCTTTAATAAATCCATAGCAAATTCTCTGATCTGCCCTTTGCTTGAGCATAAGTTCATGGTATAAGAGGCATGAGCCAGTAAAACACCGAATTCCCTTTCTTTCATGAATTCAACGGCTTTGACAATATCTGCTTCATCAATTCTTTTCGCCTTGCCCCCCCTTGGATTTCTCGTAAAATACTGAAAGGTATTTGCACCGATCGAATCAGCCAAAAGGGCTGTTTTGAAAAATCCTCCTGATACTGAAAGATGGCATCCCAAAAACAACCGAATTCCCCCCTGTATATATTTTCGCTTCATTCTGTTATACTCAACTAACTGAAAAGACAGGTGGTGAGAGGGTGTTTGATTTTGTTGCTTTTATTTCATATGTTGCGATTGTCATGTATACCCCAGGTCCGAACAACATCATGTCCATGACGCATGTTCAACGATATGGTTACAGAAAAACCCTGGATTTTATGTTGGGGGTGCTGACAGGCGTTTCATTTCTTGTCTTCATCAGTTGTTATTTCAATTTGTTTTTATTTGAAAACGTTGCAATCTTCAAATCAATCGTTGGCCCGCTTGGCGCCGTTTATATGCTTTATCTGGCTTGGATCATCATCAAACCCGAAAAAGAAGATGATAGCGGGACATCAGGCAAAGGATACGCCAATAAAGCACTGATCTCCTACCCTTCGGGAGTATTACTGCAATTTCTGAACCCCAAAGGCGTGATCTTCGCCCTGACGGTTTCTTCCAATTTCATTTTACCATTCTTTAACTCGAATTGGGTCTTTATCCTCTTTTCTGTCAGTATGGGCTTGGTGGCTTTTTCGTCAGTGTCGCTTTGGGGTTGGTTCGGATCCTTGTTCAACCGATTTTTTAGTCAATATGGAAAGGTCTTTAATTATCTGATGGCCGGGTTTCTTGTTTATTCTGCCATTTCAATTTCCGGTATTTTAAATCTTTTTTCATAGTTTCTCCAAAAACAATGAACTCAAGCAAAAAAAGTTTGGAAGATCCAAGCTTTTTTT
>DAOTHY010000019.1:18897-33038 GCA_035447925.1 Thermotogota bacterium
TCTCCAAAAACAATGAACTCAAGCAAAAAAAGTTTGGAAGATCCAAGCTTTTTTTGTTTTGCTTAATCATCCTTTTTATTCAGATTTGCTCATTATTATCGAAAAAGGATAGCATAATGTCATACCTTTTTTGGTGAAATATAGTATAATCTCATTCGGTACTTGATAAAGCCACATAAAGGAGAACTCATGGAACGAAATCTGACCGAAGGCAGTTTGTTAAAAAACATCTTATATATGTCCATCCCAACCATGTTGGGATTTGGAGCCCAAACCCTGTATGATCTGGCCGATATGGCTTGGATCGGAAGGATTTCCCCGGAGGCTTTGGCGGCAGTTACTATTTTGACCGGCATCTTCTGGTTAGTTGAGGTCTTAAACGAGATCATCGGAACCAGTTCTGTCTCTTTAATCTCACAGAATTTCGGCGCAAAAAACTATGACCGTACAAGGGTGTGCATCGAACAAACCCTGACGTTTAAAATGTTTGTTTCACTGATTGCCATGGCTATCCTGCTGATCTTCATGAAACCGTTGATCGGCTTTTTTACTGATGATCCCATGGTCCAAAAGGATGCTTTGGATTACGGTTATTTGAGGATATTCTTTTTGCCTGTGATGTACACGACTTATAGCATATATACTTCATTAAGATGCGTGGGCGATTCAAAAACACCCATGATCCTCATGTTCGTTTCAGCCAGTTTGAATATCGTTCTGGATCCTGTCTTTATCTTCGAGCAGATCCCGCTGTTGAATTTACCGGGAATGGGTCTCGGAGTAATGGGAGCTGCTTTGGCAACAGTCATTTCCATCAGTGTTGGGTTTGTCTTTGGTCTTTTCGCTTTGTTTTCCAAAAAAAGAAAAATCAGGCCTTCGCTTCGCGGATTATTCCGTTTCGATTTTCCAATCGATAAAAAACTCATGACCATCGGCTTGCCGACTGGAATCGAAGTGCTTTTTAGAAATTCAGCCAATCTGATCATTCTCAAACTGATCACCATTTACGGAACCACTGCCGTTGCTGCACTGGGAATTGGACAAAGACTGTCCGGATTTGTCATCATGCCTCTATTAGGCCTTTTCATGGGTAGTTCTACCGTTGTTGGACAAAATCTGGGTGCAGAATTGAAAGAGCGTGCTGTTAAAACCACCAAATACGCCGCTGGTTTGGGTTCTTTGTTCATGATCGTTATATCCCTTCTAACCTTTATTTTTGCCAAACAGATCATGATGATTTTCACCGTTGATCAGGATGTGATTCAAATGGGAATACCCATGTTGAGAATCATCATTCCGTCCTATACATTCTTGGGTATTGCCTTTGGATGGGGCTCGGGCTTCTCCGGTGCCGGTCATAACCTGCCTTTTCTTATCTCGGCTATCGTATCACGCTGGTGCGTACAACTCCCGTTTCTATATATCACGGTATCTTTACTCAATTTGAGCATATACTGGATCTGGTTTGGTTTTATCGCCTCAGAAATCGCTGAGTTTATTGTTATGGGTGTGGTTTACTTCAAAGGCACGTGGAAAGACAAACGGGTTTCCCATATCGTTTGAACAGTTTCCAGTATTTTTAAAAATCGAATACCACAGACCTTTCTCAATTTGTTATAATAAATCAAGCAAGATCAAAAGGAGTTGATCATCTTGGATCTTCTGATTAAAAATATCAAACAACTCGCCTCTCCCATCGGCAATAAAGCAAAAAAAGGCAAGGATATGGGAAAGCTTTCCATACTTAAGCACATGGATATTTTGGTTAAAAACAGCATTATTGAACAAATTGGCCATAATCTGGAGTTGCCGGAGGACTTTGAGGGTCACGTCATTGCCGCAGATGATCTGGTTGCCACACCCGGCTTTATCGACCCCCATACACATATCCCCTTTTACGGGTTTCGGCATGATGAATTTTTCATGAGGCAGCAGGGGTTGTCTTACATGGAGATTATGCAAAAAGGCGGAGGTATTGTTAACACCACGAAAGCCGTTAGAAAGGCATCTTTAAATGATTTGATCGAGTTTAATCTGAAATTTGCCAACGAGATGTTTCGAAAAGGGGTAGTGGCTTTCGAAGGAAAAAGCGGCTATGGATTAGATACCGATTCAGAAATCAAGCAGCTGAAAGCCCTTGAAAAAATAGAGGAATTAGGCTGTCAAAAAGTCGTGAAAACTTTCCTGGGGCCCCATGCTCTGGCACCGGAATTCACCTCATACGATTCTTATTTAAGAATGATTATAGATGGAATGCTACCTCAAGTGAGAAAAGCCTTTGAGGGGGAACTATTTGCCGACATCTTCACCGAAGACGGGGTTTTTACAGCCGAACAATCGAGAAGATATCTGGAAGCGGCTTTGAAAAACGACTTTAAGATCAGGCTTCACGCCGATGAAATTAAAGACATCGGGGGAAGCTCTCTGGCGGGTGAACTAAATGCCAACTCCGCAGATCATCTCATCTGTATCAAAGAGGAGTCTATTGCGAAACTGGCTAATAGTCAAACCATCGCCACGTTGCTTCCGGGAACCAGCTTTTTCCTCGGGAAATCCTTTGCGCCGGCCAGAAAACTCATCGATTCAGGTGCTGCAGTGGCACTTGCAAGTGATTTTAACCCCGGCTCATGTACGATCAACGATCCCACGCTGATCGCCCATTTGGCTTCATCACAGTTAAAAATGACACCGGAGGAGATCATTACGGCGATGACATTAAATGCCGCAGCGGTTATCAACCTTGAAACCGACTGGGGAACACTGGAAGCGGGAAAATATGCCGGCATCGTTTTATGGGAGATTCCCGATTATACATTTATTCCCTATTTCCCCGCTCATCATATGATACACACCGTGATCTCACCAAAAAAGGCGTTGCGAGTCAAGGCATGTTTATAGACAACGGCTCAACGGATGAAATACTGGATCGTTTCGGAGAAAAACACAAAGGCAAGCTGAAATTCACCGGAATCAAACATCCCAGAATCAAGCAAGTGCAATCCATCATCAAGAACACCAAATCCAATCCACGCAATTTGATGGTGGTGGAGGGCTTTTGGGGTGTAAAGTTATGCATGGAAAAGAAACTGGAAATCGATGCGGTGTTTTTTTCTCCACAATTATTCATATCAGAAGATGCTCAGCTGCTAGCAACCAGGCTGATCGAACAAGAAGGATCCTATGACCGCTGTCTGGTTTCCGACAAAGTCTTTTCAAAAATCAGCGAGTATAAAAAGCCTGATGGCTTACTGGCGGTCTGCTCACTTCCGCATTATGATTTCGAAGATATTTTACCCGTCAAAAAGAGTGTGTATGTTATTCTCGATGGGGTAGAAATCCCGGGCAATATCGGTACCATCTTAAGAAGCTGCGACGGCGCTGGCGTTCGGGCAGTGATCATCTGCAATCGAAGGGCTCGCCTGACCCATCCAAAGGTCCTGAAAGGTAGTCAAGGTGCTGTTTTCACGATTCCTGTTGTGGAAAAAGAGGTAGAAGAAACCATTCATTGGCTTGAAACCAATAACATCACCATCGCTTTGACCGATACCGATGCACAAGATGACTACCATCATACGTCATACTCATCAAAAGTAGCTTTTGTTGCGGGGTCTGAGCGTTATGGGATCAGCAAAGAATGGTATCAGCACGCCGGATTACTGGTCAAGATACCCATGAGGGGCTCATGCGATTCACTGAATGTAGCAGTTTCTACGTCAATCATCGTATATGATGCTTCAATGAAAATGAAAGGATGAAAAAATTGAAATTTTACTTTGAAACTTACGGATGTCAGATGAATGTCAACGATTCGGAGATCATGAAGGGCATCTTGGTACAAAAAGGACATGAAATCACCTCTCTGGATGAGGCGGATGTTGTGTTGGTCAACACCTGTGCTGTCAGGCAGAAATCAGAAGAAAAGGCTTTTGCGTTCATCGGCCGACTCAACAAAATGAAGCGGGAAGAAGGAAGAAAGATCAAAGTGGGCGTTTGTGGCTGTGCGGCAGACAAGGAGAAAAAGGCTTTGTTGAGAAGACAGGGTGTGGATTTCGTTTTCGGAACTCGTGCCATCACAAGAATAGAAGAACACGCTCTTAAAGCAGTTAGCGGGCAAAGATTTCTCGATTTTTCAGATACCTTGAATAAAATCGACTATCACACCCCGGCGTTGAGAAACTCCACGCATCACGCATGGGTCACTATCTCCTACGGTTGCAATAAATTCTGTTCCTACTGCATTGTCCCGTATACACGCGGCAGGGAACTAAGTCGCCCCTTCAATGACATTGTCGCTGAATGCAAACAACTGGCAAAAGACGGCTATAAAGAAATCACCCTGTTGGGACAAAATGTAGACTCCTACGGTTTAGATGTGGCGGATAAAGAGGTGACCTTTGCCAATCTCCTTAAAGCCGTGTCTCAAATAGATGGACTGCAGCGCATTTGGTTTTTAACCTCTTACCCCTCCGACTTTTCAGACAAGGTTATCGACGTAATGGCACAGGCAGACAATTTCGCCCAATCCATTCACCTGCCGGTACAATCAGGCAGCGACCGGATTCTGAAAGCCATGAACAGAAGGTACACCCGAGCCCAGTATTTGGAACTGATTGATAAAATCAAAAAGGGCTTGCCCGGTATCTCACTCACCAGTGACCTCATCATCGGATTTCCTGGTGAAACAGAAGAGGACTTTTTGGACAGTGTCAACCTGGTCAAAAAAGTGGGCTACGAGAAGGTCAACCTGGCCATCTATTCACCTCGTGAGGGAACTCTTGCCGAACAGAACATGAAAGATGATGTTCCCTTAGAAGAAAAAAAGAGAAGGCTGAACCATTTATTAGATATTCAAAAGGAAATGAATCGGGCATTCAATGAGAGTTATCAGGATAAGATCGTTGATGTGATCGGAGAAGCCGTTCTACCCAGAAAACCCCATCTCATATACGGTCGAACCTCGAGAAATAAAATTGTCATTTTTGAAGCGGATGCCAATCAGATCGGCGAATGGAAAAAGGTGAAAATACACCGGGTTTCAGCCGGCCCCCTTTATGGAGAGGTGGTGTAAAAAGTGTCTGAAAAGAAGCTCACCCCTATGATGCAACAGTATATGGACATCAAATCTCTTTACCTTGATGCCATTCTATTGTTCCGGCTCGGGGATTTTTACGAAGCCTTCTTTGAAGATGCCAAAAGGATTTCCCGTGTTTTGCAGCTTGTATTAACCCATCGGAACGGCAATGACATGGCCGGCATCCCTTATCATGCACTCAACAACTATCTTAAAAAACTGGTCGAGGCCGGATTCAAGGTGGCTATTTGCGATCAGGTGGAAGATCCCAAACAGGCGACCGGGATAGTCAGACGGGAAGTCACCAGGGTTGTCACACCAGGAACCGTCATTGAAGATTCGATTCTCCAGGAAACAACCAACAGCTATATGGCATCCGTCATGAAATCACCCAGTGCCTATTTTTGCGTGCTATTGGATATCTCCACCGGCAGCTCCATGGTTTTTCAAAGAAAAACCTGGAACGAACTCGAAGATATCGTGAAGAAATTCGGAACGGTACAACTCCTTTATCCTGAAGGGTTTGAAGATGAACATGCCATTCGGCAATTAAAAAAGCAAATGAGAGGTCTTTACATCGAAGCCCTTCCCAAGTGGTATTACAATCACGATGAAGCGGTTAATCAATTGCAAAGGGTATTTGAGGTGGGTGATATCTCATTCCTGGAACTTCCCGCTGACGCCTGTGCCCTGTACGGGGCCACCTTGAAATATTTGGATTATCAGCATATGGATGCCTTTGAGCATCTAAGCCGCCCCGTTTATATGAATGACCAACAACGATTGCTCATCGATAACACAACCGTTGAGAATCTGGATCTGATTGGCGATACCAAAGAAAAACAGTCGGGTTGTTTGTTCAATGTTATCGACAGAACACTCACTTCATTGGGCAAAAGAAAATTAAAAGAATGGCTATTATCGCCTTTAAAAAATCTTGAAGAAATCACATCACGATTGGACCATGTACGTCAACTGGTCGTCAACGAGTGGTTGATCTCGTGCTTGGAAAAGGCTTTGGATGAAGTATATGACATTGAAAGAATCATATCCAGACTCTCCTATAAAAAGGTCACACCTGCTGATTTTTGTTCCTTGAGATCCACGCTCCAAGTCATCCCTCAGATCATTGAATTTCTTGCGGATGAACCTGTCTTTGGAGATATCAACGGACAGTTGGATCCTGTGGAAGAACTTAAAGCACTGTTGAACAGAGCCCTCTATGATGAACCGGAAAGTCAAATCGGACTAGGTAAAACCATCCGAGAGGGCTTTGATGAAGAACTGGACGAATACCGGGAACTGCTCACTGGGGGTTCAAAAAAACTTAGAGAACTGGAAGACTACGAACGTCAAAGAACAGGCATTTCCACACTGAAGATTAGACAGAACAAGGTGTTTGGCTATTATATCGAAATCTCCAAAGCCCACAGCGCAAAAATTCCGGACGATTATGAAAGAAAACAAACCTTGGTCTCCAGTGAACGGTATATCAGCGATGCCTTAAAACCCATTGAGGAAAAGCTGACCATGGCATCCGAACGAGTGGACACCCTGGAGCATGAAGCCTATCGACGATTGATGGAACAATCCCTCGCCTTCATACCCCGGTTGAAAGAGAATGCCCATGCCCTGGCTTGTTTAGATGGCTTTGTTTCATTGGCAAAAATCGCTGTGGAAAAGAATTACAGCGAACCTGTTTTCAATCGTGAGCGCCGTGTTCATATCCAGGGAGGACGTCACCCGGTTGTTGAGTGTTTCGAAGATAATTTTATACCCAACGATATCTCACTGGATCAAAACGGGTCATTTATCATCCTGACTGGACCAAACATGTCCGGTAAATCCACCTATTTGCGGCAAACAGCCTTAATATGCCTGATGGCGCAAATGGGTTCGTTTGTCCCGGCAACAAAAGCCAATTTACCCATACTGGATAGAATCTTTACACGTATTGGTGCCAGAGACGATCTGTCCTCTGGGAAAAGTACCTTTCTGGTGGAAATGTCCGAAACCGCTACCATTCTAAACAACGCTACTTCAGACTCCTTAGTAATATTAGACGAGGTGGGCAGGGGAACCAGCACCTATGACGGGATCAGCATTGCCTGGGTCGTATCCGAATATCTGCATAACACCATTGGTTCATACACCATCTTTGCCACTCATTACAACGAACTCACCGAACTGGCGAATCTGTATGATGGCATGAAAAACATGTGTGTCAAAGTGTTGGAAGAAGACAATGCCGTTGTTTTTCTCCACAAGGTCGAAGCCGGTATTTCTTCCAAGAGTTACGGCATAGAAGTGGCAAAGATTGCAGGACTGCCGAAAGAAGTTGTTCAAAGAGCGCATGAAGTGCTGGATACAATCACAGAAGAAAAAAATCTGGAGGGAAAAGTACGGGTGCTGGGTTTCAAGCAGATGGATGAGATCAGAAAAAAGAGTCAAAAGACTAAAAAAATGAAGCAACGAAAAACCCAACAACTGTCATTTTTCATGAGGGGTGATTCCAATTAAAATACTGACACCTGCTGAAATGAACCGTTGTGATCAAGCAACCATCCAAAACGGCCTACCGGCCATCGTTCTTATGGAACGGGCTGCTCATTCAGTTGTGCATGCCGTTCTGGATGAAATGGACGGCGTACCGGAGAAAACCCTTATCCTTTGCGGTATTGGAAACAACGCCGGCGATGGTTTATGCATGGCCAGGGAGTTGACGGATTTATCCAGTGATTGCACTGTACTGATGACGATGGGACTGAATAAACTTTCTGAAAACGCCAAAAGGGAGTTCAACCTCCTGTCCAAAAAGAACTGCACAATCACAACAAACTTCCAATCACTGGAAAACAGTTTGCATACCTACGACCTGATCGTGGATGCCATATTCGGAACGGGACTGGACAGACCTATCCCTGAATCTGTGGATGCGTTCCTTGAAAAAATCAACTGCACAAATGCCTACAAATGCGCTGTGGACGTGCCGACAGGCATCAACGCTTACAGTGGCAGCCTATATTCGAATCACCCATTTAAAGCTGATTTGACGGTTACATTTGCCTTTCCCAAATCGGGGATGTTTTTTTATCCGGCCAGAAAAACAGTTGGCAAGCTGAAATGCTCGTATATCGGTATCTCAAACGAAACCCCAGAAACCATCGGATGGGAAGAAAAATACTGGATGAACGCCCAAACGGCAAAAAAGATCCAGCCAACTGCTGATCCCGATGCACATAAATCAAGCATGGGGCGTATAGCCGTTATCGGTGGCAGCGTTCATTACAAAGGCGCTCCTTTACTCACGCTGATGGGGGCCCTGAAAAGCGGAGCCGGTATGGTTCAGGGAATCCTGCCCAGTTATGACCACCAGATGTATTTTACAATACCACCCGAGATCATCCTAAAAGAAATTGACGCCTCTCATGACTATCATGGCATGAATAGCCTGGATGAAATTGTTGAATACACTCAAGATGCAGATACGCTCGTCATCGGCCCCGGTATGGGCAGAGCATACACAACCACGACTTTTGTTCGTGAATTTGTCATGAACACTGAAAAACCCCTTGTGATTGATGCCGATGGACTGTTCGCCTTTTCCTCTCCTCAAGCCCTTGAATTACTGGCCAAAAGAAGCGGACGAACAATATTGACCCCCCATATGGGAGAATTTTCCAGACTGACCGGCAAAAGCATCGAACAAATCAAGGCAAATCGTTTTGGCATTCTGAAAAAATTTGCTCAAGAGAGTGGATGTACTGTGGTTTTAAAAGATTCCACAACCCTGATCGGCACCTCTCAAGGACAGCTGATTGTCAACACCACCGGAAACGAAGGGCTCGCTTGTGGCGGAAGCGGAGATGTCCTGGCCGGCATCATCGGAACCTATCTCGCCAAAGGAATGGCGCCTCATCGGGCCGCCCAGCTGGGCGTATATATCCATGGTCTGGCAGCAGATCTTTACAAAGAAAAGCATCACAGTTCAACCTTCACACCCTCGATTTTATGTGAGATGCTTGACACGGCCCTGTTGACACTGAACCGGTAAGATAACTCACAAGTTGAGCACTGTTCCATAATGACTCTGTTGATAATTATGTCAACACGGTTCATTATAAAAATGCGTCATATTCTTCAAGGGAGTGATGACTGTGTTATGGAGAGAACAATACAAAATAGGCATTGAACTCATCGATAAACAACACGAGGAATTGTTTCGGCGTTTATCAGTATTTATCGATGTTTTGAGAAATGGAACTCCCTTAGAACAAAAGATGGACGAGATTGAAAAAACCTTCCATTTCATGGGTGAATACGTTCAAGTTCATTTTCAAAGTGAAGAAGCCCTGCAAAGAAAAATCGATTATCCCGATTATGAAAAGCACCGCCTGATTCATGAGTCCTTCAGACGTGAAATAAAAGCCTTTCAAGAGGAATTCTACAAAGACAAATATAACGAAGATCTGATCATGGCATTCAGCGGCAGACTCCTCACATGGCTGATCAACCACGTCACAGGCGATGACCAGCGCATTGCCAAACATGTTCCCAAAGGAGGCGTTGACATTGAAAGCTGACTATATCAACCCCATTTACAAAGCCTCTAGAGATGTTTTCACGAACGTGTTGGGATGGGATGTTCAAAAAGGGGAAATACAACTTGTTCAAGAAATTCATACCCGCAATAAGATGAACGTCTCAATAGGAATCACAGGCGAATTAAAGGGAATCATTCTTTTCAGTTTCCCGGAAGGGATGGTTTTGGAGATTCTGGAGGAAATGTCCAGAAACAAATTCGACAGAGTAGATAAATTTGCCATATTCGCCGTTGGAGAACTTGCAAAGATTATCAGCGAAAATGCCATCCATACATTTAAGGGGAACGGCTATCAATGCGAAAGCTGTCCCCCGCAAATTACCATAGGTGATATACAAATCTACTCGACTGCGATGGAAAAGGCTTTATGGATCTCATTAAAAACTCGCAGAAATGCCTTTGACCTTTTTATTTCGATCGACGAAAACAAAAAAGAGAGTTATCAATAAATTTTCTTCCAAGCCCAATTGCAATACAATTCTTTAAATCCCAAAGACAGGTAAAAATCAATGGCTGTTCCCACATATGCCTTATCTGCACCGAAAAGTGAGTGAACAGCTTTGATACTTTCCAAGACAGCTGCTTTTCCAAGCCCCATCCTTCGATCATCGGGATCGGTTGCAACGGGTTCAACATAAGCGATGTTGTGTGAGGGTTCATACCAGATACCCGCATACGAACCGTAATGCCCATCTGGCGTTTTGATAACCACATTCAGCCGTTTATCATAATTTGGGGCAGACTGCATCAGTTTTCTGTCCGCCAATTCCTGCTGCATATCCGGCTCACCCGGATGATTAAATCCCCGCCATAAAACCCTTGAAATCTTGTTCAAATCATTTTCCTCAGCCAACGAACAAGCGGAAAAGCCTTCGGGCAACGAGTAATCCAATGAATTTTCAGATAAATCAAAAACCGACATACATTGAGGATAATCTTCCAAACGTTCAAACATATGCGTCACTGCCAGATCTGTCAACCCCTGATCTTCTTCCGATTCATTGAGAAAGAGAATCAGTTGCCTGTCATTTTCCGGAGTGGGCTGATACAGATTGTCCAAAGCATAAAGGAACATCTCCTCTTTCAGGAACTCATATCCGGGCAGAAACTCAAAATAGGCCTCTCCCAATCGCATTTCATAATGAACAATGGCTACAATATCCCCATCCATTTCCCAAATCCTTATTTTATTGGCATTGGCCTTGTCAAAATAAGGATGATAATGCATATACTCCCACCTTGACGGGAACCAGTTTGACGCTTGCAACTCCGGATCAAAAGTCGCTGCCAAAAAATCCATGACTCGTTGATAGTCCCGGTCTATTGAATACGCAAAATCACGCATGATTTTCACCTCGCTAAGAAGATAACAGATTATAGCAGATTTTTTCAGCTTGCTGAAAAAAGCATGCCAATTCGTTCGGATACACAGCCCCTATTTAAAAGAACAGCGCAAAAAATAAGTCCCACGATTGTCATGAGGACTTTGTTTAAAAGTTAAAAATCGGAATCGTCTATCGCTTCAACCTGTTTAAAAATCTCCAATACCGATTCTTTCACAGAACCGCTTTCAAATGGATTTTTAATGCCAGCTATTTTCAACAAATCCAGGAAAGGCTTGGATCCTCCGGCATTGCAGAGGTTTTTGTAATCCTCCCAGGCCTTTTCCCGGTTTTGTTCCATTCTGTTGTAAAACTGAAAGGCGCAAACCTGTGCCAAAGTGTAATCAATGTAATAGAAAGGCGTTTCAAAAATATGCGACTGTCTCATCCACATGGTTCCCTTCTCGTAAAAATCGTTATCCGCATAATTCCGCATGGGCATGTATTTTCGTTCAATATTCCGCCAGATCTTTTTCCGTTCATCAGGAGAAGCCTCAGGGTTTTCATATACCTCATGTTGGAATTCATCCACACTAACCCCATAAGGCAAGAACAGTAAAGCTTCACTCAAGTGAGCAAAACGATGTTTGAGAACATCTTCTTGAAAGAAAAGCTCCATCCATGGATAGGTAAAGAATTCCATACTCATGGAATGGATTTCACAGGCCTCCAACGTAGGCCAAACGTATTCAGGGATAGCATAATTCCTGCTGCAATAAACCTGAAAAGCATGGCCTGCCTCATGGGTCAACACGTCAATATCATCTGATGTACCGTTAAAATTGGCAAAGATGAATGGCGATTTTTCAATAGGGATAAAGGTACAATAGCCCCCGCCCATCTTGCCTTTTCGGCTGAGTAAGTCAAACAAGCCGTTTTCTTCCATGAAAGTGAAAAATTCTTTGGTTTCTCTGGACAATTCGCTATACATTTTCATGCCGTTTTTGACAATCTCTTCAGGTGTGCCCTTGGGTTGAGGATTACCTGTTTTGAATCTGAGTGGTTCATCGTAATAGGTCAATGCTTCCAGTCCCAATCTCTTACACTGTTTCTCCAGCAATTTTAGCGCCAGTGGTACCACCTCTTCCAACACCTGCTTCCTGTAACCGGCAACCATTTGGGCGTTGTAGTCCGTACGATTGAGTCTGATATACCCCATTTCAACAAAGGAGTCAAATCCAAGTGTTTTGGCCATCTTTGTTCGCAGCTTGACCAGACGATCGTAGATATTATCAAATTCAGCTTCATGGTCGCTGAAAAAAGAGGCATAAGCTTCGTAAGCAGCTTTTCTCACAGAGCGATCCTTTGATTGAAAATAAGCCCTTAACTGCGCCAGATTCCTTTCTTCCCCATCAAACAGAATAGCAGCTGAACTAATCAGCTTGGTGTGCATTGTCACCAAAGCATTTTCTTGCTGAAGGTCCTCGATAATCTCAGGGCTAAAACATTTCATCTCATTCGTGGCCAGGTTAAAAATGTGATGACCGAAAGCAGCCTCAAGCTCATTTCTAAATGGAGAGTCAACTAAGACAGCATAATACTGATTCACTAACTCCTGAATCAACGGTTCATACTCGTCAAAATAATCATTTTCTGCCTCATAGAAAGCATCAGCGGTATTCATATCATAGCGGATCGAGCAAATTGAGCTCATGCTCTCAAAATCACGCCTAACGGCATTGATTCCATTCACACATTCGATTTGCCTTGTCACTGAAGTTGCTGTTTTAAATTCTTGAATGAAGGTGTTAATACTTGCTTTAACAGACTCGTATTCAGGCCGTTTGTATTCAAATTCATGAAACTTTTTCATTTTCCAACCACGCCTTTCTCCAATAAATAAAAGTTTCTTATCATCGCATTATCCACTCCCGAAATGATTTTTACACCTACATATTCCTTATCGTTGATAAATTCACTAAACAGCTTCCGAGAATTCAAGCGAATTTTTGTTGCTTCTTGTATGCTGTGGGCTTTCAAGGCTTTATAATCGCCTGGGATTTCCAACAAAATCCGCTTCTCTTCCTTAAAATTCTTAGAACCGATGAGCGGATAGGCATTCAGCGCTTCACTGATGTCTAAACATTCTGATGAAGCCTCTTTGGAATGCATTAAATCCACTTCGCAAATCATGCGATCCAGGGGTACTCCGCCGTTAATAATGTCTTCAATAATGATGTAGTCACTGATATATTCGGTTGCCCTTCCCCCCAGATTATTGATGTATACCTTTGAATTTGCAGCATCCAACGGCTCGAATGTCCAGAAAATCTCCTTCACACCTCTTTCTTTCATATAGTCGAAGGTATCTAGTAAAAATCGTGTGCCGACATTTCGATTTCGGTAAGATGGTTTTAAACAAACCAAATGCCCGTAGACCCTTCCCTGAACCAGCGAGGCAAAAAAAACATCCCCACCGATTAGCTCACCGTCTACATAAGCACCAAAGGTATAACCCATTTTAAATCGTTGGCTAGACATTACCTTCATTGTCAACGGAGAATCGGCATCAGCCTCAGAAAATCCCCACACCTGACGTTCCAGTTCGATTAAACGGACCAAGTCCGCCTGCTTTTCCAACAACTTCATGTAATACGCCATACGGTTCACCTCTTTTTGAGAACCGAGCAGGGTTCTTCTTGCTGAATTTACTCGATAGTGACCATGAATACGATTTAAAAAGTCAAGAAAGAAATTTTCATCAGGGAATATTATACATCCTATTTTACACTTTCCAAATGCGATATCCGATAATACTTCATAATTTACAAAAGCTCTTTAAAGATGAAGCGGTTATGGAAATTGAAATCCAATATCCTTCAGAAACGAACAGCTTTGCCTGATTACTTTTTTCTCTTTAAGATAATAGTTGTATCAAATCGAATAATGTTTGCATCATATTTTTATAAGATCGATTTTCAATAACCCATTTCTGCCCCATTATACAATATTTCGACAATTCTTCTTTTGATTTCTTTGAGAAAGAAATTAGTTTATTACTGAATTCTTCAATATCATTAGAACTTAATGAAAAAAAATTCTGGTTTTGAAATAGAAAACAGTGTTCTTCAACTGTATTGCTTGC
>DAOTHY010000020.1:0-30700 GCA_035447925.1 Thermotogota bacterium
GATTATTTGGGGTACGTTATCTCTTATCCCATTCCACAGCTTTTGACAATAACTCCTTTATCCCTTTTTTAGGTCCTACATTAGTTTCCATACCTGGGATGTTGCTTGGGTTTTTGTATGGCGGTATTCCCGGCTTGATAAAGATATTGATTGTGTTTTTATTTGCCAACCAATTTGAATCGTGGGTGTTGCAACCCAGAATTCAAGGAACTCGCATGAAGCTGAACTGGTTTGCAATTGTTTTGGCCATCTTACTCGCCGGTTCCTTATTCGGTTTACCGGGTGTTTTGATCGGTATTCCTTTTTTGGCCTTTTTTAGACGGTTTTGGGCGGAATATATTCAAGAGGGTTTTGAGCGTATATGAAAACACATCTGGTTATCTCTTGACAAAATGCCGTAAATCTGTTAATATCTTATAATTGAGAATTAGGAGAGGTATTGATGAGAGCGTATAAGTTGTCATTTCAACAAGTCAATATGAACGTTTGGTGGTGGCGCTGCCCCGTTTTGGGAGGGCGGTCCTCTTTCGCTGCATGAATGACGACTGAACATAAATCCTGAAAGCGGGGAACTCGAGAATAAAGAGTTCCCCGCTTTTTTTGTTGGGAAAAAAACTTTAAAAAATTCTGAGAGGAGTGAGTAACATGAAAAGAGAAAAAATCACACTGAGTTTTGACGAGATGCCGAAGAGCTGGTATAACATTAAGGCGGATCTTCCTTTTAAGATAGAGCCCATGCTTAACCCTGCAACCAATGAACCGGTTAAACCGGAAGAACTGGCTCCGCTTTTTCCTCCAACGCTTGTTGAACAGGAGTTCAATTGCAAAGACCGGTTGATCCCTATCCCGGAAGATCTGCTAAAAGAATACGCTGTTTACAGGCCGTCTCCTTTGGTACATGCGACAAGTTTGGAAGAGTATTTACAGACCCCAGCAAAGATTTATTTTAAGAATGAAAGTGTTAGCCCCACCGGAAGCCATAAAGTGAATACTGCATTGGCTCAAGCGTATTTCAACAAAAAAGATGGTTTTTCAAAACTAACCACTGAAACAGGAGCCGGCCAATGGGGAAGTGCTTTGAGTTATGCCGGCACCAAGTTTGGATTGGATGTTGAGGTCTATATGGTCCGTGTGAGTTACGACACCAAACCGGGCAGAAGGCACATGATCCACCTTTACAACGGACGAGTATATCCCAGCCCCTCTGAAAGGACACAAGGCGGACGAGCCATTTTGAAAGATGACCCGGATTGCAATGGCTCGCTTGGAATGGCCATTACAGATGCCGTAGAAATGGCGGTAAGAAATGATGATACCAATTATTCTTTGGGAAGTGTTCTGGATCACGTTCTGATGCATCAGACAATTATCGGTGAGGAATTGAAGCTTCAATTCAAGAAAGCTGGTATCAAACCGGACATTTTGATCGCCTGTGTGGGGGGAGGGTCCAATTTCGGCGGGTTTGTCTTCCCGTTTGTGATGGATGCCATTCAGAACAAAGATATCGAGATTATTGCGTCCGAACCCGAAGCTTGTCCCACCCTTATGGAGGGAAAGTTTGAATATGATTTCGGAGATACGGGTAAACTCACACCGAAAATGAAGATGTACACACTGGGTTACGCCTTTGTCCCACCCCCCATTCACGCAGGCGGTCTCAGATATCACGGGGCATCCCCTATCGTCAGCAGATTGGTCAATGAGGGGATAGTTAGGCCAGACGATCTTGGACAAACTGAAATTTTAAAGGCGGCCCAAATTTTCAGTTTAACCGAAGGAATCATTCCGGCGCCAGAATCCGCCCATGCCATTGCCTCCACTATCAGAGAAGCCAAAAAGTGCAAAGAAACCGGTGAAGCCAAAACCATTGTATTTAATCTATCCGGGCATGGGTTTATGGATTTGAGCGCATACGATCATATCGGCAAGCTTTGAGAGCTGAATCATCAAAGGGGGAATCCTCCGTCAATGGTTTTTTCATGATGTAAAGAGGGGGCTTTTTCTGCCCCCCCTTTTTTTTGATGGCGTGTTATAATAGATTGAAATTATCAGGAAATTGGGGGGATCAAATTGAGTAAACGTGCTGTAATCATCTTCATGCTGATCGGGTTTTTTGCCTGCTCTTCCTTTTCAATTGCTTTCTATATCTTAACGCTGGATATAAAGGACGATTTTCTCGACAAGGCGAATGCCGTCATGGAATTTATGGAGACCACCGGAATCAAATCCGATCCGCTGCTCATTTGTACGGGTGGTTTAGGTAATTCCACTACGTTAAATATCTTTTCTCAAACCCAGTTAGACAGTCCCGTAAGAACGATTTTAGATGAATTGAACACGAAATGTGTGGCTCCTCCCCGTTCAGAGATGACAGCGGAGCTGATCAAGGACTTAAAGGGTCATATTCCCCTTGTGGTCAGTGATACCACCGAATCGGGTTTTGATGCGTTTTTAAAACTCAATTTTGGCGGTATTGATGTGGGTATTTTTAACATTACCCAGATTCCCTCAGACTGGTATGAGAATGTAAAATCAAAAATCGACCTGTTTTCATTAGATTCCATTATTATTCTGATGGATAATCCGGACTTAAAGATTGTCCCCCCAGAAATCCGCAGTAAGACGTTTGTTATTCCACGAAATAGTGCCGTTTACAGGGTCGATATCGAATTTGGTCCTTTGTTGACTGAGATTAATTTAAACAGACCGGACAACGTTTATCCCGTTTTTGAACAAACGAAAGAGAAGTATTCGGATTGGTTGAATACAGCCTATACGGTTGATCCGAATCAGATGACACAGATCATGGAAATCCCCTTTTATTCACAAATCGGTTTAATGGCCAAAAAGGATGCTGCAGCCGATTTGATGTTCTATTACAATCCGGCACTTTCAGCGACGATGACCACACAAGAGGCCATCACAATATTCAAGGATTACGTCCTTGGCACGGTGTATCTTGAAAATGCCAACATCCGGAAATTGTTGCTGCGTTCAGCCGCTATGATACATTACGACGGCTTTGATACAAAGATTAGTGAAGAGGGTAATTATTACTCTCTCTATGGTGTGAAATATTACATCGACCTTTCAAAAGTACCTCAAGACCGGCTGATCTGTAAAACCTTCACCAAACCTCAGAAGATTTTGGTTTTTGGACCGAAGGAACTGGTTAAAGAGAATTTCCCATTCCTGAAGGAATTGGATCTGTCTCCGCTGTATTACGTTTTCTGGGCGTTAAATGCCGGGAATCCCGATTTGGAACCCGCCTGGAAGGTGACTGCCCAGCCGTATTTGTACACCTACACCATTCAAAAGGGGGATACGATCAATTCCATTGCCTCTAAACTGGGGATTACCCCGGAATCCATTCGTGCCTTTAACCCTGATTTAATCGATATGTATTTAACAGTTGGCGAGCATATTCATGTGCATATCCCCTATGAATCCGAAAAGAAAAGTGAGGAATAAATGATATTTACGATTATTAGTTTTGTTTTAATTTTTACCGCCATCGTTATGATCCATGAAATTGGGCATTTTTTGTTTGCCAGATTGTTCAAGGTTAGAATTATATCTTTTGGAATCGGCTTCGGTCCGAGTCTTTACAAAAAAAGGACAGCTTCCGGAATGGATTTCAAAATCAACTTGTTTCCTTTGGGCGGCTATGTCCGCATGGATGGGGAAGATCCAACCGAAATTGATGAATCCGTTTCTGAAGAGAAACGGCAGGGTTTTTATTATTCCAAACCCGCCTGGCAGCGACTTTTTATAGCTTTAGCCGGCCCGGCTTTTTCCATCTTGGCCGGTTATTTGTTGCTGTCTGTTGTTGCTTTGTTTTGGGGAATCCCGCAAGTGGGAATTGCACAGGTAGATCCCATTTCCCCCGCTCAGCAAGCCGGATTAATGGCTGATGATATTCTCTCCAAACTGAATGGGAAGTTGCTGTTTGATACGGATGAGTTATCATCCAAAATCAAAAATTCTGACAATGTAACGTTAACGGTTACCCGTAGCGGTTCATCTCAACAAATCAGCGTGCAGCCTAAGGTTTTTTCACAGCAGATTGAGATGGTTATTAAAGGCGATTCAATTCCGGAAGATTTACAACTGACTCATATTGAGCAAATCAACGGTGTTGAAATAGAGAACCTAGATCTTTCTGGCTATATCAACAAGCCGATCATGATCGAGGGTGAGAACGGTTTGCAAATCACTGGTGTATTGGCAGGTTATCAACTGATCAAGGAGCGCAAGGTGATCGGCATTGAATTTGATACGCTGTCGAGAACCTTGAAGACGACACAGGCACCATTTCAAGATGGTGATGAGATTCTGGCGATTAACGGCCACAAGATTGAAAAGGGAAATGATTTGTTTAGGGTTTTGAGATTCATGGATTTTCCCCCTGATTCGCAACAACCTTATCATTATCTCAGTATACGGGATTCAACCATCATGGAAGTCTCCACCATGAAAAACCTTGGCATTGTATCTGTTGAAGTGCTTCGCAATGGTGAAAATGTACGTTTCGATACCCCTTCGGAGGTATTTCTTAGCGCTTTAGGCAACAGTTTCTTTTTGCCGCCGGTTGAAAATCTCCGGACATCCAATCCTTTAATGGCCATTTCATGGGGTTTTCAATGGGCGAATAATCTGCTCAGACGGATGGGCATGATTATTGGCAATATCTTTACCGGCGAGCAAAGTATTTCGGAATTTTCGGGGCCTGTGGGGATTGTCAACGTCATCGGACAGGCTACAAAAGCCGGTGTTGAATCGTTGGTGTTGATCTTTGCTTTGATTACTTTAAATCTGGGCATCATCAACCTCATCCCCCTTCCGGCTTTGGATGGCGGAAAAATTGTTTTTAACCTGATTGAAATGATTTCCAGACGAAAAATCAACCCCGTCATTGAGGGCTATATTCACGCAGCGGGTTTCTTCTTTATCATGGGGTTGGCCGTTTATGTGACCTATTTTGACATTCTAAGATTTATGAAATAAGGAAATATTTGGATATTGGAGGACAGCAAATAGTGAAGAAAACAAAATCTCTCTACGGTGTTCTAATCGGCATCCTTTGCCTGTTAGTGATCACCTCTTTTTCACAGGATGAAACCCTTTTCATTGAATCCAAACAGTTAAAGATGTTTGATGACCGCACCGAATTCTATAAGTTTTCACAGATCAGCAAAGGGGATTTTTTTCTACAGGGGGAAAGCTTCACCATTTTCCGTGATGAGGGTCGAGATAGGCAAATCCTGGCACAGGAAGGCATTTATTTGGAATTTGAAACGGGTAAAGCCACTTCGCTCACCTTGGATTATGACCTGATCGATGAAAAAGGCCAGATGACGGGGAATGTTCAGGCGCTGATCAGCACTTCGCAAAGTACACAGGTCATCGAAATCAACTGTGATATCATGGACATTGACAATAATACGGGACTGTTTGCCGGTAAAATGGAGCAGGAAGGTTCCCGTGTGGACCTTGTTAAGGGGAATATGAAAGCCAAGAGCCATTCATTTGAATATTTCGAATCAGAGGAGATCCTGATTCTTTACGGTGATGTTTATATCGACGATGATGACAATCAACGGGAAGTCACCGGTGATTTGATCCGGATTACCATGGCGGATGATGCCATCGAGGGACGGGGAGTGTCCATAAAAAACAAAGATTCCCAGGATGAAAAGGCCCTTGAGATCGATTCGGATGATTTTAAGATGCTGGGTGATCGAACCGAATTTTACGGTCCTTCAACGATACGGCAAGGAGACTTCAGCCTTCGCTCTCCGAAGTTTACCGTTTATAAAGAGGAAGGAAAGGATAAGCGGGTATTAACCGAGGAGCGTTCCTATGTGGAATTTGAAACCGGTAAGGCAACCAGTAACGAGTTGGATTATGACTTGGAAGATGAAACCGGGACTTTGCGAGGTGATGTGGATGCCGTTATCATCCCCTCCGAAGGGGCAACGCCGGTGAATATCAAATGTGATAAGCTTGAAATAGACGGAAAAAACAAGGTTTATGACGGGCAATCCATCGAAAATCAGAAGATTAACTTGACCAGGGGTTCCCTTTACGCTGAATCCAGATCATTCTCTTATTCTTCTGAGGATGAAAAAGTTCTTTTACAACAAGACGCTTATATCGATGACTTAACAAACGATCAAAGAATCTGGGGTTCTGAGATACAAATAGGCCTGGATGATGATACCCTTAAGGGTAGACAGATTCGTTTGTCTAAGGTTAATGAAAGGGAAGGCGAAAAAGAGACTTTCCAGATGAAAAGCGATGATTTTAGAAGTTATGGGGATAGAGATGAGTTCAGAGGGCCTTCTGAAATCATCACCAAAGATATTACACTTGTTTCCGAGAACTTTGATGTACTGAAAGCCGACGGCCGCCAGGAAACCATTCAGGCGACACAAGGTGTTTTTATCCAATTCGAGAACGGCGAAGCGACTTCCACAAATATGACCTTTGATTTGGATACCAATCAGGGAACACTCACGAAGGATGTTGTTGCCAGGATTGAGCAGGATGAGTCGGATGATGTGATTTCCATCGATTGTGATCAGCTTTACATCGATCAAAACTCGGGTTTATACTCAGGATCTGTGAGTGAATCCCCAAAGGTGTTGATTACCCGTGGGAATTTAGTTGCCGAAAGCAAATCATTTGAATACGATGACGAAAATCAAGTCTTGATATTGATCGATGAAGTATATGTTTTGGATCCGGACAATCGCAGAACAATCCTTGGAGATTGGCTGAAAATGAACCTGAGGACAGATGAAACTGAAGGTCAGAATGTTCAAATGACCATTATTACGACTAAATAAATTCAATGAGGGAGGAATAGACCATGTACAAATTGGTTCTTTTAAGACATGGAGAAAGTGTTTGGAACAAGCTGAATTTTTTTACAGGATGGACCGATGTGGATTTATCCGAGAAAGGTGTACAAGAAGCACATAAAGCAGGGAAGATTTTAAAGGAAGAGGGTTATCAGTTTGATGTGGCTTATACTTCTGTTTTAAAACGAGCAATCAAAACATTGAATATCGCTTTAGAAGAATTGGATGAACTCTGGATTCCCGTCTACAAATCATGGCGTTTAAATGAAAGGCATTATGGGGATCTTCAGGGGCTCAACAAAGCGGAAACCGCAAAAAAATTGGGACAGGAAACGGTTCATATCCTCCGCAGGAGCTACGACGTTCCACCACCTGAACTGGATATTTCAGATAAACGCCATCCCAGCCATGAGAGAAAATACACCGATTTAAACCCTTCTCAGCTGCCCAAGACCGAATGCCTGAAAGATACCTTGGAACGATGTCTGCCATATTGGAAAGAGACCATCGCCCCGATGATCAAAACAGGTAAAAAGGTTATCGTTGCCGCCCACGGCAACTCTCTGAGAGCTATTGTGAAGTACCTGGACAATATCAGCGATGAAGAAATTACCTCGCTGAATATTCCCACGGGTATTCCCTTGGTCTACGAGCTGGATGATACCCTGAATCCCATCAAACACTATTACCTGGGAGATCCTGAGGAAATAGCCAAAGCCACTAACGCCGTAGCCAATCAAGCCAAAGCGAAATAACTTTTTATATATAGGGGGATTCTAGTTTCCTGTTTTCTGTCAGGCGGATTCGGTTCCGCCTTTTTCTTTGCGTTTTTGGTGATTTTTCTATGTTATAATTGTTGTGAATGTTAAAAAGATTGGGGATGTGTTGGTTACGGCGCATGATCAGGAAAAAAGCAAGACGATCAGATTAAAAAAATCACTGGGGCAGAATTTCCTTACAAGTCAATCTGCAGTGGAGCGTATTGTAAATTTAGTGGGAAATGAGCCATCCGATTGTGTGGAAATCGGACCCGGAGCCGGAGTGATGACTCAGTTATTGTTGAAAAGAGGTCACAAGGTTCATGCCTTTGAAATCGACCGCAGATTAGAGCAGCCGCTTAAGGATCGTTTTCGGGATTATCCGGGGTTTCGACTCTATATGGGCGACTATTTAAAAACATCCATTCCTGAGGAGTTGTCTGAAAAATGTGTTAGTGTGGTTTCCAATCTTCCTTATCATAACGGGACGGCCATTATAAAAAAGGTCTTGGGGGATTTTTCAAATATCAAGACTTGTGTGTTTATGGTTCAAAAAGAAGTGGCATTGCGAATGTGTTCAGAGGCGGGACATAAATCCTACGGATCACTGTCAATTTTTATGCAGTATCATTTTGACATTCACATGGTCTTTACCCTTTCTCCAAAACACTTTAATCCACCGCCAAAAGTAGATTCCACTGTGATCAGACTTTTTCCGAGAAAAGAAAAGCCCTTGGGTGACAATCCGGAATCATTTTTCGATTTTGTACGGCAGGGTTTCATGATGCGAAGAAAGAAGTTAAAGAATAACTACGACTTTGATATTATGGTATATGCTTCGAGAATCGGGCTGTCTGATGCTGTTAGAGCTGAAGAGATTTCTCTGCAGCAATGGGTCAGGCTATATCAAGAGGTGAAAAGAGATGGCTAAATCGATCATTGATGAATTGATCAGACGTGTTCTCTATTCAATCAAAGAGGGCGTTATTATCACGAATTCGAATAAAAACGTGATTTTCATCAACAAAGCCGCCTTGGATATTCTTGATTTACAAGAGGATCAAGTGATGGGAAAAGATGTAAAAAACGCTATTCCCAACACCCGTTTACACATTGTTTTGCAAACAGCTATTCCTGAATACGATCGTGTTCATTTGCTTAAAAACACCACGATTATTACCTCCCGTGTCCCCCTTTTTGATGTGGGCGGGAACATCATCGGCGTGGCGGCTATTTTCAGGGACGTTACGCATATACAAAAAATGGCCGAAGAAGTTACCGATTTAAAACAATTGGAAAAGACTCTGAAGGCAATCATCAATTCCACCCGGGATGCCATTTCTGTGGCGGACGAAAACGGAAAGATCCTGATGGTCAATTCCGAATACACCCGTATCACCGGGCTGAGTGCAGAGGAAGTTGAGGGCAAACCAGCCACCATAGACATTGCCGATAAGGATGAGAGCAAGCATATGCTGGTTGTTAAGACCAAAAAACCTGTGTTGGGACGGCGTATGATTGTCGGTAAAACAAAAAGAGAAGTCATCGTAGATGTCACGCCGCTTTACGTCAAAGATGAATTTAAGGGAAGCGTCGGAGTCATTCACGATGTTACCGAAATCTCAAAACTCATGGAGGAATTGGCCGATGCCCGGTCGGTTCTACGTCGTACAAATTCGGGTGGTATTTTTCAAGATATTGTCCATTACAGCGAAAAGATGCGAATTGCACTTGAACAAGCAAAGCGGGTTGCCGGGACCAATGCAACGGTGTTGTTGCGTGGGGAAAGCGGTGCAGGAAAGGAATTGCTGGCCCAATCCATTCACAATGGAAGCGCCAGAACCGATAAACCATTAGTTGTAGCCAATTGCGGTTCGATGGATTCAAAAAACATTGCCATTGAATTGTTCGGCTCTCCCGTCAAAAACGGAAGGCCTCAGATGGGGTATTTGGAGGAAGCTGATGGCGGGACGCTCTTTATCGACGAAATATCTTATCTGGACAAGTCAACACAGCTGAAACTGTTGAAATATATACAAACCAAACGGTTCACCCCTTATGGTGACTCCGAGGAAAAAACGCTGGATGTGAGAATCATTGCAGGTTCCAGTGCGAACCTTGAAAAACTGGTTGAAGAAAATGCCTTTTTACAGGAGTTGTATTACAAATTAAACGTCATTCCGATTTTTATCCCCCCACTGCGGGAGAGGAAAGAAGACCTTAAGGCATTGGTTTACACAGCGGTGAAAAAGTTCAATCAGGACTATCGTCGGGATATCCGGCGTGTTAATGACTCGGTGTTCAGCCTTTTTTTACAGTACAAGTGGCCGGGTAATGTTCGTGAGTTAGATAATGCCATTGGCCGTGCGATGATCAAGGCACAGCCCTTTGTTCAGGAATTGACACTTGAACATTTCGATTTCCTCATGCCCAATATGAAAGAAGCTGAAACGAACAAGCTGTTGAAAGGGAAATTAAAAGATGTTGTGGCAAAAGTCGAGAAGGAGACCATCGAACAAATCCTGTTCAAAAATCAGGGAAACCGGGCTAAAACGGCGAAAGAACTGGGCTTAAGTCTAAGGGCTTTGTACTATAAATTGGAACGCTACGATATTGCCATTAAAAACAAAGGATAAATGAATGAAAGATATACAAAACGAAAGCGACAGCAGGAATATTCCAATCAATAAAGTGGGCGTTGGAGATGTCCGCTACCCTATTTTTTTAAAGGACAGACAGCATGGCGAACAGCATACCATCGGTACGGTGGACATGTATGTGAACTTGCCGGAAAATTTCAGGGGAACGCATATGAGCCGTTTTATTGAAATTCTCCATCGTCATGCAAACCGAATGGAGCTTCAAAATGTTCAGGAAATCCTTCTGGATATGAAACATCATTTACGGGCCAATGAAGCCCACATGAGAATGATGTTTCCATACACAATTGAAAAACATGCACCGGTGACGGGCATTCACAGTCAACTGGTTATCGACTGTGCCTTTGATGCGACTTTGGATAAAGACAATCAATTTATCTTTGTTTTGGTTGTAACGGTACCGGTTCAAACGGTTTGCCCCTGTTCCAAGGCAATAAGTGAGCGTGGAGCTCACAATCAAAGGGCTTATGTCACCGTCAAATTGAAGATGACAAAGATGGTGTGGATAGAGGAAGTCGTTGAAAGCATTGAGAGTGCCGCTTCTTCACCGGTTTTCCCTCTGCTGAAAAGGAGTGACGAAAAATACATCACGGAGTTGGGCTATGACAATCCGAAATTTGTGGAGGATGTAGCCAGGGATTTGGCCATCCTGTTAAAACAAGACCGGCGAGTAAAGTGGTTTAACCTTTCTGTCAATAGCCAGGAATCCATTCACAATCATCAGGCTTATGCCTGTCTGGAATGGGAAAGATAATGATCGACAGGCATGATTCGATAATGGACAAAGAGGGAATGGATTTTTTAGAAATCAGGCCGTTGTTATCCCGCTTTTCTCCGAGTTCTCATTATGGAAAACGACTGTTTAACAATCCATATTTTTTCTCTCCCGGCCAGGAAGATGCTTTGACGCAGCATTATCGAAGGGTTAAGAAGTTGGAAGGGGTCTTGCCAGGTGTTGAAAAAGAAGGGCTTAAACGCTGTTTGACCGAGCTGAAAAATATCTCCCACAGTGTCGAAAAACTAGAAAACAACGAACTGCCTTCTGTTGTGGATTTTTTTGAAATCAAAAAATTCTATTTCTTTTTTAAACGGCTTTTGGGACTTTTGGAAGATTTTTCCGAACTCAAAGAATGGTACGGGTTCTTCTTGCAGCCGGATGTTTGGACAATGTTAGATCCCAGGGATACAAACCAGTTTTTTTTCTCAATTGATTCGGATTATGCTGTGGAATTGAGAAGGGAGATGGATAAATATCAAAATCTTGAAAAAGTTCAATTACGCAAGATATGTGATCAATTGGAAAAACGGTATGATCTGTCGCTGAAAAACCGGACGGATTTCCTTTTAGAACGATCGGACATTCGTAACCACGCCCTAAGACGTTCGGATCATTTTACGATTCTTTCCGAAACCGCTTTTTCAGTCCATTATAAGGTGATTAGATCTCAAGAAGATGAGGATTACTCGGAACAAATCAATCGATTGACCGGTGAGATGGGAGCTGAAGAGAAACGATACAGGATCGAATTGATGGATGGCCTTTCAGTCTATACCGATTATTTACGATCACAAATGAAAGCCGTCGGGGAGTTTGATCGTGATATTGCCTTGATTGAATACAAAGACCAATACAGCGCCTGCTGGCCTGATATCAACCAAAACGGAGAGTTTCAAATTCAAGAAGGTGTTTTCCAGGATGTCAGAGATTTTTGTGTGAGAAAGGGGTATCGTTACGATCCGGTCAATATCCGTCTTAATAAAGGGGTAACGGTGATCGTTGGAGCTAACATGGGTGGAAAAACCACCGCTTTAAAAAACATTGGGCAGCTTTATGCGGCCTTCGCCATGGGCCTGCCCATAACGGCCAAAGTGTTTTCATCCCCTCTGTTTCAATCGATTAACTGTGTTTTTAGATCCAAAGAGGAGGAAGGATTAAGCGGTTTTGCCATGGAGGTTAAACGGATCAAGCCGGTTTTTGAAGTGGGATGCCACTTAAATTTAATAGATGAATTCGGTTCAGCCACGAACCCGAAGGAAGGGGATGCTTTGGCTTCGGCGGTTGTCAAGCACTTGGCGTCAAAAGAATCGATCACGGTATTCGTTACCCATTTTTCAGGGCCGTTGTTGTATGGTAATCAAAGGTATCAAACGGGTTTTTTAAGGAAACATGATGATCTTTTAAACTCACAGAATATTTATCTCTATATCGATCACAGACTAGAGCCTATCGAAAGTGACCATGTTCCTCAGGCCGCTATTGAAATCTCGCAGGCATTGGGATTGCCTTCAGAAGTCATTGAGGAGGCCAAAGGGATTGCCGGGTATCCGGTCTGTTGATTCATTTGTTAAATCATAAAGAGGAGGAAGTATGAATAATCAAATCAAGCACAAAATCATGGTTTTAAGTGGTAAAGGCGGGGTTGGAAAAAGCACGGTTTCAGTGAATCTCGCAGCCGCATTAGCTGAAGAGGGTTTTAAAGTAGGGCTAATTGATATCGATATTCACGGTCCGAATGTTGCCAATATGCTCGGTATCGGCGATAAGAAACTGGAAGCCACTCCTAAGCAGACCATTTTACCCATCAAGGTATATCCGAATTTAAGTGCGGTTTCCATTGCCAATCTGGTTGAGCGTTCCCAGCCGGTAATTTGGCGTGGGCCTCTTAAACAGAAGATGATCGAACAATTTGTTAATGATGTGGAATGGGGAGAACTGGATTATCTAATCGTCGATTCTCCTCCGGGAACAGGTGACGAACCGCTTAGTGCCCTTCAGGTCATTGGCGATATGGACGGCGCCATCATCGTGACAACACCACAGGGCGTGTCCACCATGGATGCCATGCGCTCGGCACTGTTTGTCCAAAAGTTGAATTCAAAGGTATTGGGGATTGTGGAGAACATGAGTTATTTTGTATGTCCAAATTGCGGTCAACGCATTTACTTATTTGGTGAGGGCGGAGGAGAAACGCTCGCCAAAGAATTGGAAACGACGTTGATTACACGCATTCCTCAAAACCCAGAATTAATGAGACTTTCAGAGGACGGGAAGCCGGCGGCTCTTTATATGCGGGGAACTGAAATGGAATCAGTCTTTAAAGAAATGGCAGGCTATGTGATCGATCAATTAAAGAATAAAAAGGATTCAAATCAGTAAGATGCTAAAAAAAGAGGTTTTAAAATATCTTCTGATAGCCCTCTTCTCAGTCTTATTGCTTTTTATGAGTCTGACCGGTCTGGTGGGTTTTTTCTCGCTGGATTTTGCCTCTGGATTTATCGAGGAACTTTTTTCCGGTGTACAGTTCTTTGCATCTCAATTATTTCTTATTCAATTTGCAGTCTTGGGATTGACCGCCGTTTTTATCCATTGGATGGCGATATTAGGGTTGAGTTCGAAAAACCTGAAACCCACTTTATGGCTATCTTTTATCGGTTCGGCGATGCTGTTGGCTTTGAACGGTTATTGTTTACTCAAACACGGTTTCAAATGGATGGGGTATGAGTTTTTTCACGGCCAATCCATAGCCGATAACCGTATTTTTCAGCTGGTGGGAGTAGCCTATTTTCTCGTTGTGTTTTCCATGACAGCATTAACAGGGTCCATGCTGTTTAAAAAGGGTGATGCTGGTGAGACGAACGAATAACGGTGCGCTTTTTTTTCTGATTGTTTTGGCCATTATGATTCAGTCGCCTGTCATGGTGTTTTGTCAGGAGAAAAGCGTTGAACAGGTGGCTATCGATGAGTACATGGAGAATATGCCTGAGGAGGAATGGTCTAGGTACTATTTTTCGCAAGCGATTCAAAGTTGGGGTGAAGCGAATTATTTACGAGCCCAAGAGATGATTGAAAAGGCATTCGAGAAGCCGGTTTATCCAAGAGACATTCCAAAATTCTGGTATTTCCTTGCGAAGTTGAATATTGAAACCGGTGATACCAGCGAAGCGGTCGAAAGTCTGAACAACGTTCTATTAATTGAACCGGATCGAACCGAAATTATTATTCTTCTGAAAGTGTTGGAAATGCTGGGCAAGGAAGTAACTGAAAAGAATCCCATTCTCGGTTTGGAATACATGAACGAGATCAAAGGTTTTTACGATACATATGAATTTTTTTATAATCCGGTCGCTTCTGATGTGTATAACGAAGCCATTTACATACTGGATCGTGCCAATCAGTTTATTTTTATTTCAAAGTACGGTCAGAACAGTGCCATCGAATTGGATTTGAAGGCGCCTTCGTCCATTGTGATCGACAAGATTACCGGAATGCTGTATTGTTCTGACTTGGATTCCGGGAAGGTCTATGTTTATGACTTATCAAACAGCGAAGTTGTAAACGAGTTCGAAGGATTTAGGAAGCCGTTTGTTCAGACCATTGATCGTATGGGCAATGTCTATGTCCTGGATCCACCTAATAATCGAGTGGCTATTCTCAGCAGCACGGGAAAGGTTATTCGCTATTTATACCTTTCGGATGGTTACACCGTGAATATCATCAACGATGTGGATGTTTCTTTTGACCAAATCATTTTGCAGCATTTATCATCCAGAGAATTCAGGATCATTCGTACTGACTCATTTGAAGAAGAATTCTCCATTCCTTTCAGAGATGATGCCTTGGCCGTCTGCAGTACAGTAGGCCCGGACGGGATGCTTTTAACGGTATGGGATGACGGTGTATTAACCGCACATTCTGTTGTGGAAGAAGCAGAGTATCAGATCATTGATACTACGAACATCGAATTAACCGGTGTTAGTGATATTGACTACCATTCACCTGTTTTAACTGTCACGGATTTTAACATGAATCGGTTAAGAATGTATACCGTCGTTCAGGAAAAACCCATGGCTTTTGTGAATATTGATGCGGTGGAAGCAAACTTAAGCGAGCTGGACATTCAATTTCGAGCTTTGGATAACGTTGGAAAAGGGTTTCAGTTTATTTCCCCTTTCTTAAGTGTCATTGATAGCGGCGGGTTTGTTCCGTATCAATTGGAAACCGTTCCTTCCACTGTTAATTTTTTTGAGATCACAGACGGTCGAACCTTTTTTTCCGAAGGGTTTCAAAAACTTAAAAAAACTGAATTTAACGTGGTCTTATGGAAATATGACGGTTATGATTTCAAATTTGAAAACATCGCTCCGGCTTTGTTTTCAAAGAACGTGAGTGTGTTTGTGTTAAGCAATGTATCTGTTCCCAACAAGGTGAAGATGCTGGCTAGGCTAACCGGAGGAATGGTTGTCAATTCGGATATGGAGACGTTTTTAAAGGAGTATTTTTCACAGGTCATCACTGTCCTGACTCAAAAGATCAACTACAACCTGTCTTTGCCTTTTGAGGGAATCAAAACGGTGAGCATTTCCCTAAGAATAGCAGGACTCGATTACTCGGATTCTATCTATTATGCTATTTATATGATTCCATATTTTGCTCAAAGGACTGATTGAAAGCATGGATTATCGGGAACAGGTTTTTTCTTCTCACAGTTTGAAACAAGCGAATGAAGTCCTCAAAAGCGGAAAGGTAAAAGATGCACTCAGTATGTATGCAGATATTATCGAGGAGGAGCCAAATAATCCCTTGGTTTACTACAATATGGGTGTTGCTTTTGTAAAAAGGGAAGATTACGATTTAGCCAGACAGGTGTTTTCTCATTGTTTAAGACTGGGTTTGAAGGACAGCAGAATTCAAATCGGTCTAGGAATTTGTGCGCTTCATTTTAATGAAAACGACCAGGCTTTGACGTATTTCCAACAGGTGGATTTCCAAGAACCTTATTTTAAAGAGGCCTTGATCGGCCAGGTATATGCTTTCATGAACAAAGGCGAAAAACAGCCGGCTCTGTCAATTCTTAATGAACTGAAAAAGAGAGAGATATGGAATCAAGAACTATCACTGATTGAAAAAAAGGTGAAGATGCTGATTCAACCAACCGTAGAGGAACCATAAAAGAAAAAAAGGGGATTCGATAGTCTTTTTGAATCCCCTTTTCTATTGGTCGCTGGTTTAAGTCAGCAGGAAAAAATAAACCAAGATGACGATTAAACCGGTTACCATTAATAGCAGTAAGGTCGTCAGAAAAAAGTCGCCGAAACCACTGCTCTTTTTTTCAGTGATGGTTTTGTTCAAACTCGCTTGAATCCGTCTGTTTTTGCTCATGACTTCAGCTAATGATAAAGAATCACTGGCTGCTTCTGATTTCAGTGAACTCAAGCGTTTTTTCATCTTTTCCGGATCATACATGAGCCGGATGCTCCTGAGGACAATGGATTTTGCAACAAAAAAAGTGCCCATTTGTACTTTGATTAGCACAAAATTCTTGGATACCGAAGGCATAATTTCCTTTGAAACGATAACGGCCTCTAAGGGAATAATGTTTTTATTCTCCGCATCAAAATGACCGGGATATTCTTCCAGGAGTTTCCGTTGGGAGTCTTCATCCGTAAATCCCAAAATTGTGCAGTAGATCATGTCCCCAATATCGAATTGGTCAATGGAAACACCTTCCAATGGGTCTACAATGGGGTATATCTCGGGTAGGCTCATGATGTCGTCTCTGCTTCTCAGAGAATCCAGAAACAGTCCGTTGTCAACATCACCTAAGAACGAACTGGTCAGTTCCTCGTAAGTGGATGTCTCGACGACCAACTCAAGATCCAACGAACTGGTCCAATTTTTAAAGATTTCGTTTATCTCAAATCTAATGATGTCCACTTCGTTGTTTTGTATGATTTTTGACAAACGGATAGCGATCCCTTCACGTCCACCCAGTTTGTCAATCTGATTGTGAAGATAACGCATGAATTCTCCGGTCATTTCACTGACTTCTACTGAATGATTGGCAACATCTGCATAGAAATTGTTCAGACTCTCCCTAAAATTGGCGAGGGGTAAATTCAGGTCAATAACGATTTGATTGGAAAAACGTCTTGGAAAGCAAATAAAACGGTATTCAATGGTTTCGTTGGTCTTTCCAAAGAAATAACCCAAAAAAGCTTCATCCGTTGCTTTGCTTTCCGCTTTAATTTTCAGCGAGAAAAAGTCGAAAAACATTCAATACCCCTTTATGATCTTGATATTTTTACTATCGGACACATTTTCCACTTGGAACCTGCCAATTATCTGTTGCATTTTCTTTGACACCGTTATGGACAACACAGTTCTTGCTTATTGTAGCATTTTCAGGAATGATTGCATGATACCCGATAACACTGATATTTGAATTATATACTCCGGGATTTTCTTCGTTCTCGGCGTATTCTCCCACACCTATTTTGGTTCCTGAACCGATTTGGGCGTTTTCTGCAATAATGGCATTGGATATTTCCACCCCATCGCCAATTGTAGCTCCAGTCAGAATAATGGAATCTTGTATGAGAGATCCCTTTCCCACTTGAACGCCTTGAAAAAGAATAGATTTGTTGAGAACCCCGTGAATCTCACAACCTTCACTGACCAGGCTGTTCGTGCATACAGATTCTTTGCCAAAATAAGCAGGTGGCATTTCTTCTGTGCGCGTGTAGAATCTCCAGGAATTGTTGTAAAGATTTAATTGCGGGATGGATTGAATCAGTTCCAGATTGGATTCCCAATAGGAGTAAATGGTTCCCACATCTCGCCAGTAACCGTCGTATTCAAAGGCAAAGATGTCATCTTTTTCTCCTACCATTTTCGGTATGATGTCTTTTCCAAAATCGTGGCTGGAAGATTCGTCTTTTGCATCTTGAATGAGAACTTCTCTGAGAAAATCCCAGTTGAAGATGTAAATTCCTAAAGAAGCCAAGGTGCTTTTGGCCTGTTGCGGTTTCTCCTGAAACTCAACGATGCGTTTGGAAATGTCTGTGACCATGATGCCAAATCTGAAGGTCTCATTAAGGGGCACGTTCATACAAGCACAGCTGGCTTTGGCATGCTTTGAAATATGAAAATTCAGCATATCCATGTAGTCCATGCCGTAGATGTGATCTCCAGAGAGAATCAAAACGTATTTGGGATTGGCTTCATCCAGAAAATCAAGGTTTTCATAGATGGCATCCGCTGTTCCCTTAAACCATGCTTTACCGCTTTCGTAGGTATAAGGTTGAAGAACGGTGACGCCGCCACCTTTTCTATCCAGATCCCAAGGTCTTCCGATACCGATATGAGCGTTCAGTTTATGTGGTTTGTATTGAGTCAGTACCCCCACTTTGTATATCCCCGAATTGACACAATTGCTTAAAGCAAAATCAATGATTCGATATTTTCCGCCAAAGGGAACAGCAGGTTTGGCGATATCTTCGGTCAGAACCCCCAGCCTTGTTCCCTGTCCTCCGGCTAATACCATGGCAACAATAGATGAATGCATCACAATCCCCCCTTAAATGACGCTTCCTTTTTCAAATACCAAAAGGTCGTCCTTCCTGCCGACTAATCTCTTCTCCGTTCTGATGTTGCATTCTTTATCGAATATGGAGTATTTCACATGCGCCCCTTCTTCAATGACTGTATCCTGCATAACGATTGAATTTTCCACAACTGCTCCGGCCTTAATCTGGACACCTCTGGAAATGATCGAGTTGATGACCCTGCCGCTGATGATGCATCCATCTGAAACGATCGAATTTTCCACATGAGCCGTACCGGTACATTTAGGAGAGGGCAGGTCTTTCAGTTTCGTATGCACGTTGTTGCCGGTGTAGAAAAGCTGTTGGCGAACTTCGTTATTCAGCAGATCCATGTTGATTTTAAAGTATTCATTTATCCCCTTTTTGGTGTTTCTCCAATAGCCGTCAAACGGATAGGCGTAAAAACGCAGTTTGTTCAAACTGGGAATCAGCACATCCAATAAAATATCATAGCCGTCGGATTGCGGGATAGTATTATACAGTAAATCCATTAACAAATGCTTATTTAGGAAATAGATGCCTAAAAAGGCCTTTTTTGAAACGGGTTGTGACGGCTTTTCCTCAAATCGGATGATTCTTCCATCCGAATCGGTTTCCAACTGGCCATATTCTGATAAATTGTAGGTTTCATCCAATTCTTTGTACAAAAAGGTGACATCTGCGCCTTTCGAAAAATGGAAATTGAACATTTCCGAGTAGTTGAAAGAGTAAATATGGTCACCAGAGGCCATTAACACATAGTCCTCGTCGCTTCTTCTCAAGAAGGTCATGTTTTGATGGATGGCGTCGCCTGTTCCCCGATACCAGTATTTGTTGCTGATGGCCATATAAGGTTGTAACAGGGCCAACCCACCGTGTTTCCTGTCCAAATCCCATTCTTTTCCGGAACCAAGATGGTCGATAAGGCTTCTGGGGCTGTATTGTGTCAAAACACCAACACGCCTGATGTCCGATGCAACCATGTTGGACATGGTGAAATCTATCATTCTGTATTTTCCAGCTACCGGCAAAGCAGCGCTAGCCCTTTTTGTTGTCAGTAACCCCAGGTTTTCACCTCGGCCGCCGGCAAATATTAAGCCTAATACCTTCATGATGAATTATCCCCCTTTTGAAGAGTTTTTGTGTATGTTTTCTATTATACCATGTTTTGTGTTATAAAAAGGGTTTGCAGTTTTGGATTTAAAACTGTGAAACCGGTATTCAAAAGAGGAGGGCACTCGCCCTCCCCATTAGTTTTTAATTTGAAAAGGGGTTTAATATTGTTCTGATCCAGGAAGCGTTCATTACCGAATCTTTGATAGAGATGGCAGGTTGTTCTTTTCCCGACACCACATTTGCAAAGTGAGTGGCTTCCAGTAGATAATTATCAGGCGAATCAACCGTATATTCAGTGATTGTTTTTCCCCTTTGAATATAATATTTCAAGATTCCCTTTTCATTAAATGTAAAAGGAGTTATCAGAGAACCTTCTGAGCCGTGAATCTGGCATCGTTGATTAAACTGTTCTGTGAATCCCACGTGGAATGTGGCGTGAAACTGCTGGTCAAAATTCATGATAACCGTAGTGGATTCATCTACACCCAATTTTGTCCTTTTCACAAATGATTTGACTTCACTTGGTTCTTTTCCGGCCAGATGCCTGATCAAGTGCAGTGTATAACATCCCAAATCGTACATGGCACCCCCCCCCAGAGCTTTTGACCAGCGGATGTCCTTTTCCCTTTGAGTCAAGTCAAAGGTAAATATCATGTCCATGGCTTTAATTTCCCCCAAACTTCCTTTCTCGATGATCTCTTTCATCTTTTTGATGAGGGGATTGTGAATGTAAGCGAAGGCCTCCATCAGAACCTTTTTTTGACTGAAAGCAGTATTGAACATGGTTTGGGCTTCGAATTCATCTAACGCAATCGGTTTTTCGCATAGGACATTTTTACCACTTTCCAGCGCTTTGATCACCCATTCCAGATGAAGCGCATTGGGAAGAGGGATGTAAACGGCTTGAACATTATCGTCTTTTAGGAGTTCTTCATATGAATGATAGACGGTTTTGGGTTTGAACAGATTTTCAAATTCTTCGACCTTTTCTTTTTTTCTTCCGGCCAATGCATAGAGCTCTCCATTTTCCGAAGCAAGTATTCCCGGTATTAAGGCCTTTCGTGCAATGTTTGCCGTTCCAAGAATTCCCCATTTCAGCTTTTCAGACATTGTTTTCCCTCCTTATCAATGATTGATGTATGATATAATTTCACTGCGAGTTGCCAAGCAGGTGTTTAATCAATTTCTAAAGGTGATTTTTCATGAAAAGAAGATTTCTGATTTTGTTGACTATCGTTCTGATGATATTTCTCTTGAGTTCATGCACTTTTATAGAAAGTAATCTTGAATACTTAGACTCCACCGAAGATATAGTCAACACGGTGTATACGGCTTCGATTGTGGGTATTGTTCTGTTTCTTTGGGGAAGGAAGTTTTAAACCCGCTTTTTTTACTATTTTGTTCTGTACAAACGGTCTCCAGCATCTCCTAAACCCGGTACGATATAATCTTTTTCATTGAGTCTTTCGTCTACTGATGCGGTATAGATTTTTATTTTTGGATAGACCGATAGAATTTCGTTGATTCCTTCAGGAGCCGAAAGCAAAGAAAGGAAGTAGATATTGTTTTCGTCAATTCCTTGCTTGATCAGGATATCAATGCTTTTGATCGCTGAATGACCGGTGGCTAACATCGGATCAAGTAAAAACAGTTCTTTTTCATTCAATTCGGGCATCTTGGCATAGTATTCTACCGGTCTATGGGTATCTGGGTCTCTGTATACACCGATATACCCCACCGAAGCATTTGGAAGCAACGTCAGCACCGCATCGAACATACCCAAGCCGGCTCTGAGTATGGGTACGATGACCACGTCCTTGTCGCTGATGATTTTCCCTTGCGTCGTACCAATCGGGGTTTGAACTTCTTTGATGCTTGTTTTAAGATTTGCCGTGGCTTCATAGGCCAGCAGCAAGGTTAATTCCCGGAGTAATTCCCTAAATTCTTTGGGGCCTGTTTGTATGTCTCGCATTAAGGTGAGTTTATGCTGTACTAAAGGATGTTCCACACAGGTCAGCTGTTCCCATTTTGAGTACGCCAAATCAAAAACCTCCTTCGGTGTTTGCTTTCTTAAAGATCCTTTGAATTGCGATTTCGTCCATTTCTTTTCTTTCGGTTAAATCCTGTTCCAGATAAAAGGCTGTTTTCTTCTTTTCTTTCAATTTATTGAGGGTTTTACACTCTTTATCGATGGCGATGTATTTTCTTTTTTCCTCTTCAAGCTGTTTTTCCAATTGTTTTAATTCACTTTTATATTGTTCCAAGTGTATGTATTCATAATCGATATAGTTTTCCCATGATACACATTCTCTAGGCGAGATTTTCATGGACTGCATGAGATAAGAGAACCGGTTTTCCTGTTCGACAATGTGATGTTTGAACTCGATGATTTCCACTTCTTTGGTATCTCTTTTCATCTGAGCCCGGTGGACGTTCATACGCTGTTGATCCAACCTTTTGATAAAGATGTCCAGCACCCTGTCCAGTCGGAATTTAAACCTTTTCAATCCAGTACATCTCCTATAAATGTCATCAATTCACTAATTCCCTTTCGTTTGGAACACGAAAAAGGAAACAGGTTGAAGTCTCCATAAGGCCGGGTTACCTGGCGGGTCATTTGAATGGTTTCGTTTAACTGTTGCATTGAGATCTTGTCCGTTTTAGTCAGTACAATGGCAATGGGGATTTGAAATTCCAGGATCCATTGAAAAAAGATATGATCCGCTTTCATCAGTGAATGTCTGGAATCGATCAGCACGAACAGCATTTCCAACGCTTTGGCGTCCGAAAAAAAGGCATGCATCAGCGTATTCCATTTCCTGATTTCCTCTGCGGAACGTCTGGCATAGCCGTAGCCCGGCAGGTCAACAAAGTAGTCTCTTTCGTTGACGATGTAGAAGTTAATGGAACGGGTTTTCCCAGGAGTTGAACTGACTTTTGCCATTTTCCTGTTCAACAGGATGTTGATGAGTGACGATTTTCCTACGTTGGAACGGCCGACGAAGGCTACCGATTTTCTGTCGGCCATATCATTTGGCAATTGTTTGGGTAAAAAAGCCGTTTTGAGCAGTTCGATGTTTTTGACTTTATACAAAGTTGATCAGTCCTTCAAAGCGATTTGTAAAACCTCGTCAACATTATCCACAAAATGGAAGATGATCTTTTCTCTTATCTCACTTGGAATTTTGTATAAATCCTTTTCGTTGGCCGATGGCAGGAGGATTTCCCGAATACCGATTCGATATGCAGCCAGAACTTTTTCTTTGACACCGCCAATTGGAAAGACCTTTCCCCTAAGGCTTATTTCACCGGTCATGGCCACATCATTTCTAACCGGCTTGTTTTTCAAACAGGATACGATGGATGTAATCAGGGTTACCCCGGCGGATGGTCCGTCTTTTGGCACTGCTCCCTCAGGGACATGCAGGTGGATATCATGCTTTTCAAAAAAATTCTCAGCACAGTCTTTTTGACATCGAACTCGTGCCAGAGAGAGGGCAATGTGAGCGGATTCTTTCATCACGTCCCCCAGTTGACCGGTCATTTGGATATTGCCTTTACCCGGTTGGAAAAGTGCTTCAACCTGCAATACAGTCCCTCCCACGGCTGTCCATGCCAATCCTGTTGTAATACCTATTTCGGGATTCTTAAGGCGTTCATCTTCCAGATATTTAGGGGGTCCCAGGAGCTCTTCCACATCTTTCTTTCTGATCTTTTTTGCGGTTTTGTCTTTTTCGAGCAGTTCTAAAGCAGTTTTTCGGACCACTGAAGCGATTTCCCGTTTGAGATTCCTTACGCCGGCTTCTCTGGTGTAACCGTCAATAATCTCGCTTAATGCGTAGGAGGTGATGACGACTTTATCCGACATGTTGTGCTCATCCAGGATTTCAGGAATGAGGTACCCTGCGGCGATCTTTTCCTTTTCAACCTTAGTGTAACCGGATATTTCAATGATTTCCATGCGATCCCGAAGGGCATCTGGAATGGTGTAAAGTACGTTAGCCGTGGTGATGAAAATCACTTTGGAGAGATCAAACTCCACTTCTAAATAATGATCGGTGAAGGTTTTGTTTTGTTCGGGATCCAGGACTTCCAACAAGGCGGATGCGGGATCTCCTTGAAAGCTTTGGCCTAATTTATCGATTTCATCCAATAAAATGAGGGGGTTTTTCACACCCGCTTCACGGATCAGTTGGATGATTCTGCCCGGCAGTGCACCAACATAGGTGCGCCGATGGCCTCTGATTTCTGCCTCGTCACGCATGCCTCCCAATGACATTCTGACAAATTTCCTGTTCATGGCCTTTGCCAAAGATTTTCCCAATGATGTTTTACCCACGCCTGGAGGGCCGACAAGGCAAAGAATAGGTGCTTTGAGCCCTTTTGAGAATGAACGGGCGGCCAGATATTCCAGGATTCGCTCTTTCACTTCTTCCAGACCGTAATGATCATGGTCCAATACCGTTCTGGCCATTTTGACATCGATAATGTCATCGGATTCCTCGTTCCAAGGCATTTCCACCAGCCAATCGATATAAGAACGGATGACTGTGGATTCGGCCGAGAATGTCGGGGATTTTTCCAGTCTTTCCAGTTGTTTGAGTGCCTTTTCCTCTACATCTTCAGGCAGTTTTGCCCCTTCGATTTTTTCTTTTATTTCAATGATCTCAGGATCACCGGTACCATCCAGTTCTTCTTTAATGGTTTTCATCTTTTCTCTCAGATAATATTCTTTCTGATTTTGTTCCAGTTTTCCTTTAACTTTTCGTTCCAGTTCTTCCTCTATTTTCAACAATTCGTTCTCTCTTAAGAGGATCTCCAGTAAGAGTTCTAAGCGATTTTTTGGGTGAACGATTTCCAACAACACCTGTTTTTCTTCTAATTTCAAAGGAAGGATGGATGCGACTAAATCGGCGAATTTATCGGCGTCTTCCGTGCTTTCCAATGCCTGAAGGGCTTCATTGGGAATTCTTCTGATATATTGGAAGAATTTTCTCGCTTCGTCTTTTACTTTTCGAATAAGGACTTCCAAAGCTTTGGTGTTGCGGTAATTGATTTGCAAAATTTCAATCTTGGCAGAAAGGGATTCGCCATCAACAAGCCCGTCGATGATTTTACCCCTGACAACTCCCTCTACCAGCACTTTAAAAGAGTTGTCGGGAAGCTTCATCAACTGCATGATTCTGGCTACAACCCCATGTGTATACAAATCCACTTCTTTGGGTTCGTTGTCTTGGATGTCTTTTTGTGAGCATAAAAATAAAAATCTGCTTTTCTTTTCAATGGATTCTTCCAATGAATTCAAAGACTTTTCCCGTCCGATGTAAAAGGGAATCACGGAGCCGGGATACACCAACATGTTAGTGCGCATGGGTATGACGGGGAGAATTTCAGGGATATCCTCAGAGCCCTTTCCCTCGCTGGCGAAATCCTCCAATGCTTTAAACTTAGCCATAGTGTACCTCCATTTTTTTATCAATTCATTCGTTTGTTTGATTATACTCTAAAACGGCAATAAATGTAAACTTTCTATAACGAGTCTGGGTGTTTTCATCATTGTGTCGATTCAATGAACACCGATACTTGTTGAATGACAAAGGGTATTAACATGAGAATATCCACTTTTCAAGGTATCCTTTTATTTTATTTCAACGATATCTCTGCTTTTAAACCCCTTAGTTTTTCCACGATGCGGTCGTAACCCCGGAAGATATGGTCAACTTCCTGGACACATGTCTCTCCTTTTGCCGCCAATCCCGCCAGGATTAAAGCCGCAGCACATCTGAGATCGGTGGCAAAAACGGGGGCTCCTTGCAGTTCCTTTTGGCCTGTGATGATTATATTCTGGTTCCTAACATAGGCATGTGCCCCCAATCTTCTTAATTCTTCCGCATGGGCATTTCTTTCCGGGAAAACCTTGTCGTTGATCACTGAACGCCCTTGAGACAATGTCAACAGGGTGGTCATTTGCGGCTGCATGTCGGTTGGAAAAAAGGGATAAATATCCGCACGGATATAGGCACTATCCAACAGTTTTGATGTTTCATGCGTGCTTGCCAAGTTTCCTTTGAGTTCAATGGGTGCTCCGATCTTTATGAGTTCGTTCGTCAGCGCTTGGTTGTGTTCAGGTATGTAGCCGTTTACCGTTATGGCACTATTGGTGATCAATCCGGCTATAAGATAGGTTCCGGCTTCCATACGATCGGGAATGACTTCAAATTCAATACCGTGAAGGCGATCAACGCCCTCTATATATAGGGATGAGGTATCTTTGCCCTTGATCTTTGCCCCCATCCGGGTTAAAAACTCGATAAGTTGCGAAATTTCAGGCTCTTTAGCGGCGTTGTTGATGACGGTTGTTGTTCCTGTCAGTTTTACAGCAGCTGAAAGGATCTGTTCGGTGGCACCAACGGAAGGAAAAGGAAGGTCTATGGTGCAATGTTGATGTTTCACCTTCCTTTGAGTGAAAACCACACCGTGTTCAATTCGATTGTCAAAACCCAGTTTCGATAATCCCATCAAGTGTAAATCGACCGGTCTGGGACCGATGGAACACCCTCCAGGTAAAGGAACGCCTGCCTCGTTGTGTATAACCGACAGAGGACCTAAGATGTTAAAGGAGGCTCTCATTTTTCTGATCAAGTGATAAGGGACGGAATTCTTGCAAGTGGCATGCGCCTTTATTTCTATTTCCCCATCTTTAAAGGTCGTTTCAATGTTGAGTGATGACAAGATTTCTAACATGGTTCTCACATCTTCTAAATCTGGAACCCGTTTGATCAATATTCTGTCATTTGTTAACAAACTGGCGGCGAGAATAGGTAATACTGCGTTTTTAGAACCACTGATATTGACTTCCCCGCTAAGTTTTCTTCCCCCTTTGATAATCATTTCAGACATCTTTTTTACCCCCCCCAGGAATTTATTCAAGATCGATCACCGTTACACCGGTCCCCCCTTCTTGTGGTTTGCCGATTCGAAAGGATTGTATCCTTGGATCGTTGTTCAGAAAATCCCATATCCCTTCGGCCAGCCTTCCGGTTCCTTTACCGTGTACAATGTAAGCGATCTTTTGGCTTTTTACCATCATTTGTTCTAAAAAGGTATTCAGTTTTTCAACACCTTCTTCAACCGTATTTCCCCTAATATCCAATCTTTGTGAGTGGAACCCCATCCCTTGGCTTTGTCGAGAGACTTGGGAGTTCATGATCCCATAATAGGCATATTTTTCCTCTCGTTCTTGATCCGGGATTTCGTCGTGTTGAGCCGGGATCAAGCTCTCCGGTGCAACTTCTACTTTGAGGGGTCCATTTTGAACGATCACTTTACCATCACGCTTGTCGATTATTTCCAAAGCTACTTGAGTCCCCTTGATTTTCACCCAGTCTCCCGTTTGTATCTTATCATATTTTACCGTTTTGTCAGTTCTGTCCGCACGGGCTAATTTCGATTTCAAGTCTTCAAGTTTTTCTTTCTTCATGAATTCCAGTTTTTTGTTCACTTGCTTGATCTCATCCAGGCTGGCTTCTTTGCTTTTTTTAATTTTACTGACGGCTGTTTCTGCTTCTTTCTTGAGTTCTGTTAAAAATTCATCCAGTTCGTCAATATCTTCCATAAATCCCTGTATTTTCTTTTTTCTCAATTTTTCCAACTTTTCCTGCATCAAAAATTCCTGATCTTGCAAATTCTTTCTCAGTAGTAGGGCTTTGTCTTTTTCAGCCTCCAAAACTCGTTTTTCATCATGTAAGGTGTTCAGGATTTCATCCACATTGGCGTATTCCTTGGTTTTAAATTTCTCGGCACTATCCAACACCTCATCGGGCACTCCCAATCTTTTGGCAATCTCAAAGGCGTTAGAACTGCCGGCCAAACCCACACGTAGGTGATAAGTGGGGGAAAGGGTTTCCACATCAAAGCTGACCGAGGCGTTGATCAACTCTTTCCTTCCAAAACAATACAATTTTAAAGGAGACAGATGAGATGTCACGACAATCATGGCCTTTTTCTCCAGCAACACTTCCAACAGGCCCAAAGCGAGAGCGGCCCCCTCTACAGGATCCGTTCCAGCTCCTAATTCATCCAATAAAACCAAAGTTCTTTCATCCGCCAATTTTACGATTTGAGTAATATTTTTCAGATGTCCGGAAAAGGTACTCAAAGATTGTTCGATGGATTGTTCATCACCAATATCGGCCATTATATAATGAAAACAGCCTATTTTACTTCCTCGATCCGCCAAAATTGGGATTCCGGACAATCCCATGAGGTGTGAGAGTCCGATGGTTTTTAATGTAACCGTTTTCCCGCCGGTATTCGGTCCTGTGATGACGATACCCCTTTTGCCGTTTCCCAATGAAACCGTCAGTGGAACACATCGTTCGCCGATCAGTGGATGTCTCACGTTCAGCAGTGTGAAATCTGCTGTTTCTGATAGTTCCGGTACCACACCGCCATTTTTGATGGCGTATTTTGCCTTTGCCCAAAGCAAATCAAATATCACCAGATTGGCGTTGTTGTGGTCAAAGGTGTTGATATTGTTCAGGATAAACATCGAGAGTTCTCTCAAAATCCGGTTGATTTCCTCACGTTCTCGATCGTGGATCTCTTTCGAATGATCGTTGAGTTCCACGAGGGCTTCCGGTTCCATGTAATAGGTAGCGCCGGATGCGGATGTGGAATGGATGATTCCCCTGATACTGGATCGGCTGGTGTTTTTGATGGGGAGCACATAACGGCCGTCTCTTAGAAAATAACTGGGTTGCTGCAGATTGTTGGAAAAATTTGAGGACAGGTAGGAATCCAACTTGTTTTTCAGATTGTTGAGAATTCGGCGTTTTTCAGTTCGAATCTCACGAAGCCTTGCTGATGCTGAATCCTTTACTTCACCCTGTTCATCGATGGCCAGTTCCACTTTTTTTGTAAAGGAGGGAAAACCGGAAAGAGAATTCACCAGAAAACGGATCGACGGGTAGGGTTCCTCCAGTTTTTCAAACCACGAAATGAGCGTTTGGACGCCAAGAACGGTATTTTTCAGTTTGATCAGTTCCAACGGTTCCAGGACATCCCCGTTTCTTACCTTTTCAATCTCTTCTCTGACATCGAAGATACCGCCAACGGGAGGTTCTCCTTCCTGAAACATCAGATGTTGCATTTCTCTGGTTTTTTTTAACGCTTCGCCTGGGTCCTTAACCGGGCAGAGACCAAGAACCTCTGTCCTTCCGTAATTTGAAAAGGCATAATCCTTTAAGATATTGAGGACTTTATTAAACTCAAGTTTGGTTTGTGAAAAGGCTTCCATGGACACCCCTTTCCTTTTAAAAATCTATTTTTTCTACCACGTCTTTCAAGTCTTCTTCCATCACATGGAGGTAATTTTGCGTGGTTGAAAGGCTTTTGTGGTTCATCAGCTCTTTGATCTTATAGAGTGAAACATCTTTACTCATCAGTGCTGTGGCAAACGTATGCCTGAGAACGTGCGGTCCCATTTTTTTCTTATCCAACCCGGACATTTCCAGGTATTTTTTTACCATTCTGTAAACCGCCGTTCTGTCCAGGGGCTTTTGTCGGTATGTTAAAAAGATAAAGTCTGAATCTGATTGCAGTGTTCTTCTCTCACATAAATACGCCTCAAAGAGAATGGAGATCTTGTGATTGATGTAGACGTAATCCATTTCTTGGCCTTTTCTCATGACTTCCAGCGAATACCTTCCCGTCCGGTCTTTTTGCTCACAACCCATTTGCATGGAGGTGATTTCACTTACCCGCATACCGGTACCCAAAAGCAAACTGACGATGGTTTTATCCCGCAGGCCCACAAACCCACTCGCCTGTTCACTGATGGTTTGCATCAGCAATTGATATTCGTCTTCTTGTAGGAAAACGGGGTTTTTTCTTCTGAGTTTGATAGATTTTACACCCTTTGCGGGGTTATTGGCAACGATACCCCTTGAATGCAAGTAGTTGTAAAAGGATTTGATGGAAGAAAGTGTTCGGTTTTTTGTCCGTTCGTTTACATCTTTACTGAAAACATAATCTTCGATATCAACAAGTTGCAACTCTTCTAATTCCATTGATTCGGATTCCAAGAAATCATAAAATTTATTGAGTTCCCGTGTGTATTCTTTGATAGTTGTCGGTGAATAATGCTGTAATTTCATCCACCTGGAAAACCTGTCTAAGTTCTTTCTCATTTTGAACCCCCCATAAAACAGAAATATCGATCAACATGGCCACACCCTTTTTTGTTTCAAGAAAGGAATAAGTTGATCTATTGATCCCCACAGATAGAAAAATGCCAAAATCGGCTATTGATTGACGATAAATCCTGCCGGCACTTTCAAAAAGCACACCTTTAATATCTTGAGAAAACCTTTGCCATTTCCAATAGAGCCGGTCGAATTTGCGTCTATCCAATAAATCGTAATACGTTCGAACGATGTTCCAATCCAACTGGTTTTCTTGCATATAACGCAAAAACAGCGTTGGTGCATGCGAATAAACCAGTTCCCTCCAAAGCGTCCCCCATTGCCGCTTATCGTATTTCAACAGTTCAAAACTACATGATGTGATATCCTTTACCTTTTTCAATTTTCGCTCTCATCTTTGCCTTCACGCCGGTCTAGGTACTGTTTCAAATCGTTCATGTTGAAATTGTTGATGAATGATCTGAATTCCTGTTTTTCTTGGTCTTCTTCCTCGGAAATGTCTGTGGTGATCGAACCGCTCATCGAGGCTTCAAGCAGCACTTCACTTGTCACATAAACCGGAAGTTCCAGCTTGTTGGCAATAACAAGGCAATCGGAGGGTCTGGCATCCAATTCAAGGTATTGATTGACCCTTCCGGTTTCCTGTTGTGTGTCATTTTTTTTGATCACGAGGTTGGCTAAGAATGTTCCGTTTTTGATTGAGTGTATCACCACGTGTTCGAAGATTCCCC
>DAOTHY010000021.1:0-29641 GCA_035447925.1 Thermotogota bacterium
GCATTCCAAATCTTATTGGCAAAGTGTTTATAATTCAGAATATTTTTAACATCCAGGTTGATGTCTCGCCCTTGGCCTGCCAAAATGGATAAGGTAAAGCGCATGGCATCAGCACCGTATTCTTCAACAACCTCAATGGGATCAATGCCGTTACCAAGTGATTTACTCATCTTTCTTCCTTTTTTGTCACGGATCAGCTGATTGATGTATACATGGTGAAAGGGAACTTCTTCCATAAATTCCATGCCCATTGTGATCATTCTGGCCACCCAGAAGAAAATGATGTCAAATCCCGTTACCAATGTGCTGGTGGGGTAGTATTTTTCGAGATCCTGGGTTTGTTCTGGCCACCCAAGCGTTGAAAAAGGCCATAATGCTGAGGAAAACCACGTATCCAAAACGTCTTCATCCTGTCTCAAATGGGTTGAACCACATGCAGGACATGTTGTGGGATCTGTTTCACTGACAATGATATGATCACAGTCTTCACAATACCAAACCGGTATGGCATGACCCCACCAAAGTTGTCTGGAAATACACCAGTCGTGAACATCGTACATCCAGTTGAGATATACTTTTTTCCATCGTTCTGGATAGAATTTAACCCGATCATTTTCGACAACCTCAATGGCTTCTTTAGCCAAAGGGCCCATTTTTACAAACCATTGATCGGACAATCTGGGGTCGATGGTTGTGTCACATCGATAACAATGGCCGACCGAATGGGTGTAATCTTCTATCTTTTCAAGTAAACCCAAACGTTCGATTTCCTCTACGATTCTTTTTCTGGCTTCTTTAATATCGAGGCCTTGATAGATACCGGCAATTTCATTCATGATGGCATTTTCGTCTATTACTTCAATAAATTCCAGATTGTGCCTGATCCCCATTTGATAATCATTGGGGTCATGTGCTGGGGTTACTTTGACTGCGCCAGTGCCAAAGTCCTTGTCCACATACTGATCGGCAATAATCGGGATCTCTCTGTTGATAATGGGTAAAATCAAGGTCTTTCCGATTAAATCTTTATACCGTTCATCGGAAGGATTAACCGCTACAGCTGTATCGCCAAGCATGGTTTCCGGTCTGGTGGTGGCGATGGTCACAAAGCCATTACCCTCTTTCAGAGGATAATTAAAATGCCAAAGGCTGGACTTTTCGTCAACATGTTCCACTTCTTCGTCGGAAAGCACGGTATTGCATCTGGGACACCAGTTGACGATGTATTTCCCCCGATAAATCAATCCTTTTTCATAAAGGGCTACAAATACTTTTCTCACGGCTTTGTTCAGCCCCTCATCCAGAGTGAAACGATCTCTGGACCAATCAACAGAGCATCCAATGGTTCTGATCTGATCCCTTATATGTCCTCTATATTCATCTGCCCATTGCCATGTTTGATTAATGAATGATTGCCTTCCCAGGTCGTTTTTTGTTTTGCCTTCTTCTTTCAGTTTTTTTTCAACCACGTTTTGTGTGGCAATCCCTGCATGATCTTCTCCGGCAACCCAAAGGGTATCCTTTCCCATCATGCGTTGAAAGCGTATTGAAATATCTTGCAGTGTTAGATTCAACCCGTGACCCATATGGAGTCTGGCAGTGATATTTGGAGGTGGAATGACGATTACATAAGGCTTGCCATGCCCGGTTGGTTTAAAATCACCTGATTTTTCCCATCGTTCATACCATTTTTTTTCGATACCCTTCGGATCATAATGCTTTTCGAGTTCTGCCATTGTTAACCTCCACTGTATTTTCTTTTGCGATATTATAGCATAGAGAAAGCGTGTGACTAAAAAAAAGAGAAAATGAGAATCCAGTACAACGACTTTGTGTTATAATATTCCAGGTTGATAAATCATATGAAAAAGATGGAGGTGTTTTTGAATGGCAAAAGTAACTCTTGATAAGGACATATGTATCGGTTGTGGTGTCTGCGAAAGTCTTTGCCCAAGTGTCTTCGTAATGGCTGACGATGGAAAAGCAGAAGTCATTGCACCGGAAACAGACGAATCATGTGCTGAAGATGCAGCAAGCTCATGCCCTGTAAACGCAATAACCGTTGAATAATCTTCAACCAGCAATGCGAACAGTGCATAATCCGTTTTACGATATTTCAAAATAAGGGCGGCTGAAGTCGCCTTTATTTTTAACCAAAAGGTTCGTTTTGCTAATTGATAGATCAATAAATTCTTTTATGAGGTGAGAACAGGATGGCAGCAAAGAACAAGTATGAAAAGATGCAGGAAAAATTAAGAAGACAACCAAAAAATGTTTGGGCTGAGAGAGATAGCCAAACCGTTGATACCTTTAACGCTCAATATGCCAAATTTCTTGAAGAATCCACAACCGAAAGACGTTCGATCGATGAAGCCATTAAGCTGGCTCAAACGAACGGCTTTATCGACTATGAACAATTTCGGAAAAAGCCGCCAAAAAAACTGGCCGGAGCGAAAGTTTATGTGAATTATCGTGGAAAGGCGGCTGCCTTTTTCAGATTTACAGATGATCTGAAAGATGGCATGAATATGGTAGCTGCCCATGTCGATTCTCCAAGAATTGACTTTAAGACAACACCCCTTTATGAAGACAGTGAATTTGCAATGGCTTCGACCCATTATTACGGAGGAATCAAAAAATATCAGTGGTATAACATTCCCCTGGGGTTGGATGGCGTTGTCATCAAAGAGAACGGCGAAAAAGTGGATATCAGAATCGGATTCGATGACAACGACCCCATCTTTGTCATTTCTGATTTATTACCCCATCTTGATCGAAAAAAGGGAGATGTCAATGAAGCCTTTGATGCCAATAAACTAAACCTAATTCTGGGTTCCAGGGCAATTACTTACAACAAGGAAGACAAGGCGCAAGAACCGGTTCTTTTGAACGTACTGAATTTATTATATGAGAAATATGGTATTACAGAAGAGGACTTGTTCTCAGCTGAAATCGAAATCGTTCCCACTCAAAAACCCAGAGACGTTGGATTGGATAGAAGTATGTTAGGTGCTTACGGTCATGATGACAGGGTTTGTTCATATACCGGTCTTCGTGCAATCATCGATGCGGAAAAAACCGATAAAACGGCTTGTGTTCTGCTTTTGGACAAAGAAGAAATAGGAAGCGACGGTAGTACCGGAGCCAAATGCCATTTTTGGAAAAAAGTCATTAACGCAGTCAATGTGATCTACAAACTGGATCAACCCATTGAAGTTATTCTTGAAAGATCCACGATGCTTTCAGCAGATGTAGCACCTGGAATAAATCCCAATTTCAAAGAAGTACATGAGATTAAAAATGCTACCAAATTCGGATATGGTATGGCTTTTGTCAAATACACCGGAGTCAGGGGAAAAGGCGGCGCCAACGATGCCGATGCTGAAATTTTAGGTGCCCTTCGGAATTTCCTCAATCAAAAGGGTATTCGCTGGCAGAATGGCGAAATGGGTAAAGTGGACATTGGCGGCGGCGGTACTGTAGCAAAATTCTATGCCCAAGAGGGTATAAGAGTCGTTGATGCTGGAGTCCCGGTCATCGGTATGCATTCACCCTTTGAAATCGTAAGCAAGGCAGACGTTTACGAAACCTATCTGGCTTATAAAACTTTCATCGAAGCATTTAAGTAATCATTAATAAGAAAATAAAAATAGCCCCCAGATTCTCTTTGGCGGGCTATTTTTATTGTTTTTTTCGAGAACCAAGAAGGCTGTTTTGGAACAATAAGTGATGTATGATATAATATTGTGTCTGATGTATTAAAACGTGAAGAAAACTCATCTGAAAGCAAAGGTATTAACGGTGCGGAAAACTAACGGTGGTTATACTAAAATGATTGTTAAAATACTAAACATACTCAATAGCGATGCAGATGACGCTCAGATCTTTTCCAAAATTTCTTCTGAAATCATGTCTGCTTATCCTTTTATTGACAAATCATCATTTTGGATTGTCAAAAGTGATGGAGAACACTATATTACCGGGATAGGATATGAGCATATAGATTACTCATCGGTTGTGATACCTCTTGAAGACTCGCTATCTGCCGTTGACCCCGAAGAAGATGTCAAAATTATCAACTCCGGTTACTTTCCAGAGGGGTTTCCACAACAGGTCAAAGCTTCCATTTTAGCCTCAGGAATAAAGGAAAATAGTTCCAAAACCTTACAAGTCAGGTTGAAGCCTTTTGGCGATTATTTTGGGGTCTTATGCTTTGATGTTCTAGATTATTCAGATCAATTTACCAATGAGATCATGGATGAATTAGCGTTCACAGCGGATGCTATCCGCATCTTTTTGGAAATGAGAATCACTTTGAACAACAAAAAGAAGGAGAACCTCTACCGTGATCACCTGGTCGCCAGTATTTCTCATGATGTCAGAACACCGTTAACCGTTATCATGGGTTACATTGAGCTGATGCAAAGTCTGATCAAAGATGAACAAATAAGCAATTTTCTCAATATCATGGAGGAGCAATCCAACTACCTGTTGAACATTATTTCTGATTTGATCACTCTTTCCAAGATCAATTCAGGGAACTACACCATTACCGAGCAAAAAACAAACATCCGTGAGCTGATTAATAACCTGATAAAAGGGCTGAAAATTCTGGCAAAGAAAAAAAGGTTGAAATTAACAGTTCAAATTGCGGCCAACATTCCGACTTTTACCTACATCGATCGAAGGGCTTTAAAAAAAATTATTAACAATTTGGTTTCAAATGCTATCAAATACACCGATGAGGGACAAGTTCAGGTCGATTGCAAAATTGAAAACAAAGACTATTTGAAATTTGTGGTATCGGATACCGGACCGGGTATTCCCGAAGAGAAACTCACAATGATCTTCGATCGATACACACGGGAACAAAGAACCATGAAAAAGCCAGGATCAGGTCTTGGACTGAGCATTTGCAAAGAACTGACTGAAGAATTGTCTGGGTCTATTTGGGCTGAAAGCAAACTGAACAAAGGGAGTCAATTCCATTTGCTGTTACCTCTAAATCCAGGAGAAATAAACCTCATAAAAACGGAAAAAAAAGAGTCTAAAAAAGTCTCTTTGACAGGAAAACACTTTCTGATTTTGGAAGATGATCAAGAAAACCGCCATATGTATGAGTTGGTTTTAAAAAATGCCGGGGCAGTGTGTTACTTATTCAATGATCCTGATCAAGCCCTTAAAGAATGCCGAATTCGAATGAGCATTGACTATATTTTAGTTGACCTGCTGTTGTCATCTGGTTCCTCCTTGGACTTTATTGCACAAATCAAACAACATTTCCCCAAAAAGATAATCATCGCCATCACAGGGAGTTCCGATCAGAGTATTCAGTTGAAGGCATTGGAAGCGGGTGCTTCAATTGTTCTCCTAAAGCCGTTCAGTTTGAAGGAACTATGTGAGAGTATCACAGAGTAAGGAACCCTCCCCTCGATCACTTATTAAAAGAAATCAATCAAATGTTATAATGTGAATAACGAAAATAATGCCGTTAACCAATCAAAAGGGTGCTTTTTCGCAGACTTAAAAGAGTAGAGGGGGCTAGATGATGAAATGCAATTGGTTTGATTATCCGTATGAATCCAAGAGAAATTGTGTGATCGCAAGGAATGGCGTGGTTGCGACTTCTAATCCGCTTGCTGCACAAGCTGGCTTGGAAATACTTCACAAAGGGGGCAATGCAGTGGATGCAGCAGTTGCTACTGCCATTTGCTTAACAGTGGTGGAACCTACTTCCAACGGGATCGGTGGGGACAATTTTGCCATTGTTTCTAAAGGCGATCAACTTTACGGTTTGAATTCCAGTGGTTATTCACCGAAGAATCTCTCGATTGAAAAACTGAAAGAGAAAGGAATTCAGGAAATGCCCCGTTTTGGTTGGGAAGCCGTCACGGTTCCTGGTGCCCCTGCAGGTTGGGCAAAATGCTGTGATCAGTTTGGAAATCTCACTTTGGAAGAATGTGCACAGCCAGCTATCAAATATGCATTGGAGGGTTTTGTTCTCCAACCGACAGTTTGTGAAAATTGGATGAAAGCAGCAGAGTTTTATAAAAAGGTCTTTCTGGAAGAAAAATTCAACCACTGGTTTAACACTTTCACAAAAGATGGCAAACCGCCTCAAGTTGGAGAAATTATCCGTTTGAATGATCATGCGCAGACTCTGAAACGTATCGGGGAGTCCAATGCGTGTGATTTCTATTCCGGTGCATTAATGCATCAAATTATTGCTTTTTCCGATCAAACCGGAGGTTATTTTTCAGCGGAGGATTTCACCGGTTATCAGGCATCGATCGTTGAACCCATTTCAGCCGGGTACCGGGGTTATGAAATATGGGAAATTCCACCAAACGGGCAAGGGATTATCGCTCTTGAAGCTCTTTCAATACTGGAAAGAACAGATTGTTTATCTAGAGAAGCCAGGTATTTTCATCATGAGATTGAAGCCTTGAAATTAGCCTTTGAGGATGGTAAAGAATACATCACCCAGCCTGAATACATGCCTTTTGATTATCATCTGTTGTTGAACCGAGATTACATCAGCAAGCGTGCGCAGCTGATCGGTAATGAAGCCATGATCCCGGAGGCTTCAAACCCCAGCCAAAGTGGAACGGTTTATCTGGCTACAGCCGATAAAGAGGGTATGATGTGCTCGTTTATACAAAGCAATTATATGGGTTTCGGTTCAGGGCTGGTGGTACCGGGTACCGGTATCTCTCTGCAAAACAGAGGTCATAGTTTTTCATTGGATGAAACACATTCCAACGTATTACAACCTCATAAAAGGCCTTATCATACCATTATTCCGGGGTTCATTACGAAAAATTCCAAACCTGTTGGCCCATTTGGAGTCATGGGCGGGTTTATGCAGCCACAAGGACATCTACAAGTGATTTCAAACATGATCGATTTTCAAATGAATCCGCAATCAGCCCTTGATGCCCCAAGATGGCAATGGACAGGAGAAAAAAACATCTTGATCGAGAAGGATTTTACATCATCGATAGCTCATGAATTGGATCGGATGGGACATAAAATTACGGTGTCGATGAATTCGAATCTATTTGGCAGAGGGCAAATCATCCTGAGAAATGAAGCCGGTGTTTATGTGGCAGGAACAGAAAAAAGGACTGATGGCCATATCGCCGTTTGGTGAATCCTGCTGCTACCAATAATAAAATGAAATAGTATTGGATTGATCATCTAATAAAACAACACCATCGCCACTGTTGGCGTGAACATATGCGGTTGACCAAACAGGCTCTGTTGCTTCAGGTCCGGAGTAAATCCTGATGGATTCTGCCGGAGAAAGGGTGAGATCTAAAAAGAGATATTCCTCCTCCCCCTTGGTGCTTACAAGTTTATAGCCATCAAGGGTTTGCTTGGTTTTTCCCCGATTAGTGATTTCAACGTACTCTGATGCCCCTTCATACTGGACATAGACAATTTCCAAATCACCTTTTGATTCACTCATCACCAGCGTTGTTTTCACTTCTTTTGGTTCTTCCTTTTTCATTTCGTCTGTAAGTGGTGATTGGGATTGCTCATAAAGAGAATCATAATCTCGCCAAAGTCCGTATGCTTTCTGCCTGGCGTGTTGTTCTGCCTGCATAAACAAACTCATGTATTCCTTGTCAAATGAAAAGACGGTGTAAGCGTGGCCATATCCATTAACAATGAGATTCAGATTATGCAATATCCATTGATCATCCCGTTGATACCAAACATATGCCAGCATACGATCGTATTTATCCCTTGGATCCCAATCGAAAGTCAAATAAACCTTAGTGCCTGTCGGACACAAAGATTTGGTGAAATCACTGGCTTCTTTGCCGTAAAATTCAACCGGTTTGCTCGGATGAACAGTTTCGGGAGTATCCACACCAATCATTCGAATGGTTTCTTCTTCACCGTTGATGCGTACTTTGATCGTATCCCCATCCACGTTTTTGACAACGATCGCCTCAACGGGCTTTACCGGTTCGATGGAATAAGGCCATTGATAAACGACATCGTTGTATTCATGCAAGGTGAGAATGACAATGATGGGTAAAATAAGATACAGCAATTTTTTCATGAGCTCACTTCCTATTCGTTTACTTTTCAATTATTTCAAAATCCTTTCCTTACAATCAGCCTTTACAAGCTGGCCAAGAGGGCTATGCTTCTCTTTTATGGGTTAATTTTTCAAGTTCCTTGACAACTGTTTGAGATTCGTTTATGTAATTTTGGAATAGCTCTTCAATTTTTTCGATTTGTTCATGCGATTTAGCCATCATTTCCATTTTCTCAGTCATCTGATGCAAAGTAATAGCTCCTGCGTACAAACAACCCGGTTTGATGGCATGACAAAAGCTCGCTATTTGATCATAATCAGAGTCATTAATTGCCTTTTTAAGCTCTTTAATACTTTGATCGATATCATCGATGAAAATAGGGATAATCGTATGGTAATAGAGATCAAAATCGTCCAGGTGTTTTTTTACTTCGTTCAAATCAATGATTTTTCTTTCATTCTCCTGATACAATTGCTCAGGTACCAGGCTTAAAATACAGCTCTTTAGAGCATGGATATGAATGGGTTTTGGAACGTAAGCATCCATCCCGGATTGGAAGACTTTTTGTAAATCCCGATCAGTGACGCTGGCTGTTAATGCAATGATGGGAATATTCGCTTGACCCGGTAAGGCTCTGATTTTTCTAGTCGCATCCAGCCCGTCCATGACTGGCATCATCACGTCCATGAGAATCAAATCGTATTGATTCTGTTGAACCTTTTCAACAGCCTTTTTACCATCATCTACCAATTCATAATTCCAGCCAAACCCAGATAAGACCTCTTTGATGATGGCTTGATTAACGAGATTGTCCTCTGCAACAAGTATATTCAAATGGATTGTATCCGTATGCTCTGTTGAATGGTCCTTATTTTTTATTTCAGAGACTTCCTTTATCTCATCGCTTGTTGGTTTATCTAGAGGAATAATGAAAAAGAATTCAGAACCTTTTCCGGTTTCACTTCGAAAATCTATATGTCCCCCCATCATTTCCACTAACTTCTTACTAATGACCAGTCCCAGTCCTGTTCCTCCGAATTTTCTGGTTATGGATGAATCCGCTTGTGAAAATTTCTTAAAGAGTATTTTTTTCTTTTCTTCATCGATGCCCAAGCCAGTATCTGTAACACTAAAAGAGATTTGCTCAGATAGGGTATCTTTCTCATTTACACTAACATTAACTTGTATCGTTCCCTTTTCAGTGAATTTCAACGCATTACTTAATAAATTTAACAGAATTTGCTTTAAACGCAGTGGATCTCCTTTGATATACTGAGGGACATCCTTTTCAATCAACAGTTTTCCGCTGACTGATTTTTTTGATGCCGAAATGAAAATCAGCCGTGTGACATCATCGAGCATTTCATAGAGGTCAAAGCAAATCGTTTCCATTTGAAGTTTTCCGGCTTCTATTTTTGAAAAATCAAGAATATCGTTGATAATCTGAAGGAGAGAATCAGCAGAAACCTTTATGATTCTCAGAAAATCATTTCTTTTTGCTTCGTTGTTTGTGTTTTCTATAATTTCTACAGCTGTTAAAATCCCGTTCATAGGTGTTCTGATCTCATGACTCATATTGGCCAGAAATTCACTTTTTGCCCGATTCGCAATGAATGCATTTTCTCTAGACCGATACATATAAAAGATTAAAATAAAAAGTAATATGAAGATGAGGATGACAAAGAATAGTGTAATATTTGCCTTTTGGAGGACCTCTGTAATTTCATCATCTTCCTTATAAGAAATCAAATAACCTACGGTTTCATTTTTAAAATTTTGTATCTTTAAGAAAACCGCAGAATAATTAATCCCGTTTACCGACGTATGCAAGGCAAAACTTTCCCTGTTTTGAACCTTATTGGCATATTCTTTTGCAAGCTTATCGTTGATGGTGTCACAAGTGATGTTTAAACTTGTCGTCGTATCGTCTATGACATGGTGTATCTCCTTATCGTAGAGATAACCGTCAATACAGCCTGCGGGTTCGTAATTACCCAATTCTTCTTCAAATACTTTTTCCATCACTGCATCTTGGCGAATGATAAAGTGAAAAGGACTGTTAAATTCATTGGTTAAATCCTGACAAATTGTGCTGAAAGAGATACTGATCTCAACGGTGCCAACCAATTCCTCTTGAAGAAACATGGGAAAAACCATGCGATAACCGTTGAAAATTCTTCCCTCTTCAAACCCTTTAACGAATTTTCCGGTTTGTGCGGCGAGCACGACGGATTCTCGAATTCCAGTTAGATCGTCTCCATATGTTTCAGGACGATGCATTCTGAGAAAACTGATGGCTCCAGGCAGGTGAAAATGAAGTTGCCGGAAATTGTATTGTTTTAATTTATCGTAAAACCCATCATAATATGCAAACAGTGTTGATCTGATTGTATCTCTCATCTCAGGATTTTCATGGGCAGTCTTCAGTTGTATCTTGATCCAGTCCTGATCAATTTCCCTTGAATAAACATATTTTGCAAAATTTTCATAGGGTTTTATGAGTGATTTATACTGGCTATCCAATATTTTTACGTTTTCTTCATAAATATTGAAAAGTTCATTGCGAAATGAATCTTGAACAATGAAGATAACAACGATGAAAGTGATTGATATCAAAACGAAAATAATCCATTTGATATGGTACTTTATGAATTCCAACACGTTTCTCATCCCTTTTTCAACAGGAGTTTCGAATAATCAAAGAACTATCTTTAGGATTGATAGAAAAAAACTTCAATGATTGATATATCTCCATTTTATACAGATATTTTAACATAAATAAAAATAACATCAAGTTATTGGCGAGAAGAAATTTAACGCCAAATAATACCCCTTCATTCCCAGACCACTGATGGTTCCAGTGCATACCGGTGAAATCACACTCACATGTCTAAAATCATCTCTCGCTTGGATGTTGGATAAATGGACTTCAATAATGGGAATTTCTAATATTTCCAGCGCATCTCTCAAGGCATAACTATAGTGAGTTAAAGCACCTGGGTTGATGATCAATCCATCGATTTGATCCAGATGCGCATGAATATCATCGATCAACGCCCCTTCATGATTGGATTGAAAACAGTCGATTTCTAGTCCGATTTTTTGTGCATACTTTTGCACTTTATTCATCAGTTCAGGAAAGGACTGTTTGCCATAGAACTCGGGATTTCTTCTGCCCAATAAATTCAAATTAGGTCCGTTAATGATATGGATTCTCATCAAACACCGCCTTTAAAGAGTTGTTTTGGATAACATCGAAATTTTCTTAATCATTGATTCGAATTGTTTGAAATCCAACGATTGTCGTCCATCAGATAATGCCTTTTCAGGGTTAGGATGGATTTCAACCATAATCCCATCTGCTCCTGCAGCCCAAGAAGCGTAAGCCATTGCCGGGACCAATTCCCGTTTACCGGTGGCATGGCTGGGGTCAACGATAATTGGCAGATGTGATTCTTCTTTGACGTATGGAACGACAGCAAGATCCAAGGTATTTCTCGTGACGGTTTCAAAGGTTCTAATACCTCTTTCGCATAGAATAACATTGGCGTTTCCGTTTGCCATGATATACTCAGCCGATTGGAGAAATTCCTCCGTTCGGTTCATGTAGCCTCTTTTCAACAGAATAGGCTTTTTGAAATGGCCGCATCTTTCGAGAAGCCGGAAATTCTGTGCATTTCTTGATCCAATTTGGATGATATCCGCATATTCTTCCAATAAATCACTCTCTGATTCGGACATGAGTTCTGTTACAACTTTTAAATGATATTTTTCAGCTGTTTTCCTGAGAATCTTCAGTCCTTTTTCTCCAAGTCCTTGAAAAGCGTATGGAGATGTTCTGGGTTTGAATGCCCCACCTCTTAAAAACGGAATACCTTTTTCCATCAAAAAAGCGCCCACCTCGTCTAAGAGAGCTTCTGACTCAACGGCACATGGTCCTGCTATGATTGAGAATCCTTGTCCGATTTGAGTTTCACCTATTTGGATCTGGGTCGGTTCAGGATGAAATTCTTTGGAGACCAGTTTATAAGGCTTTAAGACTTTGACAACCTTATCTACATATTGCAAATTTTCAAATCGGTCCACACTGACATAAGAATCATCGCCGATGACGCCAATGATGGTCTTTTCAGTTCCTCTTGAAATATGCGACTTAAAACCGAGTTCTTTGGTTATTTCAATAATGTGTTCCAAATCGCCTTCTGAATGGTTTTTCTTTAAGATAACGATCATTTTAAAACACCTCCATAAAAAAAGAGCCTCCACACCGGAGACTCTTGTCTTGATTATTTTCTCCGGAAAACTAAAAAAGAGCAGTCATCCGGAACAAATTGCTTTTGCTTATCCTGCCAGGTGGCAGACCGGATGAATGCTCTTATAATAATAAAAAAATAAGTTGCTAATTGTATGGACCATTTTATTCCCTCTTTTCTGAAGACTGTTTCATCAGGTTAAAAAACCGAAACCTTTAAAGACTAAAAGAAGCAGTCAAGATACTGCATCGATTTTCTAAAACCTCAAAATTATAGCACACAAATCAAAAAAAAATATTTTTATTGATCTGGTCTATGCATATACGATATACTCCAATAGATATTACAGGAACACGTGAAACGGATTCTTGACGAGTCAATGAAAAAAAGGGGGAACAAGTTGAAATATTGGGAAAAAACCATTTCAAATAAAGTGTCTTCCAGCCTTATCGCTATTGGTTGCGCTGCTTTATGGGGAAGTGCCTTTCCGGTATTGAAGGTTGCTTATCGTGAATTTGGCATTGAGCAAGCTGTTTCTGGAAGAATTCTGCTGGCCGGAATTCGTTTTTTTCTGGCGGCGATGCTCCTGTTTCTTTTCTCGATGAAATCAAAAGAATCAATAAGCAAATTGGGATGGAAGCATATTGCTTATTTGCTGTTATTGGGGATTTTTCAAACAACACTTCAGTATTATTTTTTCTATAACGGATTAGCCAATACCACAGGCATTAAAGCATCTGTTCTGGCATCCAGCGGAACCTTTTTCATGGTCTTGCTGGCTCATTTTGCATATACCGATGATAAGCTGAGTCCGGCGAAATTGATCGGACTGATAACGGGTCTTGCCGGCATCGTTCTGGTCAACTGGGGAAAAGACTTTTCCTGGAGCTTCACTTTGAAGGGTGAAGGCTTTCTGATCTTCACCGGTATTGCCAATGCGGTTGGAACCGTGATTGCCAAAAAAATGGCGAAAGACATTCACCCTTTTAGAGTATCAGCCTTTCAGATGTTGTTTGGTTCTGTGTTATTAATGATTATTGCTTATAGTTCTGAAGAAAAACCAATGCTGCAATTTACTGCATTGGGAGGCTGGCTGCTGATTTATTCGGCCTTCCTTTCAGCCATTGCCTTTGGAATGTGGTATGCCCTTCTCAAATATCATAAAGCGGGTGAAATCACTATTTTCAAATTTATTATTCCGGTTTCAGGTTCCATTCTATCGGCAATCTTTTTACCGGAGGAATTTTTCTCGTTTTCGATTATTGTGGCTTTGTCATTAGTATCGGTTGGTATCTTTAGTGTGAATAAAAAAAGAGAATAATCATATTTACTTTTTGGTGTTATAATCACTTCGGTTGATGGCGAGTCTTTATTATCGCTGACCTTTATGTTAGAATCGGTATTGTTTGTTTAGGTTTTTTCTTTTTAATAATAATGAACCGTTGAAATTCAATTTTTCACGTACACTACAGGGGGTGTCAAGTGTTAGTTCAAGCGTATGCATCTTTTTTTACCAGTTCAGCATTTGCAGGGTTGACCTTAGGAAATCTTTTTATGATTGGTTTGGGAAGCGTTTTGCTATATGTTGCAGTGGCAAAACATGCTGAACCTCTTTTGTTAATACCCATCGGTTTTGGAATGATTTTAGCCAACATTCCACCGCTCTACACAGGCCTTTTCTTAGAACCTGTTGGAAATTCGGCTGGCGGGTTAATGTATTACATCAATCTGGGACTTCAATATGGAATTTATCCACCTTTGATTTTCCTGGGAATTGGAGCATTAACCGATTTTTCTTTTATGTTGTCCAACCCCATCACCATCTTTTTGGGAGGAGCTGCTCAAATGGGGATATTTGTTGCCTTTTTCATGGCCAGAATGTTAGGCTTTGAGCTGTTACCTTCTGCAGCAATTTCCATCATTGGGGGTGCTGACGGCCCGACTTCAATCTACATTGCGAATAAATTTGCCCCCGATATGCTAGCAATCATTGCTATTGCGGCTTATTCGTATATTGCTTTGATTCCCATTATCCAACCGCCTTTAATGAAATTATGTACCACTAAAAAAGAAAGATTGATAAGAATGAAGCCGCCGAGAAAGGTTAAAAAAGTAGAGAAGTTGGTATTTTCAGTTGTCACCACCGTGTTTATCGGTTTGCTTGTACCACAAGCTTTGCCTTTGGTTGGAATGTTGATGCTGGGTAATTTCTTAAAAGAGAACGGATTGACAAAAAGGCTGGCGGAGGCTTGCTCCAAATATATCGCTGATCCTGCAATTATCATGCTGTGTTTGTCTGTCGGAGCTTCTGCGAAAGCGGATGTCTTTTTAAGCGAAACATCTCTTCTGATTCTCTTCTTGGGTGCATTGGCTTTTGTTATCTCAACGATCAGCGGCTTGTTGTTTGCAAAATTGATGAATCTTTTCTTGAAGGTTAAGATCAATCCGCTTATCGGAGGGGCGGGGGTTTCTGCAGTGCCAGACTCAGCACGAGTAGCACAGATGGTAGCTCAAAAGGAAGACCCCACTAACTTTATTCTGATGCATGCCATGGGACCAAACGTTGCTGGTGTCATCGGTTCCGCAGTTGCAGCCGGGGTCTTTTTATCCATATTAGGGAGATAGACAATGTATCATACTGACGATGATTATCGAGACACACATGCGATTATTTCCCTCAAGGCATACCGGAATAACCTGCGTTTTTTTAAAGAAAAAGCCTATCCTGCTAAAATTATGCCGGTTATCAAAGCGGACGGTTATGGACATGGGGCGGTTGAATTAGCAAGGGTAGCTGAATCTGAAAAGGTGGAATACCTGGTCGTTGCTTTCTTGTCCGAGGCATTGGAACTTCGGACAAACGGCATTCAAACCCCTATACTGGTTTTGAATTATTTCAAGCCAGAATACGTTAATCTGTTCGTTGAAAATGATTTAACTGCGACGGTGTATTCACTCGATCAGTTTCATCAGCTGCAAGCGTTTTTACACAAAAAACCGTTGAAGATTCATGTGATTCTCGATACCGGAATGTCCCGAGTGGGTTTTAATCATAACGACGCTGTTGAAAATATCCAAAACGTTCTATCGGATACTCACTTTGAAGTAACAGGGTTGTATACCCATTTTTCTTCAGCGGATGAACAAGATCTGGCCTTCACAAAACTACAGTATGATCGTTTTCAAAACGTTGCCAAACACTTTGAATCCATTCCGTTTAAACATGTTGCCAACAGTGCAGGTGCATTGTTTTTTGAAGAAAATCTTTTTGATTTCGTCAGAATTGGCATAGCCTCTTATGGTCTGGATCCAAAAAACCTGAAAAGAGAGGACCCTCTTGAACCGGTTCTATCTTGGGAAACAGCAGTATCCATGGTCAAATGGATTTCCAAAGAGACACCGGTTAGTTACGGTAGAACGTTTATCGCAGAAAAAGCCATGAAGGTTGCAACGATTCCGGTTGGTTATGCTGATGGCTACAACCGACTTCTTTCCAATACAGGTGAAGTATTGATAGGTGGGAAACGTTGCCGTGTTTTAGGAAGGGTATGTATGGATCAGTTTGTTGTAAATGCGGATGATATAGAAAACATACAGGCCGGCGATAGGGTCGTTCTTCTTGGAAAAATGGGGAACGAAGAAATAAGTGCAGAAGAATTGGCGCAACGGATCAACACCATTAATTACGAAGTGACTTGTGCCATTTCAAAAAGAGTCGTAAGAAAATATGTGATTTGAAATATTTCATGAGTCAAGTTATCAGTTTATGATACAATAAGCAGCGAATTGTTATAAGAAAAGAAGGGATGTGTACCTGTTGAAGCTTGGGGATTTGCTAAAAGAAAAGATGGAAGAATTTTCACAGGAAACCGGTAATTATTTACCCAAGAACAGTGGGAAATTTATTTCGGATATGGAAACGGATGATTATATTTCCAGCGTTCTAAAAGTCACCAGTAAAAGGATACAGACAACCAGGGACGGGAAGAATTTTTTGTTGCTGACGTTTGAAGACCGCAGCGGAACCATGAGAGGGGTAGACTGGTGGAATGCTGAACTCAACGATGAGCGTCTTACCCAAGGAACAGTTGTCAGAGTAGAAGGGAAAGTCAAACTGTTTGATACCAAGATGCAGTTAAATATTAAAAACTCGAAAGATGCCATTACAGTATTATCTACAGATGAATACGATCCAAAAAAGTTCATCGAAATTACCTCTAAAGATGTAAAAGCAATCTATGAAGAGCTATTAACAATAATCAATCTAGTATCCAACAAATACATTAAAGCACTTCTTGAAGCAATCTTTATTCAAGATGAAAAATTCGTGGTTCGCTTTCTTGATTCTCCTGCTGCCACATCGGTTCATCATGCCTATAAAGGCGGGTTAATCGAACATACACTGGATGTTGTGAAATTGGCAAAGAAAATCAGAGATAATTATCCGGATATGGACATCAATGACGACTTGATCATTGCTGGGGCATTACTGCATGACATAGGTAAGACCAAAGAATATAGTTTAGTGCCTTCGGGCATTGAACGCACCGGTTCGGGAGAAATGCTGGGCCATATCATCATGGGCATTCAAATGGTGGACAGATACGCCGAAGAGATAGACGGTTTTCCAAGGGTTTTATTGATGGAGATCAACCACATCATTCTTTCTCATCATGGAGAAATCGAATGGGGAGCACCCATACAGCCCAAAACAATCGAAGCAATGATTGTGCATTCAGCAGACAATGCCGATTCAAAGATTGCTCAGTTTAGGGAGATTACCAAAAAAACCCTTGATGATAACAATGCTTATGTTCAAAACCAATGGAGTGAATACAATCGGTATTTGGATAGAAAGATAAAGGTGAAGGGAGTTGACGTATCCTATGATTAAGCAGATCAAATTCGGAACCAGTGGCTGGAGAGGTATTATTGCGGATGATTTCACATTTGAGAATGTTGAAATCGTCTCTCAGGCTATTGTTGAATATTTAAAAACCAAAAAGAAAAAAGGGATAAAGGTCATCATTGGATATGATGCAAGGTTCATGGTTGAGGATTTTTCCCAACGGGTAGCAGAGGTATTAACGGGCAATGATATCACGGTATGGCTCTGCGATCGTCCCACACCAACGCCTGTTATTTCATATCTCATCACTGAAAAAAAATTGGATGGGGGTATCAATTTAACCGCATCCCATAATCCTTACAATTATTGCGGCTTGAAATTTAATCCGGAAGATGGCGGCCCTGCTATGCCTGAAATTACCGGATATATAGAAAAAAAGACCTTGGAAATTAGTCAGGGAGAAATAGCCATCAAAAAAATGGATATTGAAAAAGCCAAAAAGAAACAACTGCTTCATGAGATTACTCCAATTGAAGCGTATGCGGAAATGATGATAAAAAAATTTGATGTTGAAAAAATGAGACAAATCGGAATAAACGCCGGAGTAGATATGGTATTTGGTACGGGAAATGATTTTCTTGACACGATCATGAATCGTATTTTTGATGAACAATCCCAAATTGTATATTATAACGATTTCAGGGACCCTTATTTCGGAGGCTATCGTCCCGAACCAGACGAAACTCGCTTAAAAACGCTCGGAAAAGATGTTTTACGAAACAAAATGAATATGGGATTAGCGTTGGATAACGATGCAGACAGATTTGGAATTGTTGATGATCAAGGGGAATTTATCACTCCAAATGAATATTTAGCAATGGTTGCCTATCATTTGTATAAAAACAAGAAGATGGCAGGCCATTTAATTAGGAGTGTGGCAACTTCCCATATGATGGATCAAATTGCAAAACACTTTGATCACAACATCAAGGTCACTCCGGTTGGTTTTAAATACATTGGTGAATTATTGGCTACGGGAGATTATCTATTCGGTGGAGAAGAAAGTGGTGGCCTGAGCATGAAAGGTCATGTTCTTGAAAAAGACGGTTTATTGGCATGCTTACTTGCGGCTGAAATGAGAGCTTATGAAGGCAAAGAACTCAGTGAAATCAGAAAAGATGTCGAGAAAATTACAGGGAAATATTACAGTAGCCGTATCAACATAGAACTCGAAAACAACGAACAAAAGGAAAATATCATGAAGTCTTTCCAAAATAAGAAAAAGGATTGCTGGGGTTTTAATATCAAAGAACGCTTAGAAATGGATGGTATCGGTTTCCAACTTGAAGATGGAGAACATGATACGTGGCTACTGGCACGTTCCTCAGGTACGGAACCCGTTGTCAGAATCTATCTTGAGAGCAATAGCCAAGCGTCATTTGACAAATTGATGAAAGAGGTGAGACACCTTAAATGAGCCATTTAGTCATCGTTGAGTCTCCATCAAAAGCAAAGACCATTAAAAAATATCTGGGTAGGGGTTACGAAGTCATTTCTTCCAAAGGACATATTCGAGATCTCCCCGTATCTGACCTGGGTGTTGAAATTGAGAATGGATTTGAACCTGTTTTTGTAACCATGAAAGGCAAGGAAAAAGTCATCAAGGATATTCAATCCAAAGCAAAGGGTAAAAACGTTATCCTGGCATCGGATATGGATAGAGAAGGAGAAGCAATTGCCTGGCATATTGCACAAATTCTTGGTCTCAAAGAAACGGAGAAAAACAGGGTTATCTTTTCTGAAATAACGAAAAATACCATCAACGAAGCGATTAAAAACCCCAGACCCATTGATAAATCAAAGGTTGAAGCACAATTTGCCAGAAGGATTCTGGATAGAATCGTAGGTTACAAAATCAGTCCATACCTCTGGCGGGCTTTAAGAATGAACAGTCTAAGTGCCGGTAGAGTGCAATCGGTGGCTTTAAAGTTTATTTGCGAACTGGATGACAAAATCGTAAAATTCAATCCTGAAGAATACTGGAAATTTAAAGGGTTGTTTGGCGAACTCGAAGCCGAGCTGATAAAAATAAACAATAAATCCCTTGAATCAAACCGGATAACAACAAAAAAGCAGGCTGAAAAAATACAAAAAGATTTGAACGCATCAAGCTTTTCGGTTAAGAGTATCGAAGATAAAAAAGCCTCTAAATCAGTTCCGACACCCTTCACAACCAGTACACTACAACAGGCAGCTTCCAATCTTTTGGGATATAACGTAGGAAGAACCATGCAAATTGCTCAAAAACTTTACGAAGGGATTGAAACCCCTGAAGGTCAAACGGCTTTTATCACATACATGAGAACCGATTCCACACGGCTTTCGGAAGTGGCCTTGGATGGTGCACAAAAGTATATCACAGCGCACTATGGTAAGGAATATCATAAAAGAAGAATTTTTGACAACAAAAAAGCAAATGTTCAGGATGCTCATGAAGCCATCCGGCCGACTTATCCGGAAAAAGCCCCTCAAGATGTGAAAGAATTTATGGAAGCGGACCAGTACAAACTTTACAGTTTAATCTGGAATCGATTCATGGCTTCACAATCCACACCCTCTCAATATATGAACAAAAAAATACAAATCCAGGACATAAATGCCAAGTACTTATTTGAAGCTAAGGGTTCAAAACAAGTTTTTGATGGTTTTGAGCGTTTTTATCCACAGAAGAATTCAGAAAAAATTCTGGAAACCGATTTGAAGGAAAAACAATCTGTGAATCTGGATAAATTGGATGTCAGCCAGAATTTCACAAAACCGCCTGCCCGTTTTACTGAAGCTTCTTTAGTGAAGATGCTGGAAAAAGACGGGATTGGACGACCCAGTACTTACGCTTCCATTATCAAAACCCTTTTTTCAAGAAACTATGTCAGGCGTGAAGGGAAATCCATTGCCCCTACCTTTGTTGGAAAGGTTGTAAATCATTTTTTAACCGGACACTTTCCGAAAATCATCCAGAAGAAATTCACTGCTTTGATGGAAAGTGATTTGGATTATGTCGAAATAGGAGATATTAATTGGAAAAAGGTTCTCAATGAATTTTATGCGAAATTCGTTCCCACACTGGAAAAGATGGATCAATTGATCTCATCAAAGAATCTCAACGTCGATATGAAAACAAACGTGAGCTGCAAAAAATGTTCCGATCCCATGGAAATGCGTGTTGGAAGGTATGGCCCCTATCTGACATGCCAGAAGTGTAAGGTCAACTTATCAGTTCCTGAAGATATTGAAGCTTACATGGAAAAAGATACCGTATATTTTAAAGATTCTGAAAAACTTCAAGAACAAACCCAAAAAGAGGTCAAAGAGATAGGCAGAGATTGTCCCAAATGTGGTGCACCTTTGGTTGAGAAGTTTGGGAAGTTCGGTAAATTCATTGCCTGTAGCAATTACCCCGATTGCAAATACACCGAAAACATCGATGAAAAGGCAAGAGGAAAATGTCCCGAATGTGGGGCTGAAGTTGTTAAAAGGAGAAGTAAAAGGGGAAAATTCTTTTATACTTGCAAGAACAACACGTATAACGGCGGGGACTGCGAATTTATCTCATGGGATGAACCAACTGATTACAAGTGTGAAAAGTGCGGTGCTACTTTATACATCAAATATACCAAAACACATGGGGAACATATGTATTGCAAGGAATGCAAATCACGTTATCCCTTACCCATTGAAGAAGACAATGATGAATAAAGGATGAAAACAAGCGGGGAAAATAAACCCCGCTTGTTATATTATTACAAGCCTTCTACCCAGCAAGCTCTGCCGCCGGCAGTCCTATTGTCATCAGCAATATCTTCGGAAGGAACCCAGCCTGTTAATCCAAACAACTGCTGATCGCCTTTTTTACTGAGATGATTGTAGATAACATCTGTACGATAATGATAGTTTTGTTCTCTGATCTCAAAATGATCTGTATTGATTAAAAAAAATCGATTAAGACTTAAAACGTCGTTTTGAGCTCTAACACCCACTAAGAGTGAGTTATCATTCACAAAATGAGAGATACCAATAATACGTTCTGAGTCGTCTCCAAGGATCAAATCATTGACATCGTGTTCGTTTAAAATTTCAACGGACATCTGCTCATCTGAAGCGTTTGAATTGAAATTGAAAAATGCCACATGTTCTTCATCGTTAATTTCTTTAGTACATGCCATCACAAATTGATTTGGACCGATTCGACACATTCCACCGAAAGAATAATCGATATCGTCATTATTGGCAAAAAGGGTTTGTGATTTAAAGGTAGGCATAAAATGGTAAACCCGCATCATCCAAATTTTCTGAACGCCAGCTGTGTTTTTTGACTCTCCTATAAAAAACAACTCTGGCGAGTCAGGAGTTGTGTATATCCTTTTTATTCCGTTATCGGATTCTTGATAATCATAAGTAAGGGCGTCTTCTGGTTGTCCATCAGCTGTATTGACTGGTACCAAAAAACCGTCAAAGCCGGTAGATTGAACCTTATCGGAGAATAGTCCATCTGATGAGTCTGTCTTTCCATAAATCATCACGCTGTCTTCAGAAACAAAGAGAGCACCGGCTAACAGGTCTTGCCCGCTTGCAATATATTCTTGATGCCAGCGTTCTACACCGCTCTCGTCATAATAAAATAGCTCAATATTGACATCTTGCCGGATTAAGTCTGTTTTTTGAACTCCAACTAGATATTCACCGGTGGAAGAAAACGGATTAGGAAGAACAAAAACGCCTGTTCTATTCGAATGATCGGGTAATTGTGAGAAATTAGTCCAATCACTGACTCCGTTTTCATCCAATTTGCAAACTTTAACATTCGTCGTTGACAACCTTTGTTCTTGTTCGTTTTCCATTTGTATCAGTGTGATAAACCCACCATCAGAAGTGGGGAAAATAAAGATTCCTTCTTCATGATCAGCAGTTCTCTCAATCGATCTTCCCCAATTGGCAATCAAAGAAAATAATCCTTCTTCCACGGGTCCAGGTAATGGTGACTGACAAGAAGAACATAGTAGGATCAGGATCAGAAAAGTCCATACAAATAAACGCTTCACAACATCACTCCTTTCAAATATACTAAGAATAGGTCACTTCGTTCTGCTAATTATCAACAAGGGACCTGGTAAGTCACAGCCGCACGAGTAACAATCGTTTGGACTTTAACCATATGGTTATACATTGATTATATCAAACTGTCGCATGAAATGATGAAAATGATATAATCCTGCTTGAGTGAAAAAAATATGAGCCGATTGACCAGCATAAAGAAAGGAATGAAAAAATGACCTGGTGGAAGAAAAGTATTGCCTATCAGATATATCCTAAAAGTTTTAAAGATACCAACAACGATGGTATAGGGGATATTCAAGGGATTATTTCCAAATTAGATTATCTTGAGGATTTGGGGATTGATTTACTGTGGATTTCACCCATTTATCAATCACCCATGAAGGATAACGGTTACGATGTTTCAGATTATTACGCCATAGATGAAACCTACGGAACGATGGCTGATTTTGAAGAGCTTCTTCAAAAAGCCCATGAGAGAGGCATTCGAATTGTGATGGATTTGGTGATTAATCACTCTTCCAATGAACATCCCTGGTTCATTGCCTCATCCGCATCGAAAGATAATCCATACCGGGATTATTATTACTGGCGAGACGGCAAAAATGGAATGGAACCCAATAATTGGGCCGGATATTTTCATGAATCAGCCTGGACATACGATCCAACTACCGATCAGTACTATTTGGGTGTTTTTTCACCATATCAACCCGATTTGAATTGGGAAAATCCCGTTGTCAGGGAACAGTTATATCTTATGATCAATTGGTGGATGGACAAAGGGGTGGATGGATTTCGATTAGATGCCATCAATTTGATTTCCAAGGTTTCCGGATTACCTGATAACGAACAACAGGAAGGACAACGATATGTCTTTGACCATCGTAAATTTGTTGACGGGCCACGTGTTCATGAATTTCTTAAAGAACTGAATCAAAACACCTTTGCAAAATATGGCCGTGTAGCCATCGGTGAATGTGGCTATATCACCCCCAAAAAAGCTGTTTTATATACAGCGCCGGAGAATGGTGAGCTAGATATGGTATTTACATTTGAGCATACGGACTTTTATAAAGAAAACGGTAAAAATCCCAAAAAGCTGAAAAAAATCATTGCTCAATGGCAAAAGGAACAACATAATAAAGGATGGAGTGGAATCTGCTTTTCAAACCACGATTTACCTAGAATTGTAACCTTATTTGGACATGAAGGGGTGTTCAGAGAAGCTTCAGCAAAGCTCTTTGCAACGCTTTTATTGAGTCTTGAGGGAACACCTTTCATCTATCAGGGAGATGAATTGGGATTGCCAGATACCCGTTATGAATCGATTCAAGATTACGATGATCTGTCAGCCAAAAAACACTATCGAACTCTAAAAAGACAAGGTGTTGCTGAGGCAGATATCATGAAAGAAGTGCAAATCTTTGGTAGGGATCGATCAAGAAGTCCAATGCATTGGGATAGTTCTTTGTATTTGGGATTTTCTAATGTACAGCCATGGATTAAACCAAATGAAGAATGCCGAAAGATCAACGTATCAGATTCCCTGATAAATGAGGATTCCGTTTTAACATATTACAAGAGAATGATAAAAATTAGAAAGGAATATGATTCCTTAGTGTTTGGAGATTTTGAATTGTTGGATTCACCTGATGAAATCTTCGCCTATCGCAGATTTGATGATCAAAACGAACTGATCGTTATTTTAAATATTTCAGACACTGAAAAAACCTTTCAACATACCCAATTAGAACAGCATCAATTTAAAACGATAATTAGCAATTATCCGTTAGAATCTAAAACACAAAATGTTCAAGTTATATTACAGCCATATCAAAGCATACTTTTGCAAGTCTCCAAATAAACAGGATGCCCTCATGGCATCATATTAATCGATTCTTTACTGGCGTTCTGGTGTATAGCCTGCATTTATTATGGCTTGCAATCCCTTTTCGATATGAGTAGTATCAAACTGAACAGTATTATTCTCCAAACTGATTGCTCTTTCCAGTATACCCGCTGCTTCCAAAGCTTTATCAATTGTAGCTACACAATGCTGACAATTCATATCTCTAACCATAACGGTATATTTCATCATCTGTTCTCCTTTCCTTTTTTCACTTTTAATTCTCAATGAATTTAAAACAACGCTGATAGAGCTGATTCCCATAGCTGCTTCTGAGATAGCCGGATGAAGCCAACCCATCAAAGCAACAGGTATGGCTATCAAGTTGTAGAAAAAGGCCCAAAATAGATTCTGTTTGATGATTCTCATCATTTTTTGAGACACTTCCATCGTTAATCGAATGCCACTAATCGAGCCTTTAACAATAACAATGTCCGAGTTGTCCATGGCCAGATCAGTTCCTGTTGAAAAAGACACCCCAATATCCGCACTTTTTATGGCAGCCGCATCATTGATCCCGTCACCAGCCATCAGAACCTGATATCCTTTCGATTGAAGATGATTTATAATGTCAACTTTTTCAGAAGGTAGTAATTGAGCATAGACTGTTTCAACTCCTACTCGTTTAGCGATCTTTTGGGCTGTTGTATGATGGTCACCGGTGGCGATGATCACATCAAGTCCTTTTTGTTTCAGCCATTTGATTTCCCGGACGCTTTCTTCTCTGATGGGATCTTCGATGGCTGCAAATCCCACAATCGTATCATTCATGGTAATTTCAACTACAGTTTGCCCCATTTCCAGATTTTGCTGATACTTGGAATAATCACCAGGTCTTCCTATGAAATATCTTTTTCCTTCACAGTCAGCCAAAACCCCCTTGCCCGATACCTCTTCAATAGAATCAATGGTAAATGTTTTCTGTTGAGTTGAAATTTGAGCAATTGCTTTTGCCAAAGGGTGGCTGGATTGTGACTCGATGAAAGCCACGATTTGAGCTGTTTTTTCATCCAATGTATGCATAACTACTTTTGGCATTCCTTGTGTAATCGTACCCGTTTTATCCAGAACAACGACATCTGTTTTGCCGATGGACTGAACCACTTGGGAGTTTCGAATAAGAATTCCTTTCTTTGTGGCTAAACTCATACCACTCACTAATGCCATGGGAGTAGCAAGCCCCAAAGCACACGGACAAGCGATGACAATTGATGAGACAAAAACAAAGATTGAGAAAGAAAGTGCATTGTCTGCGACTAAAATCCAAGGTAAAACCATTCTTATTGAATCCAACAGGGGATAAAACTGATCGAAGAAGAAATACCACATCAGCGCCCCAGTCAATGCAGCGGATATAACAATCGGCACGAAATAACGAGTGATCCGATCTGCTAATGCTTGAATGGGAACCTTTGTTCCTTGTGCTTCGTTGATTAACGATACCATTTGAGATAAAAAGGTATCTGCGTATTCCTTATTCACCCTTATTTTTATGGTAAAGGATAGATTTATAGAACCGCCAGTCATTTGATCACCGGCGTGTTTTTCGACCGGCATGGATTCTCCACTAAGCATGGATTCATCAACTGAAGTTATTGGATCCAAAAGGATGCCATCTGTCGGAATTCTTTCTCCCACACGCACCAAAATGATTTGCCCTATTGTTAATTCTTCGATTGGAACCTTTCTCTCACGGCTGTCTTCAATAACACAAGCCTCATTTGACTGAAGTTTCATCAACGCTTTAATCTCTTTGATGGCCTTAAATTTCAAACGCTGTTCAATATATTTTCCGGTTAGATGCAATGCAATGATCATCGCTCCCAACGCTCCAAACGATGTTATATCGAAACCCAGATATTTTAAAACAGCGGTTGAGAACGCAGTAACTGAACCCATGAAAATAAGGGTGTCCATGTTCGTATGTTTGTGAAGCAAGGCTATCCAGGCACTTTTAATTGTAGAATATCCTGAATAAAAAACCACTATTCCACTGAGTATCATTTCGTAGAAAATATACCCCTCAATTTTCACTCCAGCCATATGAAAAAACATCATAATGGATAGCGGAATCGTAATGGCTATGGCAACTAAAAACCTTCTTCTGGCTATTTTAAGAGTTTGTTCCTCATCCTTTTCATCAACACTTTCCAATGCTTGGTACCCAACTGTCTTAATGGCTCTTTCAATCACTTTAAAGGATATCTCATGATCAGAAATTACGAAAGCGGTTTCAGTGGACAGGTTAACAGATGCCATGTTGATCCCATCCACATTGTCCAAAGCCCTTTTAACATTTTGAGCGCAGGTAGCACAAGTCATACCCTTCACAAAAAATGTTTTTTTGTAAACATCACTAAATTTGTTTTCCATCCATAACAACCTCCAAGAGTATAGACGGAAAAAGGGGCTTCATTTCTTGTTTCTAGAAGATTTTTAGGAAATCAATCTATTGGTAAGTTTCAATAACTGACAGTAAAACATCCGGATAATCGGTAATAATGCCGTTTACTCCAAGATTGATAAAACGCCTCATGGTGGCTTCATCGTTGATCGTATAGGGAATCATTTTGATTCCGAGATTTTGAACTTCAAGAATGTTCTGTTCATTGATATCCTTGTAGTTCATAGACAGGCAATCGGCCTTTGAAGCTTTGATAAACGCAGCGAAAGAGTCATAATCCTCGGGATCAATGCCATTAAACCATTCCGCATCCTTTAGTCGAGCTTGAGATAAAAGGGCGACAGTTTTTATTTGGGGGGCAAGATCTTTGATGTCCATGATGATTTTCCAGTCAAAAGACTGAATCGATACGATTTTTTCGATTTGATTGTTTTCAATAATCTCAAGCAGGAGACTGACGAATAGGTGCGGTTCATGCGTTTGATGACGTTCCAATGCATTAATTTTTGCTTCAATATTCATTTTGATCTTTTTCTCAGAGTGATTATTAAAGGCTTTTACGACATCGATTACTTCCTGTAGTGTGGGTATCGGTTCGTTTTCCAATTGTTTTTGTCTATAAAAGGAAAATCTGTTTTTATTCTTGCCCACAGAATATGCTTTTATTTGATCTAAAGTGAGATCTTTGATAAAAACCTTTTCTTTGATAAACGAACCATCCTTCATGGTTCTTTCAGGGTTCAGATAAGTATCGTGATTGACAACCAAAACCAAATCTTTGGTGATGCCCACATCCAGTTCAATGGTGTCTACTCCCACCGTTTCGATGGCATATTGGAATCCAGCTAAAGTGTTTTCAGGATAAAGACCTCTGCAGCCTCGATGTCCTTGAACGTCAAAGCCCATCAATGAACCAGCGTAACATAGGGTTGTTATGATCAGAACAGTGAAAGCAATAGTGATAAATCTCATAATCTTTATACCTCCGTTTACTGCCAAGTGAGAATAAGTTGACTGATCTTTTTCCAGAAGCGCATACTCAGCATGATTGTGATAAATATTCCAAGTAGACTCAACAGAACCATGATTATTTTGAAAGAATTTGAAGCACTATCGTTTGTGTCTAATAAAACGATACTAACCGGTAGTACGGTTAGAAGTGATAGAACCATTAGCATCAGATATTGAATCATAAAGGCACCGGAGCGTAAAAATGCTCCTGGATTCGTCAACTTCTGAGGTTCTCGTTTTAAGATAAAGTACACTCCGGATAGAGCAGCAAGAATCTCTAACAGGAACACTGGCACCATCAGTGCAAAGCTCCAAAGAGTTGCTTTTAAGGCAAGAGCAAACACCACAAAAGTAATCAGAAGTAGAACAACATTCAAAACAACGGGTACAAAAAGCTTTATTTGAATGAATTTTTTTAGATCAATAGGTAGCATTCGAATGGTTGCGATTGAGCTTCCCTCCAAATTCATGGAAAAAGAGGTCTGCATAGCGATGAACAACGGTCCTATGATTGATACCATATATAAGGCGGAAAAGAGATTGGTGTTGATGATACCCATGAAAATGGCAAAGCCAACCGGATACAAGATATAATAGATCAGCTGTTCGTGTCTTTTGTAAAGAATCAGTTCTTTTCTCAGGAGCATATTTGACTTTCCCTGTAAACCCCTGTCAATTTTTTTAAGTCGAAACATAGATATGCCCTGGTGAAAAGTCATCTTCTCTGAAAGGTAATAATAACCGTATCCGCAAATAACTGTCAGTAGAATGAGAAATAGTAGAGAAACAAAATGATGTGATCCGGTTAATCCCAATATCAAGATGTTATATGCAGATGAAAAGAAGCCGTAGGCACTGATCATGGCTTGTGGGAAGGATTCCGGCGAGGTGAGGTTATTGGGTAAAATTTGATACATCAAGATAAAAATGGCACCCATACCCATATTGACAATAATCAGCGAGACTCTTGCAGTCTTTTGAGAGCTTATTCTACTGAACAATACCGCAATAAGTGCCCCTAATAAGATCAGAAAGAGAATGTTGAAAAGAACACCGATACTACCTAAAATGATTTCGTTAAGCGGCTTTTTAGACAGATAAACTATAATAGGCGAAAGGAAAAGAATTAGGGAAAAAAACATGGAAATTCCTGAAGTCAATAGTTGATAGGTGACAATAGCTGATTTTCTAATGGGTAATGTGAGTAGAAACTCAATCTCTTCATTTCTTTTTAGTTGAAAGGACATCATACTGGCAAAGCTGATCACAAAAAAGATTGCGGTCAAAGTGAGTAAAAAGTAAAAGTAAATATCCCCGTAATGAATGTCTTCGATTGAGATCCGTGAAAACTGCGTATAAATTTGATCGAACAGGCGTGTGATTAAAAAAAGGAAAAAACACGTAATACCAATCAGATAAATGAATTGAAAATTTCTTTTCTTTCCGGAAGAGTTCGTATTCATAAAAAGCCTATGTTTGAACAACAATGAAATATCCCTAAACATTTCGATCAGTCCTAAAGGGCATCGACTATTTTAAGAACATCTTCGGATTGACCGGTGAGACCAAGGAAAAGATCTTCTATAGAAGTATGATCGGCCATTTTAGAGCGCTTGCGCAGCTCTTCCATCGTTCCTTCTGCTACTAAAATACCATCATCCAAAATACCAATTCTGTCACACATCTTTTGCGCAATTTCCAGAACATGTGTCGTTAAAAAGACAGTTGCGCCATTATTGGCCATTTTTCGGAGAAGATCTTTGAGTATTTTTGAACTTCTGGCATCCAGTCCAACCGTGGGTTCATCTAAAAAGATGACTTCAGGTTTTCTCATTAAAACACTGATGACCATTACCTTTTGCTTCATACCGTGAGACATTTCGGCAATCGGCATTTGCAAATAATCTACTTCGAAGGCATGACATAAATCATCGTATAGGTTTCTGGTTTCTTTATCATTTTTGTTGAAAACGTCAAGTATAAATGCTATAAATTCATACCCTGTAAAAAAAGGATATATTTTAGGCTCGTCAGGTACGATTCCTATTTTGC
>DAOTHY010000022.1:0-29137 GCA_035447925.1 Thermotogota bacterium
GAATACACACCTTGAAGTTTTTGAGAAGCAAAAACTTCAGGGCCTGTTTCACAAGGCCAGGCCATTTATGGCAGGGGGGGTCTAAACGTTATAACGGGAACATCACTGTTTTGGAATTTGAGAGCAAATTCCCAGGAGTGTTCTTCGAAACTCCAATGCTAGCTTGTCAATAACCCCCTCCGCCCCCTTCGGGCGCACCTCCCCCAAGGGAGGAATTTTGGAGTTATTCAGCAGGCCCTAAATAGGCGTTTATGACTACTATTGAAAATACACAGACAGGTTTATCAACAATCCCTACGTTAATTTCTATTGAGTTTATCCAAAATCTCCTCAAGAATCGCCTCGGTAAACGCGCCTTTACTGAAATTGATTAAACCCCTCAAAGGCAGGTAGCGCACCATATTAAGGGCGATGGCCGGGTTCTCTTTTGAAATGTCCGATAATCCCATGCCTTTGGTGATTTGTTGAGCCATTTGTTCGATAACCGGTTTCGCTTTGGGATCTTCCATGAGTTCGCCAATGGTGGTATTTCTATGATAGAACGGTTTTATTTTGACGGTTGAGGTGACGCTGACAGTGGTTTGAAGTCGGATATCTGCTGATGAGGCGCCAATCAATATGTGATAGTCTCCGCTTTCCACATGCCAATCTTTGATAGCGGTGTTGTAGTAGGCAAATGATCGTTTGTTGAGTTCAATGGTGACAGCTTTTTCCTGGCCGGGCTCCAGTTCAACCTTTGCGAATCCTTTGAGTTCTTTCAGGGGTCTGATGATCTTTGTTTCCGGTTTGGCCACGTAAAGTTGGACGATTTCTTTTCCTTGCATCTTTCCGGTGTTTTTCACTTTGAAGGAGACTTGAAGGGTTTCCTCATCTGTTATCTCCGTTTTGTCTGCCCTGAGCTGCGAATAGTCAAATGACGTATAACTGAGGCCGAACCCAAAGGGAAACAGGGGATTGATTTCCTTTTTTTCGTAATAGCGGTAACCCACAAAAATCCCTTCGGCATAATGGACTTGATCGCCTTCTCCGGGAAAATTTAAATAGGATGGGTTGTGGTTGAGGCGAACAGCGAACGTTTCAGCCAATTTTCCGCATGGGTTGGATTTTCCAAAAATGAGATTGGCAACGGCACGCCCCATGCCTTGTCCTCCCAGGTAGGCTTCCAAGATCCCTTTTACCGAATTGATCCATGGAATTTCCACGGGAGAACCATTTGATAGAACAACGATGATATTTTCCTGCACTTTTGCCACTTCTTCAATGAGTCGATTGTGATTGGGAGGCAGCTTCAAATGGGTTCTGTCGTAGCCTTCGGATTCGTATCGTTCGGGTAACCCTGCAAAAACGATGGTTAGCTCACTCTGCTGTGCCTTTTCTTTTGCTTCTTCAATATAGGTATTATCGATTTCATCCGTGTTGATGTCATAGCCTTGAGCATACTCAACGTCTGCATCTGTTGCCAATTTCTTGATTTCATCAAGCGGTGTATCAACCTTGAATGATTTGATGTGAGAACTGCCTCCGCCCTGATAACGGGGTTTCTTTGCAAATTCGCCAATGACTGCGATCTTCTTTGATTCCTTAATCGGCAGGATGTGGTCTTTGTTTCTCAACAAAACCATGGATTCTTCAGCAACCTTTTGCGCTTTTGAATGATCTTGGTTTTTGTCATAAGCGTGAAATGTTCTCTTGTTTTCAAGGGCCTTAAACACAAGATTTAGAATCATCCTGACAGCATGGTCAAGCGTTGATTCCTTTAAGATGCCGGCTTTGACGGCTTCGATGATTTTCTTTTCGCCTATCCCGTCACTAGAGGGCATTTCCAGTTCCAATCCGGCTTGCAATGCATCCACCCGTTCGTTGACGGCTCCCCAGTCTGAGACTACCAGTCCTTCGTAACCCCATTCATCCCTTAGAATTCCGGTTAGCAACTCCTGATGTTCAGAGCAAAAGATATCGTTGATTTTGTTGTAGGCACACATGAGTGTCCAGGGTTTTGCTTCTTTGACGGACCGCTCAAAACTGTTCAGATAGATTTCCCTTAAGGTCCTTTCGTCGATGTGTGCGTTGATGCTCATTCTCATGTGTTCCTGATTGTTCGCAGCGAAATGTTTTAAAGAAGTACCGACTCCTTGGCTTTGAACCCCAGTGATGTGTGCGTTAGCCATTTCAGATGAAAGATAGGGGTCTTCTGAAAAATATTCGAAATTCCTGCCGCATAATGGGGAACGTTTGATATTTGCAGCAGGCCCTAAAATGATCGATATACCTTCTGCCTGGCATGTTTCCCCAAGAATTTGACCCACTTGCTTAACAAGGTCTCTATCCCATGAGCTGGCCAGGTTCACCGCCGGGGGAAAGCAGACTGACTCCAGCGTCTGGTTTCCATTTTCATCGTCTTCGATGACTTTTCTCAAACCATGAGGACCATCGGACATCATGATGGCCGGTATGTCGAGCCTTTCGATGGCTTTGGTATGCCAGGCGCCAACACCTGAACACAAAGAAGCCTTTTCTTCCAACGTCATGTTGGCGATTAGATCGTTGATTCGCTTTTCCATCGTCTTCACTCCTCATCTTGATTTCAATGAATCTTTGATATTTAACATCATTTGTGATTATCCCTTCTCATATCATTTTCTAAAAGGCCGAGTTTAACAGATTATGATATAATTTCTCAATCAAATTGAAAGGATGTGGTACAGATAAAGCTTTCTATAGTCTATCATAGCATTTCGGGAAACACACAAAGCGTCGCTCGGCTGATCGAGCAGGGGGCACAAAAGGTCGATGGGGTTGAAACCCGGATGATATCCATTAACGAGCCGGACTTTGATTTCATGGGATCATCGGATTGTGTCATTTTTGGGACACCCACTTATTTAGGAAGTTTTTCATGGCAAATGAAGACTTTTTTGGACAAGGGACTAAAGATCAAACTGGCCGGAAAAATGGGTGCGGTTTTTGCAACGGAAAACTATTTAGGAGGCGGTGCGGATTTTGGTCTGATGAATCTCATCGGCCATTTATTGGTAAAAGGGATGATGGTATATTCCGCCGGCGTGGCAGAAGGAAACCCCTACACCCATTTTGGTGTGGTGTGTATTCAGGACGGTGACAAGGATCAGCAAGAAAGAGCAAAAATATTCGGGGAAAGGATTGCCAAAAAGGCTGTTGAACTCTTTCACAAATAAACTGCCTTTTTCTTAAATCTTTTCACACAATGGTGCAACTCATTGCATGTACTGGTTTTTTTCTGTTTTGTAATTTTCAACCGGTATAAATACGATTCATGAGTTTTTGTATCCCAAAGAGTGCTACAATCAAAAACATTTGCTTTTTCTGATAAAAATGTTATAATCTTCATTGAAAAATGACTTATTCGAATCGAACACACACTTATCCTGGCTTCATTGTTTTTATGAATTAATGATTGTATTTTCAGCGAAAAAAATTAATATCTTATCTTTGCCAGAAAGGCAAATAAATCTCAACAGGAGGCTGGTTTTTGTGAAGAAACTTTTTATTCTATCGTTGTTAGTTGTTTTCAGTGTTGCTTTGTTCGCAGCTGCTCCATTCCATATTGGAGTTGTAACGGGAACAGTATCACAGAGTGAAGATGACCTCAGAGGTGCGGAACAGCTCATTAAGGAATACGGTGCAGTAGAAGATGGCGGTTACATCATGCATGTTACCTACCCGGACAACTTCATGCAGGAAGTCGACACCACTATTGCTCAGATTGTTGGTCTCGCTGACGACCCACTCATGAAAGCAATTGTTGTCAACCAGGCAGTTCCAGGAACTGTTGCAGCATTTAGAGCCGTCAGAGAAATGAGACCTGACATTCTCCTTCTCGGACATCCTCACGAAGATCCCAACATGGTTATCGAAACATTTGACTTGGCAATTTACCCGGACAACGTGGCAAGAGGATACTTAATCATTCTTGCTGCCAAGAGACTGGGTGCAGACACATTTATGCATATCTCATTCCCAAGACATATGGGTTATGAACTGCTTTCCAGAAGAAGAGACATCATGAGAGAAGCTTGTAACGATCTCGGTCTTGAATTCGTTGACATGGGTTCACCAGACCCAACCAGTGATATCGGTATCGCCGGTGCACAGCAGTTCATCCTCGAAAAGGTTCCAGCATGGCTTGAACAGTATGGCCCACGTACAGCTTTCTTCTGTACAAACGATGCCCATACAGAACCTCTTCTCAAGAGAATCGCCGAACTCGGCGGATACTTCATCGAAGCTGACCTGCCATCCCCAACCATGGGATACCCAGGCGCTCTTGGTGTAACCATTACTGAAAACGAAAAAGGCGACTGGCCGGCAATTACTGCAAAGGTACAGGAAGCTGTTATTGCAAAGGGTGGTGCCAACAGAATGGGAACATGGGCATACTCTTTGGGTTACACATGTACAGCGGGTCTTGGCGAACATGCTAAGAGAGTTATCGAAGGCGATTCAGAGATCACCGATTTTGATGACTTAATGGAAGCCATGATGAAATACACTCCTGGTGCAGGTTGGAATGGAAGTCTTTATGTTGATGCCGATGGTATCGAACATGAAAACTTTGTTCTGATTTATCAGGACACTTACGTATTCAACCCCTACACAAGCGGTGGCTTCTTGGGTATGACGGAAGAAACAGTTCCTGAGAAATATTTCTACATAGACTAATCGTCGATACTTATATTTAAAAGCGAAGGGGAACTGTAATGTTCCCCTTTGTTTTGGAATTAGAGGTGAACAGAAGATGCCAGAAGAAATCTTATTGAAAATGAAAAATATTAACAAGGATTTTTACGGTAACCAGGTGCTAACCGGAGTGGATTTAGAACTGAAACGTGGCCATATCTTGGGTCTTGTAGGTGAGAACGGTGCCGGAAAATCCACTTTGATGAATATTCTATTCGGTTCCACTGTGATAAAAGAAACCGGCGGTTTTCAAGGAGAGATCGAGTTAGACGGGCAAATTTGCAATTTTGAATCACCCTTTGATGCATTGGATGCAGGAGTCGGGATGGTTCATCAGGAGTTTATGCTGATTCCTGGATTCCAGGCCGCTGAAAATATCATGTTGAATCGAGAATTAACCAAAAGAAACTTTTGGGTTGATGTGTTTGGTGAGAGATTGAGTTCTCTGAAGCTGGACGAGATGGTAGCAAGGTCTCAGAAGGCCATTGACACCGTGGGTGTGGATTTGAATGCAAAAACTTTGGTTTCGGAGATGCCCGTTGCTCATAAGCAATTTACCGAAATAGCCCGTGAAATAGATAGAGAAAACACAAAACTGCTCATACTCGATGAACCAACAGCCGTGTTAACGGAAAGCGAAGCTGAGATCATGCTATCTGTGGTCAGAAGACTGGCTGACATGGGAATATCTGTTATTTTTATCTCACACAGATTAAGAGAAATCATGCAGATCTGTGATGAATTAGTGGTATTAAGGGACGGTAAACTCGTTAAAGAAGTTCCCACCAAGGAAACTAATCCCGATCAAATAAGCGAATGGATGGTGGGCAGAGAAATCGGAAGCGGTCCGGCCAGAGAAAAAACCAGAAACACCATCGATGAAAATGAGATCGTTTTAAAGGTGAGAAATCTCTGGGTCGATATGCCCGGCGAACACGTTGTAAACGTTGATTTGGATATAAGAAAAGGGGAAATCTTTGGCATTGGCGGACTCGCCGGTCAAGGCAAGCTTGGTATTCCCAACGGGATCATGGGACTCTATCCCGCTGGTGGAACGGTTGAGTTGCATGGCAAAAAGATCAAATTGAATGACCCCAGATTTGCCCTGGACTCTGGAATGGCTTTTGTTTCAGAAGACAGAAGGGAAGTCGGATTGCTTTTAGAGGAACCGATTGATTGGAATATCTCCTTTACTGTGATGCAGACGCAGGAGAAATACCTGAAACGATTCCTCGGTGGACTGATCAAATGGCGAGACGATAAAGCCATCGCTAAACTTGCCCAGGAATACATCGACCTGCTGGAGATCAGGTGCACCAGTTCTCGCCAGCTGGCGAAAGAACTATCCGGCGGAAACCAACAGAAGGTCTGCCTTGCCAAGGCATTCGCCGTCAGACCGGATTTGTTGTTTGTTTCTGAACCTACTCGTGGAATTGACGTTGGGGCAAAACAACTGGTTCTCGACACATTGCATCAATATAACGATAAATTCGGCATCACCATTATTATATGCTCATCAGAACTGGAAGAGTTGAGAAGCATCAGCGACAGAGTGGCCATCGTGTCCGAAGGTAAAATCGCCGGAATTCTACCGCCAACGGCTCCTCTTAAGGAATTCGGCGCTTTGATGCTGGAAGCATGAGCAGATCAGGTCAGAGAGGATGGAAGATAAATTATGATGGAAAAAATTAAAGACTTTATAGAAGCGGCCGGTTGGCCAAGACTGATAATCGGTTTATTCTTATTGGTACTGTTTATTACTGCCCCGTTTGTTGAAGTCAACATCTTTACCTCAATCAGCGATGTTATCGTTCGATTTGGCATGTGGGGTATTTTGGTTCTTGCCATGGTTCCAATGGTTCAGGGTGGTTGTGGTTTGAACTTCGGGCTTCCGCTGGGAATTATCGCCGGTTTACTGGGTGCGGTAACCAGTGTGGAATTACAATTGACCGGAATCGGTGGTTTTTTATCCGCCGTTGCCATTGCCGTACCCTTTGGCATAGGCCTGGGTTTATTATACGGTGTATTGCTTAATCGTGTTAAAGGTGATGAAATGACTATTGCACTGTATGTCGGATTCTCATCCGTAGCAGCAATGTCCATGGCTTGGCTGAAGTTGCCCTATAAAAGCCCGGACATGATATGGGCTTACGGGGGATCCGGTCTCAGAACAACGATCAGTGTTGAAAAGTTCTGGTACCATTCCTTAAACGATTTCTGGACCATACAGATCGGTGAACATTTCTACTTTCCAACCGGCATGATCTTGTTCTTTGCCCTGATGTGTTTACTGGTGTGGGCATTCTTCCACACAAAGACAGGAACGGCAATGACTGCTGCCGGATCGAATCCGGAATACGCAAGGGCTTCAGGTGTCAATGTGAACAAAATGCGTATCATTTCAGTGGTTTTATCCACGGTTCTTGGTGCAGTCGGAATTATCGTTTACGAGCAATCCTTTGGTTTCATTCAGCTTTATCTTGGACCTTTCTGGATGGCATTCCCGGCAGTTGCAGGCATCCTCCTCGGAGGCGCATCGGTTCATAAAGCAACGATCATGAATGTCATTGTTGGAACCTTCTTGTTCCAAGGAATCTTGACGATGACACCTTCCGTTATCAACAATATCATTCAAACAGATATGTCCGAAACAATTCGAATTATCGTGTCCAACGGGCTGATTCTTTACGCCTTAACCCGAACGATCACGATTAAGAGTGCGAAGGTGAAAGCATGAATAACATAAAATCACAAGAAAATAAAAATAAAGTGCAGAGATTTTTTATCAACAACGCCGTACCTTTATTGTTTATCCTGTTTGCAGTATTGGCTATTCCCATGTCGGACCTTTCAGTGGAATATCTGATTGCTGAAATGATTACCCGTTTGGCCAGGTATTCATTCCTGGTTTTGGCCCTTTTGATTCCGGTTATCGCCGGAATGGGGATGAACTTTGGTATTGTCTTGGGCGCTATGGCGGGTCAAATTGGGCTCATTTTTGTTATGGACTGGAATGTTATGGGGATCCCGGCCTTTTTCCTGGCTATCATTATCTCCATGCCTTTGGCCATATTCTTGGGCTGGATGGCAGGGATTGCTTTAAACCATGCAAAGGGACGTGAAATGGTCACATCCTATATCCTTGGCTTTTTCATCAACGGGGTGTACCAGCTCATTGTTTTATACAGCATGGGGTCTATTATTCCCATTTCTAACAGTCAAATTGTCCTCCCCAGGGGATATGGAATCAGAAACGCCATTGACCTGGTAAACCTGCGTAAATCGGTGGACCGTTTAATACCTTTGGAGATCAACGGGATCGAAATCCCGGTGATGACCTTTATTCTCGTTGCCATCTTATGCGTGTTTATCATTTGGTTCAGGAAAACGAAATTGGGACAGGATATGCGGGCTGTCGGTCAGAACATGGAAGTTGCCAGAAACGCCGGAATACCCGTTGAAAGAACCAGAATTCTTGCAATCGTTATTTCGACTGTTTTGGCCTGTATCGGTCAGATCATTTTCCTGCAAAACATCGGAACCATGAATACCTACAACAGTCATGAGCAGATCGGGATGTTTTCCATTGCGGCGTTGCTGGTTGGTGGTGCTTCAGTTGCCAAGGCCAGTATCAAAAACGCTTTTGTGGGTATCATTCTGTTCCACATCATGTTTGTCGTCGCTCCTCGAGCTGGAAAGACCCTGATGGGAGAGGCACAAATCGGTGAATACTTCCGGGTGTTTGTTTCCTATGCCATCATAGCAATCGCATTGGCACTCCATGCCTGGAGAAAAAACAAAGAAGCTGAATTTGCCAGACGGTCTTTAAGAGTCGATGCGGATGCCGCAGGCACTTCAGAGTAAGGTTGTGGTTTGAATGAAAGGTTGGATATTAAAAAGCAGTTTAATTATCATTTTGATTGTTTTGGCTGTCTTTCTTTATATCATCGGGAAAGAACATGTTATTTTCGTCGAAAACAACACCTTTATCAGTGGTGAAAAGGTGTATGAACCCTATGAAATTGTTCGGGTAACCCTTGACGGAGGAGAACCCGTTGAGATTAAAAAGCCTAAAGGTCGAAGTCTTGGAAGGTCGAAAGTATCCACAACAGGTCTTAACCACAGTATTCTGGTTGAAATCCTGGATGATGATGATCAGGTTATTGAAAAGAAAGAAGCGAAGTTTTCAGTCAAGAATTCAGAAGCTGAGTTGTTGTTAAACATACCTGCTTTTATGAATGATGCTGAGGGCTGGGTAGCAAACAACCAAAAAACCATTTATGTGGAGAACAAACCCTTTACAGCAGATGGTAAGACCTATGAACCATATGAATTTGTGAGGGTTATTTTGGATAGGAGTAAATCACTGGAGATCAAAAAACCGGGAGATGGCCATACGGGTATGGACAGTGGTGTTGTGACGGATTTAAGGCACACGCTGTACATCGAAATCATGGATGAGAATGAAACAGTTCTTGAATCAAAAGAAGTCTCCTACACGGTTGAACATGCCCAGGTAAAACTCCTGATCAATATTCCGGCAGTGATGTACGATCTGGACGGATGGATCACTGATTACGAAGATTAAATAAAGTCAGTTGAATAATCTAAAAGCCACGGGGTAAAAACCGTGGCTTTTTCTCTTTTTCATCCGGCATCTTATTGGTTTCAATCGGGCAGGATGAAAGAAAAAGACCTGCTTTGATGTATACTATAGCTATGAAAAAGAATCTTAACGAGGAGGTTTTTTCAGATGATTGGATTAATCACTGATTCAGCGAGTGATGTTCCATTGGAAATGATTAAACAAGAAGGCATTGAGGTCGTTCCTTTAAAGGTGATCCTTGGAAACGAAGAATTTAAAGATGCCATTGAAATAAATGAGCAAAGATGTCTGGAGTTCATGCAAACCGATTTTGCAAAGACAACCGGAACTCCCTATAGCGATGTTAAGGAAGGGTTTGAACACCTTTTAAAGAAAGGTTTGAAGCAGATCATCGCCATCAACGTCTCCAACAACATCAGCAATACCCACAGTGTTTTTCAAGTGGTGGCAGCCGAGCTGATGGCGGCGGATCAGACATTGTCAATAGAAGTCATCGACACGCTCAGCATTTCCATCGGATCCGGCTTATTGATGAGTAAAGCAGTCCAACTCCGGCAACAGGATATTCCTTTTGATGATATCATCACGGAACTCAGAAAGTACGTACCGCAGGATCTTTACGTTTATTATGTCATTCCCACCTTAAAATATCTTAAAGCCGGTGGCAGAATCGGAAAGGTCAGCGGTACAATCGGAGAGGTGTTGAACCTTAAACCGATTATTGAAGTGGGTAACGATGGGGTTTATCATACGGCAGCCAAAGCCAGGGGAATGAAAAAATCCGTCAGCAAGATGAAAGAGATTTTCGAAAGAGTAACTCAAGGCAGACAAATAGAGCAGGCAGCGATTTACACCAGCGGAACGTCCGATCAGACGGTTCAATTCGCCAAGGAGCTGGAATCCCTACTAATGTCTAAAGGAGTTAAACACATCCTGGAGGGAAAGATTGTTCCGTCTATGCTGGTTCATGTGGGACCGGGTTTGGTTGGCCTGGCGTTTCGTTTAAAATATCAATAATGCACCATTACTGCATCGGGTCCTGTTCCTAATGAAAAAACTCAAACCAATGGATTATCTTCCTTTCTGAAAGCCAAGAATGAGATGTTTAAGAGTTGTTGTAAATGCAGTGAATAAGAAAAAGCCCCCTGAAAAGGGGGCTTTTTCTTATTCGTAGAGAAAACAGGCGACTTCATGGCCCGGTTCAATCTCTTTTAACTGCGGGATCTCCTGATGGCATCTGTCAAAGGCTTTGGGACACCTTGAAACAAAACGGCATGCTTGCGGCGGATCAACCGGTGAGGGAACATCCCCTTGTAAAAGTTGTTTGTCGCTTTTTCGTTTGTGGGGATTGGGAATGGGGATGGAATCCAGCAATCCTTTAGAATAAGGATGCAACGGATGATTGAACAGGGCATCTGTTTCAGTCAATTCGATGATTTTACCCAAATACATCACGGCGATCCGGTCCGATATATGCTTGACCACACTTAAATCATGGGCGATAAACAGATAGGTCAGGTTAAAGTCTGTCTTCAAGTCTTCCAGGATGTTGATGACCTGAGCCTGAACGGAGACATCCAAAGCTGAAACCGGTTCATCGCAAATAATGAAATCGGGGTTAACCACCAGAGAGCGTGCAATGCCGATACGCTGACGCTGGCCGCCCGAGAATTCATGGGGATAGCGACGCATGTATTCCGAACGTAATCCTACTTTTTCCAGGACAGTGGCAATCATATCACGCTTTTCAGCTCTATTTTCACCAATAGAGTGGACTTTCAGTCCTTCCATGATGATGTTTTCAATGTTCATCCTCGGATTGAGAGAACCATAAGGATCCTGATAGATCATTTGTATCTTTTTTCGGTATTGTTTCAGTTCTTGTCCTTTGAGTGAAAAGATATCCACCGGCAAAGCGGAAGGATCGGGAGAATAGAAGAATTTTCCTTCGGTTGGGTTGTAAATCCTTACCAATGTTCTTCCAAAGGTGGTTTTCCCGCAACCGGATTCTCCTACTAATCCCAACGTCTCTCCTCTTTTAATGGATAGATTGCATTGATCCACTGCCTTCAAATGAGAAGTCCTTTTATGGATTAAACCGGTGGTTTTGGAAAACCATTTACTTAAATTGACAATTTCACACATATGTGATGCGTTTTTCATCATGTTCGATCAGTCCCTTCTTCCAGCCAGCATCTTGAAAAATGATCGGATTGGCCTTTGATCGGAAGCAGCAATGGATTTTCTTGTATGCAGCGTTCAAAGGCATGGGGACATCTGGGATGAAAACGGCACCCTTTGGGGAAATTCGCCGGATGAGGCACAAACCCCTTAATGGTACTGAGGCGCTTTTGACTGGATTTATCGATTTCCACATTGGGAATGGAAGAGAGCAACCCTCGTGTATACGGATGTCTGGGATGGTCAAACAATTCAAATACCTGAGCCGATTCGACGATGTTTCCGGCATACATGACCAAAACCCGATCGCACATCTCTGCAATGACCCCCAAATCATGGGTGATCATAATGATGGAAGCGTCCATGTCACGCTTCAAGCCGTTGATCAGTTCCAAAATCTGAGCCTGAGTCGTCACATCCAAAGCCGTTGTTGGTTCATCCGCAATCAGCAATTTGGGCGAACACGCCAATGCCATGGCAATCATCACCCTCTGACGCATCCCCCCGGATAATTGATGAGGATACTCTTTGAGTCGTTTCTCGGGCTCAGGAATCCTGACTTTTACCAGCAATTCGATGGACTCCCTTTTCACCTCTTCTTCACTCATTTCTCGGTGAAGGGTGAAGGCTTCCGCCAACTGCCAGCCAACGGTATAAATGGGATTCAAAGAGGTCATGGGTTCTTGAAAGATCATGGATATCCGGTTTCCCCTGATTTTGGCCAAATCTTGTTTAGAACGGTTTAAAAGATTCTCCCCTTCAAAACAGATCTGTGTGTTCTTACCCAGGATGGCATTGTTTGGCAGTAGACGAATCACTGAATAGGCGGTAATACTTTTTCCGCAACCGGATTCGCCCACGATTCCCAAGGTTTCATTTTGTTTCACATCAAAGGATACCCCTTGAACCGGGTTCACCAAGCCAAACTCGGTTTTAAAGCTGATGGATAGATCTTTTACGGTTAATATATTTTCCATACAATCACGACTCACTTACGAATTTGGGATCTAACGCATCTCTCAGGCCGTCTCCGAGAAAATTCACATTTAAAACGGTGATGAAGATGAAAAAGCCCGGAAAGAAGGTTAACCACCATGGATTTTGTCCGGTACTGGTCCCGAGAATATACGACATGGAACCTTGCAGCATATTCCCCCATGAGGGCATGGGGGGCTGAATGCCCAATCCAAGATAACTCAGTGAGGATTCAGAGAGAATGGCAAAGGACAGATTCAGTGTTGTCGTCACGATGACAATGGGAATCACGTTGGGCAAGATGTGCTTTAAGATGATCATCAGTTGATTCTGCCCCATGGTTTTGGAAGCCATGACATATTCGCTTTCACGTAATGACAACGTCATTCCCCGGACCAATCGGGTAACACGCATCCATCCGAAGACCGTTAACACCATGATAATGCTGAAGACACCCGATCCAAAAACGAGACTGAGAATCAATAGAACGGGAAACAGCGGAATGGACAACATAATATCCACAAACCTCATCAACAGCTTATCCCAAATACCTCCCAAAAAACCCGACAGCAATCCGATGATCAGGCCGATGAGTGTGGAAACAACCGATGAGATAATACCAACCAATAGCGATATCCTGCCACCGTACATGATTCTCACGAAAACATCGTGGCCGATTTCGTCAGTTCCCAGAAAATGATTTTCAGAAAGCGGCGGTGCAAAAATGGCTGAAAAATCCATGTCATCATAAGCAGTATCGACAAACAACGGACCGACAAAAGTAAAGATGATCAGTGTGATCAGAACAACAGCACCCAGACATGCCAGTTTGTGTTTGAGAAACTTTTTGAAGACCAGCTGATTATACGATCCTACCGGAAGCCCTGAAATCTCCTGTTCCAAATCATCATATTTTTTCTTCAATGAAAAAGCCATTTTCTTCACCCCCTCTTTCTTTCATCTAATTTGATCCTGGGATCAACCACAACGTACAATACATCAGCCAGTAGATTTGACAACAACGTGATGATGGCTAAAAACATCAGGCAGTTGATGGCCAGATTGTAATCGCTTGCCAATACGGCATTGTACATGAGTCTTCCCATACCCGGCCAGGCAAAAACCGTTTCTACAATCAGCGCCCCGCCGAAAAAATACGGGATATCCAATGCAATAATGGTGATGATGGGGATCATGGCATTTCTCAAAGCATGCCGCATAATCACCCTGGTTTCCTTTGCGCCTTTCGCATACGCCGTTCGTATATAATCCTGGTCCAAAACCTCCAATAGCGCTGCACGAATATACCTGACCCAAAATGCCACCTGTACAAATCCCAAAACAATAGCCGGCATAATCAAGTGCTGGAGTTTATCCACAAAGACATTCCAGAACCCCGTAACCCCATAGGTTTCAATTCCTGAAATAGGCAGCCATTGCAGGATCACACCAAATAGGATGATGGCCATCAGTGCAAACCAGAATGCAGGCAATGAAATCCCCACAAAGGCGAAGATGGTGGTGGAATAGTCAAAGACGGAATATTTCCTGACCGCTGCATATATACCAATAGGCAAGGCCAAAACCAATCCGATAATCCATGCGGTAACGGTCAACAGCAATGTGTTGGGCAGCCTTGAAAAGATCAGTTCAGAAACCGGTATCTTATACTGACTTGAAAAACCCAGATCACCAACAAAGATATTTTTCAACCAATCGAAATATTTGACAATTAATGGATCATCCAAACGATAGTATTCACGTAATTCTGCCAGTCTTTCAGGATCTTGGGCAAAAGCCCGTGGGTTATCCATCCTCATTTGCAACAGGGGGTCTCCGGGCATGGCGTTCAAAAGCATGAAGATGATAAATGAGATCACGAAAAAAATCGGTATCAGTTCAAGGGTTCGCTTTAAAAAATAACTTTTCATAGTATTTCCCCTTCAGTGATTATTTTTTCCCTTTCCTTTGCACATAATCCGCTGTTGACAGTCCTGCCAGCAGTTGGACGGTAACCAGATCCTTGATCGGGATGGGTTTGTAATTCAACTGCTTTTCCAGCGATTCAAAATGCTGGTCGAACAGCTTGTCCACCTCATCTCTTTTTTCTATGAGCAGGCTTGACCCGCCTTGGGCACTTTCATGAAGCAGTCTTCTGAACATCCCCAACATCAACCCCTGATAGAACTGGGAAACGATTTTGTTGTCAAAGACCTCGGAAACCTTCGCTGTTCTTTCCATGTCAGGGTTGGTCATAATCTCTTTTTCTTCTGCCTTCAAATACGGCACCGTTGTTTTTAAACTGTGAGAAACCGCTCGATAAAAAGGAGAATCCTGCTTATTGGGGATTTCTTCTTCAATCGAATCAAGTATCGCCTGTAGTTTTTGGCTGCTTTCTAAAGATTTTTTTACATTATACAACCGGGCTTCCCTTCTTGATATATCTGAATCGGACAAATCCTCAATCCTGGAGTCGTAATAATAAGGCATTTCACAAACCAGAGTGAAAGTACCGGCTACTTTTGCAGCATACTCATCCGAACAGGTTCCGGCTGTGATGATTTGGGCTGGATCCATATCGCTGTTTTTTTCAATATAGTCATACTCCTGTGTAATGGAAGACAGATTGTAAACAGCCGGTGCATACGCTTCCAAATAAGGCGCTTCCGGTTCTCCAAGAGAAAGCGGTAGATTGACCAGTTTGGGAAGTGCTTTGAAAACCGGGTACAACTCGGGGGCATTTTCCGTGATGTAATAATAAACCCCTCCAAATCCTGAATTATGCAACGAGAACATGAACTCGGGCTTCTTTTCTTCAATCAGTTTCATGAGCACTTGGGTTTCAGGCAAAGGGCGATCGAAATGCAGCGTTTTATAATCGATCGGAAAGGTCCATTCAATCTGCTCATGTCCCGGCGGGCGGTAAAAGCCCTGAGCGTAGTTTTTAATGGACTTGCTGTCTTTAAACCAACCCTCGTTTAATTTCGTGCCGTCAATATCGATGACTTTGATCAAATGCCAGGTATAATCAAATTTTTCTCTTAACGCTTCATCTGAGGCCAATCGCTCAGAAAGAAAATCCAGCATCATGGCGCCAATGGGTTCATTTGGATGGGGACATCCAAAAAGCAAGGCGTTTTTTGAACCCTTTCCAATTTCCAGTACGTTGATATCGTGTCCGTTTCTCGATTCTCCCGCTTTATAACATTTGACCTGTTCAGGATACTTTTCAGCTAACGCTTTGGAGCGCTTGTCCATTTCATCTACGGTATAAAAATATTGATAGTCCGGAATATCTTTGATAAGATATTGAAAATCCATCATTATCACCCTTTTCATTCAAATTAGAACAGGCGGCCTGAATCGGCCGCCTAAAAAAGAAAGTATTATTTTTCGATATACCAGTTCTGAATAACCCAGCCTAATCCGCCATCGTATGTGGAACTGAAGCTTCTGATGTATTTTTTTGCAAAATGCGGTGTAGGATCTGCCATTAGAGGGATAACCGGTAATTCCTCTGTCCAGATTTTGAAATGTTCGGTATAAAGCTCCAATTTTTTATCAGCTGCCATGGTTCGTGTCAATTCATCCAGGATTTCATCATTCCTTTCGTTGGCCCATCCTGTGTAATTGGTTCCTCCGAACCCGTTTGCTTCGCTGGGAATACTGTTTGAACCCCAGTAGTTGGAGGCTTCGTCGTTTATACCATAACCCCAGCCAGTGAGCAGGGCATCAAAATTACCATAAGGCATTACTTCTGTCCATAGTACCAGAGCCGGTTTCAAATCGATATTGACTTTCATCCCGATTGCCTTCAGCATTCCCTGTATAAGCTGTGACAGGGTTTCAGTCATCGTACTTCCTGCCCCACCGATGAGGTTGAATTCAAAGACCAGCCCGTCTTTTTCGTAATAACCCTGCTTATTCAGCTTCCAGCCCGCTTCTTCCATCAATTGTTTCGCCTTGGCCGGGTTGTACTCGTAATGCTTGACTGCAGGATCTTTCAATGCCTCCCGCATCATGTGAAGCTCGGTAATCCATGTATCAACAATCTCGGCTTCCCCTTGGAAAACGATGTTGTTGATTTGTTCTCTGTTCAACCCATGAAGGAATGCCTGTCTGGTTCGAATATCACCAAAAAGGGGATTGGGTTTTGAGAGGTCTTTTGGATCTCTGAAGTTCAAGTCGATACACTGATAAGCGACATTGGGCGTCAGAAATACGTTGTATAGGTCTGATTTCTGATTTCTCAGCTGCAGACTCTGTTTCAGGTCCAGAGTGTATCTTCCCACATCGATTTCCCCATTTAAGGTAGAAGCGAAGATGGAATCAGAATCGGGGATAATTCTGAAGATTATCGTATCGATGTTGGGTCTTCCCATATAATATTCATCAAAGGCCTCAAGAACAACGTGCTGGCCTTCTTTGTATTCTTTTAACTTGTAAGGGCCTGATAGCACGGGATTCCTGGTAATATCATTGGCGAAGGCATCCCATTTTCCGGAAGCTTTGGCCTCTTCAAATCCTTCTCTGTAAACGTGTTCGGGCAATTGGAACCATCCAAAGTAATAACCGTAAACGGATGATCCGAATTTACCGTCTGCCATGGGTTGATCGAAATAGATGGTAAAGCTGTAATCATCGTTGATTTCAACTTTTTGAACCATTCCCTCGTAATAGTTGGAGGTAACCGGTGCATCCGAAACCATGACTTCCCATTGGAAAGCAGCGTCATAAGCGGTAATTTCAACACCGTCGTGCCATTTCATTCCTTTTCTTATATTGTAGGTAATGGCCATTCCACCGTTGTCAAGCATTTGGATCAAACCATTTTCAACTGTAGGAATCTCTGTCACCATTCTGGGAATGTAGAACCCATCTTCGTTGGTTCCCAAATAGCCGTCACCCAAAATATTGCAAAGCGTCCACGTCAAACCCGAAGATGTGAAAAGGGTATTGAACCCAGGAGGATCCGCTGTTACTGCCGTCACGACCTGTCCGCCTTGCTCTGGGGGGAAAAGAGCAGAGTAAATAGCTCTTGCGGCTTCGATCTCTGTAATCGCTTTAAACGGTGCTGCCAGTTGACCATAACGATAATCCAGTAATTGTCTGTCACTCTGATAGGCCAAGGTAAAATAAGGCAAAAAAGCCTCGGGAATCGCTCGCTCATCATTTGCCCATGTGTAAACACCTTCAAAGGACATCGCTTCATCTTCCAAACCAAGGATCGTTACCAAGTTGACGATAAAATCCTTTCGGAGTACTTGAGCGGTACTCGGCTCGAAAGCAATCTCGGCTCCAGGGAAAGCCGACTGAACGGCTTTGTAAAAGCTGTCATACGTCAGTGGCTCATCCGTGCATTCACTGATGATCCCTTTACTTTCAACATAAGGAACTGCAATCTCTTCGGAAATTTGTCCGAAAAGCACCGAGAAAAACAGGGAGAAACAAATAACCAATGATAATACTTTTTTCATTGTTACACCTCCGTTTTAAATGATGGTTGTCATGATTTGATGCTGAACAGTCTTTCGGTTTTGAATTAAAAGATTATAACATACTGACATACCTTATAAATAGCCTCGATCGCTGAATCTTCTGTTACCAATGTAAATTCTTCGAACCTCGCCACATTTGCCATTTAACATAAGAGTATTATATTTGAGCTTGTTATCGTCGCTTTCTCTAAATATTTTGTGATTATTTTAAAGGATGAATTGACAAAAAAAGGCACTCAAAGAGTGCCTTTTTATTGATCTATTGTTGATTACTAATCTTGATTACATCGATTCTAACGTGTTGATGAGGTTTTCGACAATTTGCTCTCCCACTCTTTCCTGGGCTTCATAAGTGGAAGCACCGATATGAGGGGTGCAAACAACGTTGTCAAAAGCGATTAGTTTCTTTCTCAGTTCATCGGTTGGGGGTTCCACTGCAAAGACATCCAAGGCAGCTCCTGCAACTTTTCCGCTTTCAAGGTTGTCACACAGTGACTGTTCGTCTAATATGCCGCCTCTGGCAGCATCAATGATGAAGACACCCTTTTTCATCTGTTCAAACGCCCCTTCATTGATCAGCCCTTTGGTTTCCGGCAAAAGAGGGGTATGAATGGTGATGATATCGGCATTTTTATAGATTTCATCCAATTGGGCAAATTGGACATCCAATCCGCCGCTGTTTTGAACGACATCATAAGCCAGGATCTTACATCCAAAAGCCAGCAGTCTTTCTGCAACTTGTCTGCCGATGGTTCCGAAGCCGATGACCCCGACGGTCTTTTTATAAAGTTCGTAGCCCTTCATCTTTTTCTTTTCCCAAAGCCCCTCTTTCATACCATTTGTACCTCTGGGGATCTCTCTAAAAAGGCCAAGCATAAGCCCGATAGTTAATTCGGCAACGCTGACTGAGTTGGCTCCGGGGGTATTGATGACTTTGATTCCCGCATTTTTGGCTGCTTCAAGATCCACGTTATCCAAACCGGTACCTGCTCTTGCGATGACTTTTAGATTTTTTCCCGCTTCGATGATCTCTTTGGTAGCCTTTGTGGCGCTTCTGACTACTAAAATATCATAAGGGAGGATTCTCTTGGCCAATTCATCCTGATCAAAGTGTTCGGCTGTCACTTCCGCCTTTTCATAGGATTGCAGTGCCTTCATGGCATTGGCATCTAAGGGATCGTTGACATGGATTTTGAACGCCACATCAAACACCTTCTCTCAAAAAGACCTCTTCAGCTGCCTTAACGCCTACACCCAGTTCGACTTTGTGTCCGAGTTCGTTGAAGGCCATTTCCAATGCGGCCAACCCGATGATCGTATCAAATTTGCTCATGTAACCTAAATGAGCCATTCTGAATATCTTGCCTTTGTAATGGTCTTGTCCGCCTGCCATGGTGACCCCATATTTGTCACGCATCAGTTTAGTGAGTTTACCCGTGTCGATTGGAGAAAGCACGGCTGTTGTCACGTTGCCGGGTTTTTTGGAAAGCAGTTCCAGGCCCATAGCCTTTACGCCGGCTCTCGTCGCATCTGCGAGAATTCGGTGTCTGTCCCAAACCGCTTCCATCCCCTCTTCTTCAATCATTTTCAATGCGGCATGAAGCTGGTAAATGGAATTGACTCCTGCCGTGTAAGGGGAATCCGGATACTTTTTAATATATTGTTTCAGATCGAAATAATACCGGTTTTTGTTGGGACATTCATTAACTCTGGCAATGGCTTTGTCGCTTAAAGCAACAAGTGCCAGTCCTGGAGGAAGCATGACGCCTTTTTGAAGACCGGTTGCAACAATATCCACATGCCATTCGTCCATTTTGAGGGGTTCTGCCAATAATCCGCTGACAGAGTCAACCACCATCAAGGCTTTGTAGTCTTTAACAACGGCGGCAATTTCTTCGATAGGGTTGACCGTTCCGGTGGAGGTTTCACTGTGGGTCGCAAAAACCGCTACCGTATCCGGATTCTTGTCAAGAGCTGCCTTAATCTGTTCAGGTGTGACGTAATCACCCCAATCCAATTTAATCAAATCAATTTCCGCTTCAAACGCTTTACAAAGATCTCCCCATCTTTCTCCAAATTTTCCGCCGTCAACGACGATGACTTTGTCGCCTTTGGCTATTGTACTGGCAACGGCTGCTTCCATTGCACCGGTTCCGGTGGAAACTAATGCAAAAACGTTGTTTTTGGTTTGAAAAAGCATTCTCGCCTTTTCCAGGGTTTCTTTCTGGATGTTAAGGAATTGCGGTGTTCTGTGATGAATCGTTTCCTGTGCTCCCGCCAATAAAACTTCTGTTGGTACGGGTGTTGGTCCTGGTGCAAGAATGTAATTCTTTTTAATCATTTACCATCCCTCCTAATTATGTTAACGCCCATTGATTTTTAACCTTATTCGATTATATGATAACAAAAATGAAGGCCATTGTCGAGGGGGGGGATTTTTTGTTTTTCCTCTTTATTCTTTGTAAAGGCCTTTGAAGTGGTGTTACCTGCATTTTGTTTCTTTCTTTCTCTTAAACATCGCTTCTCATAAAAGTTTTGAGGGTTCCATGCGAGGCGAAAGAATTTGAAATTATTTGCATATCATCCAGAACCACCCCCTGGTTATGATATAATTCCATTAGCCAAATCCCTCTTTTTATCAAATCATCTGATTCGATTTGAGCGAATACGATGATGCAGGGATAAAGCATCGATGGGAGTCTGTATATGAGTGATCAGTTGAGATTGTTTAAAACATTAATAAACTTAGATATCGTAAACTCAGATGAAGGGGTTAACGAACTGGCTGAAGAACTATCATATCATTTTTCAGCCAATGAATGCGCTGTTTTCATTTTTGAAAACGAAAAACAAGCCTTTCGGCTTTTCGGCATTTCTACACTCGATAAAACGCTGGTCAAGGTTTTCAAAATCAAGGTAATTGACATACCCAATTATCAGCGCTTGAAACGTGGAAACATTGTAAAAATAATAAACGAAGCGGGCCACCCTGTTTTTACATTTATCCATTCCACGAAATTGTCGTTGTTTCCCATCATCGACAATCATCAATTTGTCGGCATGATCGTGTTCGGCTACGATGATGAGGTTGAATCCCTTAATCTGAACAATCTGACTGAACTGTTGCGTTCCATCGGAAAAGTGGTCAGATTGTCCATTGAAAATCGTCTTTTTAAAGAAAACACAGGGAAATTGCTCTCGCTGACTCGATTACATGAACTGGTCAATCAATCAAGGGACGAAGAAACCCTCTACCAGGAATCGATGAACATGACATGTTCCATGCTAAACGTTGAAAATGCCTCGATTTGGCTTAAAAACGAAAACGAAGAATTGGAAATCAGTTATTGGTACGGTATCAAAAAAGAGCAGATCCTTCGGGAAACCATCCCGGTCAATCACGGAATGGTGGGATGGTGTTTCGATAACAGGGAACCTGTTCTGTCCATCTCAGCTAAAAAGGACCCTCGGGCAGCGCTGGATATGTTGGATGTTGACATCAAATCGGCGATTGCCGCACCTTTGTATCATGACAATGACATCTACGGGGTCATCATCCTGATCAACCGAAAGGACCAGCCTCTTTACAGACCCTATAAGCACTTTGACGAGATTGATTTGGCTCTTTTGGAGGACATTGCCTCCAGGATTTCTCTGGGGGTTTCAAAATTAAAATACCTGTCAGAACTGTCCAGGGAAAACAAGAAATTCCGGGCGCTGACCCTGGCTAATGAAAGGCTGTTGGCACAACAAAAAGAGCAGGTCCAGTGGCTAAAGAACATGACTTACATCAATCGGGCGATGCGTGAGAGCTACGATGTGAAAAATATTCAAAGTATCATGTTGCTGGGTATTACCTCTCAAAGGGGTCTGGGATTTGACAGAGCGTTGTTTTTGAATAAAAATGACCGAAATCAAACACTGGTTGCCAAATACTGGATGGGGATCATGAGCCAGGACGAATTGGCAGCCAATATCAGCACCACATCCAATCAACGTTACGGATTGGGCAATTTTACCCAGTATCTGCGGGAAAAGGCCCTAACCATGGACATCGATGATTTTGCAGATCATACCATCAGAAACCGGGTTTTCCCTTATAAGAGCCATATCGTCTTTGAAAAGGTGGTGGCAAGAAAGAAGATCGTCAAAGTCATCCCCGAAATTGTGGAAGAATGGGGTAATGAATATAGAGAATTGGCGGCATTACTGGGAACAGAAGAGTTTGTTGTTGTTCCTTTGGTTGGCCGATTTGAAACCGTCGGGGTTTTGATCTTGGACAACCGGTTCTCAGGCAAGGAAATTTCCGTCAATTTAATCGATGTGCTAAAAATATTTGCCGATAATGCGGGATTAGCCATTGAGAACGTCCAAAATTACGAAGAGTTGAAATCCAAAACCATGTCACTCGAAAGACAAAGTTCTCTCCTGAATTATCACAAAGAATTCACCACCAGTATTTTGGAGAGTTTGGATGTGGCCATTGTGGTTTTGGACCGTGAAGATAAGATAAGAGAATGGAACCGGCGGGCAGAATTCATGTTCAAACACCGTAAGGATGAAGTGCTGGGTTTGAGTTTTGACAATATCGAACATGGATTTGAGGATTTGGAAAACGTAGCTGAAAAGGTATATGAAACAAAGGATTCCATCGTTTTAACCGAATACGAAATGAAATTAAAAGGTGAAGCAACCTTTTTCGACATTAAATTCACCCCGCTGCGCTACACTGATTCGGAGAGAATCGAGGGTATCATCATCATGTTCGACAACGTCACACAAAAAAAACTGATGGAAAACGAGATCAGACGACGCGAAAAATTGTCCACACTTGGGGAGATGTCGGCCAGAGTGGCGCACGAAATCAGAAATCCCCTTTCCGTTATTGGGGGATTTACACAGAGGATGTCCAAATCATTTGAAGAAGGCGACAAGGAAAAGACCATCAAGTATTTGGGCATTATCGAAGGCGAAGTGAAACGGTTGGAAAAGATCGTCGAAGAGATACTGGAGTTCAGCCGTCCGTTGAAACGATTGGAATTTGATATCGTCCAAATTGATAAGGTTATAGAAGATTTGATGGTATTGTACGAAGAAAAAATGGACTCCAAGGGCATACGCCTGAAAAAGATCGTCTATCCTGTGGATGTGATGGTGGACGTGAGTCGAATCAAACAAGCCATGATCAATCTCATTCAAAACGCAATCGATGCCAGCAATGAATACATTGAAATTGCAACCGAACGAACTGGCGAATCGATAAAAATTAAATTCTTGAACGATGGGGAACTCTTGGATAAAGAAACCGAGGAAAAGATCTTTTCGCCGTTTTTTACGACAAAGGTTTCTGGAACCGGTTTGGGATTGCCCATCACCAAGAAAATAATAGAAGAGGAACATAACGGCAGTTTAACAATAGAAAGGGAAGTCAGACAAGACAGAGAATACACGGTATTTATCATCGAGATACCCATTCATCTGTCATGACGGGAGGAATAATTGTGGATAAGCACAGAATACTGATCGTTGAAGATGAAGACAATATGCGGTTTCTGATCTCTGAAGAACTTTCAGATGAAGGTTATGAAATCGAGCAGGCTTCGAACGCAAACGAATGTCTTGAAAAGATCAAAATCAACACCTTTGATTTGATTACAGTGGATATTGAAATGCCCGATATGAATGGATTGGAACTGGCCGGGGAAATCAGAAAGATCAGCCCGTCGGTAAAAATCATTCTACTCACCGCATACAGCCATTATAAGGCTGATTTATCCTCATGGGCGGCTGACGCTTATGTGGTTAAAAGTTCCGATTTCAGTATTTTAAAGCAGGAGATCCAGCACCTGCTGTAAACTTTTTCAAAGTATTTCAAACAGTAGCTGAAAAAAACAAACAAAAACAAAAAGCCGGGAGGTGTTAAGGTGTATAGCCAAGATACGGTATGCACCCAATAGATGGAATATAAAAAAACGTTAAATTTACCGATGACAAAATTCCCCATGAGGGCCGGATTGGCAAAAAAAGAACCGGAATATCTGGAGAAATGGAAGAAAATGGACCTTTACAACTATTTGTTACAGAACAGAGAGGATGCGGAATCGTTTATTCTGCACGATGGTCCTCCCTACGCCAACGGAAAGATTCATATCGGCACCGCACTGAACAAGATTCTGAAAGATATTATCATCAAATACAAAACCATGCGAGGTTTTAAAGCCCCTTATGTTCCCGGATGGGATACCCACGGTCTTCCAATCGAACACCATGTTTCCAAAGAACTGGGAAGTAAAATCAACGAGATGACCAAACTGGAAATCAGGGAGAAATGCGCACAATACGCCATGAATTACGTGGACATCCAGCGTGAGGACTTTAAACGACTGGGTGTAGCTGGTGAATGGGATAATCCCTATTTAACTTTAAATCCAGCTTATGAAGCCAAAGTTTTAGAAACCTTGAAGGCTTTGGTCGAAACCGATAATGTTTATCGGAGCAAAAAAGTGGTCCATTGGTGCCCCAGCTGTGAAACGGCACTTGCAGAAGCTGAGATCGAATACGCCGATGAACAATCGGATTCCATCTATGTGAAGTTTCCCCTAAAAGGAGAACCCGATACCTACATCATCATTTGGACCACCACACCGTGGACATTACCTGCCAACTTAGCCATTGCCGTGCATCCGGACTTTGAATACATCCAGTTTGACTTCAACGGAGAAAAGTGGATCATGGCCAAAGAATTGGTTGAAGTGCTCATGGGTAAAATCGGGCATGAACAACCCGTCGTTGCCGAAAAATCCTGGAAGGGCAGGGAACTTGAAGGGAAAAAGGCCATGCATCCGTTCCTGGACAGGGAATCGTTGGTTGTTCTGGCAGACTACGTCACTTTGGACACGGGTACCGGATGTGTTCATACAGCACCCGGTCACGGTGCGGATGACTACCTTACCGGGATGAAATACGGATTGGATGTCTATTCTCCAGTTGATTCACAGGGAAAGTACACCGGAGAATTCCAGCAAATGCAGGGAACATTCGTATTCAAAGCCAATGAAAAGATCAACGCCATGCTCAATGATCTGGGAAAACTTGTTCATGCAGAAAAATACACCCATTCTTACCCCCATTGCTGGCGATGTAAAAAGCCCATTATCTTCCGTGCAACGGAACAATGGTTTATCGATATCGACAAAAATAATCTGCGCCAGAAGGTCCTGGATGAGGTGAAAAAGACCAAGTGGGTTCCCGATTGGGGTGAAAACCGAATCACCGCTATGATTGCAGATAGACCCGATTGGTGTATCTCCCGACAGCGATCTTGGGGAATACCTATTCCGGCTTATTATTGTGAGAATTGCGGAAAAACCATCATGAATTCACAAACCATGGATCATGTGATTGCCATTGTGGAAAATGAAGGAACCAACGCATGGTTTTCAAAGGATGTTAAAGAACTGTTACCAGAAGGATTTAAATGCCCCCATTGCGGCTCGGATCATTTCAGCAAAGAAGAAGACATTTTGGATGTTTGGATAGACTCCGGCTCATCCTTTGAAAGCGTAATACGACAGCGAGAAGTTTTGAGATACCCGGCAGATTGTTATGTGGAAGGAAGTGATCAACACAGGGGATGGTTCAACTCCTCCATTTTCCTTTCAGTCGCCAAACATGGTATCGCCCCGTTTAAAAGTGTTGTCACCCACGGATTCATCAGAGATGGCAAAGGTTATAAGATGAGCAAGTCTTTAGGCAATGTGATTCATCCTCAGGAGGTCATCGAGCAATACGGTGCCGATATCCTGCGCTTATGGGTAGGCTCATCCGATTACAGAAACGATATCAACGTTTCTTTGGGAATCCTGAAACAATATACCGAATCTTATAAAAAAATCCGAAACACCCTGAGATTCTTGTTGGGAAACCTGTCGGATTTCGATCCGGCTACCGATACCGTTGACCGCCAGCAGATGCTGGAGTTTGATCGATGGGCATGGTCCAGATTAAACAACATGATCAAAACCGTTCAAACCCATTACGATAACTTTGAGTTTTACAAAGGGGTTCAAGCCATCAACAAGTACATCGTCTCGGATCTGAGCAATGTTTACCTGGATGTACTCAAAGACCGGCTTTATGTGGAGGGAACGGCTTCGCTTGACAGGCGATCCGGTCAAACCGTCATGTATGAGATCTTAACTGGGCTGACCTTCATGCTCTCACCCATCCTGGTTTTCACAGCGGAAGAGGTTTACGAGTATTTGCCCGAATCCGCTAAACAATTTGCAACAGTTCATGCGATGGACTGGCCGATAGCTAACCCCGAAGCGATAGACATGGCATTGGAGGAAAAATGGCAACAGTTGCTGGATATGAAGGAAAAAGTGAATAATACCCTTGAAAAAAGCAGAACTTCCGGTATCATCGGCCATTCGTTGGATGCCCATTGTCTGCTGAAAACATCCTCCGATGAGATATATCAACTTCTGGATAGTCAGAAGGATATGCTGGAAAGGTTCTTCATCGTTTCTCAGGTCAGTCTTGAAAAATGCGAAAAAACGCAGAATGAGGATGGGTTGGATATCATCGTTGAACACGCAAAAGGCGAAAAATGCCAACGCTGTTGGAATTACCATGAACAAACGGGCAGCAACAGTAAATATCCCGATACCTGTCCCAGATGTGCCGCTATATTGGAGGAATTTTATCCCGATCCAGAGGCATTTCAAACTGAAGAATGATGTCAGTCATCAGATAATCGGTATTGGAGGTTATCATTTTGTCGTACACTATCCTAAGAAAGAAGCAAGTGGCGCCAAACGAATTCGATATTTGGATAAAGGCGCCTCAAATAGCCACTCATGCAAAAGCGGGGCAATTTGTGATTATCATGTCGGATGAGGAATCCGAAAGAATTCCCTTGACCATTGCGGACTCGGATGGAAAAGAAGCCATTCGAATCATCTATCAGGTCGTGGGCACTTCCACGCAAAAACTCTCCCGGCTTAACGAAGGAGATGCCATAAGCAATTGTGCGGGTCCCTTGGGAAAACCTTCTGAAATTCCTACGGGGGAAAAAACCTTAGTCATTGGAGGCGGTGTCGGCATTGCCGCCATTTTGACCATTATCAAGACCTTAAAGGAGCAGTCCAATCACGTCACAACAATCCTGGGTTCAAGGGACAGCGAGCATATCATTCTGGAAGATGAAATCAGACAAATTTCTGATGAGTTGCTGATCTATACGGATGATGGTTCCGCAGGGACAAAAGGGTTGGTGACAGATGCCATGAAAAGCCTGTTTGAAGGGGGCCGTGAATTTGATGCCGCTTGGGCGGTAGGACCGACGGTCATGATGAAATACTGTTCCTTGGTGGCCAAAGAACAGGATCTGTTGATCTGGACCTCACTCAATCCGATCATGATCGATGGCACGGGAATGTGCGGGGGTTGCAGGGTTAAAGTGAACAACACCATTCAATACGCCTGTGTAGACGGCCCCGAATTTGACGGCAGGGCGGTGGATTGGGATATTCTCATGAACCGGCAAAAACAATATCTTCAAGAAGAGCAAGAAAGTGAGCATATCTGCCGGTTGGGCTTGTCTCATCAATCCCAAAATGGGCAGGAGGAATCCTCATGAGTTTACAAGACAAAAAACGGGAGCGAATCCCCACTCATGAAAGAGATACTCAAAAGAGAAAAGAGGATTTCTTCGAGGTCAATTTGGGCTATGAAGAATCGGAGGCTATTAGCGAGGCTCAAAGGTGTTTACAATGTACCAATCCCTTATGTGTAAAGGGTTGCCCGGTCAGCATAGACATTCCCGGATTCATCAAAAAAATCACTGAAAAGGATTACACGGGTTCAGGCGAGATTTTAAGGCAATACAATTACCTGCCTGCAATCTGTGGCAGGGTGTGTCCTCAGGAAACACAATGCGAGGGTGCCTGCATCATGAACAAAATGAAGGGGTTCCAGCCTATTTCTATCGGGAAGCTGGAACGTTATGTTGCAGACCGAAACAGAAGTGAACAGGGTTCTATCCCTGTTGAGAATCATGTCAATCCAACCCGTCAAAAAATTGCCATTGTGGGATCTGGACCAGCCGGATTAACAGCTGCTGCTTATTTGGCTGAGCGAGGCTATGATGTCACCATATATGAGGCGTTACACCTTCCCGGAGGGGTGTTGGTTTACGGTATCCCTGAATTTAGACTCCCGAAGGAAATCGTTCGCCAGGAGATTGACGACATTCAGAAATTGGGTGTTCAAATCAAAACAGATTTCATCATTGGTCGCACCATGACGATCGAAGAACTTATGAAGACATATGCCGCTATCTTTATCGGAATCGGGGCGGGAACACCTCGGATGATGGGAATAGAAGGATCGGAACTCATCGGTATCTACTCGTCCAGTGAGTTTCTGACACGTATTAACCTCATGAAAAGTTACAATTTCCCACGCTTTGACACACCTGTCAGGGTAGGTCAAAATGTCATTGTGGTAGGCGGCGGAAATGTGGCCATGGATTCTGCGCGAAGTGCGCTTAGAATGGGACAGACCATTGGGCATTCTGAACATATCACCTATCACCCCAACCATGTGAAAGTCGTATACCGAAGAACGGAAAGCGAGATTCCCGCTAGGATCGAGGAGTATCATCATGCCGTCCAAGAGGGGATAGAATTCCATTGGCTCATGAACCCGGTAGCCTATATCGGAGAGAACGGAAAGCTGAAAGCGGTTAAGGTTCAGCAAATGAAACTGGGTGAACCCGATGAATCAGGTCGCAGACGCCCCGTTCCGGTTGAAGGTCAATTTGAGATCTTTGAAGCGGATACCGTCATTGAAGCCATAGGACAAACGCCAAATAAACTGCTGCTGGAATCATTTCCCCAGCTGAAATTAACCAGGTGGGGAACCATTCAAGTTGATGATCAGCTGATGACTTCTGTGGAGGGTATCTTTGCCGGGGGAGACATTGTAACCGGTGCTGCAACCGTTATTGAAGCGATGGGGGCCGGCAAACAGGCGGCAAAATCGATGATAGCTTATTTGACAGGCAAATAAAAGCCATCAATTTCAACCGAGAGAGACCATAAAATGAAAGGAGAATGCCTATGAGAGTTGCAATGATTTCCTATGAAGTGTTTCC
>DAOTHY010000023.1:0-9117 GCA_035447925.1 Thermotogota bacterium
CCCTTGGGGTTATTGAATACGGACTGGATATAACCGAATTACGAAATGCACAAATGAAGGCCGAGAAACTGGCTGAAAATAAATCAAACATATTGGCTACTATGAGCCATGAGATTAAAAATCAACTCAACGGTATCATCGGGTTTTCCGAAATGTTGAAGAATATGGATCTGGATGAGGAAAAACAGATGTTTGCGAATAACATCGTCCGATCTGGGAAGGCACTTTTGAAAATCGTCAACGATTCACTGATTATTTCAAAAATGGAGGCCGGAAAACTTGAAATCAAGCTGACAGATACCGAAATAATTGCTCTGGTCAAACAAGCCCTGGACATAATCCGCCCCCAGGCTTCTGAAAAAGGAAACGTTGTTGCATATGCGATTGGTAATGATGTTCCTTCGTTCATACAAATTGATCCTTTGAGAATCAGTCAAGTACTGATCAATCTGCTTACAAATGCCAACAAATTTACTAAAAACGGCCATATCACGTTGAAAGTCGAAAAAACAGATGAAAAAGACAACAAGGTACGGATTTTATTCTCCGTAAAAGATACAGGAATCGGTATCAGAAAAGAACAACAGGAGAAGATTTTCAGAGTTTTCGAGCAAGCCGGTAATCACACTCCGGAAGAAAATGAAGGCACCGGACTGGGGTTATCCATTTCCAACAGTATTTTAAACCTGATGGGTAGTAAACTCCATTTGGAGAGTGAATTCATGGGGGGAAGTCTATTCAGTTTTGAATTGAATGTTGAAAAATCAAAGACAATGCAAATCTCTCACAAAAATATCCTTACAAACATGAAAACGGGATTGATCGCAGATGATGATGAGGTCTCTCGAATGTTGGCTGAAATGCTGTTGAAAGAAATAATGCCCGGCGTGAAACTGATCAAAGCCGTAAATGGAAAACAAGCCTTGGAAGCATATGAATTGCATCATCCGGATTTTATTCTTATGGACGTTCAAATGCCTTTGATGGATGGCTTGGAAGTCACCAAGCAGATCCGGAAAATTGAACCGGCTAACAAACGGACCACCATTGTCGGTTATTCTGCAGCCGTTTATGACAGGGACATTCAAAAAGCCCTGGCATCCGGCATGGATGGTTACATTAACAAACCTGTTGTCAAGAATGATTTGATTAGGGCATTGAAAAAGGATGATTGACAGCTTTTTTTCTTTATCCGTTGAATATGCAAAACGACCATTATCATTTAGGAGGCCCTCATGGAACTTGAACTGTACAGTATTGAACAAATGCGCTTTGAAGATTTGGAAACGGCTATTGATTGGGCTGCTCAGGAAGGATGGAATCCCGGGCTTTACGATGCCAGGTGTTTTTACGCAACGGATGAAACCGGGTATCTTAAGGGCGTTTTGGATGGAGAAATGATTGCCTCTATTTCTGTGGTGAAGTACGATTCAACTTTTGCCTTTTTGGGTTTTTATATCGTCAAGCCTGAATACAGGGGACAAGGGTATGGTTACCTCCTTTGGCAAGAGGCCATGAAAGATATTGGAGGCTGCAACGTGGCTTTGGATGGCGTGGTGGATCAGCAATCCAATTATAAAAAGTCCGGGTTTAACTTGGCTCATCGGAACATTCGCTTCAAAGGGATTAAGAGAAAAGAGACTCCGTCACAAATGAGTATTGACTTAAGTCAAGTGCCATTTGAGCATCTTTTAGCCTATGATCGACGTTTTTTCCCCGCAAACAGGCAAGCGTTTTTAAAACTCTGGATCAGCCGGCCTCACACCAAAGCTCTTGGGATAGTAGAAGATCAAGAGCTGAAAGGCTATGGTGTTATCAGAAAATGCCGAACCGGTTTTAAAATCGGACCAGTTTTTGCTGAAGATGATAAGAAGGCCATGCAGTTGATACAAGACCTGATTTCAGATTTAAAAGAGGGAGAGGTCTTTTTTCTGGATATCCCCGAAGTGAATAAAAAGGCCTATGCGCTCACACAGGCCTTGTCGATGGAAAGTTGTTTTGAAACTGCCAGGATGTACACGCAAAAAGCTCCCGATATGGACCTTTCAAAAATCTTCGGGATTACATCCTTTGAACTTGGATAAATAACGGTATGATTAACCTATAAAAGATATTTTACAAATCGGTCATTAACCATCATCCGTTGTTTTTACTGCGGGAGCCCACACAGGGTCTCCCGATGTTTTTATACCTTCTCCACCTTCATGTTCATTACCGGTAAATGCATGGGAAACAGCGTTGTGAATGAATCTTTCGCTACCCCGATGAAGTCTTTTCCGAACATATCATTAAGATGAGAGGTGATGTTCAACTGGGGAAGCCTTCCCAACAATCGTTCGCCGTCAAACAGGAATGAGGTTTGGACCGGTGTGGCGTATTTTCCCTCCGGGGTGAAGTCTCCACCAGACGCAAAGAACGCCAGGATGACTTTTTCTCCTTCAAGCATCTCTTTGAGGGTTTTTTCGGATTTTTTTATTACCAGGGGTGATGGTGCAAGAGATGGAACAGAATCATAGCCACCGCCGGCTGAGCCCGTGTGTTCAAGGTTAAATTGACGAGCATATTTCTTATCCGTGTACGGGCTTTTTAATACACCGTTTTCGATTAGGGTGTATCGTTCACCGTTATTCACCGTGCCTTCTGCATCGAAGAAAGGGGACAGAATACCGTCTTCGGCAGAAAGAGACTGATACAGCGTAAATTGATCACAGAACAGCTGTTCGCCAATCTTGCCGGAGAACAACGAACCTCCGGTTCCGTATTTCAACCCGTGTAATTCACTGTACAGCTTGCCCATGAATTCACAGCCAAACGGGATCATGACAACTTTATGCATGCCGCTGTCTATTTCTGCGCTTTTTTCAAGACCTTCACAAGTCAAATGAACCATTCTAAGAAATTCATCACGATCCCATCGGGTTCCTTCCATTCCCATGAAGGCATCCATAAGATCCGGAGAAGATTTTTCTTTAATCAGGATAGAAGCCTCTATTTTGGATATTTTACTGTGCAGGTTCAACCCCTTGTCATTTTCCATAGTAACCATATTGGTGACCAGGTTGATTTTATTCGAAAAGATGAACTGTGGGTGTTTTTCCCGAAGCGCTTTTAAGAGTTCTTCCATCTCACGGGTGAAGGCCACGCCGTCTGCAAAATCGCAGGTCTTTTCAACACTTTTTTCCAGATCTTTTGAAACCTCATAGGGATATTCAATATTCAACGAAAGTGCTTTTTGGGCCTTTTCCCACTGTTCTTGTTCATTGTAATGGCCGATGGCGCCACTGACCCCGATTTTCTCATCTTTATAAACCCTGAATCCGGTTTTGGTGATATTCTTTTTTCTCACGGATTCGATTTGGGTTTGTACCAAATTGAGTGAAGTTTCTTCGCTATTAATGGTGTATTTTTCTTTAATCATCATCATTCCCCCTTATTGGACGTCCAGGTTGTTGACTCTGACATACGGACCGCCAAAACCCACACTTAATGGGAACTGTTCCATTTTTCCGCAGCCACCCAATACGAATGAGTGCAACTGGATGGTATCGGACACCCCGTCAATTTCATTGAGGGTTTTAAAGACATTTCCTGAAACAACGGATATTTTCAGGGGATGAGAAAGCTTTCCGTCTTTAATGGCATAAGCCAGAGAGGGCGCAATGGTGAAGGTGGACATGCCTGAACCATGTTTGATGGTTTCCACCAGAACACCGTCTTCAACTTCTGAAATCAGCTCATCCAATGTTTTATTGCCTTTATCGATATAAGTGGTGGTCATCCTGACAATAGGCTCGTATTCAAAATTGATGGCCCGGCCGTTTCCCGTGACATCTTCCTCCAGATAAGCCGCTGTAGAAGAACTGTGTAATCGTCCACTGAGTATACCGTCTTTGATGAGGTATGTTTTCTTTGCCCGAGTGCCTTCATCGTCGAAAGTGACATGGCCGCTGCCTTCGGGATTACCGTCATCGATAATCGACAACAAGTCCGCCCCCACTTTTTTACCCATCGTCCATTCTTTGCGCATGGCTTCATCACCCACCATGAAGTCCGATTCGCTCTTGTGGCCAAAACTCTCATGGGCAAAGACACCTGCAGCGAGTGGAGAAAAGATCACCGTGTATTTTCCAGCTTTGATATCTTCAGCAGTATTTAAGAATTCGACGGCTTTGTTGAAGTGTTCTTGCACTTCTTTTTCTTTATTTTTCAAATCCCCAAAGACAGCTGAAGATCCATCGTAGCTTTCGGAAAAGAGCTTGTCTCTTTTTTTCAAACTAAAGGCCAGACGCAATCCCGCCATCTGGAAATCAAAGGTCAAATTGGCCCCTTTACTTGAATAAAACGTCTTTTTTTTACGCTTGTCCACATAATAACTCTTCAGGGAAGTGATCGTGTCGTGCCCTTTTAATAAATCTGTATAGCCCTTGAGTAATGTTTTTTTGTCTTCAATATTGGTGGACGCAATATCCTTGTCCCCTGTAAATTCACAAAAATCTCCTTGATTCACCTCGAACTTTTTAACAACCGGATGATTATCGATAGCATCGCTAGCCTCAGCCAGCTTTGCTAAGTCATCAAGTTCATCTTGAATCCCCTCAATGTCAGACGTAGCGGAATAATACCAGCGCTTCCCGTCAAAAACACGAATAAAAGCCCCCTTGTATTCCTTTTCCTTGATTTCATCAAGACGGCCATCCGTCAACTCGATCTTTGTTTCGAATACATCTTCAATTCGAATATCTGAATATAACCCATTTGGAAATGTGTACATCTATATCTCCTCCTTTCATTTATTTTAGCATAAGATATCAGAAAAGCAGGATAATCAGGGAGGCTTTACTCAGGAATGTGATAAAATAAGCATATAGCCAATTACAAACCATAGATCATAAAAAAAAGAACAATGATAAAGGAGAATAGCTAAGTGGAATACGAAAAAGGATCCATTTATGATGCTATCAGAAAGGCCGCCATGAGATTTCCTTATTTAATTGCCTGCGAATTCATGCAAAAACAGACATCTTACAGAGACCTTTTACACCATATAGACAAAGCCGCTGAGGCTTTTTTTGCATTAGGGATCAGGGAAGGGGATACGGTGTTATTGTGTTTTCCTAATTGTTTTTCAGCCGTTGTCAGTTTGTATGCCCTCAATAAGCTGGGTGCTGTCGTAACACCCATTCATCCGTTATCTCAACCCTATGAATTAGAAGAATATCTGAAAATTTCAAATAGCAACTGGGTCATCACATTGGATTTATTTGTCCACCATTTTGCAAAACTGCAGTCTATCCGGTCATTGAAAGGAGTCGTTTTTCGGTCTTTGAGTGTGGATATGCCGTTTTACCTGAAACCTCTGTACCGGTTTAAAAAAGGAAAAGAAGTGAGCCAAAAAGATTTGCCGGACCACTTTGTTGCCTGGAAGGATTCGCATCACGATCTCAAACCGAACCATTGCACACCGAATCTGGAACCGAAAAGAGACCGGACAAACGAGCTCGCCGTGATTCTTTTCAGTGGTGGTACAACGGGGAAACCCAAAGGGGTCATGTTGGCCAACAAGAATTTCAACGCATTAGCCATGCAGATCGGCTCCCGTGGCCATGCCCATGAAGTAGGCGGAAAGATGCTGGGTATTTTACCCATCTTTCACGGCTATGGATTGGGTGTTTGTATCCACACCTTTTTGTTTTGGGGGGCACAAGTGATACTTGTACCCGTATTTACCCCTGAAAAAATCGGAAAGCTGATCCGTAAGAAAAAGCCTTCATTTTTTCCAACAGTTCCAAGAATCCTCGACGCAGTAATACAAACCAAAGACTTCCAAAAAGCTGATTTATCCTGCCTAAAGCATATCAACAGCGGCGGGGATAAGCTGCCGGAAAGGACACGCCAACAATTGAATACGCTGTTGGAAACCAGCGGTTCAAAGATTTCGATTGTGGAAGGGTACGGCCTGACCGAAACACTAAGCGGTTGCATTGCTATGCCGGAAGGAGAATATAGACCGGGCAGCATCGGCAAACCCTTTCCGGATATGCTGGTTAAAATTGTCCACCCCGGGACGATACAAGAAATTCCGGATATGGAAGATGGAGAAATTTGCGTCAGCGGTCCTTCGGTTATGCTGGGTTATTTGAATGATGACCAAGAAACGGCAAAGGTCCTAAAAACACATGAAGACGGCAGGCTTTGGCTACATACAGGGGATATCGGTTATCGAGATCCGGAAGGCTATTTTTATTTTAAACAGCGGATCAAACGAATGATCAAAGTATCCGGAATGATGGTCTATCCCGTTCAGGTCGAGGAAGTGCTAAATCTGCATCCTGATGTTGCTGAATCCTGTGTGATCGGTATTCCAGACACACAAAGAGGGCAAAAGATCAAGGCCGTCGTGGCTTTAAAGGAGAGTATTTTCCAATCCGCAGAAAATGAAAAAAAATCCGAGTTGATCCATTGGTGCAAAGACCATTTAATTCCTTTAAGATGTCCAAAAGAGATTGATTTTCTTCCGGAATTGCCCAGGACCAAGTTCGGAAAAATTGATTTCCGAGCACTGGAAAAAGCGAATGGCGTGACGAGCTATGAGTAAACTAACCGTGATGAATCAAGAAGTCACCGTTTTACGTGGCTCTTATCTTGCAGGAAATACCCGAAAGGACAAAGATGGATGGGCAATCGAATATCCGGTTCACAAGGTGATTCTCAACTACGATTTCACGGTTCAAGATGCACCGGTTACCTTCACACAGTACGAAAAATATTGTCAGGATCTGGATATCCAGCCACCTTCCGATTTTTGTCAGCAAGCAGGTTATCACTTGGGTAGGGGAGAGAACCCGGTTGTGAATATTTCCTGGTGGGATGCTATAGCTTACTGTAATTGGATGAGCTGTAAACATCATTTGCCGGTTTCCTACCGATTAAAAGATGAGGAGAATCCTGGACGCCTAATTGATGCATCCAATCGGGTGACGGATGATGTGAATCAAGTAAAAGGCTATCGGCTTTTAACCGAAGCTGAATGGGAATATACGGCTCGTGGCGGTCATTTAATGGGCAGGGATCTTAAATATGCAGGAAGCAACCGCCTTGAACCCGTTGCGTGGTTTTGGAAAAACAGCGGAAACAAGTACATTTACTTGCCAGAAAAAAGATGGAACGGAGGGATCATTGCAAAAAACAAAGTCAGGACACATCCTATCAAGTCAAAAAAACCCAACCAACTTCAAACATATGATATGAGTGGAAATGTTTGGGAATGGTGTCATGACTGGTTTGGCGAATATCCTGACACCCCTGTTACAAATCCGTTGGGTCCGAAAACAGGGCCTCATAAAGTGGTACGAGGCGGCAGCTGGTTTTTCGGCAAACATTTTTGCCGTGTATCTTCCCGTTTTTATGCCGCTCCGATCTATCAGGATTTTCAAACCGGATTTCGTCTGGCTCGCACTTTGTGCCCGTAAATGAAGGTCTCTTTTTTTGCAAAATAGCCCAGATAGTGCTATAATTAAAGGTTAAAATCATTTATTACAACACGCATAAAGGAGATGACTTTTGAGACCTGACGGAGAGAGAGTTAAGGATGCCAGGATCATCGAGCAATTTGCTCCATATCTTTTAAAAACAAAGCATGAGGCGTTAATTTTTTACAAACAGACCATTCCGGTCCAACGGGTTTTTGATTTTATTCAAGAACACAATGAGCAGGTTTCAAAGAAAGAATATACCTTTTTTTCAGTACTCCTGGCGGCGATGGTGAAAATCGCCCCTGAATTTCCTCAATTAGGCCGGTTTGTGGTTGGCAAACGTCTATATCGGAGAAAAGAGATAACATTTTCCTTTGTGATGAAGTCCTCAAATGAGCACGAAGCAAGAAATAATTGGGTGAAGGTACACTTTACCGGCAAGGAACGACTGAATGAGATTGCAACTCTTTTAAATCGCTTGAAGGAAAAAACACATGAGGCAGACCAAGACTCAGGAGGTGGGGCAGACGAGAGCTTGAGGTTTTTATTTAGTTTTCCACCCTTTTTAAGACCGTTGGTTTTCAGTTGCGCCCATTTGTTGAACCGGATGAATCTCTTGCCAAAAAAGATGATTGAAGGCGACCCCATGTTTGCAGCCTGTGTCATTGCCAACGTGGGTAGTGTCGGGTTGAATCCACCCTATCATCATCTTTACGAATGGGGAACCTGTTCACTGTTTATGTCAGTCGGAAAGTCATATCCGTTAGCTGTTCCTCATGAAGAAAAAGGTTATGAGTTTAAACAGGTAATGGACATTCACTATACGCTAGATGAACGAACCGCATTTGGAACATTTTCCACAAAGGCATTGGATCGTTTTGAGTATTATTTGAATCATCCTGAATTCTTGGAATAACAACAAAAGGGAAATAAACCCTTGTAAGGAGGCGTTTTGATATGAACAGGAAAGGCGCTGGAATTGTTTTTTTGGGTATTTTATTACTCTTTTTAATCATGACATCGTGTAAAGGTGGGGGTGATGTCCCCATTCCCAACCCTCCTCCAACGGTTCAAAAGACAAGCGGGCCGGATGGCGGGGCCGTTATCAACATCAACAGTGCTGCCTTTGAATGGACAGGGGCCGATGAATCCGATGCCAGGGCCATCGTCAAGTATCAGTATCGGAAAGACGGCGGGGCCTGGACGGATATGAATCCTCTGACGCAGACCACTTACACCTGGAACGATATCACTGAAGGCGATCGCACTTTCAGTGTGAAGGCTTTCGATGATGAGGACGACCAATCGAATCCGGTTACCTGGAGCTTTACCTACACCATCCCCGAATTCACCTTAACTGTTGAAGCGAGTCCGGCAGTGGGTGGAGACATCCAAATTGAAGGACAAGAGTGGAAAGACACGGATACAATCACCGTAGATGAAAACACGCAAGTGGATATTCATGCCCAGGCTGCAGCTGGCTACACCTTTGAGGGTTGGTATGAAGGGGGAATAAAAGTCAGCGAGGATAATCCCTATACTGTAACCGTTGACGAGAATAAAACCGTAACGGCTCAGTTTGAAGAAACACCCAACCCTCCTCCAACGGTTCAAAAGACAAGCGGGCCGGATGGCGGGGCCGTTA
>DAOTHY010000023.1:9217-28622 GCA_035447925.1 Thermotogota bacterium
CCCAACCCTCCTCCAACGGTTCAAAAGACAAGCGGGCCGGATGGCGGGGCCGTTATCAACATCAACAGTGCTGCCTTTGAATGGACAGGGGCCGATGAATCCGATGCCAGGGCCATCGTCAAGTATCAGTATCGGAAAGACGGCGGGGCCTGGACGGATATGAATCCTCTGACGCAGACCACTTACACCTGGAACGATATCACTGAAGGCGATCGCACTTTCAGTGTGAAGGCTTTCGATGATGAGGACGACCAATCGAATCCGGTTACCTGGAGCTTTACCTACACCATCCCCGAATTCACCTTAACTGTTGAAGCGAGTCCGGCAGTGGGTGGAGACATCCAAATTGAAGGACAAGAGTGGAAAGACACGGATACAATCACCGTAGATGAAAACACGCAAGTGGATATTCATGCCCAGGCTGCAGCTGGCTACACCTTTGAGGGTTGGTATGAAGGGGGAATAAAAGTCAGCGAGGATAATCCCTATACTGTAACCGTTGACAACAATAAAACAGTGACAGCTCAATTTGAGCAAGCAGGTAGTCCGGATGGTGAATGGACTGTAACAGCTACAATTACAATAAAGGATCCCAGTGATGAAATCGTATATCAAAATAATTCTGTTGGGGAAACAAATGTTGAAATTTCTGATGATCTGGAGTCTATAACTGGAGTAGCCACAATGGTCATGCCCACAGAGGTTTCTTTAAGATCAATCAAAGCGTTATCGACTTTTGTGCTTAATTCAGGAGTCATATACTTAATGAAAGAGGCATTTCCTGGGCTAAATGAAAAGAATGAAATCTTCAATCGAAATGGGAATACAATTATTGCAAATAATCAACAGCCTAATATGATCATTGAATTCGAGATCTACTTTAATGGAGAAGATGAAGTGACTGGGGAATTAACAGCTTATTTAGCACCAGAAGTGGTACTTGAAGAGGAAGCGGTAATAACCAGAAAGAGAAACCAAGAAAAGCCCCAACAAGTAATTTTTAGCGTGGAAATTCCAGATCAAATGGTAAAATATGAAATTGAATGTACCAGATAACGATTAGTAACTCTATATATCTTATTATTTCCAGCGGGCTTGTAGCCTGCTGGAAATAATTTAAGAGGGAAGAAGTAAAGAATGAAAAAAATATCAATTTTCAATCACGCCATCGAAATCGTGAAAGGCGACATCACAAAAGAGAACACAGAAGCCATTGTCAACGCTGCAAATTCTGCTCTGCAACATGGAGGCGGAGTGGCTTTGGCGATATCCAGTGCTGCCGGAAAAGAACTGAGAACAGAATGTGAGCAATACATCTCTCAACATGGGGAGGTTCCCACGGGAAGCGCCATGATCACAACCGGAGGAAATTTAAAAGTCAAATACGTCATTCACACGGTGGGTCCTATATGGGGAAGCGGCAATGAAGATGAAAAACTTAAAAACGCCATCATCAGCTGTCTGGAAATTTGCGAAAAGCATTCACTGAAAAGTTGTTCGATTCCCGCTATCAGTTCGGGGATATACGGCTTTCCAAAAGAAAGATGCGCAAAGATCTTTTTTCAGGTTTTGATAGGATATTTTCATGAACACCCGAATTCCAACATTACATTAATAAGATTGTGCAATATTGATGAAAAAACGTGTTCCATTTTCGAAAAAATCTCGAATCAGGTTCATTTATGATACAATTAGGCATCTTATTTGTGTATCCAAATAAAAACCGATTAGATTGTAGGTGAAAATGTTGCATTTAGAAAATTTTATAGAGAGAAGCTCGGGAATCCTGCTGCATCCCACGTCACTTCCGGGAAGGTATGGAATGGGAGATATTGGACCGGAGGCTTTTAGATGGGTGGATACCTTAGTTGAGGCAAAGCAGCATTGTTGGCAGATCCTACCACTTGGACCCACTGGGTATGGGGATTCGCCTTATCAGAATTTCTCGGCATTTGCCGGTAACCCGTATCTTATCAGCCCGGATCTGCTGATCGATGAGGGGCTGCTGACTCCCGAAGAAGCAAATCCTCCTCTATTTCCAAATGAAAAGGTGGATTATGGCCCGGTCATCTCTTTTAAAGTCCATTTGTTGAAATTGGCGTTTAAGGCTTTTACAAATAACCATGCTGATCATTTAATCGAGCCTTTTAAAACCTTTTGTGAAAGAGAACGCTATTGGCTGGATGATTTCGCCCTGTTCATGGCCATCAAAGACGAGCATAATGGAGAGAGCTGGCTAAACTGGGAGCATGATCTCAGGCATCGAGTCCCTGAAGCCTTAGAAAAAGTCTCTGAAGCGCTGCATAACAGCATTCAAAATCACAAATTCTCTCAATTTCTTTTTTTCAAACAATGGTCAGAGTTAAAGCAATACGCCAATGAAAACGGGGTTTCCATCATCGGAGACATCCCCATCTTTATCTCCAGTGATTCTTCCGATCTTTGGGCTTATCCAGAGGGGTTTTTGGTGGATGAAGACAGACGTCCCACCCATGTTGCCGGTGTACCACCTGATTATTTCAGTGCAACCGGTCAATTGTGGGGCAATCCTTTGTACGATTGGAAGGCGCATAAAAAGGATGATTACGCCTGGTGGAAGAAACGGTTAAAGTCGACACTGGAACTGGTGGACTATGTCCGCATCGATCATTTCCGTGGTTTTGAAGCCTATTGGAAGATTCCAGCGGGTTCGAAAACTGCCGAATCGGGTGTTTGGGAAAAAGGACCTGAAAACGACTTGTTTGAGGCCATTAAAAAAGATTTTGACCATTTGCCCATTATTGCCGAAGATTTGGGAGTTATCACCCCAGAAGTAGATGCCTTGCGTGAATCAAGCGGATTTCCCGGAATGCGGGTCCTGCAGTTTGCCTTTGGCGGCGGGGTAGAATCCAGATTTTTACCTCATAATTATGAATCCAACACGGTGGTTTACACCGGAACACATGATAATGATACCAGCAAAGGGTTTTATGAGAAGGCAACCGATTATGAAAAGGATTTTATGAGGCGGTATATGGCCATCGATGGCAACGATATCAGTTGGGATTTGATCCGTTTGGCGATGATGTCGGTAGCGGCCTTATCCATTTACCCCCTTCAGGATGTTTTAAGCCTGGGTAGTGACTGCCGTATGAATCTGCCCGGTGTACTGGGCGGCAATTGGGAGTGGCGTTTCAAAGAAGGCCAAATCGATGCGTTTACCATTGCTAGATTAGGTGATTTAGCCGAAATGTACGGCAGATGGACAACGCCTGATACGCAAGAAAATTAAACGGTTTCTAGGGGGAAGGAGATCCTGAAGGTGGTTCCTTCCCCTTTTTCACTGATCACTTCTATGTCGGCTTTCATAAATTTCAACAATTCTTTTACGATTGACAACCCCAGACCTGTTCCGGAATATTTCCGCTTCGATGAACTGTCGATTTGATAAAACCGGTCAAAGATTCTTTCTTTATACTTCTGTTCAATGCCAATTCCGGTGTCAAACAGATAAAAGAGCAGCCGGTCTTTTTTACGGGTCACCTTTAAGCCGATCGTGCCGGTTTCGGTATATTTTAACGCATTTCCAAAGAGGTTGTTTAAAATTTGTGTGAGTTTGCTTTTATCCACTTTAAACTTGACAGGGGCATCTTTATCAATCAGCCAGAGGGTCTTAATTCCCTTCTTTTTTGCCTGATCGTCTATTCCGACCAAATAGTTACGTAAAAATGGTCTTAAAGTGAGGCTGGTCTTTGAAAGGATCAGAGAACCACTTTCGACTTTCGACAAATCCAGAATATCGTTGATCAAATCCAGCAGCCGATTTGAGGAATCAACGATTTGCTTTAAAAATCGGTGTTTGTCAGGATCTTTTTCCGATATCATAACCGTTTCCGCCATTCCCATGATAATCGTCAGAGGTGTTCTCAATTCGTGATTGATATTGGAGATCAAGTCCGTCTTCACTTTACTGGCCCGTTGGGCATCTTCTTTTGCCTTGATTAAAAGCTCTTCAAACTCCTTTTGGTCGGTAATATCCCGCACACTTCCCAGAAGGATGGTCGGATTTCCCCTTTCATCATATTCTAGAACCTCCCCCTTTTCCTGCACCCATACAATCTTGCCATCAGGCCTTCTAAATTGATACTGGACATCGTATTCGGGAATAACCCCACCTCGGTAATCGAATATTTGACTAAATACCTTTTCTTTATCTTCTTCTATTACCCTTTCAATCCAGGGCATATCTGTTCCGTAAGAGGGATTGTATCCAAAAATGGCTTCGCATACCTCATCATAGTTGCTTTTCTGCTCTTGAATATTGTATTTTGAAATACCTACTTTGGCATTTTTTAACACGACTTCCAATAACTTCTTGGTATAGTTCAATTCAAAATTGGATTCAAGCAGGTTGATATTCAATTCTTCCATTTGTCTTTTCTGAATCTCCAGATTATCCCTTGCCTTGATCAAGGCTTCTTCCTTTTCTTTGATCTCCTGAATATCCTTGTACGTTCCCATGAGATTCTTAACTTCTCCGTTTGGTCCTTTCTCCGTCACCATGCCTTTTATGGAAACCCATCGAAAATCCCCGTGTTTTTTTGAGTACATGCGGACGTCAACGCTCAACTCGTTCAACCTGCCATCAATACACTGGTTGAATCTTTCTAAAACCAAAGCCTTGTCCTTTTCATGTATAAGGTTGAACACCTTTTTAAGTGACTCTTTATCCGTATTCAAATCAAACGACCATTTCTCAACATCCGAAACAGCCATGGCCATTTCCAGATCGTTTTTTAGTCGTTCGATTTCTCCTTGATGGTTCATGGTTTCTGTGATGTCCACATGGACCCCGATTATTCTTAAGGGCTTTGCGTGTTCATCCCTTTCGATGACTTGACCCTTATCCAAGATCCAAGTCCAACTTCCGTTTGCATTTTTTAGCCTGTATTTGAATTCGTATTTCGCTTCTTTTGTATACATGAATTGAGAAAAGCCTTCGTTGTAGTCTTTCACATCCTCGGGATGCACCAGATAAGACCAGACATTGCCCACTTGGGCCAAATCTTCTTTTTTATACCCCAGCATTTCAAAATAACGTTCATCGTATTGAACTTCATCCGTTGTCAAATCCCATTCCCAGACACCTTCATTAGCCGATTCAAGTGCAAGCTGCATTTTTTTGCGCAACTTTTCTACAACCTCTTTTTGTAAATCCAGGGTTTTCTCTTTTTCGTCAACCTGAAGTTTTAAATATGCATTGGACGAATTGCTGATGCTGGTGTAGATAAACCCCAGCAATTGACCGTCAACTTCTATCCTGTTCCAATCAATTTCCTGAAAACGGCTGTTTTTAAGGGTATCCACTTGATCGATAAAACTTCCCGGTGCGATTTTTCCTGCTATCATTTTCTGAAAGTATGCTTTGGTCCTGTTTTTATAGTCATGTCGCTCGTGAAAATCAAAGACACTTTTTCCTATGATTTGTTCTCTTGAAATTTGATATTCTTTCTCAAAGGCATCGTTAATAAAAACGACCTTCCCGGTAATATCCAGGATTCCTATGGCTTTGGGTATGAGATTGAGTGTCTTAAAAAAATTTTCCCCGTATAGCTGAATTAACAAATCTTGCGTCAAATACATAAACCCGTCCTAAATGGTTTTTTTCTACTGTGTTTATTTTAACATAGATAGATCATTATTTCTCGTTGACGGTTTAACAACCACCTATCGATCAAAACAATTCTTGTTGAACGGTGTTTTCTGTCCCGGATTGATTTAGAAAATAGCTTCAAAATATTGTATACTATCGGTGTAAAATGAAGACTTATGTCTATCGGGGGAGGTTTACAATGAAATACTCGAACAGAATCGAAAAAATGCAGTCTTCGCCAATCAGAAGGTTGATCCCTTATGCAGAGCAGGCGAAGGAGAAGGGCATCGAAGTCCTTCATCTCAATATCGGGCAGCCGGACATCGAAACGCCCAATTCGTTTTTCAAGGCCATCGAGAAAAGAGCCGGAAAGGTCATTCCCTATTCCCATTCCGCAGGAATCAAAGAGCTCCGTCAGGAATTTTCCAAATACTACGATAAATGGAATTGTTCCATCGCTCCTGAAGAAATTATCATCACCAACGGCGGTAGTGAGGCCATCATTTTCGCCATGGGAACCATTGCGGATCCCGGCGATGAAGTGATTGTCATTGAACCTTTCTATGCCAATTACAGAAGTTTTGCGGGCATGTTGAATGTTGAATTACTGCCCATTTCGGCCGATCCTGAAGAAGGTTATATGGTTCCTGACCTCTCAGCATACGATTCCAAGATCACTTCAAAAACAAAGGGCATCATCTTTTCTAATCCCTGTAATCCCACCGGGGCAGTTTATCCCAAAGAAGATGTGCTGAGAATCCTGGAATTCGCCAAAAAGCATGATCTGTATGTGATTGCGGATGAAGTCTACCGAGAATTTGTCTTTGACGGATTAAAACCCTTCAGCACCATGGAATTTACGGACTACCATGATCGAATCATTTTGGTGGACAGCGTTTCTAAACGATATAGCGCCTGCGGCGCAAGGGTGGGTTTATTGGCCACTAAAAACAAGCTGATCTTCGAACAGGTCATGAAAATGGCTCAAGCCAGGCTTTCTCCACCAACCATAGCGCAGCTGGGTACGATGGGCTTTTTAGAATTAGAATCGGAATACTTAGACGGGATCAGAGATGAATACCAACGCAGAAGGGATATCGTTTACGGTGAGTTGTCAAAGGTGGAAGGCCTTTACTTTAAAGAACCCAAAGGGGCTTTTTATCTGGCAGTTAAACTGCCCATCGACAACAGCGAAAAATTTGTGAAATGGATGCTTACTGATTTTGACATAGATGGTGTTACCACAATGGTCGCTCCACTGGATGGTTTTTACGCTACTCCAGGAAAGGGCGAACAAGAAATCCGAATCGCTTATGTTCTCGAAGAAAAACGTTTGCTTCAAGCCTGCGAGATCTTAAGGAGAGGCCTGGAGAAGTATAGGAAGTTGGCCGCTTAAAGGAGAGAAAATTGGTCGATAAAAACTTAGACCCAAGAAAGTTTAAGATTCCCATTGATCGGATACGTGCCGGCTACTATTCCGATAAATATTTCACACGGTTCGGTGAGGTGTTGAGAAAAGCCCGTTACAATCCGAAAGTCCTCTATCAGTTCTTCCCCAGGCGGGATGCCTGCGTGGTTGGAATACACGAGGCCATCGCCATTTTGAGAACGTGCACGGGCTATTATCGTGACTTCGATCAATCCCAGCAACTTTTTTCAAAGATACTGGACGTTGAATATGCCCTGCAATCAGCCATATACGATATGGATCGTGAAAAAATGGATAAGGCTTTTCGTGACAAATGGGACATACGGGAGCAATTGAATGCCCTGTGGGTGGATAAATGGGATGAAATAGAAGTCAAAGCACTCAGCGACGGCGAAATGGCCAAAAATCTTGAAGCCATCATGACCATACAGGGAGACCCCAATTTCTTCGGCTATCTGGAAACAGTCCTTCTCGGAGTCATCGCCAGAGCTTCCAGTACGGCAACCGCTGTCAAGAAAGTGGTCAGCGCCGCAAACGGTAAACCCATTTTGTTTTTCAGTGCACGCTTTGACCATCACTGGGTTCAGGCAACTGACGGTTACGCCGCTTTAAAGGCCGGTGCTAACGGGGTTTCAACTGATGCCAACGCAGATTATTGGGGTGCAGAAAGCCTGGGGACCATTCCCCACGCCCTCATCGCCGCTATGGGCGGGGACACGGTGAAGGCTTCGGCTGAATTCGACAAACATATCTCTGAGTCGGTTAACCGTATTGCACTGGTGGACTGGGATAACGATGTCATCGGCACAACTAAGGCCATTTTGAAGGACATGTATGAAAAGCATCATAAAAAACGTTATATTGAATGTGAATCCGACTTATCGGATATAATCGGTCCTGGAAAAGGCAAGATGTACGCCGTTCGTTTCGACACTTCGGGAAGTTTGCGAGATAAATCAGTCATTCCCCAAGACGCCAATTCTCTGGGGGTTTGTCCGGAGTTGGTTTGGCGTGCCAGAAGGGAATTCGACCGGATTGGCGCTGATAACCTTAAAATAGTCGTTTCAGGGGGATTTAACACCGAAAGGATAGAGTTGTTTGAACGTCTCGAAGTACCGGTGGATATTTACGGTGTGGGCTCTTCTCTGTTAAAACAGAAAATCGACTTCACGGGAGATATCGTCATGGTGAACGACGAACCTTGTGCCAAATACGGCCGGGGAGTTGTTGACCATACACGATTGGAAAGAGTGGAATTGAATTAAACACATAAAGGAGCGATATAATGGAAAGGAAAGGAACTGAACTCGTTAAAACAGGTTTTGCTGACATGTTTAAAAACGGTGTCATCATGGATGTCACCACCGCAGAGGAGGCCAAGGTTGCAGAAGAAGCCGGTGCGGTTGCGGTCATGGCCCTTGATATGGTGCCTTCGGATATTAGGAAGGCAGGGGGCGTCGCCAGGATGGCTAAGATTCATGTCATTAAAGAGATTATGAAGACAGTGAGCATACCGGTCATGGCAAAATGCAGAATCGGCCACCTGGCGGAAGCTCGAATACTGGAGAGCCTTGGTGTGGATTTCATCGATGAATCGGAAGTTCTGACGCCGGCGGATGACAAATATCACATCAACAAATTCGATTACAAAGTCCCCTTTGTCTGCGGATGCCGAAACATCGGCGAGGCTTTAAGAAGAATCAGCGAAGGAGCTGCCATGATGAGAACAAAGGGAGAGGCCGGCACAGGTAACATCGTGGAAGCTGTAAAACACGCCCGTTGTGTCATGGACGACGTGAGACGGATTAAAAATATGCCCCATGATGAACTGTGTACCTTTGCCAAGGATAACGGTGCTTCTTTGGAATTGGTGCGAATGGTGAAAGAACTGGGAAGGCTTCCCGTGGTGAACTTTGCCGCAGGTGGCGTGGCAACACCGGCCGATGCCGCCCTGATGATGATGTTGGGCGTAGACGGCGTGTTTGTAGGCTCAGGTATTTTTAAATCTAAAGAACCGCCAAAAATGGCTAAAGCCATTGTACAGGCTGTTTTGCATTGGGATGACCCTGAAATGCTGGCTAAGATCAGTGAAGATGTGGGTGAAGCCATGCCTGGTTTATCCGTTGAAGAGCTGGATGTCAGACTTCAGGACAGAGGCTGGTAAATTGATACCTGCAAATTATTTGCCGGATAAGCCCATCGGTATATTGGCCATGCAGGGAGCAATCGAAGAACATGAGCATATGCTGCACGAAATGGGTGTTAAGTCCCTACGGGTTAAAACACCCAAACATTTGGAATTGGTCAGCGGTTTGATCTTTCCGGGAGGTGAAAGCACGACCATGATTCGCCTGTTACGATTTACCGGCTTAATCGAACCTTTATCCTTTTGGATTAAAGAGCGCTGCATGCCTGTTCTAGCAACTTGTGCAGGAATGATTCTGCTTTCAACCAAGATCGACAACTATCCGCAACAACCGACTCTGGGTTTGTTGGATATCCATGTTCTCAGAAACGCATTCGGAAGGCAAATTGATTCTTTTGAGGAACCTCTTTTCATCAACGGTTATGAAAAAGCGTTGAACGCCGTGTTCATTCGTGCGCCGATTGTTTCGGCTATGGGAAAGAGCGTAGAACCATTGGCAAAGCATTCAGATTCAATCGTCATGGTCAAACAGGACAACATCGTTGCCTGTTCCTTTCATCCCGAATTAACAGGAGATCCCCGTATTCATCAAGAATTTTTGAAAAGAGTTGAAAAATGGGAAAATTCTCAAAACTTAGAAGTGCGGTGCTCATAGGGCTCCAGGCACGGGAAGTCATCGTTGAATCCTTTGTGGATAAACAGGCTATCAACCACGATATTGACATTGTGGGTCTTGGAGACACCTCCATCAAAGAGAGCAAAAAGAGGATAAAAAGCGCCATTAAAAGCAACGCTTACCCCATGCCAAAAGGCAGGATGTGCATCAACTTAGCTCCAGGGGATTTAAAAAAAGAAGGAACGGCCTTGGATTTACCCATGGCCGTTTCGCTTCTTTGCTGCTCAGATATGGTGGAAAGCAAGAACACGGAAAACCTATTCTTCTTTGGTGAACTGAGTTTAAATGGAAAGATCCGAAAAGTCAGGGGTTTACTCCCCATTCTCATCGCCCTGTCATCGGAAACAACGGCGTCTCTCAAACCTACCGTGATTGTTCCGGTAGAAAATGAAGAAGAGGCCGGACTGGCAAAAAACCTGAATGTCTTTTTGGCCACGGATCTCAGAGAAGTGGTAGGGTTTCTCAATGGTGCCGATAACTTGAAGCGCCCTCAAAGCACCTACGACTCTCTTTCATACAACAAAGAAATCGATTTCTCTGAGATCAGGGGGCAAAAGCAGGCGAAACGAGCAATGGAAATAGCAGCCGCAGGGGGACACAACCTTTTGATGAAAGGGCCACCCGGATCAGGGAAGACCATGCTGGCCAGGCGACTGCCTACCATTCTTCCCCCGCTTAGCGAGGAGGAATTTTTAGAAACCGTTTCCCTTTACAGCATCAGCGGTAATATCGACACGGGCACCTTCAGCATGATGAGGCCCTTTCGCTCCCCCCATCACAGCGCTTCCAGAGCAGCCATTATAGGCGGTGGACCAGATGCCCATCCGGGAGAAGTCTCGTTGGCTCATAACGGGGTTTTATTTTTGGATGAGTTTCCTGAATTTTCAAAGGATGTGATCGAATCCATGCGTCAACCCCTTGAAGATGCCGTGGTGAATATCTCCAGGGCTCGCCTGTCTGTCAGGTACCCTGCAGATTTTACGTTGATTGCCGCCCAAAACCCATGCCCTTGCGGTAATTACGGAGATCCGGAACGTGATTGCACCTGTTCGATGCGGGATATTGTCCGTTACAATCGAAAATTGTCGGGACCGGTTTTGGACAGAATCGACATGATCATCGAAGTTCCAAGAATGAGCTATAACGAGTACAAGCATTCTCAGAACGAGGAATCTTCCCAATCTATCAGAGAGAGAATCGACATCGCCATTAAGAGGCAACACTCCCGTTTTCATGGCAAAGCGGGGGGAAAGAACAGCCGCATGAGCCAGAAATTAATCAGTAAATACTGTGTCTTAGATGCCACTTCCGAAAGGTTACTGGAGCAAGCGGTATCCCGGTTCAAGTTGACGGGCAGGGGGATTAATAAAATATTAAGAGTGGCGTTGACCATCAGCGATTTGGAGGGAAGGGAAAGTATCGAAACACCCCATATCGCTGAGGCCATACAGTACAGAGAGAAATCCGTGGAGGTTTAGAATATGGATGTAAAGGTTATCAACGCAATGTTGAAAAGTTTGGTGAAAGTCTTTAACGAAACGATTCACTCAAAAGTAGAACTGGACAAGCCTGAAATTTCAAAGATTTTGGCAAAGGGCTATGACCTGGTTACCGTTGTCGGATATAACGGATATATGGAGGGAAATCTGGTTTACGGCTTTACTTCGGAATTGGGACTGAATATCGTCAGCAGGATGATGGGAATGCCTTACGAAAAGTTGGATGATTTAGCCATGAGCGCCATTGGTGAATTGGGCAATATGGTTTCCGGAAACATTGCCATGAACTTGGAAAAGATAGGCAAACCCATTGACATTACACCTCCTTCCGTCATCCTGGGAAAGGAAATACACATCAACGTGGACGGCCTGATTTTGAAAATACCGGCTCACCTTGAGAATTTCGCCTTTGAAGTCAATATGGTTATGCGGGAATGAACAAACAAAAAGACAAGATCAATCTCCCGAATGAATTGAAAAAGATGAATCTGATTCCTTATTTTGGTTTTACAGTCTTTGCAAACATGGCGGTTTCAGCTCTCATCGGCTACTATATCGATAAATGGACATTTGACAACAAGGTTATTTTTATCTGTTCCCTTTTTTTTGGAATGATATCCGGAATCTACAACGGTATTAAGGAATTGGTAAAGGAATCAAAACAATATGAGGAAAAAAACGAAAAAGAGAAACAAGATGAGGATCGTCAGATCGAATAAAAAAAGGCGGCCAGATCCTTTTGTAATATTTGTCAAACGTTTTGTTTATGGTATCATTGTGTTGAATGCAGTGAGTTTGTTGATTGGCGCTTTTTTGGGTACGATTGAATGGGTATACGGATCACTAATCGGGACTGCTGCATCTTTTTTTTATCTTTGGTCTTTGGTGGAGCAAAGAAAAAAGGTTTTGTTGCTATTCGAGAAACAAAGAACGGGTAAGACTCCAAGGGGTTTTGTGGTAAGATATAGTATCATGATCGTTTTTTTGTTTTTTAGCGGGATGATTTCCATCGTTTCATTATTAGGTACGTTTGTTTCTCTTTTTATGATCCGTTTCATCCTGTATTATATTGCTTACAAGGAAAGACATGATAAATAGGGAGGGGTTTTTTTGAGCTTAAGCAAAGGCGAAAAAATTTTTGTGGGAATTCTACTGGCGGCTATCATTGTCACATGGCTTTTTTCCCTTCCAAGTATTGGCGGAATGGACCAACTGGGACAGATGGGAATCGGAACAAAATGGATTTCCACCATCGGAGAAGAATCCGGCTTTTTCACACGCATCAACTGGCTTACCGTTATCATGGGTTTGATCATCTGCATCATAGTGATCGTATTTGCCTATGGTGTTTTTAAAAAGTTCTCCATGATTCCCGATAAGAAGCAATCGGCGGTTGAACTGTTCCTTGAGTTTATGCACAAAACCGTTGAGGATTCCATCACTGTCAAAGCATATGTCAAACCCGTTTTTGTCATTTCGACCACTTTGTTCATCTTTATCGCCATGGCCAATATCATCAGCGGTATCCCCGGACTGAACGTTTCAGTCATCAACGGCAAGCCCCATTTTTCACTCTTTCTTGACACCTGGTATACCCCCACATCCGATCTGAATACAAACGCCACCTACGCCCTTCTAACATTGATTATCAGCCATGCGTTCGCCATCAAAGTCAAAGGTTTCGGTAATTGGATTAAGAGTTTTTTCCAACCGGTATTTATCATGCTTCCTATGAATCTGGTCGGAGAAATTTCTAAACCGATTTCCCATTCCCTGCGTTTGTTCGGAAATATTTACGGCGGGGGAATCCTGGTGCTGATTCTGAGTTATATGGTCAAATATCTGATTTTACCGGTAGCGTTATGGGGCTTTTTCGGTATGTTTATCGGCTTGATCCAAGCCATGGTATTTTCCATGCTGACCATTGCCTATATCGCAGGCCAATTGGAATAAGGTTCAAAAAAATAAAAACCCAAAATCAAGGAGGTTAATGATTATGGAACAAGCGATCATTGAGGCAGCAAAATATGTAGGAGCCGGTTTATGTATGGGAATCGGCGCAATCGGACCGGCAATTGGTGAAGGTCATGTTGGCGCACATGCGATGGATGCCATGGCAAGACAGCCCGAAATGGCCGGAAGCCTGGTTACCCGAATGCTTCTCGCCATGGCTGTATCAGAATCAACCGGTCTTTATTCATTGCTCATCGCTTTCATCATTCTGTTTGTTTAAAAAATCACTCCTGAATAAGGGGAGGTGAACGACTATGGAGTTATTGGAATTTAATCTGACATCTATTGTTATGCTGTTGCAGTTCATTCTTTTGGCGTTTTTTCTTTATAAGTTTTTGTATCAGCCTTTTTTAAACATGACCGCCAAAAGGCAGAATAAAATAAAAGAAGAATTAGATCAAGCTGAACAAATCAAAGTGCAGGCCCTGGAAATGAAGGATGAGGCTCAAAAAAGACTGGCTTCTGCTCATGAACAGGCCGATAAAATCATCGAGAACGCCCATAAAGCGGTGGACGCTTATACACGGGAAGAAAAAGAGAGAGCTTTCGATCAAGCACAGCGAATGGTTAAAACGGCTGAATCTGAGATCGAGTCTATGAAGCGGGAGGCCTCGGAAACCCTCAAGAAAGAGGCGGTATCTTTGGCAGTTCTCATGGCTTCAAAAATCATCGAACGAAAGTTGGATGAACAGTCTCAGAGAGAGTTTCTCAGCAAAATGATCAATGAGGCCGGAAAGGATGACTACTCTTGAAAAAATATTCCCCTTCGCTGATGCGTGCCTATGCGGGAGCTCTTTTGGAAAGTGTTTCATCTGAAGAGATCCCCGGTGTATTAAACGGCTTAAAGATTTTGGGAGATGCTTTTAAAAACGAAGCATTTACGGATATCCTCTATAGCCCCAACATCAGCGAAGCGGATAAGACAGCCGTTATCAAGCAGATCCTTCAGGAAAAAGGCGGCCATTCACCTGTATTTGACTCTTTTATAGACGTCATCGTAGACAAAGGACGAGAAGGGTTATTGGATAGTCTATACAGAACTTTTGAGAGTATGGCCTACAATCGTCAAAACATCTCAAAAGCTCTGGTTGTTTCCGCTATACCTTTAAAAGACCTGGAACTGTCGCAAATTAAACAAAAACTGAAAACACTGTTGAATAAAGAAACAGAACTTGAAGTTGAATACGATAAATCCCTGATCGGCGGTATCAAAGTCTTTGTGGATGATCAGGAACTTGATTTATCAATAGAAGGGCAATTACAAAGACTTTCAAAACAAATGATCTCGGAAGAGAGGTGACTCGCTTGAGAATCTCACCAGATGAGATAACCAAGATATTAAAGGAAAGAATACAAGGATACGAAAAACAGGCTAACTTAGAGGAAACCGGACGAGTTGTACAGGTCGGGGATGCAATTGCATCCGTGTACGGTTTAAAAAAAGTGAAGGCCAACGAGATTGTGGAATTCGAGAATGGAACACTGGGAATCGCCCTGAACCTTGAAGAAGACACCGTTGGTGTAGTGGCTTTGGGGGTTTATTCAGACATCCGTGAAGGCAGTCTCGTGAAACGAACGGGAAAGATCATCTCCGTCAACGTGGGTAAAGAACTTTTGGGAAGAGTCGTCAACCCGCTGGGACAACCTATAGACGGAAAAGGGGCCATCAAAACTGAACAAACAAGGGAAATTGAAATAAAAGCCCCGGGTGTTATCGAAAGACAGCCGGTTGATACACCCCTTCAAACGGGTTTAAAATCCATCGACTCCATGATTCCCATCGGAAGGGGACAGCGAGAGCTCATCATCGGTGACAGACAGACCGGCAAAACCCAGATCGCCTTAGACACAATCATCAATCAGAAGGGTAAAGGGGTTAATTGTGTCTACGTAGCCATCGGTCAGAAAACAGCCAGTGTAGCCAGAATTGTCGATCAATTGGAAAAATACGGCGCCATGGAATACACCACTGTCGTTTTGGCCTCCGCATCCGATCCGGCATCACTGCTTTACATTGCCCCCTATGCAGGATGTTCCATAGGCGAATACTTCATGCACAACGGCGAGGATGCCCTGATCGTATACGATGACTTGAGCAAACATGCAGCGGCGTATCGAGAACTCTCCCTGCTTTTGAGAAGGCCACCGGGACGAGAAGCGTATCCGGGAGACGTTTTTTATCTGCATTCCCGATTGCTTGAAAGGGCAGCCAGACTGAACGATAAGCATGGCGGCGGTTCTCTGACGGCTTTGCCCATCATCGAGACTCAGGCCAATGACATGTCCGCCTATATTCCAACTAACGTCATCTCCATTACCGACGGTCAGATCTATTTGGAAGCGGGACTGTTCTACTCCGGATTCAGACCGGCTATCAACATTGGATTATCCGTTTCAAGGGTTGGTGGTGCGGCACAGATCAAAGCCATGAAACAAACAGCCGGTACCTTGAGGGTTGACCTTGCCCAGTACCGTGAACTGGAATCCTTCTCGCAATTTGCCAGTGAATTGGATGAAGCCACTCGAAATCAGCTCCTTCGAGGTGAAAAGCTCATGGAACTGCTGAAACAGCATCAGTTTTCTCCCATGGCTGTAGAAGAACAAGTCCTGGTTCTTTTTGCCGGCGTTGAAGGAATGCTGGATCAAATCCCAACAAACCGGATCAAGGCTTTTGAAGAGGAACTACTTAGAACCTTTAAGAATCAACATCCTCAGCTCTTGACCGAAATGGTTCAAAAGGGAAAATTATCCGATGAACTGAAAGAAAAAATAAGAAGCGGCATCAAGGAATTTGCCCAAACATTCAGCATGAGCAAACAAACGAATTAACGGGGGGGATAGGATTTGGGTCGTGGTCAACTCAGGGCAATAAAAGGCAGAATAGAATCAACCAGATCCACCGAGCATATCACCCATGCCATGGAAATGGTGGCAACGGCAAAGGTCAATAAAGCGCTCAGAAACTGGAAGGCGTTTTCATCTTATGTAGAACGGGTGGATGAACTGGTCAGGGATTGTATTTCAGGTTTGGAAGACTCCCACCCGCTGTTGTACGACCCCAGCATGGCATATCATCAAACCGCCGTGTTTTTGATTACGTCGGACATGGGCCTTGCAGGAGCCTATAATTTGGACTTGATTCGAACAGCTGAAGAGGAAGCCTCAAAATTGGGTGAGAAGTTCGCCGGATATATGGTCATCGGGACGAAAGGCTGTTCGAATTTTCGATATAGAAACAGAAAGATTTTGTACGATGAAGACCGGTTCTACGATAAACCCAGTTTTTCTACTGCGGAAATGCTGGTCAACCGGATGTTGGATATCCTGGAGGACAAAAAGGCCGATTCTTTTAAGGTCGTTTACAGCCATTTCCACAGTTCTTTGCTGCAAACGCCCAAAGTGATGGATTTGATCCCCATCGTCCCCGCACAAAGCAAGAGTCCGGATCGTTCTTACCGGATTGAGTATGAGTTTGAACCGGAACCGGCCAAGTTGTTGGACGAAGCGCTTCCTTTATATTTAAAGTCCCATGTATTGAGTTTTCTGCTGGAATCCCAGGTGAGTGAGCTTTATTCCAGGCAAAATGCCATGCGTAATGCCACTGAGAATGCTGAAAATCTCATTGAACGCTTTACATTGGATTACAACAAAGCCAGACAATCCTCCATCACTCAAGAGATTATCGAAATCGTCAACGGCGCAGAAGCTCTAAAAGGATAGCCATTGGAACTGGCAGTCAAAAAAACAGCTGAACAAATAATCGAAACATTTCCAAAAATGCACAAAAATACAGATCCCTATGTGGTTTTGATAACAACCATATTGAGTCAGCGCTCAAAAGACGAGAATACCGAGAAGGCGGCCCTTCAGCTGTTCCGGGATGGCTGGGATATGCAAACCATAGCTAACCAACCTCCCGAAGCATTGTATGATCGGATCAAACCTTCCGGTTTATATCGTCAAAAGGCAAAAAATATTGTTGATACATCGAAGATTCTCATTGAAAAATACCGGGGCAAGGTGCCCTCAAACATAGAAGAACTCACCCAATTACCCGGTGTGGGGCGAAAAACCGCTAACATCGTTTTATGGGTGTCTTTTTCGATTCCGGCAATGGCTGTAGACACGCATGTCCATCGAATTGCCAACCGACTGGGCTGGATCAACACCACTACTCCGGAGAAATCCGAGTTTGCACTGATGGCTGTCCTGGATCCCGAATTATGGGGTCCGATTAACGGCGCCATGGTGGAGTTTGGCAAAGCAGTCTGCAAACCACGAACACCTCTTTGCCCGTCTTGTGTGGTGAAAACGGCTTGCCGGCACTATCTTCGTGGGACTGAGAAAAGATGATCCTGGGATTTGGCATCGATTTGATGGATCTGAGAAGACTGGATGAAAAGAAAATTGAAAGACTTCAGGCAAAGGTTCTCACCGGTAAAGAGCGAGAACAATTGTTGCATATCAGCACCCTGAAAAGAAAAAAGGAGTTTTTTTCCGGACGTTTTTGTGCCAGGGAAGCGTTTTATAAAGCGACTGGCAGGGGTGTCAGGGATTTTGAATTAAACACCATCGCCGTGTCAACAGATGAAAACGGAAAACCTTATTTAGAAGTTCCCAAAGAACAGCTTGATTTTTTCTTTTCTGTGAATTGTAGAGTTTTTTTGACCATCACACATGACGGAGAGTATACCGTGGCCGGAGTGATTGTGGAAGGGATTGAGTGAATGGTCTGTCAATGAGGTGATTTAAATTGTACCTTAAGGGATCCGGAATTGAAGATATTCTGAGCAATATGGATATCGACGAGATTTCAAAAGGCGAAGACACACTGATTTATTCCATATTTGACGAACAATTCGATTATACATCTATTTTCATATCCGGAGCACCTTCTGCACATCTGGTGATTGAGAAAAAAAAAGAAGATGTTTCGATTCTTTTTTTTCTGGATCTGAAAAGCGTGTCGTTTTCTTTTTCTCCCGAAGATACTCTAAACATCCCTATCAGCGAAAAAATGACTGAGGTCGCACGAAAAATCATCTGGAAAAACGCAACAGTCATCTGCACCAAAACCCCCTCAATAGAATTTATTTTAGATGAAATCAAGTTTTTTTCCGATTACAACATCCATATTTTAGGTTACGCATCGACTTCTCAACAACGGTTTCAGGAAATCGAAACCCTTGTGGATGGCATTCCCACTTCGTTCACGCCTGAAGAAACAGAAAAAACACATTATAATGCCCTTTTAATCAACCTCATCGCTGTTGAAAGCAATTTTTATGAAATGGATAACAACTGCTATCTCATCCCAACCGTCGGCATGGACGGAATGGAATTATGGCTGGGAACCAATCCCAGGTTTTTTTTGGATATTGTTAATGACAAAGATGACGAACTACAAAGAGAGACCAAAAAGTTCCTTTATCACATCATCTTTTCAAGGATTGCAAAGGAGATATCGGAACATTTCTCCATCCATCATTATTCCGTCTCAAAGGTTGAAATAGGTTTCGTCATCGATCAACTCAAAAAAGAAAGCATTCTGGAATTTTTAAAAATTATCAAAGCAATCAATACAAAAGCCAAAGACTTTTTCAACACCGTATTGAATGAAAATGCCTGTAATGCCAGAGAAATCGAAAAAGATGCGGATACAAAGTTAAAGTTGCTGAAAGCCTTTTACGATGAGAAAGACATCATTGGTGTCATTACCGCTGCCTATTCAAATGAGGAAGAACAACATCGCCAGATGCTTGAAATGCTACTAAAAAAAGATATTCCCAGGATCATAACTGGAATCCAACACACCGTACAAGACATTGACAAGCTGATAAAAAAATGTATTGAAGAAGGAGGACAAGAAATTGAGTTATTTTAAACCCGATGATTTAGCCATGAAGCATTCCATTGCACTGGTTCTGACTGCTGATATGGATGAAAAAAATCTTAATGAGTTGACGGCGTTGATGAAAGAAGATGGTTTAATCGTTAAGAAAATCATCCA
>DAOTHY010000024.1:0-16194 GCA_035447925.1 Thermotogota bacterium
CCCCTTTGCTTCAACGTATGAAATCGGTTCTATCTGTTTCAAGACTAATATATTTTATCATTATTTGCCTGTCTTATGATATTCCCTGCATCATCTGTGATGAATGTTCCCTTTGTACTGTCCAAAATGACATACTGATTGTCCCAAGGATCCTTGACAACCGCACATTTTCCGATTTTGATATCAAAAGGTCCCGAGAGGATGGTGCCTCCGGCTTGCACAATCTCTTTTATCGCTTCAGCTACAGAATTGACTTTGATATCGATTTCCATTTCTTTTCGTTCATTTTGGATAACAATTTCTGCCAAACCTTCCGCCATCCCCAAGCCAACTGCGGTCTCAGTTTTCCATATGATTTTAAGACCCAGCTGATTACAGTAATAATCGATCCCCGCTTCCAGGTCTGGGATGTACAGTTGAATACAATCGATGTTTTGAAAAAGGGATTTCATGTTATCTCACTGTCCTTCTCAACTTGGCGGATATAGTCTTGCAATATTTTAAAACAAATTCATTTAGAACAACTCTGATCACCTTTTCACCTCATCAAATTTCTTAAAAGAACTTTCGAAATTATAGCATGTACGATTTCCCTCTAAAAAGGTCGTTCCCTGTCATTTAAAAAACTTAAAGGTGTACAGAAATACTGAGTATTGGGAAATTTTGGAACACGATGTATAGAAAGATGGTATTTTGACAAAAAAAGGTATACCATTGAGATATAAGTGAGATGAGTAGATAATGATCTCCCCAGGAGTTATGAAGGGAGGTGTGTCTATAATGCGCTGAAATTTTTGCTCGAATAGCTCTAGAAATTTATCTGAACAGCGTGGCCATCAAACTGTTTGCGTCTATTCGTTTAAACGAATAGACTAAGAGGAAACAAAATGGTCGTTTTGAAAGGGGTCACATTTGTGAAAGACATGTCGTGTAAAGAAGCCGCCTTGCGTTGGGGGATTAGCCAGCGCCGTGTTCAGATATTGTGTGCACAGGGTAGGATTAAGGGAGCTCATCGATTAGGGAGAATGTGGCAGATTCCCAATAAATCTCAAAAGCCTGCGGATCCTCGTTTTTCTTCGGAGATGGGTAAAAATCCATATTGGCGGGATTTTTTTCTTATGGATAGTCGTCTTATGCTGCTTGACAATGTTGAGCAGATGTTTGAATGTACTGCAGATGTTTTCAGAAAAAAACAATTGATCGGAGAGATTGCCTATATGCAAGGAAACTTTCAGCAAGCCGCCAAGTGTGTAGAAGGTTTGAGTGAGGATAGCCCTGGATTTTTGAGCGCTTTGGCCGTTTCAACGGCTGCCAAAGTCGGGATGGGTGATATAAGAAGTTTTCAGGAAAGCTGGAATCATTTGAAACGCTTACACAGCAAATATAAAAATCAAGATGAAGTATGCAAGATGATTGAAGTGATACAGGGCGTTCTTTCCATCAGTGCCTATGCCCCCCAACATTGTCCTTCTTGGATTATGGAAGGGGTCATTGACGGTTTGTCAGAGCCTTTTCGGATGTTGGCCCTTTATTTTCGTGCAAAGAATCTGCTGGTTTTAGGCCGGATCGATGAGTTGGTGAGCACTGCCGAAGCGGCTCTTTCTCTAGATTTTTCAGAAGGCAGCATTCAACAAACGTATCTATTTATCATTCTGGCTAACGGGTATATTTACCAGGAAAAGCTGGAAAAGGGATACGATACGCTACTTCATGCTTTAAACATCTGTATGCCACATGGGTTTATCTCTCCGATAGCTGAAAGTATCTCCCCTCTTTTGGGAATGGGTGAGAAGTGCCTGCGTAAGGTTTATCCCCAATGCCTCTCACCGATTTTGGCTTTACACAGAAAACTGTCGCCTTCTTGGCTGGAAATTCACAATATGCTCACGCACGAGAAGATCACCCCCCTACTCACTCGCCGGGAATATCAAGTGGCTTTAACGGTTGTGGGCGGGTTGACAAATAAGGAATGTGCTCAGCGACTGGGGATTTCGGTTAGCACTGTAAAGGGGAATCTGTTATCCATCTATCAGAAGTTAAACATTTCAAGCCGTAAGGCCTTGAAAGACTATATTATCTCAGCTTGAATAATGATTAAAAACCCAGCCAAAAATGCCAGTTTTTAGTTCTATTCTTGAACCCCCTTTAATGTTATACTTCACTGTTTAACTAAACCGTTTTAAAGCAAAAATAGCAAGAAACTAAATATGATGCACATCAAAAGTAAATGGATAAGCCACAACGCTCAGGAACAAAGGATGTGGAACCGTTGGAAAAAACGATGCCTTTAAGCCAAAAAAAACAAATAGGCATGACTGTCAATTTGCCGTATCTTGACAATTGGCGGATGATTCTGCTTGTGGTAACTGTGAATTTGATCTTTGGGCTTCTTCACCATTATTGGGGAATCAGCCACAGTGCCGTTTTGACAGATGCAGTGGTTTGCGGACTCACGACATCTGTTCTCAGTGTGTTGTATGTCTACTTGAAAATGAAGCCATTACGAAAGAAGGGGTTATTACCGGCAAGTGTGCCAAAGGTCAAATGGATGGTTTGGCTACCCCCATCATGGCTAGGATTGAGTGTTGTGTTCTCCGTAGTATTTATGACCCTGACCCCTCTTGTAACAGAATTACTCATCAGGATATATCAGATCACAACGTTCAATTTAATCCCGTTTGTTGTTTGGAAAGTGGCATATAGTGGCTTCTTAACCGCTAAAATCATTGAGTTGAGCATTCTACGGTTTGTTCAACAGGATATGATGAAACGGTCCGATCCACCACAACAGGGTGATGTTGTTGTAAAAAATCCAATACCCGGAATGAGTGCCTTTAAAAAATTCTTTGATACGGTAACAACTGATTTTGGTTTCAATATGCTTATCGGTCTGGTATTAGGCGGAACACTTATCATCGATCATAACGTGGTGATTGTTCCTACCAGTCGGTCCGGGATCATCATCTCCGGGGTATTAATCGGTTTGATTGTCACAGGGTTGATGGTCTTTCCTGTGATACGGCAAATTCACGATGCTCGTGATGGCGGAAAGCTGCCTGTACCTTTTAAACATAACAAATTCATTGCTTGGATACCGGAAAAACCCATCTTGTTTTCGCTCGTTTGGATTCCGTTTATGGTTGTTTTGTCACCCTTGATTTTTTGGCTTGTTTTTGTCCTGTTTGATTTTGAGCAACTGAACTTTTTTCAGTTTTTTGTGATCCGTACCATTTATGTCACATTGCTAACAAAACCTGTGGTTCAGTTAGCCATTTTACGGTATCTTCAAGTTCCCAAACGAAAGAGTCTGAAGGGAGTTCATTAAATGTTTAATCTGTTAAAAAGTCCGATGCATATTGGAAAATTAACTATTCCCAATCGTGTGGTAATGCCCGCCATGGGGGTCTCTATTGCGAAACCGGAGGGGGGGGTAACCGATGATATTATCGCCTTTTACGAAGCCAGGGCAAACGGTTCTACAGGTCTGATTATTTCGGAGGTTACCCGTATAACCGATGGGGCAGGTATCAGCGAACCTTGTCAATTGGCAGCCTATCGGGCGTCGGATGTGTTGGAGTTGCAACGGTTGGTGGATGTGATTCATCAATACGACACAAAATTCTTTGTCCAACTACAGCATCCGGGAAGAGAGGCATCCTTTACCATTACCGGTGAACAAAGTGTTGCCCCTTCTGCTGTTGCCAATCCAATGGGTGGAGCTGTGCCACGGGCATTGACCACAAATGAGTGTCAAGAACTTGTCGCAAAATTCGTTAAAGCGGCCAGCTTTGTTCAAATGTCCGGTGCAGATGGTGTGGAGTTGCATGGTGCTCATGGATACCTGATCAATGAGTTTCTATCTCCTGCGATGAACTTTCGTACAGATGTGTATGGGGGTAATTTTGAAAACCGTATGCGCTTTGTGACTGAAATCATATCGGGGATCCGTGATTCTTGCGGATTTGATTTTCCGATATCCGTACGGATTAACACAGAAGAAGGATTTGGTTTGAAAGACGGCATAGATTTAAAAGAATCAGTGAAAATCGCACAGGCATTGGAAAAGGCAGGAGTAGATGCTATTAATGTGAGTTGTTACCGTGATGGTGTGATCGATCCGGGGACTTATGAACAAGGGTGGAAAAAATACATGTCAAAGCCCATTAAGGATGCGGTGGAAATTCCTGTTATCGCAGTTGCCAACGTTAAAGAGCCTGCGGTCGCAGAAGCTCTTTTGAAAGAAGAAGCGATGGATTTTGTCGGTGTGGGCAGGGCGCAGTTGGCCGATCCTGAATGGACAAAAAAGGCACTTTTTGGAACGGAAGATGAAATACGCACATGTATCGGATGTTTGGTTTGTTTTGGCGAACTGGCCAAACTGCATCGGGTGAAATGTGCGGTCAACCCCATCACTTGTCGTGAGCGTGAATATTCCAATCCCAGACAGAACGGAAACGGCCGTAAAGTTGCAATTATCGGTGGAGGACCTGGAGGGATAGAAGCGGCATTAACCTTGAAAGAGAGAGGATTTCTTCCAAGTATATTTGATGAGAAAGAACGTTTAGGAGGATCGCTGGGCTCTATATCCAAGGGATTGATCAAAAAATATGTAGATGCTCTGATCTGCCAGGTGGAACGTGCCGGTATAGATTTGCGATTGGGTCAACCAGTTGATATTAAGAGCGTTCAAGAGATGAAACCCGTTGGTGTTTTCCTGGCTTTGGATACCAAGTCCGGTAAAAAAGAGGTGGATGCTTATAAAGAAGCTTTTGATGTGGTCAGGATTATCGGAGAGAACAAAGGCAACAGCATACTTGACGCCACGCAAGAAGCGCATGGAAAGGCGTTTGTATTTGATGTGTAATGATTAAGATAAAGGAGAGTGTGTATGTCAAAAGAATACTTGATCCCAAAAGAAAAACTGATGGACCAGACATCGACAATGGCGATGAATGATCAGTATGGAATACAAGTCTATGGAATGACAGACACCAAAAAGGCAAAAGACCTATTGCCTGCTCCATTGGAGTTGCTGTCTGATGAGAAACCCATATTTTATGCTTACATTGTCAACATTCGTAAACCTACGTTCGCACCAGGCTATATGGAGGGGGGAATTGGAATCCTCGCAAAGTATGGGGAATTAGTAGGGGTTTATTTTTTAGGACTGCAGTTAAGTGGTCCGGGAGCCATGACGGGAGCCTTTTTGGGCCGGGAGTCTTCCGGGTTGCCAAAAAAATTATGTGAGACAATTGTGGTTGATCGTAATGATGATGAAGGGCATTGCTATATTGAGCGAAGCGGCATTCGTTTGATTGATGTGACATTAAAAATGGGGACATATAACGAGGACAACTTTTCTCAACCACAGGAAGGATGTTCTGCGGAGAAGCCCATAGAGACGACAGGAGGTTGCTTTTTGCATCAATTCAACGTGCCGAATGTCGCAGCCAGTGGCTTAAAAATGTTTTATTACAGTGCGCCCACACGTTTTCGTTCATGGGAAAAGGCCACGGCGAGTGTGAAGTTGAATTCTTCACACGATGATCGCTGGGGAGCGCTACCCATCGTTAAAGTGCTGGGAGCCGGTTGGATGGTCAGTGATAATTGGGTGACGGGTTTGGATGAGGTTTACAATTATCCGGAAAAAGAAATTGTTCCAGCCGTTCAAGCCTTGTTTCCCGGTCGTTGGGATCGTAGTTTATTGGTGAATAATCATCAATGAAACAATAAAAAAAGAGAGGAGTATGGCTATGCAGATGGAAAAAGGCAATTATAAAGGTAAAAACGTCATCATTGCGGGAATAACTTCAAAAGTGGAACAGGACATGATTAAAAGCATCTTGGCAGAAGGTGCAGATAAGGTTGTAATTGCGGATAGTAAAGCAGATGTTTTGCAATCGCTTGAAAATGAACTCAACCGTGTCTATCCCGAAAAGGTAAAAGGACTGGTTTATCGTCCTGGTGCTGCCGAAAATATGACAGATTTGATTTACGACAGTTTGTATTTTTTGGATGGGAAAATAGATCTCTTTATCAACAATTTTTCTGGAAAAGCTGAGCGGGAAAAAGAAACATTGGATAAGGGTTATTTTGAAGGCAAAACAGCCGTTGTCACAGGTGCAGCTTCGGGGATAGGATTGGCCTTAATCGAGGAGTTGCTGGCTTATGGTGCAAAAAGGGTTGTGATGGCCGATGTCAACAAGGCAAATTTGGATAAGCATTTAAACAGGTTGAACGAACAATATCCCGGTAAAGTAAAGGGAGTTCTGTGCGATGTAACCGTTGAAGACAATGTGATCAACATGATCAACGAAGCGGAAAAGTATTTCGATGGCAGGCTTGATTTACTCGTTAACAACGCCGGGGCAGGTTTGGCCGGACATTTTACCATGCCGAGTAACGGCAAGCTACTTGATAACATGCAGGTTCAGACTAATGAAATTTGGGAAAAGGCCTTTGCACTCAACTTTTACGGAGCCTTGTACGGGTGCCGTGCAGCCATCCCCATCATGCAGAAAAATGGTGGTGGGCAAATCATCAACGTGATTTCCGGGATTGCCTTTTACCCCATGCCCTATCAGAGCATGTATGCGTCAACCAAAGCTGCATTAAACGGTCTTTCACTGTCACTGCGCACTGAATACTGGGATGATAACATCAAAATCTCTTCTGCGACTCCGGGAACGACGGCTACCGCCATTTGGGATGTAAATGGCCAGTCCTATATGCCCGATAATGTTCAGACTGCCCAGCAGTCTGCGCAAACGATTTTAACGGGAGTTTGCCATAACAAAAGAATCATATTTGGCGATATCTATGATGAAGCCGGTTCAAGAAACTGCTTCCATGTGGATTATCAGGAAATTCCCGAACAATATCTGCTAAACGTTGCCCGAGATCGAAGAAAAGGTGAAACGAAACTGAAACTGCATTAGTAGGGCCTGCTGAAAAAATCAGAACTCTCAAAAACAAAGTGTTTCGGAAGAGTATATTCAATTTAGGTGCAAGGCTTTTTAAGAAAATAGGCAAAAAACCCCACCCCGGGCGTTGAAAAACACGCCACGGAGGGGTTTTTGGAGTTATTCAGCAGGCACTAAGCTATCCCCGCTCCAAGTCGGTTACATACAGTTGAATACAGTCGATGTTTTGAAAAAGCGGTTTCATGTGATCACTTGATCCTTAAGCAAACAAGGGAAAGCATCTCTTGAAAACCCTCATCGGTGTAGAGTGTTTTCGCATTGATGTTCTGCGTATCCACTGACAGTCCCACTTTACTAAATCCCTTTTCTTTTGCTATTGCCAACCCCGTTCGCAGCAGATTACGTCCCAGTTTTTGATGTCGATACCCTTCTTTTACAGCAATTGGCCCGATTGTGCCTATCCGGTTTCCTGTCTCTTCATCGTCTGATTCAGACAGGCATATAATTCCCACCGGTTGATCCTCATCATATAGTATTTTCATGCCGCCATCAACGTAATCAGAGCCACTGATAAATTTGGTGAATTCTTCCAAAGACAAGGGGGTGTCATTTCCTGTTAAATTAGAAAAGGCTTTGTTTCTTATCTCCAGCCATGTGGTTTCGTCTTTTCCGATGGAGAAATCTTTCAAGTGCATCTTTTGAGGGAATGTAAAAGGTTTAACATTTTGAGTCGATCGTTCCATATAAAGGGTATATCGTTCCACCTGAAAATCAAGTGATTCAAAGAATTTGATTGTTTCTTTTTCCTTTAAAGGCATAAATAAAAAGGCATGATCCAGCTGTGCTTGTACCAACTCTTCTTTCACAAAGGCTGTAAGTGTTTCATAGGCTTGCTTCCAATCTGGATTGTCTTTCAGGCAGTGAAACAGCCTCAATCTGGAGCGGTTGCCTCTCAGGAAATAACTGTGATAGATCAAAGAGGCCGCACCCAGGATCTCTTGCTCTTCATCATCAACGATGAGCAGAGTAGGATTTTTTCCTCCCAAAACGAATCGTTCCATGTCATTTTTGGATGTAAAGGATTCATCGTGTGCCTTACCGTGTCGGATGGCATAGTTTGTAAATTTTTCAAACCAATCTTCATTCAAGATCAGACTTTTCAATTTTTCACCTCAAAGAAAAAATAAGAAGGATTTTCAAGAATTATAGCATGTCTTTATTCCTGTTAATTCCCTCCCTTGCGAGGGGAGGGCTAAACGGTCTAATGATGACAACGCTGTTATGGAAAATGAAAGGTAAATCCATAACAGTATTGTAAAATGCTGCGTTACATACACGCACAACGGGAGTTAATAGGAGGGGTTTTGTGATGGTATAATTTGAATAGGAGATTTGTTTGAAAAATTGCTGATGCTGAGAAAGATACGTGGAGGGATTCAATGGCTGTTAAATATGATGAAACAAAGAAAATATGGGTGTTAGAAACTCAGAACACAGCTTATTCTTTTGGACTACATGCGTCAGGAAAAATAAAACACACCTACTGGGGCAAAAAGATCCTTCGATTTGAAGACTACCCGGCATTTGAAGGATATTTTGAGAGTCCCTGGTGGGATTGGAATGACGAATACCCTGTTCGGGGTGCAGCCAACCAGACCGAACCGTGTTTGCAGGTGATGTATGAAGACGAGGTTCGGGATGTTCAATTAACTTATAAAGATTTTGAGACAACAAAAGACTCATTAACCATTCACCTTGAGGATGAGTATTATCAACTCTTGGTTCGTTTGCAATATCAGCTCTATGAAGAAGAGGACTTGATTACAAAATATGTTACATTGGAAAACCGCTCACACAGCGATATTAGTATAGAAAATTTCAAAACGGGAAGTTTCTATTTGCCACCAACAGAAGATTATCTTCTAACGCATTTAACCGGGATGTGGGCTCATGAGAGCCGGGTCGTGAAAGAACCTATTTATGAGGGGAAAAAAGTCTTTGAAAGCCGCGTGGGTCGTACCAGCCATTTTCATAATCCCTTTTTTGCCATCGATGAAAAGGCAACGGAAGATACCGGCAACGTTTGGTTTGGATTATTGGCCTGGAGTGGCAACTGGAAGACGGTGATTCACAAATTGCCTTATGAAAACATCCAGATCTGTACCGGATTAAATGACTGGGATTTTAATCATGCTTTGAAACAAGGTGAGACGATATCTTCCCCTCGGGTTTTGTATGGGTTTACAAATGGCGGGTTTGGGGACATGTCCAGAAAACTGCACAATCATGAAATCAATCGGGTACTTCCGAAAGAAAATGCTCAAAAAGTGCGAAAAGTCTTGTATAACTCTTGGGAAGCAACGGCTTTTAACGTTACCGAAGCTAATCAGCGGATATTGGCAGATCAAGCAGCGGATATTGGTGTTGAGATTTTTGTTGTTGATGACGGCTGGTTTGGTAGAAGATTCAGTGATAAAGCCGGTTTGGGAGATTGGGTGGTCAATGAGGAAAAATTCCCCAATGGGTTGGAAAGCCTGATTGAATACGTGAATTCTAAAGGAATGGATTTTGGCCTTTGGGTTGAGCCAGAAATGGTGAATCCGGATAGTGATTTATACCGTAATCATCCGGATTGGGTCCTGCATTTTCCCAATCGTCCGCAAACAGAAAGCAGAAACCAATTAATACTCAATTTGGCCAGAGATGATGTGAAAGAATTTGTTTTCAATACTGTAGACGGACTGCTGGAGCACTATAACATCCAATTCGTCAAATGGGATATGAATCGGCCAATTTTTGAAGCGGGATGGCCGTTTGAGGGAAATCAGAGAAAGATGTGGATGAATTATGTGACGAATTTATATGAGATTTGGAAACGTCTTAAAGTCAAACACCCACAAGTTATCATGGAGTCGTGTGCCGGCGGTGGAGGAAGAATTGATCTGGGGATTATGCGTTATGCTGATCAATTCTGGACCAGCGACAACACGGATCCTCTTGACAGGCAATTGATTCAGGAGGGGTTTAGTTTATGCTACGCTCCAAAAACCATGATGGGGTGGGTGACAGATTGGGGCGGAAAAGAAACCTATTCGCTGGCATATCGTTTTCATACGGCCATGATGGGATCTCTTGGAATCGGTTCGGATTTATCCAAGTATACAGCAGAGGAAATAGATGAAACGAAAGAGTGGATTGCTTTTTATAAAAAGATCAGAGAAACGGTTCAGCACGGTTCACTGTATCGCTTAATTTCACCAAGAGAAAAGACCTTTACAGCCAATCAGTACATATCCATTGACAAAAATGAAGTGGTTTTATTCTGTATGAAAAACCCAACACCGCTTTCCATGTTCAAAGTCTTAAGGGTACGATTAAAGGGTTTGGATGAGAACGCTCATTATGAAATTCAGGGGGAAGACAAAGTATTGTCGGGATCGTATCTCATGAATCGGGGACTGGATGTCGATTTTGTGCAGAAGCACACCGTAAAGGTGGAAAAAGGGAATCATTTTGATAGTCAAGTACTTGTTTTAAAGAAGAAAAATTGAGACTGGGTATCAGAGGGCGAAAGGCATCGCAGTTATAAGAGAAGGGTTTGAATGAAAGAAAAAAACGCAGAAGTTGTCAAAAGCACAAAAATATAGATAAAAAAAGAATCGGAAAAACGACAAACAGTCCTTACCGACTTACATATTTTTGTTTTATTATTCCTCCCGAAAGAATCATCATTGATCTAATTCTGCCATGATAAAGAGCAAGATTGTTTTCAATTTATAATAAATCGAATCATCATTTTCGGGAAGTGAATCGATATCCACTTGTCTCATGGATAAAATCAATAACGGGAAAATGGTTAAAGCAATGAGGTCTTCTCTGGTAATAGTTTCAAAACCCCAAAGTCTCATATATCTTCTGATAAGCTCCATACTAAGACAATTAAACAGATTCGTTTGAAGCAGCAGATTGGATGTAAGTAAGATGGCGCATTGAAGCCTTTTGGGTCCTAAAACCAGTGGATCCAAATCAATAAAATAAATGACATCTTTATCGATTAATATATTTTCATAAACCATATCAGCAACAATAACGGTTTGGTTCTCCGCATCCAGAAAGTGCTCATAGGCCACATCATTTTGAATCTGATCGGCTATTGATTTGAGTGTGCTGTTTGACGTTTGTCTGATGATATTGGAAAATAAAACACCGATTGACGGAAAATCTTTGTGATGTTTCTTTTCACTCTGATTTAAACTATCTTGTAATTCTTTAGTCGCCAAGATAACATTCGAAATATCCGTTTCTGAATATTCCCGCCTTGGGCTTCCCGGAAGTTTATCAATTAACTCCATGGTTTTTGTTTTACCCTGATTGTTATAGATTTGAGTATGATGAATCCTGCAAATATTTTTGTTTTTAAGAGTAATGGAAGCTAAAATTTCGGACTGGAGCTGGGAAGATTTGAAATCCTTGTCGGATAATTTGAGTAAGTATTCGGGATATTTTGGATGTTCCATAACCAGTGTGTTGTTTTGATTATAGAGGATTGAAAAAGCATCGGAGCCTTTCATTTTATATTCATTCACGATTTCATTTATCATCTGTTGTTTCATAAGATAAAGTCCTTCCTTTTTAACTTTTGCCATTATAGCATTTTGAATGATGGATTGGGCTGCCCATAGGTTCTCCCTACACAGAAATTTTGTTTTTCATATACAACGCTATAATAAACGGATAATCGGAGATTAGGGCGATAGGGAGGAGAATCTGATCATAAAAAAACAAAAGCATCTTAAGATTTGAATGAAGTAGGTTTTTTTAAGATTGTATGACCTCGATTTGTATTTCATTTTTTAAAAAAGCCAAAAAAACGGTTCAATCTTTCTTTAAGCTTCATTGACTATCCTATTCTTGGAGAGAATGATATAATCTCAGAAATAGGAGAATATGATGAAAATTTTAATTGTAGAGGATGAAAAACCATTAGCATCAGCCTTAAGTGAGATACTGACAAAGAACCATTATCTTGCCGATTGTGTTTATGATGGCGAGGATGGTCTTGAACATGCCCTTAGTGGGATTTACGATGTGATCCTTCTTGATATTATGCTCCCCAGAATGAACGGGTTTCAAGTTCTCAGCCGGTTGAGAGAAGAGAAGGTTTCGACACCTGTCATCATGCTCACCGCTAAAGCAGAAGTGGATGATAAGGTCAAAGGACTGGATTACGGTGCCGATGATTATTTGACAAAGCCATTTGAAACAAAGGAACTGCTTGCACGTATCAGAGCTGTCACAAGAAGAAAAGGATCGATCGTATCAGATGAATTGACCTTTGGTAACCTTTCACTGGATAAATCGAATTTGAAGATAACAAGTGAACAGAAAGAGATCAAAGTTAGTCTGAAGGAATACTTGATTCTGGAACTTTTGATTAAAAACGCAGGACAGGTTATTTCAAAAGAGCAGTTTATCGAACGTATCTGGGGATTTGACTTTGATGGCGAATACAATATCGTTGAAGTTTATATCTCATTCGTGAGAAAAAAATTACAATCCATTCGATCTAATGTAAAAATAGTCGTTATTCGTGGTCTCGGCTATACACTGGAGAGCGCTAATGATTAAGAATATACGGCTTCAGTTTATCGCCTTGACAGTGGCTGTTTTGTTCTCGCTTCTATTGGCCATACTCATTACGATTAACAGTTTTATGGTTTATCAGACCAATCGACGGATAGATGATTTTTTACATAGTATGATAGAGAACGAAGGTAAAATGCTACCGACACCCGATCGCATACAACCCCCAACAGAACAACCACCTGCACCAAACATTCCTATCAAAGGATTTTCGGTCAAATTTGACGTGAAGGGTGAACTGCTTCCATTCAATCTAAACAAAGCGGATATCGACCAAGAAACCGCTTTGTTTTATGCTGAAGAAGTCTTTAAAAAAGGAAAATCCGAAGGGAAAATAGACAGTTACCGGTATAAAACAAAATCAACACCCTCTGGTACGTTGATTGTCTTTGCCGATCAAACCACACAGGATATGATGTTGATTGAACTTCAGAATTTATCCTTTATCACAGGGAGTATCAGCATGATTGTTTTGGTCATTATCACCGTTCTGTTGTCCAAATTTATCGTAAAACCGGTTAACATCGCTTTTGAAAAACAGAAGCGTTTTGTTGCCGATTCCGGTCATGAACTGAAGACACCGCTCGCCATCATTTCAGCCAATATCGATATCCTTGAAATGGAAATCCAAAATAATAAATACATCAGCGAAATTAAAAATCAATCTCATCGCATGAATCATCTGATCAGAGAATTGCTGGTATTGGCAAGAACCGAAAACCAAACAAACAAAAATCATTTCACTGACTTTAACTTGAGCGATGTTATTGAAAACACAGCGCTTCCATTTGAAGTGCTTGCCTTTGAACAAGAAAAAGAAATTGCATTGGATATTGAAACAGGTGTTCATTATCATGGTGATGAAAACAACATCAAAAAGATGTTAAGTGCTTTGATTGATAATGCTGTGAAATACTCAACAAAAAATTCCAAAGTAATGATCTCACTAAAAACAAAGGGAAATAAGAAGATAATTCAGATTCAGAATACGGTTGCCGGTACTTTGCCGGATGACAGCGAGAAGTTATTCGATCGATTTTACAGAATTGATGAATCCCGTGCAAGAAATACGGGGGGGTTCGGTATCGGATTGTCTATTGTCAAGAGTATCGTTGAACAGCATGGCGGAAAAATAACAACGGAATACCTTCCGGATAACCAAATTGCATTTAAGATTGCATTATACAACAAAACCCTTCCGCCTCAACAGACAAAAACAATTTGAAAAGTTTTATTAGTGGTTGTTAGGAATTTTTCATCAACTCCTGTTCATGAACAAATAAATCAAAAGTCCCTCACAAGGAAGGGCTTTTTAGTTTTTTTCAGATCATCATTTTCGTGATACCGCTTTGAACCTTTTACAAAATAACATCAAAAAGGGAGCTGACATCTGTATAATCTCTCGAAACATTAAGATACGCTGCTTGAAATTGTTTTAGAAATGTATTGGTTATTGTATCATCAGATGATTCTTCCTCTTCTTTTCCGATCATTGTCATTTCAGGTGGCGGATTGCCTCTTGGTCCCCCAGGGCCTTCTGATTGCAGGGCTTTGAGATTGAAGGCATCATCTTCCCTCATGGCTTCTCTTTCGTTACTGTTGATAGTTGAATCTCCATCAACATCATATTTACCAATAATATTACTCGCATTGACATCAAGATTTTCTGATTCAATAAACTCGCTGATTTCTTCTTCACTCCAAAGATCATCATCATCCGTATCAAGATTCAGCTCTGGTGGTTTGGGTGGAGGTCCTCCTGCGCCTTTCATGCGCTTTGCATCTGTTGGTGGGGTTCCTCTTGATACAGCTTTTCCCTCGGATGATTTTGTTCTTTCGCCATCGATTTGTTGATTTATTTCTTGATTTTTCTGAACATCTGCTGAATGGTTCTGATTTTTATGGTCTAAATAAGAAGTATAGTTCGTATACATGCTCATCCCGGTTCCTTGAATTCTCATTTTTCCACCTCCTTTCACATTATCATGTACTATAACGAATGAACCTTAAATAAACCTTGAACCTCTCTTGAAAAAACTACAGGGGGACAATCTCAGCTAACAGACCAAATTCAATATCCGTTTATGAGGTCTTTTTCCCCTTAAAAGACTTCAAGGTTTCTTTAAGAAACTTTATGTAAGATCGGGCATATCGGATAGAATCGCTTATTAAAGGAAAAAAGAGGTGATGGTATGAAAAAGAATTATCGATATGAAAAGAAATACATGATTAATCCACAACAGAAAAGAGTGATTACCTCGAGACTTGAGAAGTTTTGCCAGGTAGATCCGAATGCAGGTGAGGACAACTCATACCGAGTGAGCAGTTTGTATTTTGATGATTATATGAACAGCGGTGTGGAGGATAAATTAATAGGGAATCTGAAGCGGAAGAAATTCAGAATCAGAGTTTACAACCATAGTGATGATTTTATCAAATTGGAAAGAAAGACAAAACACGAAAACTTGTGCCTGAAAGATTCTGTGCGGATTACAAGAGAACAATATGATGCCGTCATGAATGGTCATTTGGAAGTGATGAAGGCCATGGATCATGCGGTTTGGCGTGATTTTTATGCGTTGTATAGAAATCGCAGGTTGCGTCCCAGAGTTATTGTGGATTACACACGCCAATGCTTTATTTTTCCCCAGGGAAATGTCAGAGTAACGATGGATAGTAATCTTCACAGCTCAGTGGGTAAATGCGATTTGTTCTCGCAAGGGGTTTTAATTCCCGTTTTAGATAAGGAACAAATTGTTCTGGAGGTTAAATATACCGGGTTTCTGCCTTCTGTTATTAGAGATATGATTCAACATGGGAGCGGTCATATGGAAGCCATATCAAAATATACTTATTGTAGAAGTTCATTTTAAATAAAACAAACAAGGAGGAATTATCATGACTTTTAACGATTTTATTCAGGGAACGGATTTGGCAGGAAGTAGTATCAGCGCTTTAGGAATCGGTGCAACACTTTTCTTGGCTTTTGCACTTGGATTGTTCATCTTCTGGATTTACAAGAGAACGTATCAGGGAGTGATGTATTCCAAAACATTTAACATTTCATTGGTTGCTTTGTCGATGATTACGGCATCCATCATCATGGCGATTACCAGCAATATTATCCTTTCGTTGGGTATGGTTGGGGCATTATCTATTGTTCGATTCAGAACCGCAATTAAAGATCCAATGGATGTCATTTACATGTTTTGGGCTATATCCGTCGGAATCATCGTGGGGGCCGGATTGTATATCCTTGCCGTTGTCACATCACTCATTCTTGGAATTGTAATGTACACCTTTTCAAAGATAACGTTAAAAAACGAACCGTATTTACTCATTGTAAACTATTCGGATGGGGCTGTTGAAGACGCATTGTTTAAAGTGATCAATGAAAAAGTGGGAACTTACAAGATCAAATCAAAGACAAAGGCCGGGGATAATTTTGAATTAACCGTTGAAATACGTTCAAAGAGAGAAAATGCGATATTGGTCAATGAAATTGATGGCTTAGCGAATGTTCATAGCACATCACTTATCAGCTATGATGGGGAATACGCCGCATAGCAGAAAAAAAACATGATGCGGATACGCCGCATGACAGAAAAAAAACATGATGCGGATACGC
>DAOTHY010000024.1:16294-21213 GCA_035447925.1 Thermotogota bacterium
TACATTGATGAGCAACAGTATGATAACATGGTTGAAAACGCATCATCTGAATTATATGTTCCGGCGAACATTATATACAACGGTATAACGATTAAGAATATCGGGATTAGACCAAAGGGGAATTCCTCTTTGAGAGAGGCTATCAGTGAGGGAAAGGAGCAATTCAGTTTCAAGCTTAAATTTGATAAATATTGTTCACAGGATTTGTACGGGATCACAGCGATTGGACTCAATAATTGTTTTTCTGATGCATCCTATATACGGGAAATAATGAGTTATGAGATTATTGAAGAGATGGGCTTGCCGACACCGGGAACAACATTCTGCAATGTGTATATCAACGATGAACTGGCTGGATTGTACCTTTCAGTCCAGCAGATTGACGAAGGTTTTACTCAAGCGTGGTTTAATGATGGGGATGGTGATCTTTACAAACCCGAAGGAACAGGAGCGAATTTGGTGTATATCGATGATGAGTATTCTTCCTATTCCGGACTCTCAGAGAGAACCAACGTAGATGATGAAGGTAAAGCGGCAGTCGTTGAGATGATCAAGATTTTAAATTCCGGTGAGAACCTTGAAGATGTCTTGTATGTGGATCTTGTGTTGAAATATCATGCTTTGAACACAGCCATGCTCAGTCTTGACAGTTATATGGGTGGGATGTTCCATAATTACTATCTTTATGGTGAAGATGGCAAATATATGATTATTCCTTGGGATTACAACATGTCCTTTGGTGGTTTTGTTTCGGGGATAGATCAAACATCAGGTAATGAAACACAATTTTATATTGATGAACCCACTTCGGGAGTCATGGCGAATTATCCACTGATCAATATGTTGTTGTCAAATGAGGATTATCTCCAACAATATCATGAATACCTAACCGAACTGATAACAGGCCCCCTCGAAATAGAGACGTTCACGGCACGTGCAGAAGAATTAACCGCCTTGATCGATGAATACATCAAAAATGACCCTGAACCGATGAGTTCTTATGAAGCCTTTCAGTCAGCACTTTACGGCACGGAAAATTCAGAGCAGACTGAGACCACTGAGGGGATACAACCGCCGGATATTGTAAATGAAAACCCTTCGAAAATGGGGGAAAGAAAGCAAATACCATTTGGAGAAAGCAATCAGAACGCTAGAGAATTTCTTCCAATCATGGATGCAAGCTCAACTCAAATGCCGGAACAAATGGCGCAGATGCGGAATAATAGAATGAACCCTGGTGGAATGGTTGGCTCTCGTGCATTACTCACCTTTGTGGCAAGCTGGACTGATAATATTCAAAAACAGTTATCAGGTGAATTGGCTTCCGCTAACAACGGAGAAGGTAATCAAGCGGGAATGAGGGGTATGAACCCAGGAGAGCAAATGAATATGGCTGATCCAGGAAGACCGTCAATGGGTGGACAGCCTCCTGAAGGGATGCCAGGTGGTAATCCCCCTCAACCGCCTGAGGGAATGCAACCGCCAGGAAATCTACCTGTACCACCGGAGGGGTTGGACAATCAAGCAATGACACAACTGTTTGAAAATAAAAAGGGATCTCCTGATGATTTTAAACAAGCTTCTATTGGTTTTCTCCTTGTTGGAGCAGACGCCGGCAAATACCTATTGTTCATTCTAGCCTCATTTCTAGTCATGTTCTTTGCATGGTTGATCAAAAGAAAAAATTGACAAACTCGAACAAACTTAACCAACTGGGCGGTAGGGGTCCGGTAAATAAATTAATGATCTCTATCGCCCATAATGAATCCGGGACGTATTATCAAACTTTTGCCTTTTCCCAAAAGATCGATTAGTTTCTTTTCAGCTGCTGCTTTCAGAGGGTCATAGGTTTCATTCGTTATCTCTTTCGATTGATAATCATATCCAGCAACTAGTGGAAGATCATTAAAATAATCAGGCCTCTCTGAAAATGAACAAGAACTTCCTTTGGATTGTTCATAAAGACTATTTACCAAAATCAAAGGAAAACTTCTTAATACCCTCTTAATCATTTCAAACAAAACTTATTTCTATTTTGTCTTACTCAAATATTTTTGTTTTATATTCCTCCCGAAAGAATCAGCATTTTAAAATGGGAGGTTTCATCATGAAAAAAGTTATCTTGACACTTTTACTGGTTTTATTGGTTAGCAGCATGTTCTTTGCACAGGGACCAAAGTACGTGTTTTATTTCATTGGAGACGGAATGGCCATTACACAGTCCAATGCAGCACAGCTTCTTCAGAGTTCACTCAACGATGCAGAAACACCAAAGCTCAATATGTACAAGTTCCCAGTTCAAGGTATGACAACAACACATGCAGCCAACGCTTTCATCACTGACTCAGCCGCAGCAGGTACAGCACTTGCCTCCGGTTACAAAACAAACTCAGGTGTTATCGGACTTGACCCGACACTCAGCAAGGTTTTCGAATCAATCTCAGAAAGAGTACATAACATGGGTTGGAAAGTTGGAATCATTTCAACCGTTTCAATCGACCACGCAACGCCTGCATCTTTCTATGCACATCAGCCAAGCAGAAGCAACTACTACGAAATTTCCAGACAGCTTGTAGAAAGTGGATTCGCTTTCTTCGGTGGTGGAGATGTCAGATATCCAAACGGAAAAAAAGGCGACCAGGAAAATATCTACGAATACGCAACAGCAAACGGATACACAGTTATCAGAACGCAGGAAGAGTACGAAGCATTTGACGCAAGAAACGCAACAGATGAAAAAGTATGGATCATCAACGAAGATGTTGATGGCGGGTCAGCAATGCTTTATTCCGTTGACAACGCACCAACTTTCGATGTTGAAGACATCACAAAGACAGCTATCGATTATCTGGACAACGAAAAAGGGTTCTTCCTCATGGTAGAAGCCGGAAAAATTGACTGGGCCTGTCACGCAAACGATGCAGCTGGTTCAATCGGAGACACTATCGCATTTGACAACGCAATTGCAGCAGCAATGGACTTCTACAGAGAACATCCAGAGGACACACTCATCGTTGTAACAGGAGACCACGAAACAGGTGGACTTACAATTGGTTTCGCAGGAACAATGTATTCATCAGCACCAGAACTTATCGCTTATCAGAACGGTTCACAGGATGCTTTCACAGCTATGGTTTCAGAAATGAAGGAAAATGGAGAACTCAACAGTTTTGAAGACGATCTTCTTCCTGTTGTAGAAGAATTCTTCGGACTTTACAAGACAAGCGCAAACGCAGAAAACGAAGCACTTCTTCTTTCAGCATTGGAAGAAAATAGATTAAGAGCAGCTTTTGAAGCATATGTAAAAGGAATGGAAAACACTGACGAATCTTACCTTCTCTACGGTGGTTACAACCCAATCGCAATCACAGCTACACATATCCTCAACAACAAGGCAGGCCTGGGATGGACAACCTATTCCCATACAGGCGTTCCAGTTGTTACATACGCAATGGGTAACGGACAGGAAATGTTCTCAGGTTACTACGACAACACAGATATCGCAAAGTACCTTTTCGCACTCGTTAAATAATAATTTGAATCAAATGATATAAAAATATGCAGCCACCCTTAAGGGTGGCTGTTCTATAACAGAAGGTGGTTTTAAATGTATAAAATATTCTATAAAGAGAAAAAATCCGAGATAATTTTTATCATCATTCTTCTTATCGTCAATATCGGATTACTGCTTCTGCCTAATCATTATCAGAAAGACAACATCTACAGCTATACCGTCGGGAAAGTCATTTCAGTGGATAATTCTCAAGTTGGCCAATACGGTATTATTCGCCAGGGGGAACAATATGCTGAAATAGAAGTCCTGAGAGGTGAAAAAAAAGGTAAAGTCTTCGAAACCAACAATCAGCTGATAGGAAAGATGGAGTTGGACAAGTTTCTCAAGCCGGGGGACAAGGTCTATGTGGAGGTGTTTGATGCCAGGGGAACCACTTATCTCAACGTTGTGGATTTCTATAGAATAGGCACTGAAGCCATCCTGATGGGGGTATTCTTCATCATTCTCATCATCTATGCCGGCTGGACGGGTATCAAGACTATTCTTTCTTTCTCTACCTCATTGTTAACGATATGGAAAGTCATGATTCCCATGTTCCTTCAAGGATATGATCCTGTGTTCCTGGCGTTCTGGATCGTTCTTGCTTTGACAGCAGTCGTTATTTTTCTTGTTGGCGGGTTTGAAAAAAAGGGTATAGTTGCATTCCTCGGAGCCGGCTCGGGTATTCTCATTACGCTTGTACTGTCACAACTCTTCGCAGAACCGTTTGTCATTAACGGATCTGTTATGACTTTCTCGGAAACGTTGCTCAATTCGGGCTTTGCTCATCTCAATTTAAACAAACTCTTCCTCGCTAGTGTCTTTATTGGCAGTTCAGGAGCCGTAATGGACATCGGAATGGATCTCTCCGCTTCAATGAAAGAAGTCTTCGATAAACATCCTGAAATCACGATTAAAGAACTCACTTTATCCGGTTTCAACGTCGGACGAGCCGTTGTCGGAACGATGAGTACAACCTTGCTCTTTGCCTATGCGGGAGGTTATTTAACTCTATTAATGGCATTCATGGCTCAGGGTGTCAACTTGGGCGCCATGTTGAACCTTAATTATTTCTCGTCGGAAATATTCAAGACCATCATCGGAAGTTTTGGCTTGGTTTTGACTGCACCATTTACAGCAATTATTGGTGCTTTCATTTTTAAAGCGACTACACACAGAAAATAGATAGGGGTACAGAATGATTTTGTCCCCTTTACATTAATTCCATTATTTCGCTCGCTGTCAATCGGGTAGTTTTATTTAGTATGGCATACGGTATTAGGTTTTTTTCGATATCATGAACCAGTCTGGCCCAGTAGGCTTCATTTTGTCTATTTTGGCTTAGAATGAGTTTTTTTGCAAGCTT
>DAOTHY010000024.1:21313-28215 GCA_035447925.1 Thermotogota bacterium
AAAAAAATGATGTCTGCACACTTTTCAGGGATTTTAATGAAAGGGGGTACCATTCTCGGGACTCATCGAACGCCTCATAAGAATATGAGGAAAATTGGATCTGACGGTTTTGATAAGGTCCAAGCCATGGTTGATAATTACCACAAATATGATTTGGATTGTCTGGTTTGCATCGGGGGAAATGGAACCCATAAGAATGCCAATATGTTGAAAGAAGAAGGTTTAAATATTATTGGGCTTCCAAAAACCATCGATAATGATATATGGGGAACAGATATCACCTTTGGTTTTCAAACTGCTGTGAATACTGCAACGGATGTCATTGATCGAATCCACACAACGGCAGACTCCCATGATCGTGTAATGTTAGTTGAGTTGATGGGGAATAAAACCGGTTGGTTAACGCTTAATTCCGGCATTTCCGGAGGCGCTGATATTATCTTGATTCCGGAGATTCCCTTTGATGATGATGCCATTATACACGCTCTTCATAAACGACATGAAGCAGGAAAGGATTTTTCAATTGTTGCAGTTGCAGAAGGCGTAAAGAGCAAAATTGAATCAAAGATGAACAAAAAGGAATTTTTGAAGTATCGGGCAGAATTGGGATACAGATACATCTCTGAGCGAATCGCTGATATGATTACTCAAAAAACGGGTTATGAAACCAGGGTTGTGATTCCCGGTCATATTCTTAGAGGGGGTTCACCCAGCGCTTATGATCGAACGCTTGCAACCAGAGTTGGTGCATTTGGTGCAAAAATGATTCTTGAAGAAAAATTTGGGTATACCGTATCCCTCATTAATGACCGATGTGTTCCAACTCCCTTGGAAGAAGTATCAGGATTATTGAAATATGTTCCAAAAGACCATCATTTAATCGAAACAGCAAGGCTTATTGGTATTAGTTTTGGTGAAAGTTGAAGAAAAGCCGTTAATCTTGTACGCTGTTGATAGAATGATTCCAGTATAAAATCGGCATGATAAACTCTTCAACTTTGCCTTGTTTAGTTCTTCATGTTTAGTATAATCGATGCCATTTCACACCCATTATCTACTTTTATCGGTTGAACATGCAACTCCATCATTTCTTTGGCAAGACTTGCTATTTTTTCTGGAGAATGTTTACGGAGCTCAAGTAATTTTCCTGTTCCATAGTATTTTAACCGGTGTTTCATGATATATTCCTGCTCAAAGTGATAATCCAGCGGAATTGCAAGAAAGGGTATTCCCAAAGCTGACAATTCAATAATTTTTCCGTATCCAGATTGGATGATCGCAAAATCAGAGGCAGCAAAATAACGATAGAGTTTGTCAAGATACTGATGATAATGAATCCATTTTTTTGTACCTTTTTCAGGGCATACCATTAAAAAGTAGGTATTGGGATATTCTTTCCTTAATTGTTCAAACACTTTTTCAATAATGCCGATTCTTTTTTTGTATTGGCCTTCAGGTCCGACTTGTGCAATCATTATTTGACTGTTTAATGGTAAGCGTAGTTTTTTTCTTAACTCCGTCTTACTTTCAATGGTTTCCGGATCAAAGTTTGCTATCGGTTTTATGAAACAGCAATGTTTTTCCGCCCATTGATTTCCTTTTGGCAAAAACATTCCCAATCTTTTATCAGGAATTTCTTCTTTATAGCCTATATAAACAAAAAGATCCGCACCGATATGACTATAGGTGAATTTTAAATTATTGATCCATGTGGTTATCCGATCACTAAAATGATGTTTAATGGTTTTTGTTCCTATAAAATCGGTGATAAAAATAAAAGGGGCCGGTTTCTTCCCCCAATTGGAAGCAAAACCTGACAGAAGCCAAAAAGCTTCATCTCCAACAAGCAAATCATATTTTTTACCTTTCCATACACTCTCGCTGATTTCAAAATCATGTTGATGCAATTTAGTATCAGCTTTTATATATTCTGTAAGGTTGAATACATCTTTGCACTCTTTAAAGATGTTATGATATACTTTTCCGCTCCCTTTTAGCTTTGCAGAAGCTTCCAAAACATGATAACCTCTCTCTTTCAAAAATACACCTGCAGGATCTGGTGCCAACCAATCTATCTCAATATCTGACCGTTTTTTTAACTTCTCTACAATCGAGATATCCCGAATCACATGCCCTTTTCCAACAGAACTCACCGCCCACAGAATTTGCATCATCATTTCTCCTTTTATAAAAAACGATATTTATGAAACTAATATAGAACAGTATACCAATATGATAACCGACAAATCCCCCCAAGAATGAATATTTTTTTCTTGTTCTCTCATCTCTTAGTATAGACTGATAAACACCTAAGAATTTCAAGTTATCATACCTGAGAAAAAATAAAATAAACCGCAAAGATGATCATCGATACCAGTGTGTATCCGGTTAACATATTGTGGATATACGTCTCTTCTTTTTTATCTTCCTTGCTCATAAAGACTGGAATGATAAATGCCGGTGGTAAGATGAAAAGAGTAAAGAGCGCATGGGTAAACATCTTTCCGAAAGGAAAGAATAGCGGGATTATGAGATAATTCAACAACAGGAAAATCGGCATCCAGAATCCCAGTCTTGCTAAAAGCACGATTCCCAACTCTTTAAATGATGATTTTTGAAGTTGAATACCATAACCAATTACGATTAAAATCAATGGAACGACCAGGTTTGCCAAAAAGTCAAGGGTTGTCATGACAGAGGATGTGATCCAGTTTTCGTAAAGTAACTCATTCAATCCAAGCAGGTTAAATAGAATTCCGAGCATGATCCCGATGATAACAGGGGATTTCAGGAAATTGCCGATAACTCCTTTAACAGAAGTTTTGCTAGTCACAGTATTCATTAACAAGGGGACAAAAAGAAACCAAATGAAAAATTCGTGTCCCAGGTCAGCCAAAGCGATTGCACCTGCATTTTCAAGCCCATATGCCCCGGCAAACAAAGATAATCCCAGCATTCCGTATTCATAACCCGGAATTAGAAACTGAAAATAGGGATGATCTTGATGAAAATATCTTCCGGTGAATTTCCCCCAAAAGATGGCGAGTGTATTGAAGCCAAAAATAATCAGGGCAAAGACAAAAATGTTAAAATCCAGTTCAACGTTTAAAAAAGTAATGAACAGAGCCGAAGGCAAAGCGAAGGTGACCACGATCTTTTTTAAATCATCAATGGTTTTTGCAGTTAAAAATCGGCTGATCTTAATCAGATATCCCAGACCTAATAAAAGAAATATGGGAATGACTCGGCTGATTAAATCAAACACATTATCCATTTTTTCACCCTTTTTTGCTTATTATGTACCATTTAAGCTCTATCGATTCTATTTGTCAGCAATGTAAAAAACTAACTTTGACCCTCGTCCTTTCAGGTTATTATTATCTTGAGGGTCTTTTGTGGTATTTCAAATAACATCAGTGATTTCTATAATATTAAAACAAGCTTCTATAGTATCGGAAAAAGATAAATCTTTAGCATAGGTATTCTTTTTTCTAAAATGATGCCAACCATTTTTCATCCTTTTACTTTCTGATATTGATTTTAATGTTTCTCGAATTCTTTTAGGATCAAAAACCGTTTTTCTATAGTTAAATGTGTTTTTGTAAGCGCTTGTTAGATTTACAGGATTGATCTGATCTTTTTTTAGTCTACCCAGTATGTAGATATCAAAAAGATCTTTATATCTACTGTTTAAAAGCCCTCTGACGTAGATCGTATGGATTTTTTCGGCAATTATGGTTTCGATGTTATACGATTTTATTTTGATAATTTCTTGATTATTGAGTGTTTTGTAATCGTAAACTTCAGCAACGGGTGTTACAGGATCACCAGTTGCTATATCTAACGGTATTTTTTGTCGAATATTTTCAAGCATACATGTTATTTTCACTCTAAATCCTCCATAATCATCTTCATCTCTAATTGTTTCAGTCTCTTGAATAGAAAATGTTATGCTATCTCTTAAATCAATATTTAAGATTTCCCGAATAATCTTTATAATATTTCCTTCTGTAAATTGTTGATTTGAGAATAACATGTCCATATCTTTCGTGGTTCTGTTTTCTATTCCAATCATTGAAGCTAGTAAGAAACCACCTTTAAATATGAAAGATTCTTTGTACTGGCTGACAGCAATCCTTTTTAAAATGGATTCTAAAAAGAATAGCGTTTGAATTTGATTATATGTAACTCCTGTTTCTTTTTCGATTTTCTGAATAGTGCTTCTCAGTTTGTTTTTATTCATACAAAACCTCAAGAATCTCAACTGCTTTATCTTCAATGCTGAATATTTTGGAGTATTCAATCAATTTATTAATCTTTATGTCTTTCCGTTTCATGTAATTATTCAAGGCTTTTACGAATATTTCAGATTCTATATCTTTTCTGTTTTTAATAAGATCACAGATCGTCCTTTCTTTATCATAGACTTTTACCGGGTTATCAAACATTGTTTTAACCTCAGTTATCCCCACCTGAAATAGCTCTTTTTTTACATAGTGAACAAACACATCTTTGTTGAAAGGAGATGTATTATAATTATTGTATACTGTTATTTCCTTAAACTCTGGTATTTTATCAATCAAATCATGAAGATACAAGGAGGAAGTGTAAGAATAAATACAGTTTTTATAGGTCAGTTGAAAAAAATAATAATCATCATAATCCCCATTTTCGCAAAGATAAATTCCTCTTCCAACTCTGGTAAGTGTCCCTTCTTTTACCATTTTGGTAAGATATATTCTTGGAATGTTATTTTCCTTAAAATATGAAGTGGTTATAATACCATTGTTCTCGTTTATTGCTTTTTCTATTTTTTCTTGATAAATCCCCTTTTTTCCGTCCATGCGGATATTATAACATATATGCCGCATGGACGGAAAAGCTTTGCTAAAACAGTATTTCCATTAAAGACTGTAGAGTTTTTTTTAGTTTTTAGGGATCATATCTTTGATTTTCGAAAGTTCGGATCTTGTTAAGTACATTCAAGTACAATTGATACAAGTTTTCGTTGTTATATTTTTTCGCACGTAATGCCCTTGCCTCAAACTCTTTCAACCAATTGATATTTCCCTTTGAATCCTTCTTTATGCAGAAATAATTCTCGCCAGATATCTTTGTCTGTGGAGAGAGTTCAGGATTAAAGGTGATGATGGCATATTCCTTAAACGTCAACACGCCTTTTTCGGTTAAAGCCATGGCGTATTCGCAAAATTGTTCGTGATTTGCCTTGTTGATATTGAAATTTTCAAGAATTGTGGTTTTATAAGTGGTTAGCGGTGTTGTGTTTTCAGCTTTTTTGTTTGTTCTAATATTAAGAACCATTTGATCAATTAATTTCAGTTCCATTTTCCTTATCATCCCTCATATGTTCTCTACTCAAGAAATAAACACTCCGGAGTTTCATAAGCCATTATATCACTCTACCCAAGTCCAAAACGGGTTTAACATTATTTTTAAAATCATTGCTCATGTAACATAAGAAGCGATTCTTTTCTTCTTCTGTTAATTGAACGTTAACGTTAACAGCAAAAAGCAGAAAAACTTATGAAAAAAGACATGGGATTTACCTTTCTCAAGGTTGCAAATTTTCAATTACAATCAGTTCATCCAGCTGCCGGGAAACATGAGCGGCATAGGGGATGAACCCGTAACTTTTGGCCGTATCAATGAATTGTTCCGGTAAGTTATTGATGGGATAGACGTAATCGGTAACAACTACCAGTTTCTCGTATTGTTTCAGCATCTTAAGAATACCCAGCCGAAAGTTTCTTAACAAAAAATCAGTTGGTGATCCATCATTATTGTAAAAAAGTGTTTCAATACTAACCCCGCATATCGTCTTTTTCAGTGCATTTTGCAAGTCATATTGAAAGATTCCCAAAGCGTTTTGGGATATGATTTTAAAATCTTCATAGCCTCTGTCTATTTTGATGTAATTGCCAATTTCAACTACAAAATTAATCATCTTTTCGGCTGCATCCTGTTCCGTCAACACGCCTTGTTCTTCTGACCAATAATAGTAAGCGTCCACTCTATCCAACATCATTCCGCTAAAACCCTGCTCCAATATCTTGTCTATGTACTGAAAAACGATGGCTTTCCAGTCATCATACCAGAATTTCACATTATAATTTCCAACCCATTCCGGGTTTTCCTCTCCCAACCAATCGGGAGGATTCGTGTTCCATTCTTCCTGCCAGTAAAAACGATAATCCTCCGCCTCCCCGATGCTAAGATAGGCAATGGGCATAATATTGTTGTTTTTTAGTTGGTTAATCTGGTTGACGGTGTACTTTTTTTCTTCACTCCCATCTTGAGAATAGTCAATAATCGCCGCTTTGAAATTGGAAGCGGTAATGGTGTTGATATCGGCACCGTTGATCACATAAGCCATTGACGCTACGTCCATTGTTGGAGGAATGGGAAGTATGGTGTTTTCAACACTGCAGGAATTGATCAAAAATGGCATCAATATGACCAGGATAGTAGTATACAATTTAAGCATTTAATCGCCTCCGCTTGCAGAGTTTATAAAGTATTAGACGAATTAAATTAGAATAACTTACGTTACAGTGAGAGATGATATATAATAGCATAGAGGTGAAGAATATGAAAAGAACTTGGGCAATCCTGATAATCTCTTTTTTAATCATCGTGTCGTTATCATTTGCATTTGAAAAAATCGGGCTGTTTTATAAGGCATCTGAAGGTGATTACGGCTTGAATATGCACACCAAATACATCATCCCGATTTTGAAGGATTTCAATGTTGACTACGAATTTATCGATGTGGAAAAATACATGGAAGCACACGGTAACTTTTCTGAATTTTCGGGGATTGTTTCCTTTTATTACAGTGGTGTTCTCAAACAGGCGAAAGAATATCTGGAAAATTTGAAAAA
>DAOTHY010000025.1:0-8962 GCA_035447925.1 Thermotogota bacterium
TCTCAATTTCAATTTTTCCAATTCTATTCCCCCGTTGAATTAAAATAATTTGTTAGCTTGATCGACGTCATACTGAATGTTCAAGAGCTGATAGGCTTCTTCAGTGACTTGTCGACCCCTGGATCCCCTGGTTAAAAAACCCTTCTGTATCAGATATGGTTCGTAGACTTCACTGATAGTGTCTGGTTCCACTCCGACAGCCGCAGCGATGGCTTTCACCCCTGCAGGACCTCCCTTGTAATGGCGGATAATGGTTGTGAGAATTTTCCTGTCCATGAAATCCAAACCATGGTCGTCTATTTCAAGGGCTTTTAAGGCCTGGAACGCATCGGATTCTTCTATTTTTTCATGTCGGTTCACTGTGGCGAAATCTCGTATTCTTTTCAGTAGCCGGTTTGCAACACGCGGGGTCCCTCTGGATCGCATGGCCGCCATCTGTGAGGCCTGTTCATCAATGCCGATATCCAGAATTCCCGCAGAACGTTTGATGATCTGTTCCAGTTCCTCAGTTTCGTAATAATTCAATTCCAGTTGAATCCCAAACCGGTTTCTTAAGGGAGATGTCAACAATCCGCTCCTTGTAGTTGCTCCGATAAGGGTAAAACGATTCAAATCAATACGAATGGAACGAGCACTCGGCCCTTTTCCGATCATGATATCCAGCGAGAAGTCTTCCATAGCTGAATACAACACTTCCTCCACCACACGGCTAAGCCGGTGTATTTCGTCAATGAACAGCACGTCTCCCCGTTCCAGATTGGTCAGAATGGCCGCCAAATCCCCCTGTTTTTCGATGACAGGGCCACTGGTAGTGTGAATCTGATACCCCATCTCATTGGCAATTACGTTGGCAAGGGTTGTCTTGCCTAATCCGGGAGGGCCCGCCAATAAAACATGGTCCAAAGGCTCATTTCGGATTTTTGCCGCTTCGATGGTAATGGCCAGTCTTTCTTTGATCTTTTTTTGACCAATGTATTCTGAAAGGGTTTTAGGACGCAAGGCGTAAAAACCGCTATCCTCTTCCTTTTCTTCACTTGTTAAGATCCTTGTTTCATCAAGATTTTCCAGTAATTCATTTTCCATGTGTCTATATCACCTCAGGATGGGACTCTGTAAGCTTTTTCGTGAACGAGTCATTCAGGAATTACCCCTGAAAATGTCTAAATCTGTTTTTTCTCTTATAGCATGGGCATTGCCGAATCTTCCCGCTTGAACTTAAAAACAAATATTTGTCGGGTCAAGTTAAAAGCATTCATCAGAATCTAAGTTTGAGCATGCGCCAATTTCCGTTCATGTCTTTCTTGTAATCTTGGATCTTGTCGTCAAAAAGTTCTTCAAGGGCTTTTTTTTGATTAAATCCCGCTTCCAGATAGACGGTTTTGCCCCTCAATCGATCAGCCTGTTGTGCGAGTCTCTGATAGAATAGCAAACCGTCCTGTCCACCAAACAACGCTTGATGAGGCTCGTGTTCCAGCACCGTTTGATCCATATGATCCAGGTCGTCTTTGGAGATATAGGGAGGGTTGGAAACCAGGACGTCAATCTCCTGAAGTATGGCGTCCAAAGGTTCTAAAAAATCCCCCTGATAAAACTTAATAGATAATTCCACGCCATGTTTGATGGCGTTTTTTTCTGCTATTTCAATGCAGGCCTTTTGAATATCGGTGGCAATAATCTTCACACCCGGCATGAGTTTTGCCAATGTAATGGCGATCACACCGCTGCCAGTTCCGATATCCGCAATTTGCAAATCTCGCCTGTCCCGATGGTCTTTTACCATCCATTCCACAAGTTCTTCAGTTTCCTGTCGAGGGATCAGTACGTCTTTACTGACGATGAAATCATACGAATAAAACCGTTCCACACCGGTTACATAGGCCACCGGTTCTCCTTCAACTACACGATTCAATAACTGTTTAAATGAAGATAGCTGTTGAGCTTCAAGTTGTTTTTGCCAATTGATGTATAAATGGGTCTTGTCCATGTTTAACATCATTTCCATCAGCTTTTCTGTGGTTTTTCGGGGGCTGTCCACCCCTTTTCTTTCCAAATAGCCTTGAGTCCAGTTAATCACCTTTCCAACTGTCCATTCGTTTTGTATTTTTCTCACTCCAAATCATTGCTTTCAGCTACCTGTACCAATGACTATTTTACCATAAAATAATCCATTCTGTGGGTTTTTTGAGTCAAATTCGGCATATCTTCAGTTTTTTGTCTTCCATCAGAAAAATCACATCGGCATTTTGTGAAACAAACCGTCTGTCATGGCTGATAAAAAACAACCCACCCGGAAAATCTTTCAGCATCTGTTGAAAACATTCCAATGTCTCCACATCCAAGTGATTGGTGGGTTCATCCATTAACAAAAACTCACTTTGGGACAAGATCGCTTTGACCAGTGCCGCTTTCACCAGTTCTCCCCTGCTAAGTTGAGATACAGGCCTTTGAAGGCTTTCTTCTTTAAGTCTTGACGCTTTCAATGCGGCATGAACTTGCTGATGATCCACATCTCGACAGCAAAAATTATCCAGGAGTATCTTTTGAGGAAATACGTCGACAATGTTCTGCCGAATATTCGTATAGTTGATCTGTTCATTTCTGTATACAGAACCGCTCATAGGTTTTAATTCTCCTGTAATGATGTTGAAAAACGTAGTTTTTCCGCTTCCATTGGGACCGATTAAGGCAATTTTATCCCGTGTCGTGATCTGCAGATTGATATCTTCAAGTAGAATTTCATCGAGAGTATAACCAAACCGGCAATCGACGCAGTCAACAAATTTTCTCGTTTCAACTGTGTATTGGGGGATATTTAATTTGACCGGTTTTTCAACAAATGGTTTTTTCTCCTTTAGATCTTCAATAAGCTTATTTTTTTGAAGAGCATACCCTTTGGCACTTTTAGCAATTTTTTTGGCCTTGGCTCCCAGAAAGCCTCGATCGGGAGAGAAACGGCCGATTATCTTTTTCCCCTTACCACTTTTTTCCTTTTCCGCTCTTTCAGCCCAAGCTTTTTTTCTGGTAACCAGCTGCTCCAGTTCTCCGATTTTCTTTTGTATCTTTTCGCTCTCTTTTTTGGCAGAAAGAAATTTCATGTCCAATAGTTTCATCATTTGAGAATATCCGCCTTCAGTTTGTTCGCTGATCCCTCTTTTGATGTATATAGTTTTTGTGGCAATCCGGTCAAGAAACGTACGATCATGACTGACAACAAGAAACGTGCCGCCGTTGAGCGTTTTTCCCTGTATAAGAGACTCTAACATCATGCGCATGCTGATATCCAAATGATTGGTCGGTTCATCCATGATAAATAAATCGGGTTGAGAAACCAGGACGCTGATGATTTCCATGATCTTTCTCTGACCCAGCGACAATTCGTTCATCGGTTGATCCAAGATTTCCTGTTGAAATGAAAAAGCAGCCAGTTCCCGGAGGATGGAAGCCTCCATTTCATAACCGCCATAATACATATAATCATCCAACAGACTTGCATATTCCATATCTGAAAGGTCAGAATTTTCATGAACTTTTCGATTGATATCCTTTAACTGTTCAAACTCTTTAAATAGATAATACCGCACTCGTTCATGAGAAACGACATCGTTTTGACGTAAGTAGCCAATCGTCGTCCCTTCTTTTAAAAACAACCTTCCATCCTCAATCGGCAATTCTCCGGCAATCATCTTCAAAAGGGTGGATTTGCCGGAGCCGTTTGGCCCGGTTAGAGCTACGCATTCTCCTTTTGATATATTTAAATCTATTTTTTTTAACACCTCATTTACACCAAAGGTTTTTGATAAATTCTTGATCTGTAACACCCTCATCACCTCTTATCAATTGAAAAGGCCTCAGCACCACGCTGAGGCCTTTTTATCTTAAATGATTATTTTTTTTTGCCAGCTAAAAGATGCTGCGTATAAATTTATTCAGTTGTCTGAGTATTCAGTTTGTTATACATCCTCTTGCCCCCATTTGTTAATTATCAGGATATTATATCATGGTTTCACTGTAAAAATCCTTCTTTTGATTGTTTCACCAAATAGGCATCCGGGTTCTTTTTCCGCAGTAGGGTAGACACGCCCTCCTCCTTGCCATGATTGTGTGAATTGCCTGAATAAATCGAAATAAGAACGCTTCATCGATTTTGAACCGACTGTTTATCGTTAACAAAAAAAGGCTTCACGATGGAAGCCTTTTTTAATTGCTGATTGATTAAACACCTTAACCTTTCACAGAACCTGCCATCAAGCCCTGAATGAAATATTTACCCAGGAAGATGTAGACTAACAGCGTGGGTAATGCCGCCACGATGGCACCGGCCATTTGCATGTTCCATTCGACGACCTGGCTTCCCGCCAAGTTTACCAAGGCAACTGTGATAGGCTGCTTAGTGGGGTCGGAGGTGATGGTCACTGCGAACAGGAATTCATTCCAGATGTTGGTGAATTGCCAGATGATGACAACGACGAATCCGGGCAGCGACAATGGGAACATGATGTTGGTGTAGACTTTAAACATGTTGGCCCCGTCAATATTGGCTGCTTCAATCATCTCATCGGGCACTTCGGTGTAATAATTCCTGAAGATCAGCGTGGTGATGGGAATACCGTACACCACATGGGCCATGATGAGGCCTCCGATCTTGCCGTAGAGTCCGATCTGTTGAAGAAAACGAATCAGCGGGAATAAAATGCTCTGATAGGGGATGAACATCCCGAACAGAATGAGTAAAAAGACGATGTTCGAGCCTTTAAATCGGATTTTTGCGAAGATGAACCCGTTGATGGAGCCGATGATGCACGAGAGCAGTGTGGCCGGGATAACCAGCAGAAAGCTGTTTTTTAAGTTGGGGCCCAATTTTTGAAAGGCATTCACAAACCCTTCCAACGATGGGCTTGAGGGAAGATTCCACATGTTGGACATACTGATTTCGGATAAGGGTTTAAAACTGGTCACCAGAATCATATAAACGGGTACCATGAACAAAAATGCCAACAGAATAAGGACAACATAACTGATCGTTGCATTCCATCTTTTTGTCTGTCTCATTTGGAATCCTCCTTTTTGAGCGTGCTCAGCAGGTAAGGAACAATGACGAATGCCACCATGACCAGCATGATGACGGCAACCGCAGCGCCAAGTGCATACCGGTCTCTCTCAAAGGTTAAGTCGTACATGTAAACCGCCGGCATGTCCGTAACGTTGTTGGGTCCGCTTCCGGTCATGGCATACACCAGGTCGAAGATCTTTAAAGAGATGTGCCCCAAAATGATCATGGCGCTGAGTGTGATGGTTCGCAGCAGCGGCATTTTAACCCGCCAGAATATTTGCCAATTGGAAGCGCCGTCAACCCGTGCCGCTTCGATCATGGAAATGGGGATGCCTCGCATTCCGGCCAAATACATGGCCATGGTATAGCCTGACAGTTGCCAAGTGGCGGCGATGATGACCGGGATCAGGGCAAGGTTGAATTTGCCAATGCTATCTGTGACCGTGAACCAACCCCATTGAAGTGAGTCCAGACCCATGTTTTTTAATAGCAGGTTGATCCCAGAAGGGTCATTTGGAATATTTCCCGGTGCAAAGAACCAGCTCCAGATTGTCCCGGTGACGACAAATGACAAGGCATAGGGAAACAGGAACACATTCTGAAAAAAACGCCCCCCTTTGAGTTTTCGATCCAGCAGATTGGCTAAAAAAAGTCCTAAAATGATACATCCCAGCAAAAAAAAGACCGTGAAGAAAAGCGTGTTCCACAAGTCTGTTTGAAAACGGCTGTCCTGGAACAGACGCTGATAATTGCGCCAGCCCACAAATTCGAATTCATTTTGAACCAAGCGGGAATAGCTGTTGAAGTTTGAAAAGGAGTTGCGCACTGTGGAAGAAATGAACCCGTAAACAAAAATAGCGATTGCCACTATACTGGGAGATACAACGAAAAAACCGATGAGCTTTCTTCTTGATTTCATAAAGTCCCCCTTAAAAACAATTTTTATTTATTCAGCTTATCATCTCATATACAATAAAGGAATAGTTTATTATATCTGAGATAACAATCAAAATGCAAATGAAAGGGCAGGTCTAAAAACCTGCCCTGAGTAAGTGATTAATCGATCACGATCAGTTGATGTTGTATCCTTCGTCTTCTGCAGCCCAAAGAATATCTTCCATTGTATTTTCGATATTTTCAGTTGCCAGGAATCCATTGATGGCATCGTCCAAAGCACCTGCAAATGCACCGGGTGCAGCGGAACCGTGTGCGATGGATGGTGCGAGTGCCAGATTGGAGAAATCGTTCATGGCCCATTGCAGGTAAACATCGTACTTGGATTTGTCAGCATCAACCCTTGCAGGGATGGATCCCTTGATGGGGTTGAAGATGTCCTGTGCCTTAACACTTCCGATAAATTTCAACCATTTGAGAGCATTTTCAGGATTTGGCGCTCCCTTTGGGAGTCCAAAGGTATCAGAGATGATCATAAATGCATTTCCGGTTTCAGGTGTGGCGAACCAACCGAACTCTTCTCCCGGTGTCCATCCCATTTCTTTGAAATAGCCTTCCGCCCAGTCTCCCATGATGTTGAACAATGCTTTCTTCTCGTAAACAAGTCTGGAAGCATCTTGCCAGGTGAGAGAGGAGTGGTCTTTGTTGAAGTAAGGAATGAGGTCTTTCATGATTTGAAGGGAATCCTTCAGGGCAACGGAATTGAAGCTTTGCTGACCGTTCCAAAGTTTGGTATATTTGTATGCTCCAAATTGGCTGAGCATGATGTCCTCAAATACTTGTGTAGCTGTCCATTTGTTTTTGTCACCCAAGCTTAAGCCTGTGTAACCGGCATCTTTTGCCTTTTCAAGATAATAGAAAAATTCTTCCCATGTGTTGGGTTCTGATGTCATGCCGATTTCTTCTGCGATGGCTTTGTTGTAGAATACTACGTTTCCACGGTGTACGTTGACAGGGATGGAGTAGACTTCGCCTTCATAGGAACAAATATCCATGATGTCTTTCGGGAATTTGTCCAAATAGCCCCATTCTGCCAGATATTTTGTGATGGGTTCCATTTTTCCGGTTACCACATATGTATCTGTCAATTCTTCCCCTGCATGAACCTGGAAAGAATCCGGAGGATTTCCGCCGAGCATTCTTGTCTTTAAAACCGCTTTTGCGTTTGATCCTGCACCACCTGCTACCGTTGCGTTGATGACTTCCAGGTCCGGATACTGTGCTGTCAATTCTTCAATCAGCGCTAACAGCCCTGCTTCTTCTCCGCCTCCCGTCCACCAGCTAAAGATTTCCAGCTGATTGGCTGCAAATGCACCTACGGTAAACAACAACACTACCATTAGAGAAACAATCAGTTTCTTCATTTTGTTACCTCCCTTTAAAAGATATGGTCCTTATGGTATTATACAACTTTTTAAACTGTTTTTCAAATTAGTTCATTTAATAAACAATATTATCTTCATAGTTGCGGATACATTGCTTCAAGTCCTCATGGGTTTGAATAAAGGCCTGATATGTCATCGATAGGAGCTCGTAATCACCATCACGGGCTGCTTCCTGAATGCGGGTTCTAAGACTCATTTGATTTTCCGTATCCCGGATGAGTAGATCAGCCAACTGTTCAATGGCCAGCTTCCCCTTTTTACTTCTCGGATCATCGGGCAAGGCGAGCAAGCTGGTTCGAATGGATTCGATCCTGTGGGGAATAAGTCGCTGAACGGTCTCCTTTCGCCATCTCTCCAGCATGTAATCACAGTAGGAGTCAACAAATGCCAAACTGAAGACTTCTTCCAAATAAGCATGATTCCAATCGGATTTGCGCAGGGAGTTGATCAGTTCGAAAACGGTTTTTGGCGAAATTCCGAACAGCCGTTCCCTTTCCTCTTCGGTGTAATCGGTAAAGATGTTTTTCTCAGCCCGATAAGCATGGTTTGGGTCTAAATAACCGAAATACTCCCCGGGTTGTTTGGAAACCTCATTCAAAAGCGCTTTCTCATCTTTTTCAGATGTTAACGCATAGGTCATGCCGTCCAGCATGCACATGAACATTGCTGGCAAACAGATGTACAAATTAGTGTGGGGGTTGGCGGCTCTGAATTCAAAACGACGAGCCATCTCATTTTCCAGGTCGCTGATTAGTCCGATCAAAACAGTCCGGTTTCTGGAAGGTTGATTGGGCGAAGTTCCCAGAGAACATACGGAGGAAACCGGGGCTTCGAAATCGGGTTTCAGACGATTCAACGCATCATTGGTGGGTGATACAAAGGCACCAAGGATATCATAATGCTTGAGGATGCCCATGAGAGCGCCGTATCCGAAAATACTGAGATAGCTGTCTTTCTCAAAGGGCGAAAAGAGGTTATAGGCCTTTCCGCTTTGAGTTTTCAGGCAGACACCGATGTGAATATGTTCACCGTTGCCTGCAACGTCTTCGATAGGTTTTGCCTGAAAAGATACCTCCAGGCCGTTACGCCGAAAGGTCTCTTTAATCATGATTCGTGCCAGCAATTCTTTGTCCGCCGCTTCTACCGGATTCGAGGAGAATTTCCAATCCACTTCAATTTGTTCCATGACAACGCTCAGATCCCCACTTTTTCCAATGGAGGCTTTTACGCCCCCCACTTCCTTGTGACCCATCTCCGGTTTGAGGCCGTAAAGTTCCATCAGGGTTAAGGATTGTTCTAATGCCGTACGCACTTTGCCCTTGGTTCGCTGCCAGTAATTTTCCTGCATGGATTGAGCGGTTTGTAGCTGGCTGATCTGTGCGTTCAACATGGGGGTTTTCACCCAAAACTCCAGCTCAGTGCCGATGGTGATGCCGATATCTGCTATTTTCTCATTGATTGACCATTTCTCTAAAAAACCCGCCTGAACAATGTGTTTCATCAGGGTTTCTTTAAACAGCCTTTCACCTTTTTTTAAGAGGGCTCTGGAACCGATGGGAATGCCGTTATGATA
>DAOTHY010000025.1:9062-10677 GCA_035447925.1 Thermotogota bacterium
AGCAGATGGCCTTATATTTAAGTGGTACAATTGAATGATCAGCACAAAATATAAATAGGAGGAATGGGCATGAAAAAAATGTACACGAAGACATTTCAGACAATCATGGCTGAAAAGTGGTGGCAGGGATTGCTGCTGGGGTTCTTGTTTCTGGCTTTTGGCGTTCTGTTGTTGGTTTGGCCGAACTTGACTTCTGATTGGATCATCCGAATTATCGGGGTGGTTGCTTTGATATTCGGATTATACAGATTGTTTCAAATGCTGTTCTATAAAGAAGAAAAGGCTACACAGCCCAAGTCCATGCTCGTTGTTGAGGCAGCAGCAGGCATCGTTATCGGATTTTTTGCCTTCTTAATGCCGAGTGTGATTGCAGTTGCCATTTTGGTTATTCTAGCCGTTTGGATGCTCTATTACGGATTTTTTGACTTCTGGACCGGATTTTCAATTCCCAAGGGTAAAGCGAGCAATCTCTTTAAATGGATGCTTGTTCTGTGCGGACTACTTTCGTTAGCTGTTGGCATCTTCCTGTTGGTCAACTTCGGTTCGCCCATAAAGGGACTTGTCGGGTTTATCGCCGCATATGCCGTTGCATTTGGAGGGTTGAACTGCGTCATGGCTTTTTTTCATCCAAACAGAAAATCCCGATAAAAAGGTTTTTAAAGAATCAACTGAAGGGCGGTTGCGATAATTCCCCGCCCTTAATCTCCGCTTTTTTTAACCCTGCTCCGTGTCAAATCTTATCTTAGTCCTCTCTCACTCCAAGCCTCTGTAACCTATGCTACTGAAATTCCTCCAAAAAAAAGCTATCATAAACCTGTAAGCACGAAAGGAGGAATTCCATGAAGGACATTAATCAAGAAAAAGAAGTATTAAAAGATCTTATAAAAAAACTCCATGAAGACCCGAAAAAAAACCTGGAGCCGGTAAAAGAACAGTTTGCAAGAATCGTAAAGGAACTGACACCCATCGATATTTCCACCATTGAACAGGAATTGGTCAATGAAGGCATTTCCCCGGATTCCATCATGCTCATGTGTGATGTGCACCTGGATATGTTCAAAAAAGCCATCGTGGATGACGAGATCGACGTGGAACCCTGGCATCCTCTCCATATCCTTATGGAAGAGCACAAAGACATTTTGAATATGCTTGGCAAATTCAGAAAAGCTCAGGATAGCATAAAAGCCGTTAAAGGATTAGGTTATTACCTGAAAGAAGTGGAGAAATATTTTTTAAAAGAGGAAAACTGCCTGTTCCCTTATCTGGAAAAACACAATATGGTCCAGCCCCCGCAAATCATGTGGAAAGAACACGATCAGATCCGACAACTGAGAAGCAAGATCTTCGAGGACACCGTCACATCGAATGAAGTGAGGCAATTTCTGGTTGGAACCGAGGAAGTATTCGCCAATCATATCTATAAAGAGCACAAGATCCTATTCCCGTCGGCCATTAAACTCATCACAGATGAAGAATGGGTTCAAATCAGAAAACAGTTCGATGAGATCGGCTATTTCTCCTTTATCCCAAAACCATTTGACGTAGCCGATGAAGATGCCGTTCAAATGCGAGATAGTGCCGTCTCGCTTCCCAGCGGAATCTTAAATGGTGAACA
>DAOTHY010000025.1:10777-14773 GCA_035447925.1 Thermotogota bacterium
GACAAATACGTCTACATCAGATACTTTGCCGTTCGATCGGATGACGGGCGATACAAAGGAACACTGGAAGTTACCCAAGACATCGCCCCCATACAGAAAATTAGCGGTACCAAAACGCTGGATGATGAAAGTTTAAAATGATACAACTCAACACAAACACGAATGATAAAAACCTACGGAGGTGTAAGAAATGAGTATGTTTTGTTTTCAATGCAGCGAATGTTTTGTTCACAAAACTTCGACGGATTCGTCTCTCAAATCCGCTGAAACAGTTGGTGGAAAAGGCTGTACGGTAAAAGGAATTTGCGGAAAAGAGACAGATGTTGCAAAATTGCAGGATTTACTGGTTTGGATCCTGAAAGGCGCTTCCTATTGGGCGGTTAAGGGACGACTGTTGGGAATCAAGGATGAAAAGACCGACAGCTTCATCGCAGAAGGCCTGTTTACAACCATCACCAACGTCAATTTTGACCCCGAAGACATTGAAAGAATGATTCGAAAAGCCATACAAGTCAGAGATGACATGAAAGATAAAGTCAACAAAAAACTGGGAAAAACTCAAGTTGAAGCCGGCGTCCCGGAAGCGGCCGTTTGGAATGTAGAAGGAGGCATTGACTTTCTGGAACTCAAAGGCGCTGAAGTCGGTGTTCTTTCAACAAAAGACGAAGACATTCGCTCTCTGAGAGAATTGATGACCTACGGATTAAAGGGGATTGCCGCTTATGCGGACCACGCTTATATTCTGAAAAAGACCAACGACGAAGTGTTCAAATTTATCCAGGAAGGTTTGGCCGCCACTTTAGACGATTCAAAGAGCGTGAATGACCTCATCGGACTGGTCATGAAAACGGGAGAAACCGCCGTAAAGGCCATGGCGTTGCTGGATGAGGCCAATACCACCATGTATGGCAACCCTGAGATCACCCAAGTCTACACCGGAACTGTTGAAGGCCCTGGAATCCTGGTCAGCGGACATGATTTACTGGATCTGGAAGAACTCCTCAAACAAACCGAAGGAACCGGCGTCAACGTGTACACACACGGAGAAATGCTTCCGGCCAATGCGTATCCGGGATTGAAAAAGTACAACCATCTGGTGGGCAATTACGGCACCTCCTGGTACAACCAGCAAAAAGAATTCGACGCATTCAACGGCGCCATCGTCATGACCACCAACTGTATCCAGAAACCAAGAGAAACTTACAAAGACAGGATATTCACCACCGGTCTCGTCGGATGGCCTGGAGTCAAGCACATCGATAACCGAACCAAACATGGCTCAAAGGATTTCACTGCCGTCATTGAAAAGGCAAAAGAACTGGGTTCAGTGAAAGTCATCGAGGGCAAAAAAATCCCCATCGGCTTTGCCCATGTTCAGACAGTGAAACTGGCCGATAAGATCATCGATGCCGTCAAGGCAGGCGCTATCAAACGATTCGTCGTTATGGCAGGCTGTGACGGACACGCCCCGTCCAGGCAGTATTACACAGATGTTGCCAACAAACTCCCCAACGATGCCGTCATCCTGACAGCCGGTTGCGCCAAATACCGCTATAACATGCTAGACCTGGGAGACATCGGTGGTATTCCAAGAGTCATCGACGCCGGACAGTGTAACGACTCCTATTCACTGGTCGTCACCGCATTAAAACTCAAAGAAGCCTTTGGATTGGATGACATCAACGACCTACCCATCTCCTACGACATCGCCTGGTACGAACAAAAAGCTGTCACCGTTTTACTGGCCCTGCTGTATTTGGGTGTCAAAGGCATCCGTCTGGGACCGGTACTCCCTGCATTTGTTTCTGAAAACGTCCTCAAAGTCCTGGTTGAAAACTTCAACATCAGAGGCATCGACACAGTAGACAACGACGTAGAAGCCATCATGGCTGGGAAATAAAAAGAAACAAGGATGAACAAACACGAGGCTGAACAAATACAGGATTGAAAAGAAACGAAGGTAAAAAAAAGCAGGGGTGAAAAAACACAGGGGTATAGGGATAGAAAGAAATCGGATTATGTTAACCATCAGACAGTCTTTACTCGTATTTGTTTACTTTCGCCCTTGTCCACCCCCGCTTTTTAGAGATCAGGAGGAAAGAGTATGAAAATCATCGATATTAACACATACGAGCCGGTCCTCAACACCGGCGAGATCATCGGAAAGAAATTCTACACCCGTGATGAACTGGAAGCTGTTCAAATCACCATCAAACCCGGCGGGCACCTGAAAAGCCACAAAACACCGGTGGATGTCCTTTTCCTGGTCATCAAAGGTACGGCCGAACTGGATATCGGGGATGACACTATCAGATTGGAACGTTTGCAAAGCATCGAAAGCCCCAAAAACATTCCCCATGCCGTTAGAAATCCAGGGGATGAGGACATGGAAATTCTGGTACTGAAAACACCGAAACCTTAATAAGCTATCATAGGTCTTGATGAAAAACGAAAAATCCCCCCCTGGGCGGGGATTTTTCGTTTTTCATCAAGACCTTATTTAAATCGTTATAACGATGATACAAACTGATTTATTCAGCGAATAACGCTTGAAAGCGATTTCAGTATCAGCTGTCTAAGCACAACATCTGATTCCTATACTTTCAACGAATCGTTTTCTTTAACTCATGCACATTCGCATTCATTCAGCTTATTTGATACAATAGTGCATAAGGTTAACGGTTTCATGCTGCTCATTCATACTCTTAAAAAAAATTGAAACATTTGTTTTTTCACTCCATGATCAGAGATTATATGTTATCATTATAAGCAAAATGAAAACAACGGAGGATTCAGATGAAAATTGTACAAAAAAACAAAAATGCTTATAGAATATACAATATTGAAGACAAGTTTGAAGCTGGATTAGAGTTGCTTGGAACAGAGGTCAAATCAATCCGTGAAGGAAGGATCAACATCAAAGAAAGTTATTGCCGATTCAAAGGAGCTGAACTGTTTCTCTTGAAAGCCAATATCACCCCATATGCACATTCAGCTTTTTTTAATCATGAGCCTGACAGAAAGCGTAAGCTATTACTCCATAAGCGTGAACTGAGAAAACTGCACAGCAGTGTGATGCAAAAAGGCTATACCATTGTTCCATTGATGGTTTATTTCAACGAAAAAGGGCTCATCAAGCTTGAAATTGGCCTCGGAAAAGGAAAAAATATACACGATAAACGAGAGGATTTGAAAGATAAGGCAATCAAGCGAGATGTAGCGAGGGAAATTAAGTATAAAAGTTTTTAAAACTCAAAAGACAGTTATTAACAACACGAGGAGTTTGCCGCAAGCTCCTAGGAGGGATTTGTATGCTTAAAGAAGACATCTTTGAAGATCTGAAAACCGCCATGAAAGCAAGAGATGAGGTGAGAGTACGAACACTCAGAATGGTTGTAGCAGCCATCAAAAATCGACTTGTAGATAAAAAGGATCTGGGTGATGAAGATGTGATTGAAATCTTGGCAAAAGAGGCGAAACTAAGAAAAGACGCCATTGACGAATTCACTAAGGCTAACCGAGAAGATTTGGCCCAATCTGAAGAAGAGGAACTGGGTATCATTCGAGATTATCTTCCTGAGAAGTTAAATGAGGATGAACTGAGAACCATCATTTTGGATGCCATCGAGGAACAACATATTAATTCGGCGTCAGGACTTGGTTTGGTTATGAAAATGATCATGCCAAAAGTAAAGGGCAGAGCCGACGGAAAAATCGTTAATAAAATGGTCAGGGATTTATTATCTGATCTATAGTCCAAATTTATGAATAATGCTACGGGGTGAATACATTGAAATTTGAACTGATTACAGCAGAAATTGGTTCCACAACAACCATTGTTACTGTTTTTGAAGGGATTGGAACCAAGAAGCCGAAAAAAATTACCCAGGCAGAACATTTTACAACGGTCAACGAAGGGGATGTGACCCTGGGTATCAATCAATGCCTTGATGATATTCGAAAAAAAGTGAAAGCGGATTTTGACTGGGATGAATT
>DAOTHY010000025.1:14873-27183 GCA_035447925.1 Thermotogota bacterium
AACGCTGCCAATGTAGCAGACTCGATCAAAAATCAATTGGAAATAGAATACCCGGATTATAAACAAATGATGGTGGAAATAACCCCATATCCCAAAACAGAAAAAATGGAACAATTTATGGCAAGGCTGGCTGTACAATGTATCTCAGCAGGGCTCAGAAGACATGCCGGACGGATCAGGTACATTTACGGCCCCGCTGGAAGGCAAAAAATTGCTGAAGGCAAGGACTTAACAGCCGTAAAAGCAATCGTCGGCACCGGTGGCATCCTCACCCGTTCACCGTTTGCAGATGAAGTGTTGTCAATTTCCAGAATCCTTTCGAAAAGACATGTCAATGAGTTACTTCCCTCAGATGACATTAAGCTATATCGTGATAACCACTATATCTTTGCGCCGATTGGTGCCATTTCAAAAATCGATTTGGACACTGCAATTTGTTTATTGAAGTCCGATATAAAGTCCCTGTAATGCGAATGTTTAACAAGCGGATAACAGCTGAAAACAAAAGAAACAAATTAATTTTTCGTCTAATGCAACAGGAGGTAGTTAATTATGGATAAGATTATTTATTTAGATCATTATAGAACAACAAGAACTTCCCCTTATGTGTTGGAAAAAATGAGGCCTTATCTGGAAGAGCTGTTTTATATGCCAGTAGCCTTTACACAGATGGGTACGGATATTGCCGAAGCCATTGAAGAAGCATCGGAAAGAATCAAAAAGGCGTTGAATGCTCCCAATAGTGAAATCATTTACACATCCGGCGGTACTCAGGCGAATAACATGGTGATTCACGGGATCATGCGAGATCAGGAACCTGAACAAACCGGTATGATCACTTCAGTTATTGATCACCCTTCAATCAATAATGCCTTTGATTACTACCGAAAAAAGGGGTTTGAGGTAAAAAAAGTAAAAGTAGATGAGTACGGTTTTTGGAAAACCGATCAACTGGAAGCAGCCCTTAACGATAATTCAAAACTGGTCAGCATCACACTGGTCAATCATACCATCGGAACCATTCAACGATACAATGAGTTGAAAAAGATCATTCGTGAAAGAAATCCAAAAACACTCATCCATTTGGATATTTCAATGGCGTTAATGACACAGGAGATTGATTTTGAAGCCTTGGATGCCGATTTTCTGACCCTCAGTTCTCACAAGATATACGGACCTAAGGGTATTGGACTGATTGTGTCAAAAAGGCCTGTAAAGTTGAAACCGATTTTTTTCGGGACTGTCGTCACGAGTCCTTTTTCTCCGGGAGCTGAAAATGTGGCAGCTATTGTAGGTCTTTCATATGCCATTGAAGAAGCGGTTAAAAACAGAATCGAACACCATAACAATATGAAGACACTTCAAAAATATCTGATGAATCAGATTGAAATGAAAATTGACCTGGTTGAATTAAACGGTCCCGTTGATGAAAGGGCATCGGATAATATTAACTATTCTTTCAGACATATTGAAGGAGAATCGATCATGATGTTTTTGGATTTTGACTCAATTGTCGTTGCCACAGGTTCCGCATGTGCTTCCAGCGATTTAAAAGTTAATTACATTTTAAGCGCCATTGGCAGAGATCACGAGATGGCCCATGGCTCTTTAAGAATAACCCCGGGGATTGACACGACAAAAGAGGATTTGGATATTTTCGTCGAAAAGCTCGTTCCCATTGTTGAACGTCTTCGTGCTCAAAGCACGATTAGATGATTCGAAAAAAACAAGATAAATGAAGAGGTGAACAATATGGCAGTAATTAAATATACCAAAGAAGTTATTGAGCATTTTAAAAATCCCAAAAACGTAGGTGAAATTGAGAATCCTGATGGTGGCGCCACTGTTGGAAGTCCGGCATGTGGAGATCAGGTTACCGTTTCATTGAAGATTAAAGACAATAGAATCGAGGATATTAAGTTCCTTTCTTACGGTTGTGCATCCAATATCGCAACCGGTTCGATTGTAACCGAATTGGCCAAGGGGAAAAGTGTGGATGAGGCTAAAAAAATGACTTGGAAGGACGCAGTAGATGAATTAGGTGGATTACCGCCGGTCAAAGTTCATTGTTCGGTTCTTGCCGTTGATGGTTTAAAAGCGGCAATACAGGATTATGAAGAAAAAAAGCTTGGGATCAAACATGAAAGGAAGATTGACGAGCAAAGCATCATCGAAAAACTCAAATCTGTCATCTATCCAAAAACAGGCCATAATATCATCGATGAAAAACTGGTCAAGTATTTAAAATATGAGAATGGTAAGGTTGAAATTGAAATATCTTTCGATGAAACAGATGTCTATAAGCAAAATGTTCTGGAAGAAATAGACGAACATCTACATGAAATAGACGGCGTGGAGGAGATTGATGTGAAAGTGGTTGAATACTGATGAGAGTGTATTTGGACCATGCTGCTACCACCCCGCTTCTTCCAGAGATCGTCACTTATTATGCCGATGTGCTGAGCGAGTACCCGGGAAATGCCTCAAGTCTTCATTATGAAGGACAGCATTCCAGACAGCTATATAATTGGGCCAAACAAACCATTGCCGACTGTATCCATGTTGATTACGATGAGATCATATTTACATCCGGGGGAACTGAAGCTGATAACATGGCGTTATTTGGCTGTTTAAAAGCAATAAAAAACAGCCATCCCGAAAGGAAAAAGGTTATTACCAGTTCCATTGAACACGAAGCAGTCATCGAATCGGTTAAAGCACTGGGAAAGATGGGATATGAAATTGTTTTTGCTCCTGTCAGCGCCAATGGTATTGTCGAGATCGACTATTTGAAGCAGCAAATCGATGAGAAAACTGCCATTTGTTCCATCATGTTTGCAAACAACGAAGTGGGAACAATTCAACCCATTCGGCAAATCTCAACACTATGCCAGAAAGCTGGATGTTTTTTTCACACAGATGCCGTTCAAGCTATGGGAAAGGTTGAACAGGATGTCAATGAGTTAGGTGTAGATATGCTCAGTGCCAGTGCTCATAAATTTTACGGCCCCAAGGGGGTTGGGTTCCTTTATATAAAAAAAGGCACGCCATTGGAACCGGTTTTTTACGGCGGCGGACATGAAGGCGGGTTGAGGTCGGGGACTGAAAACGTTCCCGGGGTAGCAGCCATGGCAAAAGCCCTGAAAATAGTAACTGGAAAGATTGAAGAAAAAAGGATGCAGTATCAAAAATGGACTGATCAAATATTAAACACTTGTAAACAAATCCAGGGGGTCCAACTCAACGGAGACCCTGACAAAAGAACACCGGGTTCACTCAGCTTGAGCTTTTCGGGCATCAATGGAGAAGCCTTGATGGGAATGCTCAGTATGGATGAGATCGCCGTTTCTACCGCATCAGCTTGCAGATCCCATTCGCATTCCAAGGGAGGCTCCCATGTTCTTACAGCGATGAATTGCCCCCTTGAATTTATCAACGGCACAATCAGAGTTGTACTGGGGTGGGATAACACCGATGAGCAAATTGACTATTTTTGTGATAAACTGATGGAAAAAGTCACATTGCTAAGGAGGCTGTCTAATGGCTGAAAGATATTCGCAAGAGCTAATGAAGCATTTCACCGATCCTCAAAATATCGGCAAGATAGACAACAGCACACTAGCTGCAACGGGTTTTAACGAAAGCGACGGGGACGGGGTTAAATTTTATCTAAAAATTGAAGGCAACATCCTCCAGGATGTCAAATATACGATTAAGGGGTGTCCCAGAGCTATAGCCGCAAGCAGCTTGACTTCTCAACTGATTAAAGGGAAACGGATCAGCGAGATCATGGAATTGGATGAACAACGAATCTTTGAAGAACTGGGTATAGATCAATCATTCACTTGCATTTCCATGCCTTTAGAGGCTGTCAAAAAGGCCTTAAAAGAATATACACAATCCAATCAAAAAGAATAAGTTGGTGGTTTTTTGAAAAGGGTCAGTTCTAAACGGATGGGAACAGAACCGATTATTCCCTTGATGTTTAAACTAGCTTTTCCAGCGATGATAGGGATGTCAATTCAAGCTCTGTACAATGTTGTGGATAGTATGTATGTGGGAAGAATCAGCGAGGAATCTTTATCAGCTCTTTCTATTGCTTTTCCGGTGCAAATGGTTCTCATTGCTTTAGGCGCCGGTACCGGTATCGGGGTCACGTCGTTTATTTCCAGAAGACTAGGCGCTCATAAGAATAAAGATGCAACACTTGCTGCAGAAAATGCTCTTTTTTTGGGTATTCTGTATTGGATTGTCGTTGCCTTGGTTGGATATTTCTTTTCTGATCAGATTATCATGCTATTTTCCGATCAAGCGGTATTGATACAGCCAGCTAGTGAATATATTAGCATTATTATGATCGGCTCCATCTTTATCTTCTTCTCGATGATATCAAATAACATTATTCGAGGTGAGGGAAATACTTTCACGCCAATGATTGCTTTGATCATTGGCGCTGTTGTGAATATCGTCTTGGATCCTTTTCTTATTTTTGGCTGGTGGATCTTTCCTGAAATGGGTGTTCGTGGGGCAGCACTTGCAACGGTAATTGCCAGGGCGGTTAGCTCGGTATTTTTACTGTACGGATTACAAGCCAAAACGGTTGACATGAATCTTTCCTTAAAGAATTTCAAAATCAATCTCCCGATCATTAAAGAAATATACAGAGTCGGACTCCCCGGTATTTTTATGCAGATGATTGGGAGTGTTACCATTGCATTGATCAACATCATTGCAGGAAATTTTCACATTTACGCCATCGCAGTCATCGGCATCTTCTTCAGACTGCAATCATTCATTTTGATGCCTGTATTCGGTTTAGGACAGGGGTTTATGCCTATTATGGGCTATAATTTCGGGGCAGGAAATATCAACCGAATGAAAAACACCTTGACATTGGGAATGATTATCTCAACTGTTTTAACTACGATCGGTTTTGTTTTGTTCACTTTTTTCCCAGCTCAACTGATCAGCTTATTCAACGACAATCCTGAGATGATCCAGATTGGTCAAGATATCCTATCTCGAATCGGTCTTTCTTTTCCCATCATCGGCATATCTGTGATTGGTTCACTGACATTTCAAGCGTTGGGAAAGGGTTTAAACAGTTTTCTGATCTCATTCCTCCGCCAAATTGGCATATTATTGCCCGTCATGTATTGGCTGAGCAAAGTAACCACATTTGAGAATATTTGGTATGCCTTTCCCCTTTCAGAATTCAGTGTGGCTGTCATCATGTACGTCTGGTTGTATTTTTTCATGAAAAAAACTTATGCAACCATTGAAGAAAGGAATAAAATAACCCTCGGCGAAATGCCAATCCGTTAGGGAACACCTATGAAAACTGAGCGATTAGTCAGCATGATTTTCCTCCTGATGAAGAAGAAGAAAATCAGTGCCAGGGAACTGGCTGATTATTATGATTGCTCGGTAAGAACCATTTACCGAGATATGGAAACCCTTGAAAATGCTGGTGTTCCAATCGTCTCTTACAGAGGTACAGAAGGTGGTTTTGAATTAATTGAAGGGTATCGAATTGAAAAACCCTTTTTATCTTCACAAGAGGCTTCCATGGTTCTTGGACTGCTTCAGGGGATTAGTCAAGTGGTTGATGATGTCGAAATTGAAAGCATTTCAACGAAAATGGATGGCGCAAATGCCACATTTTCCAACCTTTATTTTGATATGAGGGGTTGGGGTATGAGCGATGATTTCAGAGAAAAAGCCAATTGCTGTAATCAAGCCATCTCCCATCATAAAGCCCTTTTCATCGAATACTTTAACAGTTATCTTCATTCCACCACCAGAAAAATATATCCGCTAAAAATCATAATCAAAGGTTCCCAATGGTATCTACACGCTTTTTGCACTTTGAAAAGTAATTATCGGTTATTTAAAATAACGAGAATCAAGTCCCTTCAAATCACAGATGAACTGTTTGACCCAAGCGATTATCATTTGATCCCCAAACAGGAAAATGAATGGGCAGGCGATTCAGAAACGCCTCTCATACTCAAATTTGATAAAAACATCTACTCTTCTTTTAAAGACTTTTTTTTGGAAGAAAACATCACTGAATACACGGGAGAACACTTTATTGTAAGTGTAAACTTTCCTATAGACAACTGGGTGAAAAGCCTGATTTTAAGTTTTGGCGAAATGGTGGAAGTCATTGAACCGGCATTTTTGAGAAAAGAAATAAAAGCAGCCGCACAAAAGATCGTCGATAAATATGACATAACCTGACAGGATAGGAGAATATAATAGTATTGGAACTCATGAAGAGTATTGAACGGGCTTTTTCACTTCATAGCAGAAAGAAGTCTTTCAAAATTCTTCCGGACCAAGAAGCCTGGATTTCATTCTTCTTAAAGAGAAAAAACTATGAGTTCTTAAAATTTCTGGAGGTTGAAAATTATGGAACAGTTAGTATGTCAGAGTTGTGGAATGCCCTTGAAAGAAGAGTTGTTTGGGACAGAAAAAGATGGGAGTCTTAATCAGGAATACTGCGTTTATTGCTACAAAGACGGCTCATTCACATCGGAATGCACTATGGAAGAAATGATCGAAACATGTGTTCCCTTTATGGAAGAACAAGGTATGAACAAAGAAGAGGCTCGAGCACTTCTTGAAAAGGAATTACCAAAGTTGAGGCGTTGGGGTCAAAAGGGACATTGACCTTGGGGTGTTTTTGCTTCAATAAAACTTCATGCTTCATTATAAGAGGGAGCTCCTATAGGTGCTCCCTCTTATAAAGTGACAACTAAAACTCAAATTTTCAAAACAAAAAAAGGATAAAAGACTATCGTGTCCTAGCAATACGAAAACCGTAATGCATGCTGATATTGGGGTTCAGATCACAAGGGTTGCCACTACGTTATGATTAAAATTTGAATACTCATTCCGTTATCTTGGTAATTTCTGTAAATCTTTCTTTTAAATCAGTGTATAAGCCTTTAAATTGTTCATATAATTTATCATAAATTGCATAATTTTCCGGATTCGGCTGGATGGTCTCTTTTATCTTTACCCATGTGGACAGCTCTTCCTCTTTGATGCCCGCCCCTTTTGCCGCCAACATAGCTGCGCCATAAGCACCACCTTCATCATTTTCAGGGACACTGACAGGCATTTTAAAATTGTCTGCAATGATGGAGCACCAAACTTTGTTTTTTGCACCGCCACCCACTGCACGGATAGTCTTGACTTCGGTTTTATCCTTTATCAGCTCAAAAGAATCCCTCAAACCAAATGTGACGCCTTCGATAACGGCTCTGATCACTTCTTCAGCGGTTGTTTTGGATGACAACCCAAACAAAACGCCTCTTGCATTAGGATCTCTTAAAGGGGTGCGTTCTCCGTTCAAATAAGGTAAAAACAGCAAACCACCGACACCCGGTTTAACTTTGGAAATCTTGTTTTCAAGTTCTTCAAAAGTCCAACGGATATTAAATGCTTTTAAAAACCAATTCAGTGAATGAGCTGCTGAAAGCATAACGCCCATGTAATATTTCTGATCCGGCAGAACATGATGGAAGAAATGGATTTTACCGTCAAAATCTGGCGCTCCCTTTTCAGTCGCAGTAAGAACCGTCCCTGAAGTGCCAATGCTGACCATGGTGTCTCCAGGCTTGGATATCCCAATCCCATAAGCAGCCACCGCATTATCTGCACCTCCCGACACGATGAGCGTATCCTTCCATCCCAATTCTTTTGTCAAGTCCTCTCTAAGCTTACCCCTGAAAGAATGAGATTCGAAAACAGGCGGCAAAATAGACGGATCAATAGCCAGCTTACCCAAAATCTCATGACTCCATCTCGAATCATGCACGTTAAAATACGCCGTTCCGGAGGCATCCGAAAAGTCTGTTCCATAATCGCCACCAAGTTTCATGCAGATATAATCCTTGGGCATCATGATTTTTTTTATTTTCTTGAATACGTCAGGTTCATTTTCTTTCACCCACAGTATCTTTCCCAAAGTAAATCCTTCCAGTATGGGATTGGCAATAAGTCCAATCACTGACTGTTCGCCACCTATTATGTTTGTTGCTTGTTTGCATTGGGCTGTGGTTCGCTGATCACACCAGAGGATAGCCTTTCTTAAGACTTGATCTTCTTTATCCAGCATCACCAGACTGTGCATTTGTCCGGAGAAACTGATAGCTTTGATTTTGTGTTTTTTTGAAACTTCCTTCAACATTGCCAAAACAGCCTTTAACCAGTCGTCCGGATCCTGCTGGGCCCATCCCGGTTTTGGTACGTCTAATTCCAGAGGTCTGTTGTATTGGTTTAACACCTTGCCTTTGTCGTTGACCACCAATGCCTTTATCCCGGTTGTCCCTACGTCGATTCCCAGAAACATAACTGACACCCCCGTTCGTTATATTAATTTTGTCAATCAAATATTACTGGTTAAATTATATCACATCATCACTTTCTAAAAAAGCAGTAACATTGCAACTTTCTCGGCTTTTCTGCATTTTTCCAGAGCTTTTCTTCTCGTTTTGTTTTCTTCATTATGCTTTTGAAGACATCTGAAGAGAGTATTTTAAGTCCATATATACAGAAATCACTAAAATTCCCGATTAAATTTAAGAAAATGGAATTATTTTAAAGATAATCAGGAATAATCAGTCATATTTCTTAGAATTCTGGTTTGATTTCGATTACTTTTATTGATACAATAAAATAAAGACACAACAAGTCTTATTCACAATAAAATCATCACTAAACAATAACGACAAAAAAAGAATCTGGAGGGGGAAAGGGAATGAGTGAGAATACTCAAAAGATACTTTCAAACAGATTGACATATGGCATGGTAGGCGGCGGTTCAGGCTCTTTTATTGGTCCAGTTCACAAAGCAGCCATTGCTATCGACCATTCAGCTGATTTAGTTTGTGGCAGTTTTTCGCATAACAAAGAAAAAAACCAGGTCACAGGTTTGGACTATCAGATTATATCTGATAGGATTTATGATGACTTTGAACAAATGGCAGAAGCCGAGGGCAACCGCTCAGATGGTATTGATTTTGTCGTAATAGTTGTTCCCAATAATCTTCATTATCAGTGTTCCAAGGTATTTTTAGAGCAGGGAATTAATGTTGTTTGTGATAAACCTCTTGCATTCACACCGGAAGAAGGTTATGAATTAATGCATCTGGCCACGAAAAAGGGACTTGAGTTCATGGTCACATACACTTACACCGGCTATCCAATGGTCAATGAGGCTAAAAATATCATTGCAGATGGCAAAATCGGGGATATCCGTATGGTGATGGCGGAGTATCTGCAGGGCTGGTTGGCTGATCGTGTTGAAGATACGGATAACAAACAGGCACAGTGGCGTGTTGATCCGGAAAGAGCCGGTTTGTCTTGTTGCGTTGGGGATATCGGAACGCATGTCGAGAATATGATCCATTATGTCACCGGACTTGAAATTGACAGACTTTCGGCTTCTTTGGATTCTTTTGTTGAAGGAAGAAAATTGGATGATAATGCCCGGATCAACATTGAATATAAGGGTGGAGCCAAGGGCATTTACTGGGCTTCTCAGATTGCCATCAGTGAGGAAAACGGCTTGAAATTCAGAATTTACGGTACAAAGGGAGCCCTTGAATGGGAACAGGAAAAGCCCAATGTTCTCATTTTCAAAAGCAAGGATTTACCGACACAGGTTTATACCCGAGGAAATGGTTATCTGAGCACCACGGCACAACAATTGACACGGATTCCTGCCGGACACCCGGAAGGGTATTTTGAAGCATTTGGCAACTTGTACAAAAATTATTGTAAAAAATTATCTGCAAAAAAAATTGGCGAAGAAATAGCAGAAAATGTTTTCTTTACTGATGTTACTGATGGAACCAGAGGCATCAAGTTTGTTCATGATTGTGTCAAAAGCTCAAATCAGGATGGGGTTTGGGTTGACGGTTCTTTTGACTACAAAAAACAATAAACGGGAGGTTTGATTATGAGACCTGTAACACTATTTACCGGCCAATGGGCTGATCTTCCATTTGAAAAGATCTGTGAAATGGCTGCTGGTTGGGGCTATGATGGATTGGAAATTGCCTGCTGGGGAGACCATATGAACATCGAAAAGGCGGCGGAAGACAAGACTTACTGCGAAGAAAAAAAATCTATCCTAGAAAAATACCATTTGAAAGTTTGGGCTATAGGTACACACATTATCGGTCAATGCGTCGGTGACAGATACGATGAACGCCTTGATGGATTTGCCCCATCATCTTTAGCCGGAAAACCGGAAGCTATACGTGAATGGGGAATTCAACAAATGACTTTAGCTCCAAAGGCTGCTAGAAATATGGGGTGTGATGTGGTTACGGGATTTACCGGCTCACCCATTTGGAAATTTTGGTATTCTTTTCCCCAGACGACTAAGGAAATGGTCCATCAGGGCTTTAAGCAAATTGTAGAACTTTGGACTCCCATATTGGATGCATTCGACAAAGAACATGTAAAATTTGCTTTGGAAGTCCACCCAACAGAAATTGCTTTTGACTATTACAGTACAAAACGTCTCCTGGAAGCGTTTGATTACCGGCCGGCATTTGGCATAAATTTCGACCCAAGCCATTTGATCTGGCAGGGTGTGTCCCCACACCTTTTCTTAAGAGACTTTGCTGATCGGGTTTATCACGTTCACATGAAGGATGCCGCTGTCCGACTGGATGGCCGATCTGGAATTCTGGGATCTCATATTGATTTTGGCGATAGTCGCAGAGGTTGGAATTTCAGGTCTTTAGGGCATGGTGATGTTCAATTTGAAGAAATCATCCGAGAATTGAATGCCATGGATTATCAGGGTCCTCTTTCGGTCGAATGGGAAGATTCCGGAATGGATAGAGAAGCAGGGGCAAAAGAGGCGTTAGCATTTGTAAGAAAGGTGGATTTTGTGCCTTCTAACATCTCTTTTGATGACTCAATGAAAAGTGATTGACAATTCGTAAAGGGGCTATGATGGCTGAAAAAATCCTTAAAATAAAAGGAGTCAGCAAAGAATTTTCAAAAGTCAGGGTATTAAACAATATTTCGGTAGAAGTTGAAAAAGGTGAGATTTTCGGCATTATCGGTGAAAACGGTGCCGGTAAATCCACCTTGATCAAAATGATCAGTGGCATATACGTACCAACTGAAGGGGAAATTTTCTTTGAGGAAAAACTAATTACTGAATTTAATCCCCAAAAAGCAAGAGAACTTGGAATAAGGCTGATCCCTCAAGAATTCAACCTGATCAATGAGTTAAACGTTTTCGAGAATATCTTTCTGGGAAAGGAGTTTAAGAAACACCTTCTTTTGAATAAAAAGAAGATGATCAGTAAAGCTGAAGAATTGCTTTTAATGCTCCATACAGAAATTAAACCCACAGATAAGATTCAAGAATTGAGTGTGGCAAAAAAGCAAATGATCGAAATTGCAAAGGCTTTGGCTTATGAAAGCAAGCTTTTGATTATGGATGAACCAACAACCGTGTTAACGGGATCTGAAATAGAGTTGCTATTTCAACTGATGAGAAGGTTAAAGGAAAAAGGTGTCACCATCATCTACATATCCCATAAATTAAAAGAGGTACGGGAGATTTGTGATCGGGTTATGGTTCTCAGAGATGGTGAGCAAATAGAAATTGAGGACACACAGCTTATGGATGAACATCAAATGGCAACATCCATGGTAGGCAGAGAACTCTCGCAAATCTTTCCGAAAAAAAACCAGCCTTCACCAGAAACGGTTTTAAAGGTTGAAAACCTTTGTGTAAAGGGTATTCTGGAAGATATCGGTTTTGATTTAAAAAAGGGAGAAATACTTGGTTTTTCAGGACTTGTTGGAGCTGGCCGTACGGAATTGGCTGAAACACTGATGGGTATACGCAAGAAACTTTCAGGTAAACTATTCATTCATGGAAAAGAAGTACACATTAAAAATCCATCGGATGCTGTGAAGCATCATTTTGCTTATTTATCCGAGGATCGCCAAGGAACCGGAATCATTACTTCCTTTGATATAACCTCAAATATCACCCTGAATTCTTTGAATAATTATTGCAAATGTCTGATCAATCATAAAAAGGAACGGGAAACCACTAAAGAATATGTGGAAAACTTTAATATCAAAGCCGCTTCATTAAAGACGAAACTTGAATTTTTCAGTGGTGGAAATCAGCAAAAGGTTTCTCTGGCAAAAAGTTTGGATACTAAGCCTCAGATATTCATAGTAGATGAACCAACAAGGGGAATTGATGTAAATGCCAAACGTGAAATTTACCATTTTTTAAAACAACTGGCTTCAA
>DAOTHY010000026.1:0-11426 GCA_035447925.1 Thermotogota bacterium
TTTTCCGCAGAAAGAATTAGAATTGGTGTTTCCATCCCGTCTGCAGACCACGGTTGGACCGGCGGTATTGTATGGTGGGCACAAAAGGCGATTGAAGATTGGAATCAAAAAGATCCTGATGTTGAGTTCTTCTTGGTTACTGCTGACAGCCCGGCAAAACAGGTGGGAGATGTTGAAGATTTAATGGTCAAGGGAATCGATGCACTGGTTATTCTTGCTCATGATTCAGCACCACTTACCCCGGTTGTTGAACAGGTGTATAACGAAGGCATATTTGTGGTATCCGTAGACAGAGGATTGACAAAACCCGTAGAAAATGTTTATGTAGCTGGTGATAATCCCGGTATGGGAAGGGTTTCAGGAGAATGGATGGCCGAAGCTCTTAACGGCAAAGGTAAAATCGTTGTTTTAGAAGGTATTCCATGTGTCATTAATTCTGAAAGAGTCGATGCCTTTAATGAAGTCATCGCCAGATACCCCGGTATCGAGATCCTTGATTCCCAACCGGCAAACTGGAGTACCCAAAGAGGACTGGAAATCATGGAGAACTATCTTCAAAAGTACGATGAAATTGATGCCGTATGGGCGCAAGATGATGATGTTCTTAAAGGAGTCCTTCAAGCTTATAAAGAATCAGGAAGAACCGATATCAAAATATTCCTTGGAGGTGCGGGTTCAAAAGAAATGATCAAAAAAGTCATGGATAATGACCCGCTTGTCAAAGCCGATGTCACCTATCCTCCTTCAATGATTGGAACCGGTATCAGCATGGCCGTTCTCGCTATGAGAGGAGAATCACTCAATGGATTTTATCAACACCAGATTCCATCAAAGATCATTCTGGCAGCTGAATTGATCGTTCCCGAAAATGCAGAAAATTACTATGTACCGGAGTCGATTTTCTGATTCATTTTTTTTATTATGGCGGTCTTTTTTTAAGACCGCTATCATCATTTTTTCAGTTTATATTAATTGATTTATTCGATAAAGTCATAATTTTTCAGATTGCTCTTAATAGACCTAGACATTGTTAACAATAAAGAGGTGAAATCGATGAATTTAAATAAAAGATTCTTTGAAGGAATTACAAAAATACCTTATGAAGGCAGAAATTCCAAGAACATGATGAGTTTTCATCATTACAATCCTGAAGCGATTATTTCAGGAAAGACGATGAAAGACCATTTACGGTTTTCGGTAGCTTATTGGCATACATTTTGTTTTGAAGGTAAAGATATGTTCGGAACAGATTTGTTTAACCGCTCTTGGAACAACTTTTCCGATCCATTAGACAAGGCTTTGGCAAAGGCAGATGCCGCTTTTGAATTTATCTCAAAACTCGGGGCTCCTTATTTCTGTACCCATGACAGGGATTTAGCACCCGAAATGGATACACTCAAAGAAACCAATGCCCTATTGGACAAGGTGGTTGCCCATGTTAAAGAACTGATGCAGGAAACAGGGATCAAGCTTTTATGGGGAACATCCAATTTGTTTACCAGCCCGAAATTCCTACATGGTGCTTTCAGCTCCCCATCGTTTGATGTATTAGCCTATGCCGGCGCTCAAGTCAAAAAGATGTTGGAAATCACCAAAGAACTGAATGGAGAAAATTTTGTTTTCTGGGGCGGCCGTGAAGGTTACGATACTCTTTTAAACACCCGTATGGGTCTTGAATTTTCCCATATTGCCCAAATATTCAGATCAGCACAAGCATATGCGAAAGAAATCGGTTTCGATGGTACTTTCCTGATAGAACCAAAGCCAAAAGAACCGACAAAACACCAATACGATTACGATTGCGCCAGTGCTTTGGCATTCTTGAAATCAAACGATTTGGAAGGATTTAAGCTAAACATCGAAGCCAATCACGCCACTCTGGCAGGGCATACATTCCAACATGAATTACGATACGCCAGAGTCAATAACGCATTGGGCAGTGTGGATGCCAATATGGGAGATACCTTACTGGGTTGGGATACTGATCAATTCCCCACTAATCTTTATGATACCACTTTGGCAATGTATGAAATTTTAAAGAATGATGGACTTGAACCGGGTGGTTTGAATTTCGATTCCCATGTACGTAGAGGTTCTTACGAAAAGAAAGATCTATTCTTAGCTCATATAGCCGGAATGGATGCTTTTGCCTTTGGCTTAAAAGCAGCACATAAACTTTTGGAAGAAAAAACATTCGACCAATTTATACAAGAAAGATATCAGAGTTTTGACACAGATACGGCTAAAAGTTTTGAGGGGGGTGAAATGGGATTAAAGGAATTGGAAGTGTACGTATTGGAAAAGAAAGTAGAGCTGCCTCAGTCAGGAAGACAAGAAATGCTTGAGGCGATGCTTAATGATGTCATTCTTTCGGTTGAATAAGAGAATAAAATAAGTTTTTTTATAAGTTTTACCTAAAAATCTATTCTTGATTTTCTGCAAAACAGACATTCATCTGATCAATCCAGAAAATGTTCTAAACCAATTTTTCATAAGGATAGGTGAGTATGGAAGCTTACAAAGACAAAAACAACTGTATCGACGATAGAGTGGAAGACCTGATCCAACGTATGACCTTGGAAGAAAAGATTGCTCAGCTGACATCCATTTGGAGTTATGAGGTATTCAGCAACGGTCACTTTAGCGGAGAAAAAGCCGATCAGAAGATTCAAAACGGGATTGGTCAAATCACAAGACCGGGCGGGGCAACCTTTTTAGAACCACGGGATTTGGCAGCCTTTATCAACCAGATTCAGGAATATCTAATGAAAAATACCCGTTTGGGTATTCCCGCAATGCTTCATGAAGAGTGCTTGTGTGGTTATCTGACCAAAAACGCTACCATGTTTCCGCAAATGATTGGACTTGCCAGTGCATGGGATGAAGGTTTGGTCGAAGATGTGGCCGGAGCAATCAGAGATGAGCTTAGAACGGTCAATGCTCATCAAGCACTTTCTCCTTTGATGGACGTAACCCGTGACCCAAGATGGGGCCGAACGGAAGAAACCTTTGGAGAAGATCCCTACTTGGTGGGGGCATTGGGAAGTGCTTATGTCAAGGGATTACAAACAGAGGATATTAAAAGGGGTGTTGTGGCAACACTAAAACACTTTGTAGGATACGGTGTATCCGAAGGGGGAATGAATTGGGCACCCCCACACATTCCTAACCGTGAGATGCGAGAAGTTTTTCTTCTTCCATTCGAAAGAGCCATTCGAGAAGCGGGTGCCAAATCAGTCATGAACGGTTATCATGAACTGGACAGTGTCCCATGCGGTGCTTCAAAGTGGTTGTTAACGCAAGTATTAAGAAATGAATGGGAATTTGACGGGATAGTGGTCTCGGATTATTTTGCTATTGATATGCTCAAGGAATACCACAGATTGGTTCCAACTTCTTCCGATGCTGCAAAATCAGCTTTGGAAGCCGGGCTGGATGTAGAACTCCCCTTCACAAGATGTTATGAAGAACCTCTGAAACGGTATGTTGAAGAAGGAAAAATCACCACTTACGTACTGGAACGTTCTTTAAAAAGAATATTAAAACTGAAATTTGAAATGGGTATTTTCGATAACCCTTACATCAACATTGATCAGGTACCGGTTTCTTTGAATTCCAAAGAACACCGAGAAATTGCCTTAAAAGCCGCTGAAAAATCACTTGTTCTGCTTAAAAATGAAGATAATCTGTTACCATTATCTGAGAACTTTAAGAAAATAGCCCTTATCGGACCCAACGCAGCAGATGGAAGAAATCAACTGGGAGATTATTCATACCCCGCCCATATGGAATCACTCATGGATATGAAACAAGAGGATCATTTCGGATCACCTGTTCCGGATTTTGAAGAAAGAGATTTTTCCGCAAAATCTGTTGTGAATGTTCTGGAGGGGATTAACACTTATAAGCCGGAAAATGTTGAAGTGCTGTATCAAAAGGGTTGTTTTGTCACCGGAGATGATGCAGATATCGATACTGCCCTAGAAACTGCTTCACAAGCAGATATTGTCATTCTTTGCCTTGGTGACAAATCCGGTCTAATACCCGACTGCACAACCGGTGAGGCGAGAGATTCCATGACCTTGGAACTACCGGGAAGACAACTGGAATTGGCAAAGGCTATTTTCAACACGGGAAAACCCGTCATTTCTGTTATAATATCCGGAAGACCTTATAATCTTTCAGTTTTCGAGGAAGGATCAAAAGCCATTCTCCAAGCTTGGTTGCCGGGAGAAGAGGGGGGCAATGCCATCGCAAAAGCTCTGTTTGGGAAAATCAACCCTTCGGGGAAATTACCCATCTCCTTTCCAAGGCATGTTGGCCAGATACCGGTTTATTACAATCACAAAGCCTCAGGACAACGATCCCATTGGTTTGGAGATTATGTCGATGGCCCATCGAAACCTTTGTATCATTTTGGCTATGGTTTGAGTTATACCCATTTTGAATACAGCAATCTCGTTGTTCAGGAAGATGCCTCAACTGATAGCGAAGAAATTGAAATCAAGTTCAGTGTTAAAAACACTGGAACTTACGACGGTGAAGAGATCGTCCAGTTGTACGTAAATGACCCGGCAGCCAGTGTTACACGACCCGTTAAGGAGCTAAAGGGTTTCGAAAAAGTCTTTTTAAAACAAGGAGAGCAAAAAACATTACGTTTCCTGTTACCTGTGGAATTATTGGCGTTTTTCAACGATAACATGAATTTGATTGTTGAGCCCGGCCAATACATAATTATGATCGGTCAATCCTCTGAGAATATAGTATTGGAACAAGTAATAACACTAATGGGAGAACAAAAAGCAATCGAAAAACGAAGCCGTTATTCCAGCATCCTGATGGATGACTGATGAAATAAGGGAGAAGAGATGACAAATCGTCCATTAAACGCAACGAAAATGGGAATTTCTAATAAATTGACATTGTTGAATATGATTCGTAATTCGCCCGGGATTACCCGTAAGGAGCTGTCAACAAAAACGGGACTAAATCCCAGTACCATCACAAATATCATCAATTATCTGAAAGACAAAAAACTGCTCTATGAATTAGGTAAAAAGAAGAACGAGAATCCCGGAAGAAATTCAATCCGACTCTTTGCAAACAAGGATCATGCCAAGGTACTTTTAGTAAAAGTAGGAGTTGAAAAGTTGCATGTTGGTATGGGTTATCTGGACAATTCTTTTGAAATTTTGGGCGATTATCAAACACCTTCTACATTTGAAGAATTCATCAGCCTTGTCACCAACGTATACAATAACCGTGAGGATCGTGACTCCTTTTATGGCATCGTCTTCTCCCTGCCCGGCATTGTTGATCAGAAAAATGAAATCATTGTCAATCTTCCTCATTTACATTGGCGCAATGTAGAAATTGGTAAGATCATTCGGCAAATGACTCGTGCCAATATGAATGTTTGGCTTGAAAATGAAGCGAAATTGTCATTACAGGCGGAAATCTTTCACAATCACCTATTAAAAAAATTCAAAGATGGGGTCTATATTTATATCTCATTGGGTGTAGGGGGCGCTTTACTGATCAATGGATCGATTTTTTCGGGATTTTCCTTTACAGCCGGAGAGTTGGGTCATATGAGTATCGATTTGAACGGCCCCAGATGTAAATGCGGAAACAGAGGCTGTTTGGAATGTTATATCAGTGTGGATGAAGTGGTCAAGGAATATGAAAGAATTGGCGGAACTCTGACGAAAAATCTTTATGAAAAAAGATTTCAGGAATTAATTCAAAAAAGTATTGATGGCGAACCTGAGGCACAAGACATCATGAATGAATACAATGTTTTTTTGGAAAGAGGCATTGTAAACATCACCAATATGTTTAACCCACAATTCATCCTTGTGGGTGGAATGGGATACCTATTACCCCATGAGTATTTAAAAGAGATTGAACAATTGGTTTCAGAGAAGGTGATTTCTCCGGCTACTGGAAAAGTAAAGATTTTACCTTCCACACTTGATACTGTCAATTCCTCTCTTTTGGGTGAGACTCTACTCGCAATGGACGCTTATTGTAATCAACAGATCATATAAAAAAGCGGAGAGATGACACTTCTCCGCTAATATTATCCGCTTTATCGCAAACGGTTTATGCTTGATTAACGTGTACATCCAGTTGCGGATAAGGAATGTTGATCCCGTTATCATTAAATACCTTAAACACCTTTTCGTTCATATCGAAATTAACATTCCAATAATCACCGGCTTTTACCCAAAGTCTGACAGAGAAGTTCACTGAACTGTCAGCTAATTCAGACATGAGTATTTGCGGTGCAGGATCTTTCAGGATTCTCTCATCTGTTTCAATGATCTCGTTTATCAACTGTTTGACTTTTTGCATATCGGAGTCGTAGCCCACACCAAAGGTCATGTTCAACCGTCTGGTTGCCTCTTTGGAGTAATTGGTAATGACCGACGTGACCACTGAACCATTTGGAATGATGATATGTTTGTTATCAGCTGTTTTTAATACTGTTGTCATGATCTGTATTTCCATAACACTGCCCGATGCACCGGATGTTTCGATAAAATCTCCAACTTTGAAGGGTTTAAAGAACAAAATCATGACACCTGCAGCAAAATTTCCCAGACTGTCTTTTAAAGCGAGGCCAACGGCTACTGCTAAACCACCGAGAATGGCGAAAAACGGCGTCATGTCTACGCCCACCATACTTAAAGTAGTGATAATTAGGATCATTTTTAACATAAAATCAGCTAACGTTCTTAAAAAACCAACTAAGGATTGCTCAACTTTGGTCTTTTCAAGGATCTTCACCAGAATTTTCAGAACGATCTTAATCAGCCACCATCCTACAATAAAGGTGATGATTGCACCGATAATACTCCACCCGTATGCCGCTAAAAAGCCCATGACTACGTTCATACTATTCCCCCTTTTTATTAAGATATACTTCATTATACGCTTTGTGCGTGTTTTTTCAAAACTATGATTTCCTACACAATTGATTTCAAGCTCTCATTGATATTCACTAAATCTATATGACTCCTCTTTTATTAAATGATGGAGATCACTCAATCAGACTCTCTTTACCATCCAAATCATATTCAATGAAATAGTTTTATGTTATGTATCAAATTGTTTTACGTCTTATTCTATGTTATATTATTTAATATTGCAAAGTCATTTCTCATTTTATGAGAAATATGGAGGTGTAAAAAATGGCTCGCAAAAAAACTAAAAAACTAACCCCTGCTTTGGAGGATTATTTAAAAGTAATACATGAAATTACTTCTAATGAACCAGTTGCTAGGGTAAAAGACATCGCTAAGTTTTTAAATGTTAGTTTGCCCAGTGTTACAAATGCCATGAAAAGGCTAAAGGAATTGGGTTTTGTGAATTATGAAAAATATGGTTTAATTCTTCTAAGTGAGAAGGGCCTGAAAAGGGCACAATCTTTAGAGAGAGTACATTCTGTTTTGGAAAAATTCTTTGTAGAATTGGTGGGTGTTCCGGAAGAAGCCTCAGACAATCTTTCATGCCGAATGGAACATTTTTTCGATGAAGATTCAGAAGAAAGAACAGAGAAACTGATTGATCTGCTCATCGAGGTTAAGCAAAACGGTGAAAAAGCATGCCCTGAATTAGTGGCATTTTTACAGAATAAGGAGGCATAATCTTGGATACAGCTTTGGTTACAGGAGGAGCGGGATTTATTGGCTCGTATGTCGTTGATAGTTTGATTTTAAGGGGTATGAATGTTGTCGTCATTGATAACCTCTCGACCGGTCAAAAAAGCAACATACTTCATAAGGATATTGTGTTTATAGAAGATGATATTACCAGCAAAGACAAAGTGGATCATTTGTTTGAATTACACAAACCGCATTTTATTTTTCATCTTGCCGCACAGATCAGTGTTTCTAAATCAGTAAGAGAACCGTTATTTGACGCCCAAAGCAATATCATGGGCACGCTGAATCTTTTGGATGCCGCTGTTAAATATAAAACAGAGAAAATCGTTTTTTCTTCTACAGGTGGAGCGATGTATGGAGAAAATCCACAAGAGATTCCCACAACTGAAAGATCTCCGGAAAAGCCCTCAACACCATACGGTATTGCAAAATTGGCTACAGAAAGGTATTTGGAATTTTATTACAAAGAATACGGCCTTCGTTATACATCATTACGCTATGCGAATGTTTACGGTCCCCGACAAAACCCTCACGGTGAAGCCGGAGTCGTTGCCATTTTCACGGAGAACATGATCAAAGGTAACACGGTTACCATTAACGGTGATGGTCAGTATATCAGAGATTATGTTTATGTCGAAGATGTGGCTAACGCCAATATGCTGGCAATGGAAAACGGAAAAGAGGATGTCTATAATATCGGAACGGGGATTGGAACATCAGTTCTGGAGCTCTTTAATTTGTCAAAACACATCAATCAATATTCTTTGGAACCTCAATTTGGAACAGAAAGACCGGGCGATTTGAGAAAAAGTATCTTAAGTTCTAAAAAAGCCGAACAGGAACTAAATTGGATGTCTCATTTTTCTCTTGAAAAAGGCTTGATCCAAACACATGATTATTTTGCATCAAAATTGGGATTATAAGGTGTGAGGATTTTTGAATTCAAATGTTTTGTGGAACACGGGTGAGAAAAACGAACCGTTATCTCAGGTTATCAGGCCACAAAATCTGGAGGATATTAAGGGCCAGGATCATATTTTGTCTACCGAAGCAATCTTGAGAAAATCTATTGAAAATGACACCTTATTTTCATCAGTTTTTTATGGCCCGCCCGGTTCCGGAAAAACTTCCGTAGGAAAGATCATCGGTCAAAAAACCAAAAACGAATTCATCAATTTTTCAGCTGCGAAATTCCCCATGTCCAAGTTAAAGCCCCTATTAGAGAAAGCTTCTGAACGCTATGAAAAATTCAACAAAAGGACGGTTCTTTTCGTCGACGAGATTCACCGCTTCAACAAACTTCAACAGGATGTTTTGTTGCCGTACATTGAACAAGGGGAAATTATTTTAATCGGCGCAACAACTGAGAACCCCAGTTTTGAGTTAAATCCCGCTTTATTGTCCCGTTGTAAAATTTTCATTTTCAAACAATTAAATCAACCGTCAATGGAATGGATTGTTGAAAAAGCCATCAGCACCATCAACTCACGGAATGAAAAAAAGCTTGTTTTGGAAGACAACACCAAACAGATTCTGGTCGACTGGGCTGCGGGAGATGCCAGGACCCTTATCAATTATCTGGAGATAATTGAAAATTTTGCCTTAAGCAAGGATGATTTTGTAATCACGGAAACGAAAGCTGAGAAGATTTTAAACCGTTCTTACAGTAAATACTCCAAAAGCGGTGAAGAACATTATAATTTCATCTCCGCTTTCATTAAAAGTATGAGAGGTTCAGATCCGGATGCCGCAATATACTATCTGTCTTGTATGCTTGAAGCCGGTGAAGATCCCATTTATATTGCCAGGCGGATTATCCGATTCGCCAGCGAAGATATTGGGTTGGCTGATCCAAATGCCATGCCTGTTGCAGTATCTTGCTTTCAGGCGGTACAGTATATTGGTATGCCCGAATGCACCACCTCTCTCACTCAGGCGTGTGTTTATATGGCGGTTTCACCAAAGAGTAATCGGCTTTATTTGGCATACAAAAAGGCCGCTGATGATGTAAAGCGGCATCCGGACAGACCCGTTCCCTTGAAATTGAGAAATGCTGTAACAAAATTTATGAAACACGCCGGTTACGGAAAAGATTATCGGTACGCTCATGATGAACCCGGTGCTTTTATTATGGAGAGTTACCTACCGGAAGAACTTGAAAATGTCATTTTTTACAGACCCTCCTCCATAGGCAGAGAACAGAAAGTCAAAGAGCGCCTTGAAAAACTTTGGAAAAGGACTTACGAAGATAGACACGATGAATGAACACCCACTCAAACAAATTGCCGCTTCCTTCCCGGATAAACCCGGGGTATATATTTTTGAAAAGAAAGGAAAACCCGTTTATATCGGTAAGGCCAAAAGTCTGAAAAAAAGAATCATGAGTTATTTCCGAACCTCTTTTTCAAATGATTTCGTTGAAAGAGATAAGATTCTGGGCATTCAAAAAGAAGCCGATCATCTGAGATTTATCATCGTAGAATCTGAAAAATCAGCACTCTTGTTGGAGTCAAATCTAATCTATGAATACAAACCAAAGTTCAACACCTTTCTGAAAGACAACCGCTTCTACCCGTATCTGCATATCAGTGAAGAAACCTTTCCCCGAATGAGTCTGGTGAGAAACAAAGTAGGAAAGGGGAAGTTTTACGGCCCCTTTACCAGTGCCACAATGCTGCGTCAAATCATGGAAATCATATACAGAACCTACGGCATCCGTCCTTGCGATTACGATCTTAAAAAGATCAAAAAACCATGTCTGGAGTATCAACTGGGTCGGTGTTGTGCACCATGCGCAGAGGTTGATGAAATCGAATACCGAAAGCGTGTTGTCCAAGTTGAAGAATTTCTGGAAGGGGATATCGGTTCATTGAAGGAAATGCTTGAAAGACGGATGACCTTTCTCTCCAAAAATATGATGTTTGAAAAAGCCGCATCCGTGAGAGACCTCATCGGTGAAATCGACAACATTTTCCGGCCTCAATATATTGTTCTAAATGACAGTTTAAACAGAGATTTTTTTGCATTGGACATCTTAGAGGGAAAAGCGACCATGGTTCGGTTAAAAAAAGGAGCCATATTTGCAGCCATTACTCAGGATATTGATGAAAAGATTTCATTGGATGAATTCTTTTCGCAATTTTATTTTGGTAAGAAAAATGATATTCCCTCAAGAATCATCGCATCTTTTTCAAAAAGGCAATCAATAAAGTTGAAAGCGCTTTTGGGAACAGCATATTTCGGTCCTCCACAAACTACTGCAGAAGAAGAATTGATGAAATTAACCAAAAGAAATTTGGAAAAAGAACTTCAGAGTAGAAAATTGAGTATGGAATCCCTCAAACAATTACAAACCCATTTGGGTTTGAAAAAATTACCCCGTTCAATCGAAGGGATCGATATTGCACATACAGGCGGTCTTTATACTGTAGCCTCAGTAGTCTCTTTCACTAACGGTAAACCGGATAAATCCAAATACAGACGATATCGTATTACCACCTTGGATGAACCCGATGATTTTGAGTCCATGCGGATTATCATCAGACGACGATTCAAAAAACACGCCCTTCCCGATTTACTGCTGATTGACGGCGGAGTTGGGCAGGTCAGCGCCGTAAAAGGGGTTCTGGAAAATGAATTGAATATCCACAAATATGATATGATTGGCTTGGCCAAAGCTGAGGAAACCATTGTTTTTCCGGATGAAAGAGGAGAACTGAAATTAAGACATGACAGCCCTTCTTTAAGAGTCCTCAT
>DAOTHY010000026.1:11526-15127 GCA_035447925.1 Thermotogota bacterium
ATTTTGATGAACTGATCGATCGACGAGGCACAGTGAGTATCAAATGGGATTACTTGAATGAAATATTCGGCAGTGATGATTTGACCTCCATGTGGGTAGCAGATATGGATTTCAAATCCCCTGAACCAGTTATTCAGGCGATTGTTGAAAGAGCCAAACACGGTGTTTACGGTTACACCGGAAAGGATGATCACTTTTTTCAATCGGTTATACAGTGGATGGAAGATATACATCACGTGAAGACACAAAAAGAGTGGTACATCCCCACACCAGGTGTTTTAGCAGGTATTTCTGCTGCGATTAACTCCTTTACACAGCCAGGTGATGAAATTATCGTACAACCGCCAGTCTATTATCCCTTTTTCAGTTCAATCGAAAACAACGGGAGAAAACTGATCAAAAATCCGTTAAAGATACAGGAGTCAAGTTATCAGATGGATTTAGAGGATCTGGAAAATAAGATCACAAATAGAACAACCATGCTTATTTTATCCAACCCACATAACCCCGTTGGTCGGGTGTGGGAAGAAAATACCCTTAAACAACTTGGAACACTTTGTAAGAAAAAAGGCATCTTTATCATCGCAGATGAGATTCATGCAGATCTGATCTTTAACGATCATCAACATTATTCTTTTTTGACTTTTGAAGCGTTCCATTCTCATTCTATGGTCTTTATTGCCCCTTCTAAAACCTTTAACCTGGCTGGACTATCCACTGCCAGCGCTGTCATTCCGGATCAAGAAATCCGAAGGCGGTTTCAAAACCAAATAGATACCTGGCACATCGGCGGATTAAACTTATTTGGAATCATGGGATTTCAGGCGGCCTACCAATTCGGAAAAGAATGGTATGAACAGATGCTTGAATACGTTTGGGAAAACTATCTATTTATGGTTGATTATATCGAAAGGCATATTCCTCTGATCAAGGTTTTCCCCTTAGAAGGGACTTATCTCGCATGGGTGGATTTCAGAAACTTGAATCTGACTCACGAAAAGGTCAATGATTTATGCTTGAATGAAGCAAAATTAGCCCTTGATGAAGGCATGATGTTTGGTTATGAAGGTAGCGGTTTTCAGCGGTTTAACATCGCTTGTCCACGTTCTATTCTCAAAGAGGCCCTTGAAAAATTAGCCATTCAAATCAGAAAGTTAGCGTAATAAAATTTTATCATCTACCGTCTATTTTATATACTAACCAAAAGGGGGAAATAGAATGATCGAAAAAAGAATGCAAGATGAAATCAACAAACAAATAAATGAGGAAATATTTGCTGCCTATTTGTACCAATCCATGGCGGCTTATTTTGAGGAATTGAATTTGAAGGGTTTTGTGAACTGGATGGATAAACAGGCCAAAGAGGAACTGGAGCATGCCAGAAAATTTTATGATTATTTGGTTGAACGAGGTGGAAGGGTGGAATTGGAAGCTGTTGAGAAACCTCAAAAGGAATGGGACTCTCCGCTAGCGGCATTTGAAGGCGCCTATGCTCACGAGCAACACGTTACCCAGAGAATTAATCACATGATGGATGTTGCTGAGGAGTTGAAGGATCGTGCAACGATTTCAATGCTTCAATGGTTTATTGATGAGCAGGTAGAAGAAGAAGCAAACGCAGATGAATACGTTCAAATGCTCAAGATGATTGGCCATGAAAACCGTGGTTTGTTTATGGTTGACAGGGAGTTGGCAAAAAGATAACACAAAAGCTGAGGCTATGAATGTCTTGACATAGAGGACAAGATTAAGGCAGACTTGAGATGGTCTGCCTTTTTTTATACAGCAATTTCCTTTTTTGTCCATTTTCCCCTGTCAAAAACATCCAGATAACCAAAGCCCATCTCTTTTAAGCGATGGAGACCCAGATCAATATTCTTGCCCACCCTTTGAGGAGTGTGGGCATCAGAGCCGATCGTTATCACTTCTCCACCGCAATCTTTGTATAATTGTAAAATATCCCAATCGGGATTGGGTTCTGAATACATGGAAACGGCTGACATATTTAACTCAATCCCCTTCCCTCGATTGATAAGGGTCTTAAACAGTTCTGTTATTCTATCATAGAGATCAAGGCTGAATTTCCGATGATCTTCATCATACCTTCTTGGGAAATCCAAATGTCCTATGACCCGAAAATCCTCTACTTGATCAATAATCCTGATAAAATCCTCAAGGTACAAATCATACCGTATTTGACCATTTTCTCTGATGAAATTACAATGATAAGAAAGGATGACAAAGTCAAACTCTTTGAGATTGACGCTTTTGGGGGTTTTGCCATCCCAGCTGTATTCAAGCCCCGAAGGAAGAGAAAATTCGGTCATGGTTCGTTTGTATGCCTGTGTATCTTCTATGGTATCTCCTTTTGCAAATTCAGTTTGCATATCATCCACATGATCTGTGATGATCAGGTATTCGATCCCCATTTTTTTTGACTGTTCAATGATGTCTTCTATCCGGGATTGGGAATCTCCCGAAAAATAAGAATGAACATGATAATCCTGCATAAAACTCCTTTCTTTCTATTTGTTTACATGTTCTTCGACATATTTAAGAATTTCTGCTTTTAACTCAATTAATCCTGTTTTCTTCAAAGAAGAGATCATTCGATATTGAGGATGAGAATACTTGATGAGTGCCAATTCATCCTCAGGCACAAGATCTGTCTTATTCATGACTGTAATTCTCGGTATATCCGTTGCATTGATACTCTTCAACACCACATCTGCAGCAGTCATCTTTTCTTTCCACTTTTTGTCTGAGCAATCGACCACATGAATGATTAAATCACTGAAAGTGATTTCTTCTAAAGTGGCCTTAAAAGATTCGATGATGTTATGAGGCAATTTCCTGATAAACCCAACCGTGTCATTAAATACCACTTCTGTCTGATTTCCCAAATAAACTTTTCTTGAAACAGGACTTAACGTGGCAAACAATTCATCTTTCGGTTGAATTTTTTGATCTTTGGAAAGACTTTTTAAAAGTGTTGTTTTTCCTGAATTTGTGTAACCGATAATGGATACAACGGGAATATTCACATTTATTCTTCTTTGTCGTCTGGTCTCTCTCTGCTTTTCCATCTTTGATAATTGCTTTTTCAACAGAGTAATTCGCTGTCTGATCGTCCTTCTGGAAACTTCCAAGTGGGTTTCACCCGGACCTCTGGTTCCGATGCCTCCGCCAAGCCGCGACATTTCCTTTCCCATGCCCAGAATTCTCGGCAATAGATACTCCAACTGAGCTAATTCAATCTGTAATTTTCCTTCTTTTGTCGTTGCATGACGGGCAAAGATATCCAAAATCAATTGAACCCGGTCGATCACCTTGCAGGCTACAACAGATTCGATATTTCTCAATTGGGTGGCGCTTAATTTCGTATCAAAAACCACTAAATCTATCGCCTTTTCTTCAACAATTGCTTGAATTTCAATCAATTTCCCCTTACCTACAATTGTGGCAGTATTCAAGTGTTCTCTGAACTGATGGATACTATCAAGGACCTCCCCCCCCGCAGCTTCCACCAACCCTTTTAATTCTTCTTGCATCTCTTCTACTTCGACAATCGGCTGCCCTTTTTGAGAGGCATTTACAATCA
>DAOTHY010000026.1:15227-26083 GCA_035447925.1 Thermotogota bacterium
AGAACAATTCGCAAATGATTATACAACATTTATTCGTGATTTCATAAAGCATCAGCGTGATGCTTTATGTTTAAGCGAACTGGAGTACCCTTCGATTGTCAAATAAATCGATATTTTTATTTTCTACTTAATTATATAACAATATGCATTAGATTTATTTATATAAATCTTGACTTTTATAATTATTTCTTGTATAATTTCAATAATAGAAAATATATTTGATTTGGCGGTGAAATTATGAACATTAACAAGAAAAATTTTTATCTTTATGCTTTGGGACGGTTGGTTTCAATCATCGGTTCGGGTATTCAACAAATCGCCATTCCGCTGTACATTTTGGATTTAACCGGTTCAGGGACCATCATGGGAACATTTGTATTGATTTCTAACCTTCCCCGTCTCATTTTCGGGCCGTTTGCCGGTGTCTTAGGAGACCGGTTTGACCGAAAAAAAATCATGGTGTACATGGATTACGCCAGAGGAGCGATTATCCTTTTGCTTGCATTGCTCACCCGTTTGGATGCTCTTCAAATTTCCGGACTTCTCATTGCACAGTTTATCATTTCAACAATGGACATCACCTTTGACCCAGCTACACAAGCCATGCTGGGAGATATTGTGCATAAGAACGACCTCAACAAAGCCAATTCCATCATTCAAGGAATTAATAGTTTTTCATTTATAGTTGGTCCTGCTATGGGCGGTATTCTTTATGGACTATTCGGTATCGAAATTGTATTTTTGATCAACGGAATTTCTTTTCTATTATCAGGGTTAAGCGAGATGTTTATCAACTATCATCAAACTACAGAAAAAGTCAAAATCAACGTTAAATCAACCCTAAAAGATATTAAAGAAGGTTTTCAGTACTTAAAAAACATGAAGGGTTTGATGATGCTTCTGATTTTTGCCATGCTTTCAAATTTCTTAATGACCAGCATGTTTTCAGTTCTCGTACCTTTTTTTGCCCGTGAAGTAGTCGGTTTTTCCGGACAACAGTTTGGATTCATGGAAACCAGCTGGGTAGTGGGAGTTCTGATTGGTAATATCATCCTGGGTGTCTTTCTCTCCAAAAGAAAAGCAACGTCTTTGTTTAAAACCGGCATCATTGCAGAGACTTTTTTAAGTCTTATCTTTGCAATCGTTGTATATCCGTTCGCCGTCAGTTTTTTCGGTGGAAATTCCTGGTTTTTCTTTAGCATTATCGCCGTGATATTTATTTTTACAGGGGCTTTCAATGCGTTGGTCAACACCCCGATGCTCACCCTTTTCCAAAAAAAAGTCTCATCCAGTTACCGTTCAAGAGTCTTTTCTGTAATTGCCGTTTTAACCCAACTCATCGTGCCGGCGGGTGCCTTTCTGTTTGGCTTGGGGCTTGACCATTTTGAAGCGCATCATCTCATTCTTTGGGGATCTCTGGCAAATGGCGTATTGACCTTTGTATTTTTGATCATCGGTATGACAAAAGCATTGTCTGACGAAGAAACAGATGGAGAAATCAACCCGGAAGGAACGGAAAGGGCTGAAGTTGCTTAATGATTCAATCAATTAGCAGATTCTCAAGGATTTGATAAAAGTCATCCTTTGCGTGTTTTTCACGCCAGGGATAATGACCACATTTTGACAAAACAAAACACTTTGCTTTAATCCCCTCCTTCAGGAGGGGACTTTTTATCCCTTCTACCGGATGAGGATCATGATCACCATGAATAATAATCATTGGACATTTGACTTGTTTTACGGATTTGATTAACTGACCGTTTTTGCGTTTTTGTGATGCTTCTGTCCATACCCGTTGATAAATCTGCATATCACATTTGGTTTTATCAGTCAAATCTCTTTCAAGAACATCATATGAATCAAGTTTGGAAATGATTTGTCCGGCCCTTTCAAAATGAGTGTTGGCGATCATCTCATCTTCTTCGTTAATTTTCACAAAATGCTCTGAAAGCCTTTCCTTCGTTTTACGACTCATTCTGCTTTTTCGGGTCTTTTCGATTTCTTGAACATATGCCGCATCAAAAGGCCCTGGTGAGATGAGGATCATTTGTTTAACCGTTTGAGGATAGGCATTTTCGTAGTAAACACTCAACCAGGCACCCCATGAATGGCCGATTAAAGTCACAGGTTCACGGGAAATCCCTCTGATCACATCATTTAATTCACCAATCTGTCCATCTATACTGTCACTATGGTTTAACAACTCGATAATTCCTACTCGTTTTCCAACCTCTTCGCATAAATCATATAAAGAACCACTCGCCCCAGGACCCCCATGAATTCCAACTGAGATGTAAGGTTTAGTTCCATGAAGCCGATACGGTTGTGCTTTTGTCATACCCCTTTCTCCTTCTGATGATTGAGGTATTTTCTCAATACCATACCCTGTGATTTAAACATCGAAAACCGTTGATAAAAACCCTGCATCTGTTCATCACAAGTGAGGTCTACGCAGGTGAATGGTTCAAGCTCTTTCAGCATCAATTCCATCAGCCGGGTTCCTATGCCTCTTTTTTGAAAAGGCGGCAATACCTCCAGCATTGGGATAAAGGCAAAGTTCACCCCATCACATAATGCATTGACAAATCCTACAACTTTTTTAGTCTCTGTATCTAAAGCCAGTACACGATAACGGCTGTTTTTTAAAATCTCCAAATGCTGTTTGGGTGTTAATGGTTTTTGCCAGCCGACAAAAAAACCCTCTAACTGGTCTTCACAGATCTTTATGAGATCAGTTTGATAGACAATCATAAGTCGTTCCTCCGTTTCTTTTTTTAATTTACTTCTCGGTATACATTCTCCAGTTGCCATGCTAATCATAGCACATTGGAGTGAAGATTCTTACACCTTTATAAATATCCCTTCAATATGATAAAATGAAACCATGTTTGTTGAAGGGGTGATGTTTATCAAAAAGATTGGCCTGCAGTTGCTGTTCGTTTTTGGATTCATCTTCGGATTAACGGTGTTAATCATCTTTTTATACAATTATCTGATGTCCGGGATGATCACCCTTCAATGGAAAATTCCCCTTCGTTTTCCGGGTTTTTCGTCGTGTCTTATCTATTCAAATACATCACGGATAAAAAAAAGAAAAATGATGATTCCAATAAAAAAGAATAATTAAATGATTGAAAGGGTGGGAAATAAATGAAGAAAAACAAAAGGAAAACGGTGTTGATCGTTTTGCTCTTTATCGCCATCGTTGTGATTGCCGGTATTTTCATAATCAAAAATCTGATTGATAAGCTTGAAGTAAGTCTTGAAGAACTAAAGGATATGGAAATCGAAAATGTAGATATTTCAAAGATTCCGAATGGAATTTATAAAGGTCAATACGCACAATTTCCAATTGATGTGGTTCTTTCAGTTACTGTCGACAACGGACAAATCACCGACATTCAAATACAAAAGCATGTGAATGGAAAAGGAAAGGACGCAGAAAAGATTACGGATAAAGTAATTTCACAGAAAAACTTACAAGTAGACACCATTACCGGCGCCACCTATAGCAGCATTGTTATTCTCAAAGCCATTGAGCAAGCGCTTAAAAACCGGTAACAAAAGCAAAACAGGGCGGTTCGCAAATACCGCCCTGCTTAATTTACAGAATTCTGATTATTCGCTGTAATTCGGGCTATAACGTTGCGGGTTGCTCAAGCCTAAAAATCTGGCATAATCCTTTTCCCAAGCGGAATCAAAACAAACATAGTAGAGAATTACCTTTGGGGATACTTCAAAGAACCAGGCCCATTCCAAAATATTACCCCAATTTTCAGATGTGGTATTCTCCTCTAAATCTTCAAGAAAACCGCTGGTCCATTCTCCTCCGGTATCAGAAGGGTTGGGATCTGATGGACCGTCAATATCCCCATAAGAACTTTTATCACTATCCGTTGCCGTCAACACAATGGCTACATTGGACAAACCTGACAAATCATCCATAAAACTTCCGCTCTTACAAGCATCGATAATTACTTTGAACGTAATGTCGGGAAAATCAGATATCATGTCTGAAAATTCCGCTGCGGTCATCGTAGAGCTCCCCATAACCAGCACATCCGAATTGCCATGAGTGACGATGTAGATAGAACAATCATTAACACCTGCGTCTTCCATACCTTGAATAGCATTTCTTAAATCGTCTTCGGTGTTATCTGGCGGAGCCAGTTCTTGAGTTTCTGACATGGCCGCTGTAAAGCCCTCGTAGAAACTACCCATATTGTCAGCGTCTGTTGAAATACCGGCATCTGGATAACGTGCCGGGTTATTGCCGTTTACAACAATCGATCCCTCAACCTCAGTTTCATTACGGGTTGTCAATTGTGACCCGCTTTCTTTCTTTAATCTTGCATGTGACAGAATATTGCCGGTGAAGTTTTGCCAAACGTTTTTCTCGTAGTCAGCAGCGTATATTTCGCCGATTAACGTTGGCGTTCCGTTCACCGTTGGCCCCCAAAGGGCGTCATAATCCATCGAGATTTCGCCGGGGTTCTTGGAAACAATAATAAAATTCAAAGGGTGTGCGAATCTTGCAAGGGGATCCAGATCTACAACAAAAAAATAACCATTACCAGCCACAAGTTGATCGGCTTTTGGCATAAATGGATCATCCTCTTTTATTTGATCTCCGGTTGAGACTTCTCCAATGTAGAATATGATTCGATTGGTCTGAGTTGACTGGCTTGTTTCTTCAAGACCCAGGTATTGGATAACCCTCTCAACCGCCTGATCAAAGCTAATAAAGCCTTTCACAGGACCGGTACAGGCAAACAGAAACAACAAAACACATCCGCAAAGAACTAAAATCAACAGCAGTTTCATAAAACCACCTCTTTTTTTAAAAAAGAACGATTCAAATTACTTTGCCTGATAATTATTTGTTATAACTTTGTTATTATATGATATATTTTTCTCCATATGAAATTGACTCAGAAATGCTGAAGAACGATAACAATTAAGGGCGGGCGGTTAGGAAAGATTTCCTCGCCGTATCGTTTGTTTTTTGTGTTTTTTGCATGCCCTAATTCAATAACAAAATCCCCCAGTGAAAAGGGGGATTTTAATATTTGTATCAATCTTTAACCTTTTACCGATCCCGATGTCAAGCCACTCACCAGATATCTTTGCAGCGAAAGAGAAAGAATAACCATCGGAATGGCACCAATCAGGGCTGCAGCAGTGAACAATCCCCATTCCATTTGATAAGGACCGTATGAGAAAGACTGTAATCCAACGGCGAATGTGTAGTTTTCCGGACTTTGTAAAACAACACTGGCTAAAACAAACTCATTAAAGTTTCCCATGAACACAATGAGGAAAACAACTGCCAGCATGGGCGCTGTTAAGGGGAGCACGATTTTCCAAAACGTCTGGAATCGAGTGGACCCGTCTATCATGGCAGCTTCTTCAAGTGAATTTGGAATGGTATCAAAATATCCCTTCAACAGCCACATGTTAAAAGCAATATTACCAAGATAAATTAGTCCCAGTCCCCATAGAGAATCCAGGCCAAATCCCGGAAGGTATTGACCGATAAACCTTAACAGAAGATAAAGGGCAACCATCCCCATGACGATCGGAAACATTTGAATCAGCAATAAAAACAGCAATCCATATTTTCTTCCCTTAAAGCGTAAACGACTAAAAGGGTAAGCCCCAAGTGCACAGAACATGACTGTGATGGCTGAGGTTGCAATGGCAATGATAATGGTGTTAATCAGCCACCTCATAAACTGCTGCTCCGGTTTTTTTATCCAGTATTGAAGGCTTTCGAAGATATTCTTGTCAATTCGTTCCAAAGAATCGGCAATCTCTTGATATGCTTCCATTTCCGAAAGATCGCTTGCGATCCTGGCTATACGGTTAAGTTCAGAGGAAAAGCGATTATAAGCTGTTTTCTGCAAAGTTTCAATGGCATCCAATTCACTGGTTTTAACCATCACATTGGCATGTATGAGGTTGATGTAGCTTTCTTTCTTGGCATCGAATTGAGTTAATACTTTTTCAATCTCATCCACCGTTTCTTTCAAATATGAGGTTTCGACAGCATAATTGCGGTCTAAATAGACCAATTTATCAAAAGCCGATATCTCAGACAACAAAGCTTTAGCTGGATGGTCCATCGTTGAGAAATTATTGATAAAACTTGATATTGCGCCATTATAGGCTGAAAGAGCTTCATAATCATCCGTCTGCTCCAACAGGGTAATAATGCGGATAATCCCTTTCACCTTTTCAATATTCCTTCTCTCTAAAACAATGCTGTTATATTCTGAGCTGATTAGTTCTATTTCAGCTTGTTTATCGTTCAAAAGCACACGTTGATCATTCAACGATTGGGTGTACTCATCCACTCTCAATCGAATCTCATTGTACTGCTCAACCAACAGTGTCAAATCTGCCAAATCCTCACGAATGGGATTGATGTTGCTTTTTAAGAGATCCAATGCATTCTTCACTGAATCATCTGAGGCATTCATCAGCAGTTGTTCTTTTTTCCCAACAAACCAATCCATACTCTCCTTTAATGATAGTAATTCAAGATCTGCAACGGGGATATCCCCCAATTCCTGAATGGTTTCAGATAAGTGTTGCAGTGCACTCAAGACCTCTTCAACGGTTTTGTTGTCTGACGTTATTTCCTTGTACTCATTATCCTGATTGATTTCAACCGCTACCAGCGACCTGAGTTCTTGCATTTCGTATTGGGCACCCTGAATTTGTTGATTCAACAAACCCATTCGTTCTTCAAAACCCATCAGTTTTTGTTGTTCAGACTCAATTTGATTTTCAAGCCGCACCAGGTTATTCGATGCTTGAAGTCTTTGTTCTTCCAGGGACAAATACAGCGCCATAACATCGTTTCGTTCTTTCATTTGATTTTCTAAACCTTGTATGATCTCTTCTTTTTTTGTGGAATAGGTTTTCAATAAATTGTCAGTTTCTTTTGCGATTTCTTGAAAGCTCTCAATTAATTGAGTCCACTGTTCCAGTTGTTCCGAGGTCAACTCAGATTGCAACTCAGTTGTTAATCCTTTATACCCCTTCAGGTTGATTTCTCTGTTCCACTTGGAATATGAGAATTCCTGAGGGGTTAACAGGGATAAAAACGTACTCTGTACCGTTTCCAATTCAGCTTGTAAACCCTCACTGACATTGTTTTTTACAGTTTCAAACCAGCCTTGATAGGCATCCTGTATCCGGTTGGCAACATTTTTAAACTCCTGTTCGGTTTCGATAAACACCTTCACAAAGTCAGGAGAACTTTTTTCAATCAACGCCAAATAGCGGCTTTGTTCTTCCCCTTCGACTTTTTCAAATGAATGGATCAGCTCGTTTGTTAACTCAAATTGCAAAGATTTGGAAGATGCCAGGATATCTGTCAATTGAGTTTCAAAAAACATTTTCTCCTCATCTTTCAGCGCATTGAATCGGCTGACCATTTCGCCTGTTCGGGCTTTGGCAAACGCTACAACTTCTTCCACATACTGTTCCGATTTGATAATTTGCTCTTTGCTTAAAGCCATCTGTTGTTTTAACTCAGCTTCGCTTTTATTAAAACTTGCCAATAACTCTTCTTTACTCATTTTCACATAGTCAGTTGAAAGGTTGGCAATCTTTTTTAGTTCGGAAATCTGCTGAGGAATGTTCTTTCTGTTCAACAACAGATCTTTGAAGTATTGAAAGGTGTAACGATTAGAGAACATTTTAGTGGAAAAAGCCGCATTGTCCCTTCTGACAGAGGTTGCCACAATCCAAACCATGGGAAACAGAATGATAACGACCAAGAAGATCATAATGGCATGTTTGATCACTCTCATCCTCTGTTCACCTCCTCGAAGGTACCGGCGAATTTAAATTGGAAGAAACTGATGCCAGCCACAATAAGGAAAATAAAAAGGGCTATAGCTGATGCGTATCCAAAATCCTGTCCCCTTTCACTTTGAAAAGCCAACTTATATGTATAAGAAATCAAAATATCCGTAGATCCAGCATTGGTCAATGAATCCGACATGGCCGGGCCGCCTTTGGTCAGCAAGTAAATATTGGTGAAGTTGTTGAAATTGAACGCAAATGAACCAATCAGAAGTGGTGCAACTGAAGTCATCAATAAAGGCATGGTGATACCGGAAAATCTCCTGACACGAGTTGCCCCGTCGATGGATGCGGCTTCGTACAGATTTCCTGGAATAGATTGTAAAGCTCCCAGGCATACCATCATCATATAAGGAAATCCCAACCATACATTGACAATCAGGACACTTACTTTGGCCATAAAGGCATCTCCAAGCCATCTGATGGCATCCATTCCCAACCATTGACCGATGATGATCTTATTGATGATCCCATAGGTTTCATTAAAAAAACCGTTTCTCCAAACCAGTACAGAGATAAAAGCCGGAACGGCCCAGGGTATCAATAAGAGCGTTCGGTATATATTTCTCCCTTTAAATTTCTGATCATTCAACATTAAGGCAAAACCCAATCCGATGACAAATGAGAACAAAACACTTAATATGGCCCAGAGGAATGTCCATATCAGGATTTTAATAAAAGGACCGGTAAAACGGGAATCGGTAAACATCTTTTCAAAATTCCTAAGTCCCACATACCCTCTGTAACCCCCTACATCTATCCTTTGACCTAAAGGAGTAATTTCATAAAAGGTCCCGTCTTCCTCCTGAAGCTGAATGCCGGTAGCTTGATTCACCAGGACAGTTCTTTCATTGATTTTTCCATTCTCCTCATATAACTCTTTGTCAATTCTGTATTTCTTTTGGGCATCCACCAGCTTTCTAAATCCATATACCGTACCAAACCGCACCAGGGATCGTTCGGGATTTATGAGCTCAGCAGTATCCAAATATTTCAAATAGATATTACTAATGAAGGTTCTCTGATTGGATAATGTATCCGGATCATCAAACGAAAAGAAATATTGATAAACAGACCGCTTACCGTTTTGAGTGCCCTCAATAGCCATGATTTCATCTTCATTTTGGATAGAATAAACGATTTCATACTGAGCCGCACCGATGACCACATTGCCATTGGTAATCTCTCTGTATTGGGCAACACTTCTTGAGGTATTGCCTTCTTGATCCACGGAGATGATTTGCGGTTTTTCAGCGAGAAATCTTTTTTCACCATCGGTGAACACCATTACAAACTCATCTGTTGGTGCAAAATCTTCCATATGCACAAACACGCTGTAAGAATAGGGTTTGGAATCTGCATCGGTCACATAGGTGTTCATTAGTTGCTCCACCACTTGATTTCTTGTGAAAAGGTGACCTGTACCATAATTGGTAAATGCAATTTTCAAAGTATAAAAGATGGGGTATACCGTCAAGATCAACAAGAGGCTTAATGCCGGAATCGTATAACGATAGGGATATCCCTTTGGATTGATCACGGCAAAATCGATGAAGAAGATGATAATGATCATAATGATGCCGAGCTCGATGGTATCATTAGTAAACAAAACAATGGCAGCCCAGGTTAAAAAGGCATTCAATAGGGCTAAAATGAACCACAAAAGCATTTTTCCAAAGATCTTCAATTTGATCACCTTCTATAAAAAATAAAAAAGGATGGATGGTTACCCGGTATTCACCGAACCATCCACCCCTCTGATTGAATAACCTCTTTATTCGTTAAGGGCTGCTTCTATTTTGGCTACAGCCTGGTCCAAAGCATCTTTTGGTTCCAGTTCATTGTTAATCATTTGATTCAACGCATCTCCCATGGCTCCCCACACTGCACTCATAGCGGGTATGTTCGGCATGGGAATTCCCGTCAAAGCACTTTGGAAGAAGGAATAGACATCAGCATTATCCTTTGCCATCTCAGCAACATCCAATCTTGCAGGCGGTCTGGGATCCGCAAGGAATAAACGGTACATCACATCTTCTGTGTTGATGAAATTCGCCAGGAAATCAATGGCAAACAGGGAATTAGGTGATTGGGAATTGATTAAAAAGCCCTGAACACCTGTAAACGGTCTGCATTCGTTGCCGGCAATACTCGGAATTGGTGCTATTCCATAGTCAATTCCTGCCTGCTTATAACCTTCCGTTGCCCAAGGTCCGTTGATAATCGCCATGGCCATTCCGTCTTTAAACAATCCATCTGCAATCTGTGAGCTGTCTCCGGGTTTCATAACGCCCATATCGTAAAGTCCTTTAAGGAATTCAGCACCCTTGACGGCGCCTTCGTTATTCAGTCCAATATCGTTCGCATCAAGACCCTCACTTGTTTGTTTGAAAACATAACCGCCGTTTGCAAACAATAAAGGAGCTGTGAAATAGAAATTCGGAGCATCGTATACAAAGCCTCTGAATTCATCATCGGTGTAATCCGCAGCTAATTGCGCCAATTCTTCAAATGTCGCCGGCGCTTCGTCCATATAATCTTTATTGTAGAACAATGCAATGGCTTCTACACCGTAAGGGAGACCATACAGTCTACCGTTAAATTCAAATGCACTGATGGCTGTTGCGGTAAATTCCTTCCTGTCGGAAAGGGTAAGAAAATCCAAAGGCAGCAATAACCCGCTGACTACTAATTCTCCAATCTGGTCATGTGCTGTTACAATGATATCAGGACCTTCTCCAACTGGTGCAGCTTGTAAAAACTTTGTTTTGATTTGATCAAAAGCCATTTCCTGTACTTCCACCGGTATGCCGTACATGCTTTCAAAATCATTTCCCAATTCCTGGAGTATTTCCACTTGTTTTTCAGAACACCATACTGTTAATTTTCCCACCTCAGCGGAAAACAAACTGACAGAAACCAAGAAAACCAAAGCTGTAACTAACAACAACTTTTTCATAAAAAAAACCTCCTTTTTT
>DAOTHY010000027.1:0-10300 GCA_035447925.1 Thermotogota bacterium
TAAAAAAAGAGCCCCTCAAACAATTGACAAGCGTTTTAGAGTTGCCTGATGACCAACTCGTGGATGAGTTATCGGTGGTTTTGGACATTGATCGATATCTTACATTCCTGGCTGTCAACTATATTGCTAATAATAGCGATGCTTACAATGATGCTCAAAATAATTTTTACGTGTACTTTAATCCTGATGACAAGAATAAAGCAACGTTGATCCCATGGGGAGTCGATAAAGCCTTTGGTAACTATAATATTCCTTTTTCCAACCATTTACAGGCTGAGATCCCACGCCTTATTTCAAGGATTCCTCAATTACAAGAAAAAATGGAACAGGAACTACTGAGAGTTATCAATGAAGTTTGGGATGAAGAGGAAATCATCAATAAGATTGACAATTACAGTGAATTGGTTCAATCATCAGGTGTATCCATTGTTAATTTTTCCCAACAAGTAGAAGCGCTTAAAGCGTGGGTTCGACAACGGGATGATCAGGTTCGGAAAACCTTATCCCTTGACATTGGTATGGGGAGCGAGTCCTCAACAACCTCAAAGCAAATGATTAACGTTAAAACAAAGCAAGCAAAAGAAAAGTATGGAGAGGATAAAACTTTCGAGAAAGCTTATACCAACAAAGAAGATTGGGAATGGGATAAAAAAGTTGGAGAAACAAAAGAAAAAACATGGGATGGTAAAAAAGCTCTCATGGAATCTACTGTTAATCAACAGTCAAAGGAACCGTTAAAAGATACCTCCGCTGTTATTGTGGAAAATAGCAGAGAAATTTATTATTTAGGCATTATTTTCCTGGCCTCTGTTCTGATGGTGTTCATAAAAATCATCCGTTAACTCATGAAAAAAATACCATTTCTCCCTTTCATTCCGAAAATGATATACTTAATTGATTAAGGACTGATAAACAGATTTGACGATGAAAGGAGGAATGGGTTTGTTTAAATGGCCAAAGAATGTAGAGATTGCGCTCCCGGAGAAAATAGGGAATCCAGGGCTTTTTGTTGGGAGAAAAGAAGAGTTTGATTTTTTTCTGGGTAATTGGTATATGAATCTGGAGAGGAATTTTACCCAAAATCAAGCAATTTTGTCCAGGAGAAAAAAGGGGAAGACTTCTCTTATGCAGCGTTTATTTAATATTCTGTGGAGTGCTGGGATTGAAAAAAAAGCTGAAGATTTAGATGTCATTCCTTTTTATTTTTCGGTTAGAGATTCTGATCAAACTTTAGGGATGTTTGCAACAGAGTTTTTTATAGAGTTTGTTAAGGCTTATCTATCTTATCAGAAAAAGGATCGGATGTTACTGATTCAAAGTTTGAGTTTTGACAAACTTGCTGATCTTATCGAAGATAAACATCTTAAAGAACTCTACAAAACCATGGCCGGCTACGTAAAAGAAGACAATTGGCATTTTATGTGGAAAACAGCCAGCGAAGCGCCTGCTTTAATTGGAAGATTAAATGGTGTAAAGATCGTGCAAATCATTGATGAGTTTCAGTATATCAATGAATACATTTATGATAAAGATAAAAAGAAATTAGATCGTATGAGCGGAACTTACATGCATGTGGCTGAGATGAGAGAAGCTCCTTTGATTATCTCAGGAAGCGAAGTGCATTGGTTGCTAAATATTGTCAGAAGTCTCACGGGACGGTTTCAGTCTTATACACTTGAAAACTTGCCTGAAGTTGAAGCAAAAGAAGCTATTGAGCGTTATGCCTTTTTTACCGAAACAAAGATCACCGAACGGGCACAAGAAAAGATTTGGGAGTTGACTCGTGGAGACCCGTTATATATCAAAGCGTTGTTTCTTAGCCGTTATAACAAAGAAAAGGACTATACGCATGATGACAATATCATCCAGGTCTATGAAAAGGAAATCAGTGAGGGAGAAATCTATACCACATGGATGATTTATATGCTCAATACCTTGTGTAATTTTAAAGAAGCAAAATTACCTTGGACTTTTCATGAAACTGAAAAGTCCACAGATGTTGTAAACAAAATTAACAGTAAGCGGATAATGTTGTATCTGTTTAATGAAGGTAAGGAAAAAACGAGAGCTGAGATTATTAAGGCCTTAAATTTACCCTATTCTGATGAAGAAGCCGAGAAAAAGTTGAATGCTTTGATTGCCGGGGATCTTATTTCCAAAGGTAGTAGTGGATTTCGTTACCAAATTACAAATGATAAAACCTATGAATTGGTTTTCAGAAACGTTTATCAAGATGAGATCGATCATTTCATTCCAGATATCCAAAAAGAAATCAGAAAGATGATGGGAAGAGAAAACGTTGTCAAAGGGAAATTTGCAGAGTTTATAATTCGAGAAAAAATTAAAAAACCTTTCAACCTTAAAGATCTTTGTGAGCCTGAGGTAGATGAGCAATTGATACCCAAAGAGATAACGGAAAGAGGAATCATACAATTGGGCTTAAAAAAATACGAAATTGATATTCTTGTTAAATGCACTAAGAAAAGAGAAATCTGGATTGATGTCAAATCTACTCAAAATCGTTATGGAAAAAACGAGTTGAAACGATGGCTTTCAATTGTGAATCAAGCAAAAGAACTGCAGAAGGACATTTTGTTTATGGTATATTCAGAGAATGGTTTTACAAAAGGGACAAAAGAATCATTAATCGAAAATGGCGTTTTTGTTGTTAAACAGCAAAGGCAAAATTCATTATAAGAGCAAAATAAGTCGAGAGCTGTTGTGATAACCGCAACGTTTTCTTTTTTTACAACAACACCTCTCGAGACTGTCTTTCCAGATAAGTTCCGTTGGGGTCAGATTGTTCCCAGAAAGAATCTGCTTTGATGATTTCTGGATAAACGACAATGCTTTGGACTTCTTTTTGGGTTAGCCAGGCAGCTTCTTGTATATAGTGCTCATCTTCACCTTTGCCAACAATGTTTTTGATGGATAAATCCCCGCTGATGACTTCTCCCCGAACAAACAACTCCAGATGCAAAAGTTCCTTGCTGATTTCATAAAACTCTCGGATATATCGGATTTCTTTTGATGTTTTGATGATGTAATTACTCTCTTCAAAGGTTTCTCGCTCAGCGGTGTGAAAGATATCTTGATCGCCTTTTTCAACTGCCCCACCAGGCGGTACCCACCATGTTTCACCGGTTTCTGGATGGACGTGTTTGATCAGCAATAGGGTTTGCTGATCTTTTGAGAATATTATTGCTGCTGCTCTTACTCTGTAATGCATCACTCTTTTCTCCTATATATCATTAGATATCATCGAACAAGTGTAACATAAAACAACCATTTTGAAACTTCCATCCCTTTATGTTGGGTAACGATCATGCTATACTGTAGCTATTAAATCCTTGTGATTTCCAACAAACTTACTGCAGAAGGGAGATTAATCGTTTAGCAATGAATGACAAAACCAAAGACAATTTAAGTCAATCGTTATTTCAAATTGTGCTTGTCGCCTTGATGTGTTTGTCTTTGCTAAGCATTGTCGGAAACCTTATTTTTGGCTTTCCCTTTCATGTCAATATCAAATGGATGTTGTTAATTGTGTTCGCCGGTTGGGCTTTACTCCATTCAAAGAATGATCGACATATTTATTTCTGGAAAGTCCTCTTTTTTGTCGTTATCACATATATTGTCATTCCTCTTGGTTGGTTTGATTCCGGTGGCAGTGAAAATCTTTCGTTGGCGTATATTTTTCTGTTATTAATCTGCACAACCTTCTTTTTTTGGGGAAAAACACGCTTGGTCCTAATTATATCGCAGATTGGGATCATCATAACACTGTTAATTGTCGAACACCTTTACCCCGAATTGGTCAGCCACTATGACAGTATGAGCCAATTTTACGATCACTTGTTTCAAATTCCTTTAACTTTGCTGGCAGGGTTTTTGTTTCTCAGGATCTTTGCCAATGCCTATAATGCTGAGAGGGTTCGTTTAAATCATTTGGTTCAATTCGATTCACTGACCAATTTATATAACCGGCGGTTTTTTGATATCGCTTTGAAGAAAACATTAGAAACGGTTGACCAAGCAAATCAAAATGCTTATTTACTCTTTGTTGATGTGGATGATTTCAAACAAATTAACGATGAAAAAGGACACAGCTTTGGAGATCAAGTTTTAATGGAATTAGCTGATTATACGAAATCGCTGTTATCCAATGATACCATTGTTGCCAGATGGGGCGGTGATGAATTTACCGTTATTTTTAAAGGGAATGAAAAAGAGTTGTTCAAATTGCTTGAAAAGTTACACCTGTTTAAATTTAGCCTGAGTACAGGCGTTGTGAAAATGACAATCAAAGACCGTTCGATCGATGAACTGTTTAAACGTGCAGATAGAGCACTTTATCAGGCAAAAAAAGAAGGAAAAGGCAAATATAGCTTCCATTAATAAAGTGCTTTCAGTGCGAACAAAAACAGAGCGAAAGATTTTTGGAAAAATAAATACCACTAAGATTCAAATCTTTTTTTACTTTTTAAAAATCGTAATGTTTCTCCCAAACGTGGGGAGTCCATCTACTCGATTCTCTTTTCCAATATGTAATGGAAAGAGTGCCACCGGTTAATTCATGATTTTCAAACACATGAACTTCAGAAAGCCCATAAACATCACCGCTACCGGAATCATCACAGACAACGTTATCAAAAACGATGTCATTTCCATCTTTATCTTTTCCAGCATTAACTTGAACATAATCTTGATAATGCGTATGCCCTGTAAAGATTGCAACGACATTATAAGGATCACCTTGAATTTTTTCAGGGTCATCGAAAAAATTCCTTCTGCAGAAAATGTTTAATTCCTTTGTATAATCTTCTTTGTTCCACCAATGATCGTTGATGGTCCAGCTATCCCATCCATAATGCTGAAAAACAAAAATGGGTGTGTCTTTCGGGAATCGTTTCCCGTCCCCGATATTATTCTTCAACCAATCTTTTAACCACTGTAATTTATTATAACTGACACACTTCGAATCCGTATCAATACATGAACCGGCCCATAACCCAAGGCTAATAAACACATATCTTCCCATGCTCCATATATAACCCATTCCCCCTTGACCATCCGGTCTAGTGTACCAACTTAAAATCCCATTAGCCCCTTTAATCGTATCTTCAACATAATCAAACCCCTGAAATTTCAGATTACTATCCTTGTCAGGATTATCATGATTTCCCAAACATGGAAAAAGTGGTACATCATGCATTTTATAACCGAGAGAATATGCGGTATCATTACCATCACTTGCTCCGGCAATTGCTCCACCATCATGCCCCGGATACGAATGCTCCCAGATTTGTCTGAATGCGATGAGATTTTGAACACCTCCATCTGAAGTCATTGAATCAACCATATCTCCCAAATGGATTAGTGCTTTCCATTCCCAATCTTTTCCTATCTTTTTTGCGCCATTCTTAAGAATATTCGCCCATTCCACACAATCTCTATTACGTTTTACCTTGCTTGTGTCTCGATATTGATAACTGTAAAATGGAATCCATCCTGCATAACTGGCATCAATATGCGTATCGGCAATAATTGCAAATGTAAAACTACCCTCTATATTTTGATCAAAGTCGACATGATAAGGCTTGCCGTAATCTTCTTTGTTAGCACTTCCAGGTGGATTATTTGGGTTAAGCGGATGATCATCGGGTAATAAAGAATCTGAAGTCATACAACTGACGAGAACAAAACAAATGAGTACCCAAAAAACAATAAACTTTATAGCATTTCTTTTTTTAAATGCGTACTTCATAAACAGCCTCCTTTCTGCGTTTTTTCTTTTTTTTTATTAATTCAATCGTTATCATTGTTTCAGTTAATATTGGGGAAGATAAATAACTTCAACTCCTCTATTAACAAGTGTCTGAATGTTTAGCATGTCCTGAGAACCTTCTGTGAGATCAAGAAAATTAGCACGCATATCAATATAATCATTTTCAGCGATCCCAGGGTTATTGACTAAATTAGAGATATCACTCACCTGATTATCCCAAAAGCACAGTTCCTCCAGTTTTGTAAGATTTTGGAGTACGGATAAATCACTGACCTGATTGAGCTCAAACCATAATTCTTCAAGATTGAGCATATTTTGAAGGGGAGAAATATCAGTAACTTCATTGCCCCAAAAAGACAGCTTTTGAAGGTTTATTAAATTTTGAATGGGCATAATATTGCTAACCGAATTCTGTCCAAAATTTAAGTTTACAATATTTGTCAGATTTTGTAGAGGCATTAAGTCAGCGATTTGATTATGCCAAAAATATAAGTCTGTCAGGTTTAAAAGATTTTCCAATACAGAGAGATTGCTGATATCATTCCAACTCATACTTAAAAATTGAAGTTTTGAAAGATTCTGTAATACCGTAATATCACTAACATTATTGAAGTTAAAATTGAGAACGATTATTTCTGTCAATCCAGCCAAAGGAGATAGATCATTGGCCTGGTTAAACATAAATTGGAGTTCTTTTAATTTCGTCAAATGGGAGAGAACGCTGAGATCAACTACGTGATTATCAGAAAAATGCAAAAATTCCAAATTTGTAAGCTTCTGAAGATGAAAAATGTTGGTTATTTGATTTCCACTAAAATCCAATGTTTTTAAATGAGTCAAGTACTTGATTGGAGATAAATCACTAACGTAGTTATTCTTAAGCAACAAGGTTTGAAGATTGACTAAATACTGTATGCCCGCCAAGGATGTAATGGTTCCAAAGGCGGTTTCTTTTTCATAAAACAACTCTTGAGTATCGGATAAGTTGTTTTTTGGAAAGAAAAAAACAGGATGGTTCTTTTCTTCTCCATCTCGTGTGTTACTTTCGATTGGTTCTTCATGACTGACATCTAACAGTGTTATCCCAAGAACATCTTCAGGAAATATCGGTCCTATGGCTTCGCCGGTATAGCCTTCAGCATTTCTCACAGCAGTTTCTAGATCAAGATCAGCAAAAATAATGCCATTATTCCCAAGCGAGTCTTTACATGAGATCAAGAGTAATAGTATACAGGATATAAGAAAAAATGTTATTAGAAAGCATTTTTTTCTCATCAAAACACCTCCCATTGAGATTTTGAAAATATTAAGATTGAATCATTAATTCAGAATATATCATTATAAACTTTCTAAGAACAATAGTCAAAACCACTAATGATTTCTTTTATCAAAAACATTATTATTCTTTTATAAAAAACGGAAATAGCCTCTCTGGAAGGTAAATCCTGACGCTTTAAACTCAATATTCAAACATCCAGCAAGCGCTTGCGGAACACCTTTGCTGGAAGCATAAGGGGTGATATTGTCGAATCGCATTACACCAATACCGGAATTTGCTTCATTTACGATAATTCATTTCATCTTTTTATTCAATCAATATCAAGAGACAACTTCAAAACACTATTAAGCTAAAACATTTAGAGATAAAAATCTCCCTGTTTATCCTTAAGAAAAGGTTTGATTCTTACCACAGCATCGAGATTGATTGGCCCATAAACATGGGGATACTTTTCGCCTAATTGATACAGATCTTCATAGACAACTTTTGACACTAATTTTTTTTCATCAATATATAAAAGCAAAACGTCTTTTTCCTCTTTATAAAGATTATTGGCAACTTTACAAACCTGATTTTCATCTGAACAATGAATAAAGCCTTCTTCTTCCAGAGAATGATTTTTATAAATTCCTAACTGTTGGGCTAATTGCCATTCCTGATTTCTTATAATGTGTAATATCATCATTCCTCCCGTTTTTTTCCGGTAAATGTATGTTCTATCAGAACGAAAAACAGACCGTATGTTCACTTTTCACCAAACCGTGAAATGATCCGACAAACGACTAAATCAATCCATATTCATTACAGATCGATAGATCCTTGAATTGGTTAGGCGGATTGATTTGTTCAGGCTAAGTGCTACAATTCGCCATTATACCACAGATCATTTGAAGCGCATATGAAAAACAACGCCTTTTTAAAAAACCTTAAAAAAAAACGTCTATATATACGAACAGAATAGCCAACTTTATTAGTGAAATTAAGGAGTGTGAGAATTATGAAATATCAGAAATGGCTTGTTTTGATCATATTACTCTTCATAACGATATCCTTTGCCACAGAGGCCAAAAAGGAAATCAACGGGATTCAAAAAGAACTGCCCATTATGAATGGCTCGATCAATGACAATGCAAAAGCACTGAGTATGATCATCGACGAAGGGTATCGAAATGTCAACACAATCTATTTGGCAGGCGGTTGTTTCTGGGGTGTCGAGGCCTATTTTGAACGGGTACTCGGGGTTGTCGATGCGCAATCCGGTTATGCAAATGGTGATACGGAGAATCCGAGCTATGAAGATGTTGTTTATGGAATTTGGGAAACAAATTCCTTAGGAGTTTTAGAGAAAATACAAGATTCCGGCCATGCGGAAACGGTAAAAGTGGATTTCAACGAAAATGTCATCAGTCTGGAAGAAGTCATTCTGCATTTTTTGCGGATTATCAACCCCTACTCCGTCAACAAACAGGGTAATGATGTTGGGGTTCAGTATCGATCGGGAATTTATTATACGAATGAACAACAATTGAAAAGGGTGCAAAAGGTGATTGATGAGTTTGAAGAACGGGAAGGTCAACGAACAGCCATCGAAATCGAACCGCTTCAAGCCTTTTACACTGCGGAAGCATACCATCAGGATTACCTGGAGAAAAACCCCTTTGGTTATTGCCACATTTCGCTCAGTTTAGCGGAAAAGCCGTTGTTTGATTTTGAAGTGGAACGGGATATGTCAGAAGAAGCCCTAAAAGAAAGACTCAGTTATACTTCTTATAACATTACACAGAATGCAGGCACAGAGTATCCGTTTACCAGTGAACTTCTGGAAGTCCATGAAAAAGGGATATACGTGGATATTGCTAGCGGTGAACCTCTTTTCTCATCCGAGGACAAATTCACCTCCGGTACCGGCTGGCCCAGTTTTACAAAGCCAATTACAGCGGATGCGATTAGGTATGTTTCGGATATTTATTATTACGTCGTTGAAGTCAGAAGCGAGATCAGCGGCTCGCATCTGGGACACGTTTTTACAGACGGCCCAAAGGACAGAGGAGGTCTGAGATACTGCATCAACGGAGCTGCCCTTGAGTTTATCCCCTATGAAGAAATGGAAGAAAAAGGGTATGGTTCCTATAGCATTCTGTTTGAAAAATAAACGAATTGGATGAAAAAACAAATCCTATTCCATGTTTTGTACAAATCCCTCACAAGAATACGCTCCATCTACGATCCGATATGAAAATGGCCGATAAGTGGGGCGACTATCTTTGTTGATGACGATTTGACCAGAAAAAGAGGTGCATACATCGACGTAAATGGCTTTCAGTGAATTGGGATTATTGGGCTGCTCAAACAAATAAGCCAAAGCCTCTTTGGGTTTGGTTTTTGAATCTAAAAGTTCCCAAGTTCCTTCTTCTCCTAGAACCAAATCGCCGTTGATTTCAAGTGTGTATTTGAGATTTGTGATCAAGGGGTTTGTAGGACTTGGCACCTCAGAAAAATTAACCCATACCTCTTCAATATTCCCCTGGATTATAAAACCCGATTTTCCACTTATGGTTGAAGTTGCGAAAACAGCCTGTAACCCTACGGGTGTAATCAACATTTGCATCAACCAATCCCCGTTGAAATCAGGATCATTGCTTCCGATTTCCGGAAATGGATTCTCAGGATCAGAACGATCCTGAACAACAGGAAAAGCGCTGACCACAACTGAAAAACGATCTTCACCCGATGCCCGATACCAATAGAAATTATCGGAAACCCCTGCGACAACCATACTGGTTAGGAGGATAAAAAATGTGACAACCATCACGATATGCTTCATGTTTATCAGACTCCTTTCAGTGGTTTCTACTATTATACGCTCAATTTGAATCGTTATCCAGCATGAGCATTTTTAACCATAAGAAGCAATCAGGCTGCCGGGAAGAAGATCGTACAGGATCGGCGAACAAAAGGCCATTTGAAAGAATTTTTGAAAATGTTTTCTCGACAGGTTCAAAGCAGCAAGAAGAAGACTAAAAACCAATAATGGCAGAAAAATAAAAACAGGGGTATTTGATAGCGTTTCATGTATACTATCTGTATAGGGGATGATAATGTGTACAACGCATTGGAAACACTGACTCACAAAAACGGTGACCGAGTAATCATAATCGATATCAAGCATTTAGCTGATTTAAAAGACTTTTTTGGCAAATTGAGTCAAAGCGATGAATTGAATCCATTTCAAC
>DAOTHY010000027.1:10400-25849 GCA_035447925.1 Thermotogota bacterium
AAAAGTAGGCTTATCCATATTCACTCGAGTGGCATGTTTTTCAGCCGAACCATGATATACTTAAAAAACCTTTTCACTAATGACTATCCATGATTATGCGGTGTACTTCAAGCAGCAATCAAATCATTGTCCTTCTTCACCGTTATCTAATCGATCATTTGTTTTTTAGCTTTAGGAGACTGATAGTTGGCAACGACTCTGTCTGATAGAAGAAGAAAAGACTAAATACAAAGGAGGAATGCGTCATGAAGAAACGGGCACTGTCACTGGGATGTGTGCTGATGATCCTGCTTGCGACGGCTGTAATTGCTGCGCCTGAAATGATCCTTGTCAAGGCTGGCAGTTTCCAAATGGGGAATACCAGGGGAGACAGCGAAGGTTGGGACAATGAAAAACCCATCCACACGGTGAAACTGACCTATGACTATTATATTGGCAAATACGAGGTCACATTTAACGAATACGATGCCTACTGCGAAGAAACGGGACTAACCAAAAAAAGGGACAAGGGATGGGGAAGAGGGGCCAGACCTGTTATTTATGTTAACTGGAGTGATGCCGTCGCCTATTGTAATTGGCTGAGCGAAAAAGAAGGACTGGCAAAGGCTTATGATGGTGAGGGGAATCTGCTGGATAAAACAGGTAAACCGACGACAGACATTACAAAGGTTCAGGGATACCGCCTTCCAACAGAGGCAGAATGGGAATACGCCGCCCGGGGTGGTCACAATGGTACAGAAGACTTCAAATATGCCGGGAGCAATACTTTCGATGATGTTGCCTGGTGTAAACCGATGTTTGGAGAGGATACAAGTAAATCAACCGTTGAAGTCGGACAGAAGGCGCCAAACGAATTGGGACTTTATGATATGAGTGGAAACGTATGGGAATGGTGCTATGATTATTGGGACGGCAATTACTATGCACAGGGAGACAAACAAAATCCAATTGGCCCTGAAAGCCCTACCACTAAGGCAGGTTATCGGGTCTCCCGTGGCGGAGCCTGGTATTTCCAAGACTTGTATTGCAGAGTGTCAAATCGTTTTGACTGCCACCCTAATCTCAGCAGTTTCAGTAATGGCATGCGTTTAGTTAGAACGGCAGATTGATTTTTGGTAATATTGGCCCTGTCTTCTTTGAAAAGGAGTTCAACATAATTGTAAATCAGGCTTTCATTAGCTTTTTTTACAACAAGAACTATCCGAGAAACAACGTTTTTGGGAAAAATTGGTATTGCGGATTCCGTTCTACAAAAACCTGATGCCTTGACTCAAAATGAGTACAAGATCATCAAACAGCATCATGAAAAGTTGGATGATTCAGGCTATCCTAACGGATAAACAGGAGAAGACATTCATCTTTATGCCAAGATTATCTAAATTGCCGATATCTATGACGCTTTGAGCAACAAACGGGTCTACAAAGAGCCTATGGGACTTGAAAAGGTCATGAATATCATGGATTCCATGACCCCTGAGAAGCTGGATAAAACCCTTATGAGTATCTTAAAAACCGTCGTATAATCTTGGTGTTTTCTTCAACTTGTTTAAAAATAGAGTTTCCCGCCGGCAACAGCGGAGAGTTCTTCTTCACTGAGTTTATTGCCATCGGTTTTCAAAAGCTCGAGGCCTTCCTGAGCTTGAATTTGTGAAAGGGTAATGCCATATACGGTTCCTACTTTTATCAACTGCTCAGTTGTTGTTATACCCTCCAATTTGTTGAGCCAATCGGTCCCGGCCTTTTCTTCAAATTGTTTGAGTTTTTCATGCAATTCTTTTGTCATGTATCCTCCTGATTTCTAAATGATTTGTCTTTTGACTAAATTGTAAAAGACACTTTTGCGCTCCATGAGCATATTATAACTACCGCTTTCTACAACCTTTCCTTGATCCAAAACGAATATTTTGTCGCATTCTCTTACGGTGCTCAATCGATGGGCTATGATCAGGCGAGTCGACTTTAGTTGTTTCAAGGTTTGAGTTACGATGTTTTGCGTGTAATTGTCCAAGGCGCTGGTGGCTTCGTCAAAGAGAAGGATTTTCGGATTTTTCAGTAAGGCCCTGGCGATGAGGAGGCGTTGTTTTTGGCCACCCGAAAGGGTGGAGGTGCTGTCGTTGATGAAGGTGTTCAGGCCCATGGGCAAGGCTTCAATATCTTCCTTGATACCGGCCTTTTCACAAACGTCCCAGACCTGTTCTTCGGTGATGTCATAGGAATTGCCGGCGATGTTCATGAAGATGTCTCCGGAGAGAAGTTTACTGTTTTGAAGGACCACCCCCATTTGCTGGCGAATCTCGCTGAGTTCGTACTGTTCCAGGTCTTTACCCCCCACATAGATTTTTCCGGCGGTGGGTTTTTCAAATCCAAGGATCAGGCGCATGAGAGTAGATTTGCCACTGCCCGAAGCCCCTACGATAGCCACATATTCTCCGTCTTCAATACGCAGGTTCAGGTCTTTGATCACCACTTTGGCGGAGTTTTCATAGCTGAAGGAGCAGTTGTTGAACTCGATGTTGCCTTTCAGTTCTCCTGGATGTTGTTTTTCTTTGGTGATTTCCGGGACTTCCTCTAGAACGGGACGGATATTTTTCAATAGTGAATAGGCAATGCTCAATGAAAGCGTGGTCCCCGAAAGGGCTGCCAGCATCATTTGAAAGGACATGAAGGCGCTGTTGAAGGCCACGAAACCGCCGGTTGTCAGTGTTCCTATGCTGTAAGCCAAAAAGAAGATGATGACCGAACTGATAATGGCCATGGTATCGATGTATAGATTAGAGAAGATTTGTAGTTTTTTCTCTTTGATTTCCATCTTTTTACCCTTGGCATAGGCCTTTGACCAATTGTGGAAAATTCGGTCGTGTGCGGCTGAGAGTCTGATTTTAGTGATGGATAACAGCATTTCAAGCATGATCCCTGAGAGTTTATCGGTTAACACTAATTTTTCATATCCGGTCTTGATTTGAAAGTAACCAACAATAAGGGTAACGGCCAAATTCAAAAGAGAAATACTCAAGGCCATGAGTGCAAGAGATGGACTGTAAAGGAACAGGACGATGATGTAAAAAACCGAAAACACTGCCGAAAGCAGGGAATCCGAGATCACATTGGCCAGGATCATTCTGATTTGATAAAAACTGAGCATCTTCTTGCCGATTTCACCCGATGGATATCGTCGGAAAAATGAGGGAGGCAGATCGATGAGTCGATTCCACAGGGCGATTTGGGTTTGCATGTCGGACTTAAATTCTATTTTGGTGGTTAATAAAGATTTACTTAGATTAAAGATGACAGCTGCCATGATGACGGCAAGTAATGTGCCGATGATCTGATACAGTCCCTGTGGTTGTCGGGCAGGGATTTGGTTTTCCAACAGATACCCGGTAATCACAGGCACCAGGGCACTCAAAAAGCCAGAAAAAGAACCAATGATGAATATGCTTAACAGGCTGGCGGGCTTTAAAGATTTGGCGATAAAGGCTATTAGTTCTTTCATACCGATGGGTTTGTTGGGAAAGGGTCTGTACAGGTAATAACCATAGGACTGGAATCCTTGAGAGCCTTTTTCACCGGATTGAACGTTGAGCGTTTGTTCTTGTGAGGGGATATAAGCCTGGTAATGACCGGTTTTTCGGATCATGGCGACGGGCTCGCCTTCAGTTGTCATGGCAAGAAAATGTCCCAGATCTTTAGCCGACCAATCTTTTTCCAGGTCAAATCGTCTGTATCTGAATCCACTGTTTTTGGCGATAGTGGCCAAAGGATCTTCGGACCTGGTAATCTTTTTATCGTCTATCTCGGGTATGGTGAATCCGATAACTTGTCCCATGCGAATACAGGCCCTTAAAAGGGCGTTGTTCGAAGGTAAGGATTGTTCCGGTTCTTTTTTTTCTTTGATGGTATATAAAGTCCTCAAGGTGTTCTCTGAAAGTTGCTTCAAACGTTGATCTCGATCTTGTGTCTTCTTAATGTTTCTGAGTGTGTTGAGTTCACTTTCAGAGATCTGTTCGAAGGTTAATAGAAAAGCTGTTTTTTGATATCGTTGATAGGCTTTAACGGAGACTTCTTCCGGGGGCGTGAGTTGATTATGGGGCGGATTCAGGTTGGAAATCAAGCGTGTGCTCAGTCTTTTGACAGCATTCAAGTAATCGGATTGATGGTCATCGAAGATTTCCTCTCGGTTGATGAGGGCAATCTTGGAATGGTTGATACAGCGGATGGTGAGCCCAAATCCTTCGGGCATTTCCAGGAGTGCAAAGGTTTCTCCGGCTTGAAAGCTGCCAATGTTAAACAACCGGTCTTTCAGGATGGGATCGGCCATTTTTTCTGACATGAAAAGGTCTGCCCTTCCTTTGAGAACTAATACTAACTGGCCGTTTTTCAGTTCAAAGGGTGTGGAGGCATCGGCTGGTTTTGATTTGGTTTTTAATAGTTGTTCCAGTTGTTTATTCATGCTATCTCTCTTTTCATGGTGTGTTCCTCAACACCAGACTCCTCTCACACTTTCATTTGGGAGTGGGTGACCATTTTGGAGTAGGCGCTGTTGCCTCTCATGAGTTCTTCGTGTTTGCCACGCTCGATTACTTTACCGTTGTCCAAAACGATGATTTCGTCACAGTCTCTGATGGTGCTTAAGCGATGGGAGATGACGATAATGGAGCATCCCCTTTTACGGATGTTCAGATCGATTTCCAGTTCTGTTTTTGAGTCTAAGGCACTGGTGGCTTCGTCCATGATTAGAATACTGGGGTTTTTGGCCAGACATCTGGCAATTTCGATGCGTTGGCGCATGCCGCCGCTGATGTTGTTTCCGAATTCCTGAAAGCGATAGGCGTATTCTGAGTTGCCGGGCTCTTTGCCTGCAAAAGTAGTTATCTCGTCGTGTATACAGGCGTCTTTGGCTGCTTGGATGATATCACTCTCACTGATGTTTGGGTCCCACAGGGTGAGGTTTTCTCTAACAGTTCCCGTAAACAAGGTGACATCTTGCTCTACATAACTGATTGAGGCGGAGGTCATGGATAATGGCGTTTGGTTTAAAGGCAAGCCGTCGTAAAGAATCTCGCCGCTCCAGGGTTGAAACAATCCCACAATCAATTTGCCAAGTGTGCTTTTTCCACTTCCGGAAAGACCTACAAGGGCAACTCGTTGGCCCGGTTCGATGATGAGGTTGAAATCTTCAATTAGGGGTTTTTCCAGTCTCGAATAGCCAAAGGAAAGGTTTTTGATTTCTATTTTCCCGCTTAATTTTTTGATGAGGGTATCTTCTTTTACATTGCGTTCCAGACATGGATCCTGGGGGTATTTCAGGACATCTTCCAGACGTTTCTTATCCGCTTCGCTTCTTTGAACAAAGAGCATGGTTTGAATAAATTCTCTGACTGGGAGGTAAAGGGCGGCGTTTAACGTTTGAAAGGCCACAAATGAACCAATAGTCAAGGAAGAATTCATAATCTTTAAACCCCCAATTAATAATAACAACAACATGGAAATGAACTCAAACATCTGGGGGACTGAGTTAAAGAACAGTGTTTTTTTAGTGATACCAAACAACTTGTTTTGAAGTTGTGAATATTGATCAGCCAGGCGGGTAAAGAATATGGATTCCTGTCCGGTTGCTTTTAAAGTTTCTATGGTTTGAATCCCAGAAACGGCTATTCCGGATAATTTCAATTCGTCGGATAGAAGGAGATGGTATTCCTCTTTGAACTTTTTAGAGATGATAAACACCGTAACGATGTTGAGTATTGTAAAGGTAATACTGATCAATGTCAACAGGATATCATACTGGAACATCATGAGGATGTAAAAAGAGGAAAAGACCAAATTGACAAAAGCCAGTAAAAATTGATTACCCAACAACGTGGCCATCTGTTCACCGGAGGTCATGGTGGCGTTTAAATTTCCTGCGTATCGCTGCATAAAAAAGGTCAAGGGCAACTTTAACAAATGATAGAAAAAGCTGGAGGACTGCTGCACGGCGATTCTGTTTTCCAGGTTGAGCAGTGTTTTTTCTTGTAAATACGTCACAAGTGCGGTGAAAAAGGCAACTAACAGCATGGCTCCCAACAAAGGCAATAGCCATTCGTCCCTGTGGGGAATGAGAATGGTGTCGATGTATATTCTGGAAAAGGTGGGGATCATAATGCCTGAAAAGGCAAGTAAAAAGCCACACAGAAAGACAAACAACAAGGTTTTTTTATCGATGGAGAGATCGCTGATAACGGAAAAAAAGGAGCCGGTTTTTTTGCCGGTTTTTTCAAAAGTTTCTGAAGGCTCGAAGGTGAGAACGATGCCGGTGAAATCTTTTTCGAATTCCTCTTTGCTGCATTTCCTGTGCCCCGTTGCCGGATCATTTAGGTAGTAATAGTCTTTTTTAATCCCTTCCAGCACGATAAAGTGATAAAACCCCCAAAAAATGATCACCGGTTTGTTGATTTCTTCAAGTTTTTCAAGATTCATACGCAAGCCTTTAGCCGTTAAGCCGTAATGCCTGGCTGCTTTGATGATATTGAGGGCATTGCTGCCATCCCTTGAGACACCGCATTCATAACGCAAATCTTCCAATGGTACATATTTACCGTAATAGCCCAGGATCATCCCCAAGGATGCTGCACCGCATTCTACGGCTTCCATTTGTAAGAGAGTTGGTGTTTTTTTTATACGGCCGCTAATCGCAATCACCTTTTCAGATTGGGAAAGATTAGTTCAATGGGACGGATCTTGTCGGTTATACAAAGACCTTCACAGATTGTTCCCGGTTCCAATTCAAGGGGAGGCCCTTCAGAGGATGTCCATTGATAACCAGAGGGGGTATCCGGTGCGGGGAGTAAATCAACAATGACTTCCAAGACAGCTTCTTTGGCAAAAAGTTCCGCAAATCTTTGGCTTCCTGTAAAATCTGAAATGGCCTTTTCCGTAATGGGGTAATCTGAGACACTGACAACAGTCCCTTTTAAAAAGCCGTACTGTTCCCTGTTTGTGGTGGATGGAATAAGACGACACGACATACCCGGCTCAATGGTTTTGCCGGTTTCCACGGGAAAGTAGAGAATACCGATTAGCTCTTTTACGGTCTCACCCGTTCTGGATATTTTAAAAAGCGTGTCTCCTTTTTGGATGTATTGACCCTTCTGAATATATTGATCGACGATTTTACCACTTTCAGCAGTTAATATTTGACTCTCTTCTTTTAATTTTTCCTTCAGAAGGTCTATCATTTTTTCGTGTTCTTTCATCATATCCGCATTTTGGCTTTCGTCCAAGGCATCCCGCATGGTGTTGATGTCACGAACCAGATCCGGTTTGTCCACCCGGGCAACGATAGCACCTTCATTAATAAGGTCGCCAATTCGATAAGAGATGTCGTAAATTGAGCCTTCCGTTGATGAATACACATAGGCAAAACCCCCACCGGACACTAAAATCCCTTGGGTTTTGGCAGTCATGTCAATAGAGCCGAAAAACCCCCAATAGAGCAATCCGGCGATTAAAATCAGCACCCCAACGATGATGAGCCAGGAGGTTTTAGTGGTAATATCCACCGGTTTGTTGGCCAGTTCTCTTGTTTGGCGATTTTTTCTCTTTTCGGGAGCCTTTTTTTCTGTCATGTTTACCTCACCTTGTGGCTTAATCGTCATCGAGAAAAATGAATTCCCCATTAACAACGATTTTCAGAAAGATATTGTCCCCTTCTATTTCTCCATTCTTGTTGAAATAAACCGTTCCGGTGACCCCTGAGTATCTGCGAATGTCTAATAAAGTTTCAGATAAAGTGATCCCCATCTTTTCATTCTCATTTTGTCTTGTTGCCCGTTCTAAAGCGGTTTTCAGTATCATCAGTGTATCATAAGCTATGGCAGCGTACATATCCGGTTCCTTCCGGAATTGCTGTTTGAAGGTGTAGATAAAGTCCTGATTGGCTTGAGAAGTTGCTAAGGACTTGTAATGAGTGGGAATAATGGAGCCTTCCGCACTTTTTCCCAAATAGGGGATGTAATCGGGATAGTCCAAGGAGGATGTTCCCAATATTAAAATATCCGGAATGGCTTGTTTGATGGCTTTGATCTGGTCTTTTACCCTGTCGAATGTAGCTCCTATCAGTACCGCTTCACAGTCCAAGGCACGCCATCGGTCCATGACCCGATGGAAATTGTTTTGATGGACGATAGTGGTTCGATCGATGATTTCTATGCCATAGTCAGAGGCTACCGATTGAGCTGAGTCTGCAACCCCCCGACCAAAATCATCTTCAGCATAGTAAACAGCAACGTGTTGTATTCCTTGGTTGCTGATGAAGTCAAATAAATTTTGAATGACCTGCTTGTCGTCGGGAATGGTTCGGAAGACTTTTGTATAAGAATCTTTCATTAAAAATGGCGTGGTGGCACAAGGGGCGATGTAAACGGTGTTGTTGTTATCGTAAATCTGGGCGGTGATTAACGCCACACTGGAATTGAAATGGCCAATGACGGCTACTACCTCTTGTTCTACGAAATACTGTGCAGCCTTCATTCCTTCGGCAACATTGCTCTTGTCGTCCACTTTCAAGACTTTGAGTTCTCGTCCGTTAATCCCTCCGGTCGCATTGATTTGGTCAAGGGCTAATTGAAACCCCAGCTTGAATTCGATATCGTTGTCCATGTAAAAGGGATAGGATAAGCCGATAAAGATAGAATTATCCGGGTTTTCGGATGAGAATATAAAAGCGGGAATGAGTATTAGGAATAAGATGATAAAAATTAAAGAAAATTTTTCTATATTTCTCCGGGAATTCTTTTTCATAATTTTCATCCTTAGAGTAATTTTGTCTCAAGAGCGTCTAAGTTTTTCCATAAAAAAAAACACGGTGTTCAGCTTTTCTTGCAAAAAGCCCTGTAATCGGTGATATATAAACGAAGGTCAATCAAGGTGAGTGGAACGACGTCAAGCCTTGCTGTGCTGATTAAATGGTGCTGATCAAACATTTGCCACTCTGTTTTGAAAAGAAATGACACCTTTGAGGGTTAAATCGTCGTCAAAATGATCGATAAACGTTCCTTCAAAATGGAACATACTGGATAAACCACCTGTGGCGATGATCGGCATATCTGTCTGGAGCGCTTTTCTTATATTTGCCGTGATTCCCTCTAAGGCGTGATAAGTCCCGTTCACCAGACCGATACGGATGTTGTCACCGGTGTTGGTTCCGAGATAATGGTCTTCAAAAAACAGGTCCACAGGCGGAATCATGGCGGCTTTTGAAAAAAGGGCTTGCATGGCGGTGTTGATTCCCAACAGGATTGATCCACCCACAAAGGCGTTATTGTATAAAATATCCACGTTAATGGCAGAACCAAAATCCAAAACAATGGCATTGGCACCAAAATAATCTTTGGCGCCCAAGACGTTGGCAATTCGGTCCGGTCCAATTTCAGCGTTGTTATCGGCTTTCCAGGTTACATCTAGCCCATCAATCGGAGAGACGAAAACAGGTGTGGTATGGAAGTATTTATTTGAAAAGGCTTTGAACATTCCAACGGTTCCCGGTACCACACAAGCGATGGCGATGGACTCGATGTGGTCGACTGAGATATTTGCCGACATTAACAGCGGGTAGAGGGATGAAAAAAACTGGTCTTCTGTATCGATGGTATGGGTTGCTATCCGCCATTTTGCCTTGAAGTTTTTACCGTCCCATACTCCTAAGGTAATATGGGTGTTGCCCACGTCCATGATGAGTCTCATCCCATCACTCCTGAAGCCAGATATCTTTCAGGGCGTCTACATACACCGGGTATATTGTCCAGCCCATGACGTTGTTTCTCAATGCTACGATTTCGTCGGGTTCCATGAGCCAGACGGAGGCCGCAGTATCCACCAGCTCCATTAACACATTGGACACCAGTTCTTTTCTGGTTTCGAAATCACTTTCCACCGCCAGGCTGTCTAACCACCCATCGATAGCCTCGCTGGAAACGTTGGTGAAATTCCGAGAGGCATAGGAATAGAATCGATCCAGATAAATATACGGATCCGGTTCTCCCTCGATGCCGATAATCGTCATGTCGTATTTTCTGCCGTTGTAAACATCCGAGATCCACGTTCCCCATTCAACAATTTGCAATTTTGTTTTGATGCCCGCTCCTTGAAGCATTTGGGCAATCACCTCACCGGTTCTTTGATGGAATTCATAGGGTTGCGGTAAAGCGATGGTCAACTCGAGTTCTCCAAAGGAGTAGCCAGCCTCTTCAATAAGCGCAATGGCTTTTTCCGGGTTATACGGATATTGGTCATAATCCAGGGCATACGGGCTCATCAGTGTCATATGGGTGTTTAAAGGTCTGGCCAGCCCCTCCGCCACAAACTCAATCAACAGGTCTCTGTCGATGGCGTGATTGATGGCCTGCCGGATGCGTAGATCATCCAAAGGTGCTTGTTTGTTGTTGATAGCCATGAATTGAACCAGATTCATGGGGGCTCGGACGTATTTGATCGCTCGATCGGCTTCGATGCGCTTCATAAAGCTTTGGTCAATTCTGGGGATGACATCCACTACACCAGTTTGCAGACTCATAAACCGGCTGTTTTCATCGGGAATTACTCTGAAATAGGCTTCATTGAGATAGGGGATGCCCTTGATGTGATAATCTTCGAACCGTTTCAAGTGAAGATACATGTCTCGCTTCCACTCCTCAAGATAAAAGGGTCCAGTTCCCACACATTCTAAATCGAAATCCACATCTGAATCGGAGGGAAGGATGTGAATCTTGGACACCAGCGCTAAAAAAGGCGAGTAGGATTTAACCAGCGAAAAATGAACGGTGTAGGCATCCGGTGTTTGAATGTCCTTAATCACCATGTAATTAGAGGCCTTGGCATATCCTGTTGCAGGATCCATGATGCGTTCATAGGTGAATTTGACATCTTCGGATGTAAAGTCACTGCCATCATGGAATGTCACACCTTGCTTGAGCTTGAATGTATAATCCAAGCCATCATCCGAAATGGTCCAGTCCGTTGCCAATAGACCTACCAGATTTCCTTCCTGGTCGACTTGAATCAACCCTTCATAGATGTTATAAAGGATTTCAAAGGTCAAGGCACCGGTGGCCCGATGGGGATCGATTGTCTCGGAAATATCGGTGGGAATGGCAACCCCGATTGAACCGCCATAGTTAGCTCCCCAAGCAGTTATCATGAAGAGTAAAAGAATGAATACAATGATTGTTGTCTTTTTCATAATCGTCTCCTTTATAAGAACAGGTTCTGGGTTCTAGGGTTTAGAGAAAACTTTAATCTTACTTTGAAGACTGTTAAATCACATAGAGACGCCCTGCTTTTGTTTTTTCCAGACCCTATACCCAAAACCCTCTTTTTTACTTCAATCCCGTCCTGGCGATTCCCTGAATAAAGTATTTCTGAACGAACAGGAACAGGATCACGATGGGAAGCATCGAGAATGTGGATGCTGCCATCAGCTGATTGTATAGTGTTCCCACTTCCGAACTGAAATTGGCCAATCCCACCGGCAAGGTGCGGACCTCCGGACTTTTTGTTACGATCAATACCCACAGGAATGCGTTCCAGCTTCCAATGAATTTAAGCAAGGAACCGGTTATAATGACCGGTTTTGAAAGGGGAACCATGATCTTCCACAAAAAGCCCCATTTCGAAATGCCGTCCATTTTTCCGGCATCGTACAATTCATCGGGGATGCTCATGAAATGCTGACGCATAAGGAAGATGACAAACACGCTCACCGTCCATGGAACAATTAAGGCCCAGTAGCTGTCTATCCAACCGAAAACCGACAATGTAATGTAATTGGGGACCAACAAGACTTCTCCGGGAACCATCATGGTAGCCAAAAACAGCATAAAGACAAAATCTCTGCCGTAGAATTTCAGTTTGGAGAAGGCAAAAGCGGCCATGCAGGCGAAGAGGATATCTAAAACCGTGGTCGTAACGGCCACAAAGATGGTGTTTAAATAATACTGTCCGAAGTACTTACCCGCTTTCCAAGCGTTCACGTAGTTTTGGAAGATATTCTTGAACACATCTCCAAAGGAATAATCCACTTTCATCGTCGTGTTTTCATCCCAAAACCAGATGGGGTGGACATCCTTCAGCAGCACTTCAACGGAAGTCAAGTTACGGTATATGACAGATTCCACATACTCAGGAGCCTGAATGATCTGCATCTTGTTGTAGACTTGTGAATAAAGGGATGTGTAATATTGTGCAAATACCTCTGATTTGTAGCGTTTGCCCAACAGGCGGTAACTCTCATCCTGATCGAGAGTGGTTTGTGTGAGATCGTCGCCGGCCTGTTTGATCAAGACCAAAAATTGTTCTTTTTCTGAGGACTCAATAGAAGAGGCGTTGATGATTTCTGAAGGATCATCTCCGGCCAACAGTGTCTCGATTACGACGCTTTCCAGTTCGCTTTGTCCGGAGAGAATGGTGACAAACCGGGCACAATAGGATTTTACACGGTTGTTGAAGGCTGTTTTTTCCTTTTTGGTGAGCTCATAATTGGAAAGGTTGGATTCGAATCGCTTGTCCAGCTCTTTGTAAAGGTTATTAACACTCCCTTGCAGGTTGTGATTGATCAACTCGTTCAACAGGTGTTTATGGTCATCTGAATAAGACGTTTCAGCCAATGCCGTACGGATTTCCTCGGCGATGGTTTCAGGCGTACTGAATTGGAACACCAATTGAGTTTGATCGGATGACTGCGTTTGGACATCCTCATAGAAGGTGTACACTTCAATCCCCAAATTTACGGCGTTTAAAATGGAAAAGAGCGGGGTGATGACGTTTTTCTCCAACAAGCGCAAAGCCGCCCATTGGGAATAATCTTCAGGTAATTCAACCCCTTGGAGATGATTATTGGCTTCTTTGAGTAGGGCTTGTAACTCTGTCTTGCTGACAATAGGGGTGCCCTTTTTAAACTCCTCCAAATACAGGTTGAGCTTGCCCAGTTTGGTGATCAAAGTGTCGACAATCATCTGTGTATAAGCTTTTTTGGACTCTTTTTCCAACCGAGTTGACTCATCATCTTCGGAAGAGAGGGCGTAGGAATTGTGATTTTTCAATTTCTCGCCGTTTTTGTCCAAAAACGCAGAGATATTTTCCGTTACAGCCTGAATATCCTTAACCAGTATCATTCTGGTGAGCGGACTGTCATGTTCGAAATACAGAAAACTCATCAGGGTGTTCATCAGGGTCATGGGATTGTCAATCAGAATCATGTTTGAATAGGTTTCATAAATGTTTTCTGACATAGGTTGATTGGACTCAAATATCTCCCCTAACCGATCCATTGATTGCGGGCTGAGGACTGTAGAGAAATCAACGGGTTCACCGGTTGGTGAAAAGTCAACGGTCATGACACCTCGATAGGGTGAATCATCGTTGACACTGTAAACCAAGGGGATTTGTGTGGATGTTTGTGCTTCGATGATCTTGTTCAAGTTGAAAAATTCCTCGATGGTCAAAGCGGAAAAGTCAATGGTAACACCTCCGGAACGTACCAGAGATAATTGAATGTCCCGATGGGAACTGAAAGACTGGCTGATCCACTTGGGTGGCCAGGATTCCACTTCACCATCTAATTTAAAAGAGGTCATGATCATCCAGATAAACGGGGAGATCATGAGCATAACACCGATTATTACCAACGCATAGATACATATTCTTATAATGGGATTTTTCATATCAGCAACCACCTCAGGAAACGTAACTGACTCTTCTTTTTCCGGCACGGAATTGGTAGAAGGTCAGGATCATGATGATCATAAACAAGACATAAGCTGCTGCACTTGCCTCGCCCATTCTTTGATCTTTGTAGAATTTGTTAAAGATATAATAAACCATGGTCATACCACTGTTGTTGTAAGGTCCGGGCAGTTCATGGTATAGAACGAATATCTCTGTGAACACCTTAAAATTACCGATTACCGAGACGATGAGGACGAAAAAGGTAGTGGGTGACAATAACGGCCAAGTGATATGCCTGAATTGCTGAATCTTTTTTGCGCCGTCCACTTCCGCCGCTTCGTAATAGAATTTGTCGATGGATTGTAGTCCCGCCAGGAAGATGATGGCGTTATAACCCACCATTTTCCATACGGAAACGATCGAAATGGTCGGAATAGTCCAGACCTCATCCGTCAACCAGGGTATTTTTCCGCTTCCGAAAAAGGACAGGAAATAATTCATCAAACCGTATGTGTCGTTGAAAATCCATTGCCAGACCAACGATATGGCCACCACGGATGTGATATAGGGGATGAAAAAAGCCGTTCGGTAGATGAGTTTTCCCTTTAGAGGTAAATTCAACACCATGGCGATTAAAAGGCTCAAGAAGATCCCCGTGGGTGTGGTCAACAACACGTAATAAAGGGTGTTGTATATGGCTTTAATAAAGACCGAGGATTCCTTTGTTATCAGAAGGAAGTCGAACAGTTCATAGCGCACACCGCTGAAAACCTTCAAGGCAATGTAGACCGCTATGATGATAAACAAACCCGTCCAAAGACCGCTTTCCTCATTAACCGGTAACCTTCTTTTTAAAAGGAGAAGATAAAATAATCCCGCTGCGATGGGCAACAAAAGCAGCCAAGCAAGATCAAACGAGGCAATCATCCAGGTAACCAGAAAAAGGAGGGCGCAGGCTGCGATGTGCAACAGTTTTTTTTCACGGAATCGGTCATAAGCACGATTTTCAAAATGTCCGTGAGCCGTGATCAGAGTCTGCACAACTTTTAAGATGCAAATGGCGACCACAAGGTATGCAGCAGAAAAGATCAGGGCTTTCCAAAACGAATAAGGAAGGGCCATGTCCATTTCAAACAGCTTTTTGTAATTGTCAAATCCATTGAAGTAGGGATTCTTTTGATTGGCAAAATCCCATTTGAAAAAGCTCAGGACAAAGGAATACCCGATGGGCCAAAAGACGAAGATTCCCAATATGACAAAGGAGGGCAAAAGAAACAAATACCCGTGAATGGTTTCTCTTATTTTCTTGTTTTTAATCCTTAACAATCCCTTTTTATCCGCCATCTGTCATCAACCTTTTTGTATATTATAGAGCCCTTGTTTGAGCAATGGAATTATCGTGTTGAGGATTTCTTTGATTAAATACTGTTTTTTGGGTAAATTAATGACGACTGTTGAATGAAAGATGCCGCAAACGCCCCGATTTAGTATGGAGTAAGCTCCTTTTTCCATAAGGGAGTACATGATGGCACCTTCCAAAGCGGGAAGTCTTTTGTCGATCAGTGCACCGGTAGCTTCGGGAACAATGTCGTCAATTTCCATTCCGATTCCCCCAAAAGTCAGTACCAGCGAATAACTATCCATAAAAAGACAGAACAGTGCTTCTTTAAACGATTCGATTTCTCTATTTACTTGGATGATTTTCTTAACGATTAAACCATCTTCTTTCATCAACGCCGTCAACTCAT
>DAOTHY010000028.1:0-11828 GCA_035447925.1 Thermotogota bacterium
TTTTTGAGGAATATGCGTGATGAGCGAGTAACGTTATAACCCCAAAACTCTTGAGGTTCATCCGCAAACAGAACCGTCCCTCTCTGCTCTCTCTGCTCTCTGCTCAAATGATTTACCTCCAACCGAAAAAGCCCTGTACAACATATTAAAAGGCTATTCGGAAGACAATCAACTGGATTTGAAGAAACTGGAATCCACGGTTTCTAATTAGTTACCACGGGGTCTGTCCCCTTGGATTACTGGCCTGGTGTTGGAATACACACCTTGAAGTTTTTGAGAAGCAAAAACTTCAAGGTGTGTATTCCAACACCAGGTCCTACTTAAACTCGTTTTATTTCCCATTTTCCGCGTTTATAATTGATCATCATGACAACTGCAGCTACTGCGTCTGTGAGGATGAGGATGATCCAGATGGCTTCGATTGGGGATTTCAACAAGACGATCAGGAGTATGAGTAACGGGATCATGAAACACCATCGACTGATGATCGTTGAGCTAATAAATGGCTGCATATAGCCGGCACCTCCAAAGGCTGAGGAGAATCCGTAAAAGGCTGCCAGAAATACCATTCCGGGTCCGAGTATGCGGATCATATTTCTGCCCAGATCAATCACCGGTTGTTCGTTAATAAACATGCGCATGATCAAATCGGGGAATAACAGGGCAAAAATGCCTCCTACGCCCATTATCAGCATTCCCAGCACGGCACTGGCTTTAACCGTCTTTTTTGAGCGATCGATTTTATTAGCCCCCAGGGTTTGTCCGATGATGGAGCTGCTTCCTACGTATAAGCCCAGTATGGGCATCAGCAATAAGCCGGTAAAGCGTGTGCCGATTCCGATTGTGGCGACTGCAACGGTGCCAAATGAGGCGATGATTTTCATGGCGATGTACCAGGAAATATTACGGCTCAGCAATTCAAAACCAGTTGGCAAGCCGATGGTTATCAGTTTGTTATCGATGGACCAGTCTAGTTTCAACAATCCTTTCAGGGATATCTTTACGCCCCGTTTTCCTGAATACAACAGATAAAATCCAATGGCGACGGCGATGGAAGTGGAAATGACCGTGGCGAGTGCAGCGCCGAAAACACCCAGATTCAATCCGGGGATGGATGTGCCGGGGATTTTGTCAAAGATCAGAATAGGATCCAACACGATGTTCAAACAGGCAGCAAACAACATGATCAGCATGGGGCTTTTCGCATCTCCGATACAGCGTAAGGCGGTGTTAACGGTGTAGGAGGAGAACATGATCGGAAGAAAGAAGATCCGGATGTATCCATAGTCCATGGCGTCTTTTAGGACGGTGCTGTCTTGTGTGAGAAAGCCCAATAAGGGTTTGAGAACGAGTAAAAGAATAACCATGGCGATCAAAGCCACCAGGCTCTTGAAGGTTAGGGTTTGCTCGATGATCCGATTGGTTCTGGCTGTGTTTTTTGCACCATAGCTCTGCCCGATGAGGGAGACGGAGCTGATGCCGATGATTTCATTTAGCGCTTCCACCGACCAAAAGATGGTTGCAAAAACCGTTACACCGGCAACGGCTTTTGTGGAGATTCTTCCCAGCCAAATCATATCGACGACATCATAAATCGTTTGACCCAAAAAACCTAAGGCAGTTGGCACGGCCATAGCGAAAAGGTTTCTATAAATCCCTCCCGTTGTCAGGTCTCTGGCTTCGAATAAACCGATCTTTCGTTTCAACACGTCATCCCCTTTTGTTAAGCCCTATTAGGCTTTTCTGACAATGAATATCATGCGTTGTGAGTCGTCACTAAACGGATTCAATTGTTCATCATAGACTTTCACCAAATCGAATCCCGCAATTCTGAACAGCAACTGGTATTGTGTTAGGGAATACATTCTGGTGCCGATCACCACGTTTGTTTTTTTACCGTTCTGAGAGATTTCTACCGGGGCATACAACCTTTCGGTCAGTTCATCCCAGCGTCGGATCAGTTCATGACCATCCTCTTGTTTGATATTTCGGGTATTTTTGATGATGTTTTTCCGATTCGGGGCCTCGATTAACAGCAATCCTTGTGGACGAAGACTCTTGTGGAAGAGTTTGAGCACATAGTAATCCGTTTCGATATCAAAATAACCAAAGCTGTTGAACCAGTTGACGATGGCGTCGAATTGGTTGTTGTAATGAAGATCCCTCATATCTGAGATGGTTAATTCTCCGGTTAATCCCGCATCGTGAAAACGCTTGCGTGCCTTTTCAATGAAGCTTGGATTGACATCAACTCCGGTTAATTTCACGCCTCGCATTGCCAAATGCAAGCCCACTCGCATATCGCCGCAAGGGCAGTCCAGTACCTCCATCCCTTCACGTAATTGCAAAGCATCCCAGATGATATCCGCATCTGGTTTGCCGTTTTCCTCGGGTTTAAGCCATACGTCATCGGGTAATTCCAAAAACCATTGAGGATTGCGGCCCTGATCGAGGGGAGCCATTTCAAAAAGAAGATTTTGCGCCTCTCGCTCTAATGACTGAATCAGGTGGAAATCTTCATGAACGACCGTCCTGTCTTCGTGGCAAAGGTAGATCTGTGCCGGCGAAGTCAGTAAATCGATGGTTCGATCAACCTGTGCTGTTTCGATACAGTCGATGAAATTTCCGCCCTCGACGGAAGGCAGTCCGGCCAGCAAAGTTGCACCGGGGATGGCTTCAAGGGCGCCTTTTCTGGGTGAGGAAAAGAACTTGAAAAGGGCATATCGCTTTAAAGCATACGGATAATCCCAGCGGGTTTGAAAGTCGTCGGGGGATAAATACGCATCAATGCTCAATTCAAGTTGTGTATAGCCCAAACAGCTGTGAATAATCTCCTGCGGAAAGCTCCCGCCCATGGGACGAGCTCCGCACTCAATTAAAACGGGTCCGTTCTCCGTTACCATAATTTCCGTATGAGCAGCACCGGTTGTGATTTGTAAGGCATCTAAAATCGATCGTGTATATTGAAGGACCGCTTCGGTATCCTTTCCGAAATCTTCCACGATCTCAACCCCGTCATAGACTGAGTGGCCGTCTGCGGTTTCTGTCTTTGCGTATTTCCAAAGGTCACTGATACGGTGCCAACCATTGCAGGAAACGCTATTCACAACGATTTCGTATCCACGGGCAAATTCCTGAGCGATAACGGCCTGATTGGTTTCTCCAAACATGCTTGTAGAATCGATGATGTTCATAAAAGCCTGAGATACCTGTTCACCATTATGGCAGAAATGCAGACCGTCAGCTCCGGCACTTCTTGCCGGTTTGATCACAATCGGAAATTTGTTTTTCTTTTCTACCCAGTTTTGCAATGATTCAAGCGAATCAAAGAGACCATAATCCAAAATAGGTACCCCTGCTTTGGAACAGGCTTCGTACATTTTAAATTTATCCCGCCGGGCATGGCTTAAAGAGATTCCATTACATGCCAAACCTAAACGATTAGCCAGTTGGTCAGCTAACTCCACCCCGGTTTCGCACCCCGGGATGACTGCTTTCGGATTAGTTGATTTCAATTGTTCACAGAGCAGATCTAATGGCTGTGAGCCGTCCAAACACATTGAATAATAAGAAGCGTTTTTCTCAAGGGCCTGATCGGCTATCTGGGTTATGGGTGCTTTCAAATCATTCGGGGTTGAACGGACGTGAATAACGGACACGCCACTTTTTTTTAGCAGAGGCGTGTAAAAAACGCCAGTAGAATAACCGTCGACAATAATGACACTTTCTTGCTGATATTCCATGGGTTCCTCCCTTTGTTATATACATGAGAAATTTCATGATTTTATTTCTGATGCCACCCGAAAAGCTTATGATAAGAAGGCTTTTGGTGGGTTCATATACAAGGCTGAGTGAAAGAAACAGTCGAAGTCATTCAAGAATATCTAATCTAATCGGCTTTTTCCTTAAAGCAAACCACGGCCAATCAGCTTCTGGTAAAAACAAAGAGGTCAGTTACACTGTATAGTGCAATAAGCATGATTATAGCATACACACGCAAAAAATAATTCTAAATCCGCATGATTACAGGTTAAAGCTAGCGAGGATCTGTTTGAAGGGAAAGTCGATTGTAATGTTCGGAGTCCTTACAAAAAATAGTAACAAATTTATCTTTAAACTGTTATTGCTATTTTGCAGCGTGAGTTGTAAAATAACAGCATGAAGTTAAAATATTCTTTATTTAAGAACTACTTGACAGGTGACAAAAAGAAACGAATAAGAAGAGATGTGTTTGCCCTGGCGCTTCCGGCGATGGGTGAGAATGTGTTGCAGATGATCTTGGGAATTGTGGACACCGCATTTTTAGGGCATCTGCACTGGACAGCCATGACTGCTGCCGGGATGGCCAATCAGTTGTTGTTCATTTTCCAAGCCGCTTTTATGGCCATCGCTATCGGTGCGACGGTTCTCATTTCAAATGCGTATGGAACAGGCGATAAAAAATCTATTCGGATGACAGCCTGGAATTCTCTGTATATGGCTGTTTTTATCGGCATCTTTGTTACGCTGACGGCCTTCTTTTCCACCAAGATGCTGGTGGTTTTTCCGGGTGTTAGTGAGGAGATCTTACAGATTACCGATTCATACCTGAAGATCATTTTATATGGGGGTATTGGCTTTTCCTCCATGTATATCCTCTCCGCTGTATTAAGAGGAAGCGGTAACACGAAAACACCCATGATAGCTGTGGGAATAGCCAATGCGGTCAACGTCTTTTTGGACTATGTCATGATTTTCGGCCATTTGGGTTTTCCGGAATTAGGCGCTCAAGGTGCAGCCGTTGCCACGGTTATATCGCGTTTTGTGGGTACAGCCATTCTCCTGTTAGCTTGTTTGAAATCAAAGCGGCTTACCATGATGGGCTATGGCCTGATCAAATTCAGTGTGCAGCGGATAAAAAAGATATTGAAAATAGGGATTCCGACAGCCTTTGAAAATCTGATCTTTAGCATGGGCGCCCTGGTGTTTGCCAATATTCTGCTGATGGCAGGAGAGCAGGCTTATGCCGCACACCGTATCGGTATCAACATCGAATCCATCTCCTTTATGCCAGGCTTCGGTGTTTCAGTGGCCATAACTACGCTGGTGGGTATGTATAACGGCAGAAACGAGAGAGAAACCATGCTGGGCGTGGTCCGGCAAGGTTGGGTCATCGGTTCGGTTCTCATGGTATCCATTGGTATTTTAATCCTTTTGTTCCCTGAATTACTGATCATGCTGTTCACTTCAGATCAGGTGATCATGGCAGAAGCAGCGTTACCGGTAAGAATCTTGGGGCTTTTCCAATTCTTTTTGGCAACGGATTTTGTCATGACCGGTGCATTCCGAGGTGTTGGTGACACGAAAACACCCATGTTCATCACTTTTATCGCTATTTGGGGTATCCGTGTTCCGGTCGGTTTTTTGTTGGTTCGTTTCTTTGACATGGGTTTGTTGGGTGCTTGGACCGGGATGATGATCGATATGGTTTTTCGAGGCATCATAAAAATGTTTTTGTATTCCAAGGGAAATTGGGAAAAGCATGCGGACAAGACCCGATTGGCTGCGCATGAAGAATTAATCGAACAACCGGCCGGCATTGTTGTGGAACTTTTAGCGGACAAAGCAGATAACAAAGCGCTCACACAGCAGGATTCGATTTAGACCTTTTATTATAAGCTTTTTTCACACGATCACCATCAGAAACGTCAAACAAGAGATTAGAAGGGCACCCAGCGGAGTGCCCTGTTTTTTTTGAGGAAGGTGATGCGATCTTTCAAAGGGTTTTTGATTGAAAGTCCGTTTTGTTATGCTATAATGAGGTTAAGCTTTTTTTAATCCGAATATGTAATTTTTTGGAGGTAAAGATTATGAAAAGATCTATTGCATTAATGATAGTGATTGTTTTATCAATGCTGATTATTTCCTGTTCAACAGGAGGTGGCATCGGTGAAGTGGAAATTAACCCGTATGCCCTCTTTATGAATTTTGTTCCAAATGGGAATTTTTGGATGGGAGATACCAGGAATCTTTCTCCAGCTGGCAGTCCACTGAAACCCCAACATCAGGTGACACTCACCTATGATTTTTATATGCAGCGTTTGGAAGTGAACAATGCGGATTATCTGGAGTTTTTAAACAACAATCCCGTCACACCCACCGGGTGGATGAATGGTCACCAATTGATCGAAATGGGAGGCATATACTGCGAATTTGCCAATGTGGGGGGGATTTTTCAACTTATCGCTCCGGGAAAGACTAATTACCCCGTTCACAGCATATCCTGGTGGGGAGCCATCGAGTATTGCAACTGGATGAGCCGGGAACAGGGCTTAGATGAAGCTTATAATGTCACAACCGGACAACTCATCACATCTGATTCAAGAGAAGCCCGAAGCATTACACAGGTGGAAGGATTTAGACTACCCACAGAAGCTGAATGGGAATACGCTGCCAGGGGCGCTGAAAACGACTACTTCACCACCACCGATTTTCTTTTTGCCGGCAGCAATACTTTAGACAACTTCGGCTGGTACCTGGACAACTCCTTCGAAGTAACCTATCCCATCGTATCGGGCAAGGGAACTCATATGGGAGGCGGAAAAAGCCCCAATGAAATCGGATTATTCGACATGAGCGGCAACGTTTTCGAGTGGTGTCACGACTGGTATCTGGATACCTATTACAGCCTCTCTCCCTCTCAAAATCCCACCGGCCCAACAACAGGGACCCGCAGAACCGCTCGTGGAGGCTCCTGGAACGCCTTAGCAGATAGTTGTATCGTTTTCAACAGAATAAGTTTCGAACCCGTATACAATGCGCCTTATCTCGGATTCAGGATGGCGAAAACAAAATAAAACCCAGCCTCACTTGAGGCTGGTGGATGGGAACAGACCTTGAAGTTAATAACTCCAAGGCTTGTTCCGTAAGTCTGCTTTGCTAATTTTTCTCAAAACTTTCAATACTCAACAGGCCCGTCAACCCACTCCGTTCTATCCAACCACTCACGTGGATATCCAACAGGTTGGGCCGCATTTCCCGGAGTTGTGATATACCCATCGTTGTACTTGGCGATCAAATAGCCCGAAAGCTTCCACCAATCCGCCACAACCTTTTCAGCATTATTTGAACATACTTGTCTTAAAAAGTCAGCCAACGCTTCCGGATTTTCATTCAATAAATCCAAAGCCTTTTGATCCGTTTGCTGAAGCAAATCAATGGATGCTTCTTCATGGTAAGCCTGTTTTGCCGCTATTTCCGGATGCATATAGCTGTATTTCTTCTCAGCCCAATTAGCTACAAAGTTAAAGGCCCACCAAGCGCTGTTATGGTCAAAATCATAGGGACTATAAGTCTCGATAATCGATGGTAGACCGTTTGCGCCTGCATAAAATGGCATGAAGCAAGTATCTGAAGGTTTATCCAGCCCCATCCACATGACCCCGCCGATGGGATCGGGCAAATGTGATCTTCCTTGATTCACAAAAACATACCCACAATAATTCACTGAAATGGGTCTTTCCCAAGCTCCCTCCAGCTTTTTGGAAGGATCCCCCACATCACCCTGACCGTCATAAGCGCCGTAATAGCGGTTTGGATTGCCGAAAGGTCCGGCTCCAACCCCTTGGGTCAGATCAAATTCTGTGCCTTCATAATGATCTCTGAAAAGGGAAAATACATCCTGCAAAGAAAGTTTTTCATCCGGTTTGACAGAAAACGGATACGCACGGGTGAGCCCATTCTCCACCCAGGGTGATAACTCAAGAGAAGGAGCCATTCGATCAAACAAACGCCAGATCCGCCTCAGAGAATAATAAGGATGATTGTATTCGCCCAAACTCACCGTGGGTAGCCAATCCAACAACCCTTCCTCAGGAGACCACCAGCCGTATTTTTCTGCAACTGTATGAAGATTTTTGGAATAAAGCATATCCGGATCATCCGGATCCACCTCACGAATCCGAAAGATATTCCCGGAAACGAAAACCTCACCGTCTGGAATCTTTTTTGCCACCCACAAACCACCTATTTCTTCAGGAGAAGGTGCCATTTCAAACACCCAAGCCTCATTGGGATCAGCAACCGGCAATGTTTCTCCCGTTCCGTAATAGCCGTAAGTGTCAATGAGTTCTCCCATCAACTCCACCGCTTCACGAGCCGTCTTGCATCTTTCAAGTGCCACACGAGACAACTCCGAAGAATAAAAAAGCCTCACACCAGGTAGAGGATCCAGCGTCACCTTGGAACCATTGGTGCATTCACCGAACATCAATTGATGCTCATTCATAATCCCGTAGTTTCCATCAAAATAAGCATACGTATGTGCAACCTGTGGAATCTCACCCAAAGGAATCGTTAACGGATACGCATCCGAAGCATACGCCGGTGCCCGGAATCCGTCCACCAGTCTGGGATAGAAAAACGTGTTGAATTGTGGAAATTCCCCGACAGCGGCTGCCGTTGCATACACTTTTCTCTTAGCTCCTTCCGGATAATCTTTTGCAGGTACATAAACAATGCGTTGATCCATAAAATGATCATCATCCGAATGCCCCACAAAAACAGACCCATCCAAAGAAGCCCCCTTGGTTACAATCAAAGTTGTACAGGCCATAACAGACATCGTAAAAAGAATACCCATCAACAATAAAGCCAACAATATCTTCCTATTCATTTTTAACCACTCCTTTTGTAGGAATCAAGTGAATAATTATATCACAAGGCTATTTTAGTTCTTTTCCCTTTTTTCTGTTATAATCAGCATATGGACGCTAAAAAAAGTATCAACTTCAACCTGCAGCAAATAACTAAAAAACAGCTCTTAGAAATTGGACAAGCCCATGGATTGGATGTCAAACAAAGCATGAAGAAAGAAGAGATCGTTGATGAAGTGGGAAATGTGCTTGAAGAACATTTCAAACATGACATGGACTACTTTTTAATCTGCGACTATTTGTTTTATACCTCCATTATTGTGAACTATTACGCTGACTGGTATGAGAATGATATGATCGAATACTTGAAAGAAGACCCCCTTTCAAAATCATACAAGCTGAAACACAAAGACGGGCAGATGCTTTTCCAAAGAGGCTATATCCTATTGATAACCGGACGAGATAAACAACAGCATATCATTCTCCATAAGCCTCTAAACGACATTCTTCTTTCAAACGTTGATGAAGCAGCCCTTAAAGCCGTTAACAACGAAAAAGTTGATTTCTTCATGACGGCGCTTGCCAATCTGTATGGTTGTTATTCGCTAACGCAGTTTTTGCATATCTGGAACAAGTACAATCAAAAAGAGAAAATGGCCGAGAAAAAGGCGGTTGACTTCTGCAAAGAAATGAACAAACGAGAGGTCCATTATTGGTTTGACGGTGAGTATATTGTACACCGTCTCATCAGCGAATTTGAAGTGGATGAGCTGCTGGAACAGACGGCAAACAAACCCTATTACACACCGACTATGGATGAAATCGAAATCTATGCCCACCAGTTAATCGATGAAACCACTCCAGCCTACAAACAACTGGCTGCATTTTTCAACACATACAAAGGCGGTCTGAACCCTAAAGCCACCGAAGAAATGATCTTTAGAATGGCAGCGGCATTTAAATTCAATTCCGGACCTAGTGACCTTTTCAAAATCCTCAACAGCATGCATTACAACTTTGAAGGCGAAAAAACACTGGCCGAGTTCAACGATATGCTTAATTATTCCAACAACAACATACGAAAATGGGTGAACAGAGGCGCTACGCCCAAAGAGTTGTTTGAGCAGTTTGAAAAGCCTTTTCTGAAAGATTTACCGAAAAAACCGTGGAAATGATGTTTAAAAAAGTTTAACCCCTTTGATATCAAACCGGTTCGATATTCTCATCAATAGTCCTTCTCAACTTGAACAAATCCACTTCTTTTTCGAGAAATCTTCCTTCGATTTTGTCAAAAACAACAATCATGTCGATGTCACTATCATTTCTATAATTTCCCTGGCATATGATCCAAAGAAGATTATTTTTTTCGGATGATACTTTTTAATCACAAACTCAGAAAAATACTTTTGCTTTCTCTAAAGCTTCTCTTTTATCCATGTTTATAAATCCTCTGTTTTTTAGTTAATTTGGACCAACGATTCTTGCTCTAGTATAATCATAACAGGTTAAACTTTTGGAAACAGTTTTAAACGGGTATTTTCCAGCAACAAATTAAACCAAAAGCTTTACCCTCATAAGCTCCGCCAACGTTGTTGTAAAAGGATATCCAGACTGTCTTCTTGACTGATAATTTTTCAACTTGCTGATATCCCACTTTGCATTGTTGAAGCTTTTGTCAATTTTGGGTTCAAACTCAAAAAGATAGTAACTGTCATGCCGGGGTGTCGGATAATTCATCGCTATCATATCTGTTTTTAACTTTATATCAGGTTGTGTTGATGTTTTGGGAAAGATGAAGCCTGTCTTGAGCATTCCGGCTGTGTGAAGCAGAAGATACCAGGATTGCAAAACTTCATCGGTAATGGCGAGCTTTCCCCTGCCTTCTCTTCTCACATTATAGACTTTATTTTCCAAAATCCAATTCAGATGCTTTTTGTTTTTATAAAACCCCACAAGCACGTAAATTTTATCCGGTGGAGGGATTCTGTCTTTTATCTCCACATTATAATATTCAGGGATTTTCTCTTTTACTTCATCAGTATTCTGCCGGTAAGTGCTGAATTTATAATAAGAAAGCGTTTCCCGTTTTGAGGCGCGATTGATGGTGTGTTCCGCTACTTCACAAAGAAAAGACTTTAATTCCTCAATCCCGCTGTTATCAGCATCCGGTCTGATGGCAAATGCACCAAGCCCGGGAATAATCTCGTGAAAGCCTCTGAAAATTTTCCTTTGGCTGTTACCCGGATACAATACATATGCCCCGCCTGTACGTTTGATGGCGTCTTTGTAGGCGTGCATTTTAAGAAGATCTCCCCGTTGATAAACCCCTCTTTTCTCCTGTTCCTTATCCTGGTCTAAATCCTCATTGCCATTACTAAAGATTTCGGTTAACTTGCGGATTTTATATTTGGCATCAAAATGGATGTGAACCATCAGTTCCTGTTGTTCAGCTTCAACTTTTGTAAAGGCCTCCGGCCAGAGTGACAGGGTAAAGTCCGGTCTCATCTGTTCCGACCATGATCCGACACCTCTGTAATCTTCTGTTTTGGAAAAAACATGGTTATAGTGATATTCCACACACAAATCCCGGGCAGGATTTTTGTAAACACCCTTAAGCAATAGATGCCGGCCGGCTTTTAATTTTAAGTTCAAACCGTTTTCTGTGGATTCAAACAACTTTTCCAGAGATTCCGGCTGAATTTCAAATAATTCTTTAATGACATCCAGTAATTGGAAGAAAAGCCAATATTCATATAATACCGCTACGTCCCGTTTACCCGCCTGATAGACTTCATCTCCGCCACGCCAAATCAGTTGTGCTGCCAGTTCAAACTGAAGCCAGAATTTCAGTATTTCCCGATAACCCTCCCGTCTTTGAAGAACAGGGCTGTTGAATGGAATATATGTGGCATCTGAAAGTCCTCGGAACAGATCGTGTTTCAAAATGGCATTGATTTTTTCCTCTAAACGGATTACTTCGTGATATTCCCGCTGATCCTTGAACTGATTCAGGGCATTTTTGATTTGTGAGCAGAAAAATAATACTTCATTCAGGACAAAAGACACGAATCTGTTTTCATGAACATCGGTTGTATCCTCTTTCTTTGTATTCTCCAATTTTGCTGGAATCGATTGCAATTGTTTACTCAGAGAGTGGTTTGCGGGAAGGGGATATCTGTTCGTTTCACCGGATAT
>DAOTHY010000028.1:11928-25745 GCA_035447925.1 Thermotogota bacterium
CCGGATATCTGTTTTCTCAAACCGTTCAATCCAATCAGTCACAGGATCCTGAAGAATTCTGACAATCGCATTGTCAAATTCCTCTGAATCGAAAAAGGATTTTACAAAAGCAAACCGCTGGTAGGCAGTTTTCGGGTCAGTGGAATAATCAGGGGAAAAATTTCCGAAGGATGTAGCGTTATTGATCATTAATAGATCGGTGCATTTTTCAGCAATGGCTTCCAGCATAAACCGGTAGTCTTTTCTGTAGGTAAGCTTTTTTGACCGGATTTCCAGAAATAAATCGTAATTTCGATTATTTTTTTCATCAATGATCTGCAAACAAACCGTACCAACCGAAATACCGGTGTTTATTCTTCCGGTATATGAATTGAATCCTGAAGGTTGAATAAATCCCGGAAACGCTTTGAAAATTAAACCCTCTGATAATCTGTATTCATAAACTGTTCCTTCAAGAAGCTGGATACAGGCTTCACCGTTTTCAAGAGCTTCTTCTTCACTGATCACGTTAATCGCCAGATCATCCGGACTTTCAGGAAGAATTTCACAAAAATAACCTTTTTTCTCATCAATAGTGAATTGATAACGCCACATTTTTTAACTATCCTAAGCTTCAGCAAAACTGGTAAAGCCTTCCTGAATCACACGTTTTTTCATTCTTAGTATCTTTTCCAACGAGTGTTTTAGAATGACTTCATTTTGACTGAAAATTTGATCAGGAGACTTTTCTAAAACCTGTAAAATATCTTGCCCTGCACCGTTTGTCAAACAAAGGACAGCAAGTACATCCAAAAGTGGCACCAGTTTTTTTCTTGATCCGTGAATTTTGGGAAGCAGTTTTTGAAGCACAGCAAAATCCAAAATGGTTTCATCCTGACTATTTTCCACAATTTCTTTAAAGATATTAAAGAATCTATATATTTCATAAGTGGTTCTGTACCCGAATTCACTCCCCTCATTTTTCAGTGTTCTGAAAAAAGCCGGTAGTTTTTCGTTTAAAAACCCGTTATTTGGAAATTGATTGTTTTCCTCACCGGAAAGTGAAACAAAACTGGCTGCCATGTTACTTCCAAGGCCTTCAAGTTGGTATAGTTCGGGTTTTTTTGGATGATTGATAAACTCAGATAAATCCTCTTCCGTGACTATGAATTCAATTACATTTGCCCTGTCCAACACTTTCGGACTGAACATATATGTTGTTTCATCCACATTGACAGTGCCAATAACGTACACATTATCCGGAATTGTCAGCTTTTCCGGAACATTTTCTATGATTGCATTGTTAGCATTATGAAGCGGTATCGCTTCTCCAGACTCCATAGCCGACAGAAAATCAGCAAAATACCGTTCCACATGGGACAAATTCATCTCATCCAGAATGATAAAATACGGTTTTTCACAGTTTTCTTCTTTTCCCGCTTCAATAAGGACATCCAAAATATGGTTATCCGGTTTACAGTATTTTCCGGAATCTAAGGCATTGGGATATCCAAGAAGCGGTTCACGATTTGTCCAATCGGAACCCACCGGGACCAGACAGTATTGTTCCTGGCTCTCACAGATCCATTTCACAAATGCCTGAGCCAATTTTGTTTTTCCCGAACCGGCAAGGCCCGTAAGAATGAGGAAAGGTTTTGTGATGAGAGAGGCAATGAATCTTGCGATGGTGTTTTTTGGAAATCTTAAATTTGCTTGGTTGATATCATCGCAAAATTCATCGATATTGATGCTTTTTGATTTGTTAATCTTCGTCTTACTATGTTTAGAATATATTTGATAATTCGCACAGCATTTATCATAAGCTTTAACGATTCTTTTTAAATCTTCTATAAATTCTTTTTCATTCATTTCAGAAATTCTGTATTCTTTGTAGAACAAATTGGTTTTTTCATATTTCATACCCTTATTATTGGGTTTATGAGCATCTCTTCTAACAAGACTTTTTTTTGGCAACGCACCTTTTTCAAATCCATTAATTTCAGGCAAACAGTCGTAAACAAAATCTGTGTTTTCCTCGATCGTTCGTTGATCTTGCACAGTAGAACCTTGATTTAAAGTCAGATAGAGATACTCAAAATCATCGCTAAACAATAAAACAACGTAAAATCCATTGGTTGCGCCTGTGGAAACCCTTTTATCGAATATTCCAATCCAAGGATAATAAGTATGATTCCCCTGGCCCACCGAACCTTTAATTGTTTTATCATTAAGTATGGACTCTAATTCATTTGGTATTTCTTTTTCTAATAGAACTGAAGATTTTAATTTTCCGGTATATGGTTCTTCAACTTCATTTTTATATAGTCGAGAAAATTCTTGGAACTTTTCAATCATCTCATCACCTGTTTCGTATTTATGATAATTTAATTCTATTCTATCAAATTTATAAGAAAACACAGAATATTTGTGTTTTCGCCCATTTTCGCTATTTCTTTTTCCACTCTTTAAAACACTATATATGGCGTTTCTTCACTAATAACACCTACATATAGTATATGTTTTGTTTTCGCCCATTTTCGTTGATCCAAGAATAAAGAAATTCTGACTTGAATTTTTGTTAAAAATCTCTCCTTCAAACTACCCCAAAATCAAACCCAATCAATGATATAATCAAGAATCAAAGCGGGGTGAGAGGATGAAAAGACTGCCCATTGGAATCAGTGATTTTAAAGAGTTAATAGAAAATGATTATTTGTTTGCGGATACAACCCCTTTGATTGGTGAAATCTACAGAGAACAATCAAAAATATTGTTGATCACCAGACCCAGGAGGTTTGGGAAGACTTTGAATATGAGTATGCTGGGTTCTTTTTTTGATAATACTTGTCAGAGTGTGGAGCTATTTCAAGGGTTGGAGATTACTCAAGATGAAGAAGTGATGAAACAGATTAATACTTACCCTGTCATTTTTCTTTCGTTTAAGGATATTAAAGATCATGTCTGGGAAGATTCTCTGAAAAACATAAAATCAATTATCTCTGATCTTTATAAAGATAAAGAAGATTACTTGTCTGAGTTGTTTGAAGATGATGATATCAAAACGTATTACAGAAGTATTGTTGATAAAACCGCAACGGTAGTTGATTATAAGAATGCTTTAAAATATCTCATTGAATTTTTACACAAAAAATATCAAAAAAAGGTCATTCTTCTAATCGACGAATACGATGTACCCATACAAAGTGGCTGGACGAATGGTTATTATGATGAAATCATAGATTTTATGAGGGTTTTTCTCTCTGCAGCGCTCAAAGACAATCCCAATCTTTTTAAAGGAATTTTAACCGGTATTTATCGGGTTGCCAAAGAGTCTATTTTTTCCGGTCTCAATAATTTAAGCGTCTTTACTATTCTGAATAGGGATTATACTCAATATTTTGGTTTTACCCAAGAGGAAGTAGAAAAGATGTTGACAATTCTGGGATATGATCAGAATGAAGAACTTAAAAAGGGTCTAAGAGAGTGGTACAATGGTTACCATTTCGGAAAAGATATTATTTACAATCCCTGGTCTGTTTTAAATTTTCTTCGATTTCATGAGCTCAAACCTTATTGGATCAACACGTCTTCCAATGATCTGATTATCAGTCTCATTGAAAAGAATATGATAGAACAAGATTATTTCAGAGAGGAGATTGAATTGCTTTTATCCGGAAATACGATTGATAAGGTTGTTGACGAAGCCTCAGCATTGCGCGATATTGAAAATAATCCCGATGCCATTTGGACGCTCTTTCTTTTCAGTGGTTATATTACAACTTTGGAAAAGTTAGAAAGTGATTTTGGAGTGGATGAGGTTTATGCCTGTTCTATTCCAAATAAAGAAGTTACTCGTTTTTTCAGAAAGACTGTTTTGCAATGGCTGAAAAAAGCAGACCGAATCACGATTGATCGTATGGCACAAAACCTCATCAATGGAAACGGAGAGAAGTTCTGCGAAAGTCTTCAGGCATATGTGAGAGAAACGTTGAGCTACTTCGACTTGAAACAGGAAGTGGAAAATTCCTATCATATGCTCTTGTTGGGGATTTTTGCTCAACTTCAGGATTCTTATAACATTCGATCCAACCGTGAAAGTGGTTTGGGAAGACCGGATATTTTATTAAAGGCGAAGGATAAGAAGCATTACAGTGCGGTTATTGAACTCAAAGCGGATTCTTCTCAAAAGACTTTGGACGAAGCCATGAGCCAAATTGTGGAAAAAGATTATGTCCGTGAGCTTGAAAGTGAGGGCTATACAAGGATTTTAAAGGTTGCTCTTGGTGTTGACGGGAAGTCGGTCGCAGGGTTGGTCTCTTGAATAATTGATTGCTTAAAAATCCAAAGAGAGTTGCCCCTACATTTATAGTGGTATCGCTTTTTATCTATCACAAATCACAAAGCATTTCATACTGTTTGACGATGACAGGTATTTCGTGTTTTTTCATAAAGCAACTAAATGGTTTGTAATCTGAGTCGATGTTCAGGAGAGAGAGTTTGAAGCCTTGCTTTCGGTTTTCAGCGGCCTTTTTTAACAGAGCAGAGGCGATACCTTTTCTCCGATAGTCTTTTTCAATGGCGAGTTGGGGTATATCTCCCGTTTCTGTATCCAATATCAGGTATCCGAGACAGTCACTTTGCCGGTAAGCGGCGACTATTTCAAATGTGTCTTTTGCCCTATTGACGGAGTCAACGCTGTTTTGCCAGGAGGGATGGAACTCCCACATTTCTTTGAAGTGATTCCAATCGGGTGTTTGAATGATTTTTATATCATTATCCATTAGGTTATCGGAAGAAAATCTGATATTCTCACACTTACTGCTGTAGACGTCAAATTCCCTTACGATCTTAAATCCTTTTGAAGCGTATAATTTGTATGCTTTTTCGTTGGTTGTGATGACTTCCAGGAGATATTGTTCAAATCCCAGTTCTTTTGATCTTATGATACTGTTTTCCAAGAGTGCTTTACCCAGTCCTTTGCCTTTGTAATTGTTGATGATTCCGGTGAAGCAATCGTATATTGTTTTTTTGCCGTTCCAATCTCCGGCTGCGTTGCCTACAAATCCTACCAATTTTTTGCCTTCATAGGCACCCAGGGAGATGTCAAGATTCAACCCCCTGCGATTTCCCATTCTTTGGAATTTTTCATAGGGCATTTGAATGGGAACTTCGTAGTTTGAAAAGGCGTCGTTAAAGGCTTGCCAGATTTCTTTTGGTGCGCTGTTGTTTAGGGGTTTTAATTTCATGGTTGTCTCCTGTTTTTTGGATTTGGTTTTTTTGATAATCGAGTGAAACTTTCGGAATTTACTTTCCAGAGATGTTTGCGCTACAATGCATAAACCCGCTACGTCCCCGAAGGAGGAATTTTTAGTTTTTCAGAAGACCCTACATATTCACCAAGATCAGGGCAATGATGGTCACGATGATGGAGATGATTTCTTTGGTTTTTAGTTTCTCTTTGAAGAATAGGGTACTGGCCAATGTGATGAGGGTGATGCTTCCTGCACTGTAGATGGGGAAGACGACAGCGGTTTTGAGGTGGTCCAGGGACATAATGAGGAAAAAGGACGAGAACAGGTTTGGAACACCCACGGCAAGGCCGGTGAAGAAGTCTTTGAGGGCGAATTTCTTTCGGCTTTTCTTGAGTACTGAGAATATCAAACTGATGATGAAGGCGGAAAAGAAGACAAAAAACAGAAAGAGGTTTTTGTCTGCGGAGTCTGTGGCGTATTTCTGAAAGAATTTGTTGAAAAATTCCGCCATGCCTCCGAAGAAGAACAGGAAGATCAGGTCGATATGAAAGGTTTTTCGCTCCCGTTTTGACGGGAGGTTCACCAGCAGGATAGATAGCAAGGCCAAAGCGATCCCGATCCATTGAATGAAAGCGGGCATCTCGTTCCAGATAATGACGGACAGGATCATGGGGATCAGGATGCCCATTTTTCCGAAAGCTCCTGATAGCGAGGCGCCGCTTTCCCTCACGCTTTTTTGATACAGATAAAAGGAGAGGAAGAAGAAGATGCCCGCTAAGCTTCCGAGCCATATGGGAAAGGCTGTCCAGGGGGTTCCTTCGATGAGGGTCAGTACCAGGCTGGTGATAAAGGCGATGAGGTAATTGGATGTGGTGACCACAAACCGGTTCATGTTGCTGGTTTCTGAGAATTTGAATATCAATGCAATGGATGAGCTGCATAAGATGGCCAATACAAGATAGAGCATCGGATCCCCCCCTTTTTGTTCAGCTTATTTTATACTGTTTCCGAATAAAAAGCAAACCGAGGGATTTTATCAAGAATCCTGGGATTCTTCAACTTCCGGATTTTCAATTTTCTCGAGTACTTCATGGACCCATTCACAAGCTTGTTTTTTCTCTTCATCTGTGGGATGACCTTTCTTAAACAGGCCAAACATTGTCCCATATGCCCGGAAATGGTCGGTATAGATATTGATCCCTTCTTCGGGCATGTAATCATAGCTTTTTTCGATGGCTTTTTCCACACTACCCGGATTGCCTACCCAGGTCACGAAAAAGACGATGTTTTTTTCGCTTTTTTTGGCTGCAGTCCTCAGGTTGTCGCTGGTTAGAAATTTTTTGATCTGCCCATTTAGAAATTCTGCATAAATACCGCTGCCAAGAAAGATGTTGTCTACAGCTTCAAGGTTGATTTCTTCGATGGTTGTTTTTTTCAGATCGATTGAATCACATTGTAATTCTCTTGCAATGGATTCTGCGATTTCTTTAGTGTTTCCCTTTCTTGATGCGTAAACCACAAGATTTTTCATCTGATTCCACCTTCTCCGTCAATCCAATTCAATAGCGGTCAATTCAACCAAATCATGGTTAAAATCATCCGCAACAATATCCATAAATATTTCATCGTATTTTCTTTTACCCAAAATATAGGCTTCCCGACGCCGTCCGATTTCCTTAAAGCCGATCGCTTCATAACACTTAATCGCACGTTTGTTGAAGGAGAACACTTTCAACATGATGTTGTTCAGGTTTAAGATGTTGAAGCCGTAGTTTAATAATAGTTCAATGGCTTCCCTACCATAGCCTTGATCCCAATAGTTCTTGTCACCGATCATGATACCAAAGTCAGCTTTGCGGTGTTTTTCTACGATTGAAAAGAGACCGCAGTTGCCAATCAACCGGTCTTCATCATTGGTGACGATGGCAAAATCCGTGCCCCCTTTAATCATATTCTCAACAGCTTCTTTTTCTTTTTCCAGTCCGTAAATGACTCCCGGATTGCCAAGAGAAAGTGTCACATCCAGGTCGTTGAGCCATTGGGTATATCGTTCGACATCTTGAATATTGATGGGGGAAAGATAAATTCTTTTGCCTTTCAGCTTTTTAAAATAACGCATAACAGCCTCCTGAATGCTTTAATTTGAATTACTATATCACAATTTCCACAATTATTTTATTTTTTTTTCACCAATTCATAAAAAATCTTTACCCTTCAAAGTTATCAACCGAACCGGGACTGTTTTTGATGTCTTCAAGTGGTATCTTCTTTTCCCTGGCTAGCAATTCTCTGACCCTGGGATCACAAAAATTCCCTATATAAATGTTTATTTATTTCCTCGTACAACTTCCAAACGTTATTTCCAAAATTACTGACCAAAGTGATCATCAAATCTTTTTCTCTGTCATAAGCACTGTAAAAACTAACTCCCGGATCACAACCTTCAAAATGGACGATCAACCCATCTTCTTTTTTATCCAGCCAGAACCCGTATCCATAGCATTTTTCCTCTACCTGGGGACTCATCATTTCTTTCACTGACTTTTCCGATAGTATTTGATACGATAACAGTTCTTTCCAAAACTTCTCCACATCCGGAATCGTTGTAAAGGCTCCTCCGGCCCCAGTGCCTTTCACATCGACACTGAAGATGTTCGTTCGATAATCTCTGTGAGATTCATCGAAAATATAGGCATTGGCACATTTGGCAGGCAATCTGTCCAATTCGTAATAACCGGTGTTTGTCATGCCCAAGGGTTGAAAGACGGTTTCCTCAAGGTATTCATCAAATTTTTTTCCGGTAACCGCTTCAATAATCAGTCCAAGAACCACAAAACCAGTGTTGTTGTACTGGAATTTTTCTCCGGGTTTGTACATCATAGGTTTATTGATAAACAACGGAATCAAATCAGCAGACGTTCTGATTTTATAGTTGGGATAATCAATCCACAATTCTTCGTATTCATCCATCACCGATTCATCAAAATAATCCGGAATTCCTGATGTATGATTCAGCAGTTGTCGAACGCTGATATTTGGATCAATGGCTTTCAAGTCAAAATTAACCAGATCACTCAGGCATCCATCAATGTCAAGAATTCCCGTTTCGATCAGTTTCATAATGCCCACAGCAACAAACGCCTTTCCTGCAGATGCAGTGGGAAACTTTGTGTCCATTTCATTTGGAATTTTATTAGGAAGATCAGCATACCCAAAAGCATCCTGAAACAAGACTTTACCTTTTTGGATAATTGATACAACACCCGTAAAATCCTTTTCTATCAAACATTTTATATTCATTAAAGAGAACTCCCTTCTATGTTTTTATTGAATCAGATTATAGCATGCAAAAATTCATGATATAATTGTTAGATCACTCTCAATAAATCCAGATAAAATCAATTCATTGAACTCTTTATCAAACGAATTTTTAATGCACCATTACGATACCCTTGATCTTACTTTATTCATCTGTTTTTTCAGTGAAAAGAGAATAAGATTTCAGTCAATCGAAAGTTGGAAGGTGGGATAGAATGAAGAAATTACTCTTGTTGTTAGTCATTGTTGTTATGGCGCTTTCAGGTTGCGTCATCGTCCGTCATCATTCAGGTGGCGATGATTTGACGGATGTTTATGTGCTTGGAAAAGCACTCATCAACGCACCCATCGTGGGGGGAACCGTGCGAGTTTATGACCTTGAGCATCATTTACTTCAAGAAGTGACAAACGAAACGTATACCTCAGGTACTTTTTGTCTCTATTTTGAAAACATTCCATCTGATTTCAGGGTGGAAGTCACAGGAGGCACATTTAACGGCCTTCCCTTTACAGGCCATCTGTATGCTGAAATCAGGGATCTTGATCCTAAACTGCATAGCATTATCGTTAGCCCTTTCAGCACCCTTGTGTCCAAATACATTCAGAATAAACCCGGGACGGAATACGCTGAAGCTTTAAATTTGGTGAAAAGTTTTCTCATGATTGAAGACTATGTCCGTATTGTTGATTATTATGAATTTCATGAGGACTTCTTTTCTCCGGGAGTATTTGAAACCCGAATGAATGAGAACGGAGGCTTTGATTTATTTGTTGACATTCTTTTAGCGGACATGGAGGATGGATTATTACATACATTTGCAACAACCGTTTCAGAGCGTGGTATCAGTTCAATGATTCTGAAATTTGCCCTTAAAGAGATTGCTGATGGGTTGTCGGCATGGGCTGTCGGACAAGGAGCCGATTGGATTTTGAATCTGATTACAGGTGACGATGGAGACGACTATGAGCAAGACATTAAAAACATGGAAAACCAGCTTAATACGATCATTCAGGAACTGGAAAAGCTCTCAAAACAGGTATCTGAAGCAGAAAAAAGGATTGTTTCCGAAATAAGAAAAAATCGATGGGATGCGGATATGAATGCCATACAAGACGAACTGTCATTGATAGATACCATGTATGGAAGACTTGATATCATTGCCCAGTCGGATCCGGATAAGGTGAAACAACCCGCTAACGAATTAGTTAATTCTATTCTTGATCCCAATAATGGCATTGAACCCGCCTTTAGAACGATCAATAAAAATATGATCGATTTGTGGAATACAGATGGTTTGTTGAAAACATGGGCGGGTAATGTGTATGAACAATATTGGGCGGAATATAGCCAAACGGTAACTGAAAATCTTTTTGTGGATGAAGTGATGCCTTATTTTGATCAACTGGTTTCTTTCTATGAGTATATCGCCGCTTATCAGATTAAAGCGGTTAATCTGTTGATTGAAGCGGATCATGCAAAGGATCAGATTTATTCAGAATACTTCTTTAATAGTATTTATCTTCCCGCTGCAAGAGGCAGACAGGCAGATATCATGCGTTCAGCTACGGAATATTTCATCAGTCTTGTGGAGTTTTACACCAATTGGGAACCTTGGATAACGGTCGACCCGGGTTGGCATGAACGGAATTTCGCCAGAATCATCCAAAAATGTACGGAAACACTAGGCAGTTTGGGCAATTATAAGAGTATGTTATCCATTCACCTCATGTGGCTGTCAAATTATAATTTTGCACACAGTCAAGAAATCAGGCCTTATATGAATAACATCCGAGACAACGGTTTAAAATTTGATCTTGAATGGGATAAAACTCAGAATGATTGGGGATTTTTAACCATAGAAGCCTCTGAAAGTTCTTTGAATTTATCGGATAATTTTTATACTTTTGATGATGGGAGCAAGCTGTGTTTTCCCTTGGGTTATCGTGATTATGTGTTAACAGACATCCCAACGGCTACATATTCCCATAGTAATTTGACCATTTATGGCCCCGTTATTATTCCACAAGCATATCTTACAGGAACAGACTTAGGAGATGCGCCTATCAGTCATGATTATGAAACGGAAAACTTTTTTATGAACATTGACCAGAATCCAAACGGAGACAATCAATATCATGGAGAGCTAGTCTTTTTATATGCAAAAAATCATTATCCCGTCAATTGATTGACTCAAAAACTATTTTTAGATATGTAATCAACAGAACTTGAATGAAGTCCTTTGAATAAACAGAAAAATGCAACCAGGTGTGATACACAAACCAGTTGCATTTTTTATTTAGAATTCCTTTAATAAGCTTTACATAAACACATTCTCAATTTAACTTACAACCTTTATAATCCGTTAATGGTTTTTATAATACTTTTAGTTATTCAGAAAGGAAAAACAGATGCGAGAATTTTTTGCGGCAATTGCAGAATCCTTCCAAAGAAATCTGATCGATGGAAATGCCTATCAGATCGTACTTAAAGGCCTTTGGGTCACGGTTCAAATAGCCGGGCTGGGGTTGCTTTTTGGAACAGTGTTTGGAGCTCTTTTGTGTGCTTTGAGAATGTCAAAAGTTAAGATTCTTTCAGGTTTCTCAAAATTGGTCATCTCCGTACTGCGAGGCAGTCCGGTTTTGTTACTGCTGATGATTCTCTATTACGTCGTTTTTGCTTACAGCCGAATCAATCCGGTGATCATTGCTGTCCTTGGTTTCACTTTTAACAGCGGTGCACATATCGCAGAAATGATGCGTTCTGCTATTGAAGCAACAGACAAAAAACAACTTGAAGCCGCCAGAATGCTGGGATTTTCCAAAATGAAAGCCTTTTATACGATCACACTGCCACAAGCGTTCAAAATATCGAAGCCGGTTTATCAGAGTACCATTGTAAACACGATTCAATGGACTTCCGTGGTGGGCTATATCACCATCACGGATTTAACACGAACGGTAAACAATATAGGAGCTAGAACCGGGGATCCGTTTTTTCCGTTGTTTTTTGGCATACTGATTTATTTAGCGCTTTCTTATTTCGTGTACGCCCTATTTTCTATGGGTAATAAGAAAGGTGTATCCCAATGATTCAGGTAAAAGGGTTAAAAAAATCCTTCGATGAGTTACAGGTTTTAAAGGGCATAGACACCGAAATAAATAAAGGAGAGTGTGTGGCGCTTATCGGCCCGTCTGGGACTGGAAAAAGCGTCTTTTTACGCTCGATAGCCTTACTGGAAAAACCGGATGATGGAAAGATATTCATAAAAGGTATTGAGATCACCGAAAAAAAAGTAAACATCAACAAAATTCGTGAGAAATTGGGGATGGTGTATCAGGGATATCATTTGTTTTCACACCTGAATGTCCTGGACAACATCACCCTGGCACCACGAAAAATAAAAAAAACAAATCCGGCAGATGCCAAAAAAAAGGCAATGGAGCTTTTAAGCATGGTAGGCCTGGTTGAAAAAGCTCAAAATTTTCCTCATCAACTATCAGGTGGCCAACAGCAACGCATTGCAATCGCCAGGTGCATGGCAATGGAACCGGAGATTCTGCTTTTTGATGAGCCAACTTCTGCCTTGGATCCAGCCATGACTTATGAGGTGCTTTCCATCATTAAGAAGCTAACAAAAACGGGTATCACCATGCTCATCGTGACTCATGAGATGTCCTTTGCTAAAGAAGTTTCTGACCGAGTATTCTACATGGATGAGGGCATCATCTACGAACAGGGAACCCCTACCGATATTTTTGAAAATCCCCAAAAAAGCAAAACCAAAATTTTCATCCGAGGTTTGAAGATATTTCGATACACGATTACTTCCCGTGAGTTTGATTTAATCGCCATGAATGCCCAAATTGAATTATTCAGCCAGAAACACCAAATCACCTCTAAGAAGAAATACCACATTCAACTCATTCTCGAAGAGCTCATTTTAGAGATTATAAAAAATTGTTATCAGAAGAAGTCACCAAAGATAGAATTGTCTTTGGCGTATTCAAAGGAAAGTGAAGCGCTTAAAATTCAAATTCATTATCCATCACAACCTTGGAATCCTTTCGGGGAAAAACCGGAGGGAGAAGATTTGGATAATCTGGGTATTCTCCTTGTAAAAAACATTGCACAAACTTGTTCACATGAATATAAAAATGATACCAACCACATACATATCACATTTTAGGAGGTCGTTTATGAAAAAGAGATTCATTTTAGTACTAACACTTAGTTTTATTTTAGTTCTTTCTGCAATGGCTAAAGCGCCCGAAATCACAAGCGTTTCAGATCTTGTGGGAAAAGTCCTGGGCATGGTTTCACCAATCGCTTCAAAAGATGCCCTTTTAGTCGACATAACCCGCTCCATTGGTGGAGCTCCCGAAGATCTATTATTCTTTAACCGAACGGCTGACGGCGTGACGGCGCTTATGTACGGTAAAATAGATGCCATGGCCGTTTCACAAATATCCGCAGATTTCTATTTAAAAAGAAATCAAAATCTTTCCAAGGTGGAGAAGGAAAACCGAATCCAATTTTTCGTGGTTATGGCATTAAGAAATGACAATGAAGCATTGAGAGATCAAATAAACAGTGCGATCAAGGCATTAGATGAAAATGGAAAGTTAGCTGAACTTCAGGATAAATGGATCAGCAACTTGCCTGTTGACAGTGAACCATCTTTAAACAAAATCGAGAAAATCAAAGATGCGAAAACGTATTATGTTGGTGTCTCAGGAGATTTAGCGCCACTTGACTACATCGCAGCAGATGGAAGAGCTGCCGGCTTTAATGTCGCACTCATGTCAGAAATCAGCAAATTACTGAAATGTAATTTTGAATTTGTTTCCGTTGAAAATCAGGCCAGATTTGCCGCTTTACAGGGTAGAAAAATCGACATTATCTTCTGTAATTATCAAGGGAACCTGGATTTTGCAAAAGAGCTGGCGCAAAAAAACTGGATTTCAACTGTTCCTTATTTCTCCTTTGATGGGGCATGCTATTTAGTAAAAAAATAAATCACTGTTTTTGTCATCAAACACTTCAAACACCCTACCATCTTTTGTGGGAAGGGTGTTTTTTTACAGTGCTTTTCTTTGAAGCGGACTGCTTTTCGACAATGTAAAAAAGCACCTCATCTTTCAGGGTTATTCAACTCTTCGACCTTCTCGAGCAAATTAAAAAAAGTATCCCCGGAACGATAACAATCAAAAAGATCCCATAGGGGGCAATGAGATAATGAATATTTTCACTCAAAGGCCAATGTATCA
>DAOTHY010000029.1:0-6470 GCA_035447925.1 Thermotogota bacterium
AACCACTTATTGTGATATACTAAACACATATAGTGGTGACATTGATGATCATCCACTTTATGACAAAGGAGAGGATGGCATGACTTATATTGATTTAATCAATCGTTTTTGGAAAGTCCATGAGGCCCATAGTTTTTCTGCGGTTGAAATTGCTTTGTATTTTAAGCTTTTGGATATTGCCAATAAAATGCGATGGGAGCAGGAAATGCTTTTTATCCCCATGATTCGATTTCAGGCGGAATTGGATGCTTGTAAAAGCAGTATTCTTAAAGCCCGTAGGCGTTTGGAAGAAGCCGATCTGATTGTCGTTCAATCCGGGCATGGGAATCGTCAATCAGCAGGTTATCAAATCAATGGGGTTGAGTCAAAATCCATCAATGAGACGGACTGTGTACCTACTCATGGACTTACTGACAACCATAAAGACAACCTTACTGATGACCATACTCGTGACCCATATATAAGACTAAATCAAGATAAAGACCAAGAGGTAGACACAGACCAGATGATGATTCATGAGTATTCCGATGCAGTGTCAACCGAAAAAGAAACGGTTGTTCTCGATTGCGAAGACATTGTTCAGTTGTTCAACCTTGTTTGTACTTCTTTGAAAAAGGCCAGGTCTTCTCCCACTATTCGTGAGAAACTCAATCAACGGGCGAAAGATTTCAAGACAAAAGAACAATGGGAAGTTTTTTTCCGTAAGGTGGCACAAAGTGCTTTTTTGTGCGGTCACAACAACTACGGTTGGCAAGCGAATCTGTTTTGGCTGATCAAGGATGCGGAAACACCCCAAAGGATCATGGAGGGCAAATATGACGAGCGTGAACAGTCTAAAAGAACTCAAAAGAGAATCTCCATAAATCCCAATGAAACCTTTGATCCGGTTCTGGGGGCTTGCTATACTCAGGCGGATTTTGGCAACGACAATGATCTGGTGGATGAAATGGCTCAGGTGTGTCAATCATGATCGAGACCAAGCAAGAAGCTCTGAAAACAGCTTATCGTGAATGTTTGGAGCGTTGTCCGGGTCCGCTTAAATGCCAAAGAAACGGGTTGATCTTTGCCGTGGATTGCTTTTTTCTTTGTCCGGATTTTAAGATTCATGAGCAAATGTACCGGATTCAGAAGCAGATTGATCAGTATGTGCCTGAGTCCCTTCAACATGCGACTTTGGAGAATTATGTCCCCCAAAACGAGTCCCAGAAACGCCTCGTTACCATTTCAAAGCGTTATCTTGAAAAGGAAGCCTGGTCTCAAGGCAAGGGAATCATTGCCAGTGGCCAACCCGGTACGGGTAAAACCCATACGATGGTTGCCATTTACAAGCAGCTCATAGAGAAAGGCGTCTCGGTTGCCTTTGCCAGGCCCAGGCCTGTTGGGGATTATAAAGACATCGAGCGCTATTACAAGCACTTGGAAAAACAGGATGTGTTGATTTACGACGATATGGGCACGGAGTTGAGAAAGGATTTCATCATGGATATGCTGTATGTGTTGTTTGATAAACGCCTGTCTTCCAACAAAAGCGTGATGATTACCACCAATATGACTCACAACACCTTCGCACAAAGAGTGGGCAAGCGGATTCATTCCCGGTTTATGGAGAAGAATTTTTTTTTAGAGATCGAAGGAGAGGACTACCGTCAGCAGAAAAGGGCGTTATTTTGAGAGTGTATGAATGAAATTCGTTACTGTTCTTTTCTTCAATATGACAATTTGCATAATCGAATGGCGCTTTCTTTCTTTGTAAAAAGATAATTTTAGTATATAATTAAGTTCAAGTAAACAGAGATCTTCGTGAAGGTTTTGAGAATCTTGACAGTAACCGTTATTCCATTTGAAATGACAAGAAGCTTTCACGATTTGTACGTACGAGTTTTATCTTTCACTCTCCTGGAAAACGTCTGATGAAATCGTTAGATAAATGCCACGATGAATTAAAAGAGAAGGTTGAAGATGGTATTTTTGAAGAAATTTTATCTTCGGTATTATCCTGAAGAAAACTGCCGGAGTTTAGAAATCACGAATAACGGTCGATCAATCACCTCGGTTTTAAAAATAGAGATATCCTATATTAAGGAGGCTTTTATGAATAATTCAATGCGTTGGGTAATAATGATCTTGTTACTTGCTTCGACTGTTTTCTCTTCGAGTTTGAGAACGGATCCTGAAATTTTCGATGGATATGAACACGCTGCTATCACAGCCAGAACAGAAATTTGGAAAAAAATCAACTCCGGGGAGGCCGGCAGTGGTGCTATTGCCATCATGGAAAAGGGAGAGTTGGTTTATTTTGAAGGGTTTGGCATGGCGAATAGAGAACAAAGCAGTCCGGTGGACGAAGAGACTGTTTTCAATATCGCTTCAGTCAGCAAGGTATTTACAGCAGCGGCAGTCATGCGACTCGTGGACAAGGGGCAAATCAGCCTTGACGAAACGCTATCTCATTATCTCCCCGATCTTAACACGCCGGATCCCAGGGATCGACAGATCACCGTTCGTATGCTGTTGAACCATACGTCCGGTATAGCTGGTTCTACCATGGCTAATGCATGCGGTTATGATTACAATCAAGATATAAACGATGAAATTCTGGAAAATATCAACCACGCCTATTTGATCCATGAACCCGGGGAGGTTGCGGTGTACTGCAACGATGGTTTTGCCCTGGCCGAGATGATCGTGGAGAGGTTGAGCGGAAAAAGCTTTAAGGATTTTCTTGCAGAAGAGATTTTCCTCCCTTTAAAGATGGAAAATACAGGCATGACCGTTGAAGCGAAAGAGAAAGGGACACCAGCAGCCTTTTATTCGGTTTCAACAGGCAAGAGTGAGCCGCAAGAAGTCGTTTCCTCATTGGGTGCCGGGGGATTGAATTCAACCGTAATTGATCTTTGTCTGTTTGCCGATTGTTTTTCCGATGAGGGGAATCGCCTCTTTTCGGACCCTGCTCTGGTTGAATTAAGAAAATACCAGCCGGCTTCTTTGGATTTTAATCTGAGAAACCCTGTTATGAGCTATGGATTGGGGTGGGATTATACCAGTATGCCTGAATATGAAAAAGAAGGCATACAGGTACTTGGAAAAAGTGGTGAAAGCTTGAACTACTCCGCTATGCTCTTTACGATTCCTGAATTAAGGCTTTCTGTGGCGGTGACCTTAACCGGAACAAACCCCGAAGCCTCTTTAATAGCGGGGGATGTTTTAAAACAGATCTTCATCGAAAAAGGGCTGATCAATGAACCCTGGGAAAACGTGCCTATCCCTTTGAAATCCGAACCCTTTCCGGAAGATTACAAGGCTTATGAAGGCTACTACGCCGGGAATTCAGGGAGTCTGATTCAAGTAAAAATGGATGAAGAAAACCATATCGTCAACATCTATACCTTCTACGAAGGAGAACTCATTCCCGCTTCCTCTTTTTTCTATAACAACGGATATCTCTACCAAGGCAGTGAGAGCGATAATCAATGTTATTTTATCACTGTGGATGATCAAGATTATTTCCTCTATTCCGCATTGGGTATGGATTTTTTGAATATGGAGAAGCTAAAAGCCTTGGATGATCCTCAAAACCTTAATATCGACCTCGACGGCATGTTTTGGTTAAGAAGAAATGTTAGACCTTATGAACACAAAGACCTTCAGAGTACCCACATTCAAGAGTCCTTTCTATTTGACGATCTTCCGGGATATTGCTTTTTCAGCTCGATACAGCAGATCACTTCCGATACCTCCGCAGACTTTGCAGCCGAAACCATGCGAGATCAGAAAAATCTGCTGTTATTTGAATCCGATGATGTGATATGGGCAAGAACCTCAGACATGCTTTACTCTCCGGCCGATGATATAGCCCTCTTGGAAGATACAACCGCATCCATCACCATTGGCACGCAAGGTTATAACGAGTGGTTGATGACCGATGCAGATGCGATTTTCACGTTCACCATTCCGTCAACCGGACGAGTGGTCATCTTCTCCCCGGAAGGTTCACCGATTTACGACAGCATAAAAGATTCGTCAACGGTTTACCTGGAAGAGGGTTGCCTGCTTGAATTCATAGGGGCTCCCAAGGATACCTTTCATCTTTTGAGTCAAAGAGAATGAGGTAAAAGAAGGGGCTGCAGAATAGCTCATTATGTAAAAAGAATAAACGAAGCCATTCTAAATGAAAAGAGGGACAGTTTGAGGTGGACTCAAAATGCCTCGTTTGATTGATCAGGAAATTTGAGCATCCTATGATATAATAACCACTTGTAATACCTTGTATTACAAGTGGGAGGAAACAGAATGAGTACAATATCCGTAAGATTAAATGAGAAAGATGATGCACTGATCCGAAAATATGCGCAAATGCACAACATGGATCTTTCATCCTTTATTCGACAAGCCGTTATTGAAAAAATTGAAGATGAATACGATCTTGCCCTCTTTAACAAAGTTTGGGAAGAAGAGAAAGAAAAAGAAAGATTCAGTCATGAAACGGTTAAAAAAGAACTGGATCTATGACATTCAGTGTAGAATATACATCTAAAGCCTTAGAACAGTTTAAAAAGTTGGATAGACAGACTGCAGCCTTCATCATCTCGTATGTTGAAAAAAGGTTGGTTAATTGTACAGATCCAAGAAGATATGGAAAAAGCCTTCAAGGAAATTTGAAAGATAAATGGCGTTACAGGGTAGGAAATTACAGGATACTGGCAAAGATTGAAGATGATCGGATTATCATTGTGATTCTTGAAGTTGGGCATAGATATTCAATTTATCTGGAAAAATAACTACTATCACCAGTTAAACGCATAATAAACTGGAATACTGTTGCTTTCGGTTTTTAGGTGAATTCTATCCGCAAACAGAACCGTCCCCGTTGCTTCTTCTACTTCTTTGCTTCTTCATTTAGTGCAAATTTTAGTGAATATATGCTATAATATTATATGTTGGGAGGCGTTATTATGTTGAATAATCATATCAATCTCAGTGAAGCGATAGAAAAAATCATATCCGTTTCGGAACTTGGAAGAGGAAAAGCTTCGAAAATCATTAATAATATTGAATTGAACAACGATTCCTATATAGTCGTTAAAAACAACAAACCCAGAGCTGTGATCATGTCTGTCGATGACTACAAAGAAATGATCGAGGCACAGGAAAAATTAGAGATGTTGTTATTGTCTGCTAAACGACTTCAAACAACAAATCAGTCAGATTATATTGACTTTGATGATATTCTCAAAGAATTCAATGTAACAAATGAAGAAATAGACCAACTAAAAGATACAGTTGAATTGGAATAATGTGGCGAATAAAATTTTGTCCAGAAGCAAAAAATGACCTTAAAAAACTGGATCAATCTATAATAAAAATTGTGCTTGCAGGAATCAAGAAAGTAAGTGCCAATCCATTACCAAAACAAGAAGGTGGATTTGGAAAACCGCTTGGAAACGTTGGTGATACAAATTTAACTGGGTTCTTTAAAATCAAATATAAGGGAATTGGGATAAGGGTTGTGTACACTATCATCCGAAAAGCAGAAATAATGAATATTATAGTTGTATCTATACGTGGCAAAAATAAAAGCTATAAAATTGCTCAAAATCGCAAAGATCAATACGGAAAGGATTTATTTAAAGATATATTCTGATGTGTTTTTCTCACCTCGTGAACAGGAATACTATTTTGTCGCAATGGTATTTGATGGTATGAACTTGAATAAATAATTTGATAGGGGAGAGTTATTTTGGATAAAGAAATACTAATAAATCGTTTAAAAGCAAAACCGGACTTGAATCTATTTGTCGTTGAAGTCATTGAAAATACAACCATCTTAAATGCCTTGTTTGAGATTGTTTTGACAGAAACATCCAGTATTAAATATCAATGTACAAAAATCATTCGCATGGTGGGTGAACAAAAGCCAGAACTACTCTATCCCTATTTTGAGGATATTGTCAAATGGCTCCATCACAAAAACAGTTTTATAAAATGGGATGGAATCCAGACCCTATCTAATCTGTCAGCAGTCGACTATGAAGATATGTTCGGGGCAATCTATCAGGACTACTTTGCTTTAATTCAAGACCCACAGATGATTACGGCAGCTAATGTTATTGGCAATGCATGGAAAATTGTACTTGCCAAGCCTGAACTGGAAACTTACATCACCCGGAGATTACTTGAAGTTCCAAAAATTATTTATATGCATAAAGGTGAACCTTCGCCTGAGTGCAACTGCATAGTGTGTGGGAAGGTGCTCGAATGCTTTGAGCATTATTTTGTCTACTCAGCGAATCAAGCCGCAATGATCAATTTTGCAGAAGGGCAGCTGAGAAGTTGCCGAAAAGCAGTGGTAAAAAAAGCTGAGGATTTTTTAAGGCAACATTCAGAAATAAACCAAGGGTAATCCAAGGGGACAGTCTGAGGTGGACCCAAAAGGGTGGACAAAGTAGGGACGGATAAAATTCCGTTTTTTT
>DAOTHY010000029.1:6570-25276 GCA_035447925.1 Thermotogota bacterium
TGAGGTGGACCCAAAAGGGTGGACAAAGTAGGGACGGATAAAATTCCGTTTTTTTTAACCGTATTCAATTGTTTCTTATATAAACTTGGCGGTTTACCACCAATATGACTCACAATACTTTTGCCCAAAGCTTAGGCAAGCGGATTTATTCACGTTTCATGGAGAAGCATTTCTTTTTGAAATCGAGGGAGAGGACTACCGTCAGCAAAGGCGAGAGTTGTTTTGAAATGTTGCTGTTTGTCAATTTCTTTAAGCGACATAACAAATCACAGGGACAGGATCGCTGTGATACAGTAAATTGATTTAATAACTATTTAGCTGCTTGTAAGCTATTCAACAAGTCTTGGAAATTCTTTAAATAGTCTAAGATGATTCGTTGGGCTATTTCATCCGCTATTTCTTCCTTGTAAACATGTGTGGTCATATTCCTGTCTTTCAGCATCATCAACCAAGTCGTTTCTTCTTGGATCAGTCCTTGTGAAAAGGCTTCTTTGAATGTGGCTTTTGGCGAGCGGATATCGACAATCCCCAAGTCTTCTAATACTTCTTTGGTTGCCTTCCATGCCAATTCGTATGTAAACTCAAAGCGTTGGATTAAGCCGTCTCTCATAACATCGTTTGTTTGTTGTTTTGAATATTCTTCCACTGCTTCTTGTAATCTAAGAATCGCCCTTTGAAAATTATCCAGCTTGTTTTGTTTTTTCATAAATGACCTTTCCTTCTTCTATGATCTTTTTGTAAAACGAATCACTTTCAGTTCCATCCAAAAAGACCAAATCTATTTTTTTAAGGGTTTCAATCTCATCTATTCGGTCGTAAATAAGGGCTTTTTCCAACGGAGTGAGGTTGTCTGAAATAATACCGATATCATAATCACTGGTTGGGACATGATCTCCACGGGCTCGTGACCCAAATAATATGACTTTTTTGATATTATAATCATTTGCGATATTCGTGATAGAAGCTATAACGTTATCTTTCAACACGGTCATCTCCTTTTTATGGTAGGAGTAACTCTATTGTCATTATATCACTTTGATTTTTTCTTCGAAAAGTGTTTTTATCGATACAGTTCCTAATAATGTATAATAAAGAGTGGAGTAGGTACTCCTTCAAAAAGTTATTTGGAGGTGTTGTCAATTGAAGGCTATCAGAAGGTTTGTAAAAATACCGGAAAATCATGTCATATCCATTGAAATCCCAGCGGATTTCAAGGTGGATGAAATTGCTGAGATATTGTTAATCCTTGATAGGAAAGATAAAAACAAAAATAAATATGATTTAACCAATGCCATGAAGGATCCTCTTTTTGTAGAAGACATGAACGAAGTCATGTCAGATTTTTCAAATGTAGACACTGAGGATTGGTAAATGGATTATCGATGGAAAATATATTTAGTAAATCTGGATCCAACAATAGGTTCTGAACAAAGCAAAACAAGACCTGTATTGGTTATCAGTAACGAGGATATCAATTCTGTATTACCTGTTTTAACAGTTATACCAATAACAAGCTTTAAAGAAGGCAGAAAGATTTATATAAATGAAGTATTTATTAATACTAAAGTTAGTGGTTTAAAAAGAGATTCGATTATCTTATGCTATCAGATCCGGACAATTGATAAAAAAAGATTGATCAAGGAAATTGGAGAAATCAAAATGGATAAGAAGAAACTTGAAATCATGGAATCTTTAAGATATCAATTAGATATCTAATCTTATAAATTGCAAAGAATTAGTACCGAAGTTACTTCGTGAAAAGAGATGAAACAATCAGAATAAGTGCTTTAAAATGTTTAATCGTTTAGCATGTTTTACTTGTTTTCCGAAACCATTCTCCCATCATCAGCCAGCCAATGTTTTCCTGCCGCTTTTATTCCGATAGCCCCCAACGGAGCCGTAATAATGATGGAGAGGACGGCCATGGCCAGGATGATGTCTCCACTGGCGACACCGGCAGCTAACGGGATACCTCCGATGGCGGCTTGCACGGTGGCTTTTGGTACATAGGCAATGACACAGAAGAGGCGTTCACGCCTGTTTAGTTTCGTTTTACTCAAAGACAGCAGGACACCCATACTTCTTGCCAAGAGACCGATTGCGATGATTAAAAGTCCAATTAGGCCGGATTCGATGGCAACGGTTATGTTCACTTGCGCCCCTACCAGAACAAACAGCATGATTTCGGCAAACACCCAGATCTTGTTAAATTTTAACGACAGCCTTTCTGCCACTTTCCAGTATTTTTCCCTCAAGAAAAAACCAATCGCCATCACGCCTAATAAAGAGGCGATGGGGATGATGTCTTTCAGGTAATCTTCGGCAGAGGTCATCAATATGGCCAAACTCAGTATCATCAAGGCTTTTTTGGTATCTCGGATATGATACTTTTTGAATAAAAACAACAGTAAAAAGCCAATTCCAACGCCAAATAAGAGGCCAAGTCCGATTGAGAGGGGAACGGACAGCACGCTGTAAACCATGCTGACTTGTGTTCCGCCGTAAAACCCCAAAAAGGAAGAGAAAAGCGTAATGGCAATGACATCATCTATGGATGCACCGGTTAGTATCAGTGTGGGGATCCCTTTTTTTCTTCCCCTGCCGCTTTCAATCAAATCCAGCATTTGTGGAACAACCACGGCAGGCGATACGGCGGCAATGATAAAGCCCAGCATGCCGGCTTCATACCAGGTCATTTTGAAAAAAACGATTCCCAAAGCCAGGATGGTGAACCCTTCAAAAAGTCCCGGGATAAAGCTGAGTTTGATGGCCGGAATCCCCACCATTTTCAAGGTTTCTCTTTCAATACCCAGCCCGGCTCTCAGTAATATAACGATCAGGGCGATTTTTCGAAGATCGCCGGAGATTTTCAACAACTCCACATCCATGATATTCAGGACATACGGGCCTAAAATGACTCCCAACAACAGCATGCCCAGTAATCCGGGTAGCTTAAGCCTGTCAAAAAACCGGCTGAGCAGCAGTCCAAATAGGATGATTAACGCCAGACTCAATGCCATATCATCAACTCCATAATAAAAAAAGCCCACTTTTAACAACAGAAAACTTCTTCTGTTCATGAAAAGGGGCCATTATCTCAAAGGTTCCGAGCGGTTATCGGTGAGCACCATCACCTATTTACTTTTTTTACACGACAATGATCTTCTTTTCCTTTGTCATAGTCAAGCTTGCCTTTTGCTATTTAATAGCTTAATCCCTTTTTTTCAGCATCTCTTTCAAAAAACATGCTGAAAACAGCCGTTAAAAGCAACCCCAGTGAAAGCCCAAGGCCGATTTGCTTTAAAGCAACTCCAAAAGCGGCTCCTAAAGGCAAAAAGATGGCCAAGTAGATACCAAAGAAAGACCCTTTTTGAACATATCCGTACTTACTCCTCAGAAAACTTTTAATCGACTGATACTGCTGATTGTATTCTTTTCTTGTTTGCCGGTTATAGTTCACAGTGACAATCTTCAACAAGACCATCAGCTTATCCAGATCTCCTTGAATCTCGTTGAGTTTTTTTTCATCGAGGATATTGATCAGTCTCTTTAACACATCAAGGTAAAGGAAATTTTTCCGGTCTTTGTTCAAATCACGAGTGATCGCATCGATTTGTTCAAGATAGTGATTCATCGTTTGCTCCTTCTGAATTGCTTTTCCTTAGTTAACGCATATTATAGCATACAAAGGGATTAACACTCTCACCGTTTGTTTTTCAAGCGCCTTGTATCGTGATGACGCTTATTTTTGAGCGTTTTTCAAAGCGTTTTCCACTCCCTGCAAATACGCCTTTGAGGTCAGTGTTGCGCCGGTGATGATATCTACTTGTAATGATTGAGATTCAATCACCTGGTTAAACAACTTATCGGTGAATTCTTTTGGACGATTTTCTTTGTGCTGTAAAACCTGAATATTGGTTACTTGTCCATCTTCCACTTTAACCTGGATCTCATTTTCCCGCCATTTGTACATCCCGCCTTCATAGAATCCTTTGTATGTGCCGTCTTTCAAATGACTGAAATTCACTTTGTTCAGAGGCAGATTGCGGATTTGTTGATGTTCTTTTGAAATTTTGGACCAGCCGATGCCGCCTGCAATTGCCACTGCGATGACAATAACTCCCGTTATAATCCATCCTGTCATTTTCCTTTTCCCCTTCCTTTTTTTAGTTTTTGTCATTTTTTTTCACTCCGTTTTGTCGTATTATTTCAAAATTCACAAAACCCTTATCTTCAATCCCTGAATCCCTTCAAAATCATCTTTGATACCTTTGGTAAGATACACCGTCAGGTGTTTATCGATTAAAACGGCTTCCACACCCTCATAATCTTTTAGAATGTCCTTTGACCGCTCCAACCCCGACAAAAAAGTCAACGTGGAGAGGGCATCGGCAGTGGCGGAACTGTCTGCAATGATGGTGGTGCTGATAAGGCCTGAATCAGACGGATATCCCGTTTTGGGATCGATGATGTGATGATAGTGGTTGCCGTCTGTTGCCCGGTAAAACCGTTGATAATCTCCAGAAGTGACGACGGATTTGTCAATCACCGGCACCAGGCCAACGAGTTCTTGCGGATTTCTGGGATGCTGGATGCCGATATTCCAGGGGGTGCCGTCCGGTTTGCTCCCGACGGCGGAAACATTCCCTCCGAAATTGGTAAACCCTGAGTCAATTTGATGGGATTTAAAAAGACGGATGATCTGATCCGCCGCATAGCCTTTGCCGATGCCGCCTAAATCGATGGCCTGTTTTGCTTTTGGCAGGAACACACTTTTTGCCTCTTCGTTCAGGATGACATCCTGATAACCCACGAGCGCCTTGGCCTTCTCGATCATTTGCCTGCCGGGAACCGTCAACTCCCTTTTCGCCTCTTCCCATAACATAACTAACGGACAGATCGTCATATCCCATAAACCCTGACTCAACTTTGAATAGCCAAGAGAGTCTGATAACAACTGAAAGGTTTCTTCACTGACTTTAATTGGCGAACGCCCGGCCCCTCGATTCACCCGGCTGATGTCGCTTGCTTCAACAAAACGGCTGAGCAAACGGTTTAACCGGCTGATTTCATCTTGGACTTCATGAAGGACACTTTGGGGATGTTCTCCCGTCACATGGTTGATAATCACCGTCCCCATGTTGAATACCTGACTTTCCATGGTCTTTTTCATTGGCTGTCCATCCCCAAGCCTTTCATCACAAACGCCATCAAATACTCCATCAATTTCGGAAAATACTCGATCCCGATCTCCTCTTTATGCGTGTCGATATTCACAATGGCGCCGAAGATGGCCATCACCATATCGGGACTGATATCATCTCTCATTTTCCCCTCATCCTGCCATTTTTTGATCAGTTCCGGGAAAAAACTGTATGAAAATTCAACCTGATCCACTCCTTTTTCCTCACGAAAGGCCTTTTCAATCCGTTGGAATACCTCTTTGTTGTACCATTCCTTCAAGATGGGATTGGTTTTCATCCCCTGCGTATTCAGGAACATGATTTGCCCGATGAGTTTGGGGGGGGATTCGTCTAAATCCACTTCTTTCATGATCTTTCGTTTCAGCTTGATATTTTCTTCGTTGTAAAGGTCCATAAACAGTTTGTCTTTGGATGAATAGTAATTGTAAAAGGTACCGGTTGCCATCCCCGCCAGCTTTGTGATTTCAGAAACATTGGTATCTTTAAAACCTTTTTCACTGAAAAGCTGCCGCCCTGCTGTTAACAGCTGCTCTTTTTTATTGATCAAGCGTTCACCTCCATATGAATGAATAATTTTCTATTCATTCATATGATACTATACTTTTTGTTTCATGTCAAGTGTTTTTTTTCAAGTAGTCATGGAGTTTTTGCGGCAGGGGACTCCCCTACAAAAATGTGCCTACCCTTAAATCAACGCTTAAACTCTTTTTATAGTAGCCATTCTATTCCGGCTGACAATTCTCGCAGTAGTAAATGCTGCCGCCCATGTAGGCTTGTTTGATGATCTTTCCCCGGCAGGCTGGGCAGATATTTTCTTTGTTGTTTTTGCTCATGACCGTTTGATAACCGCCCTTGTTGCCGTAGAGATCTGTTTCGGTGTCCCTGCCGCCTAAGCGGGCCATTTCTTTCAAGGTGTCCTTGATCGCATGAAAGAGCGTTTTAATTTCTTCATCCGACAAGCTCATTAGCTTTCTTTTGGGATGTATGTTGGCTTGCCATAAAATATCCTGAAGAACACCGTTGCCTAAACCCGGAATCCGCTGTTCGGTTGCCAGAAAGGCCTTGATACTGATATTATCCGTATCTAAACGGTTGATCAAGGATTGAAAATATTCAAAATCAAAAGCTTTCTCCAGAGGGTTCGGCTTTTCTTTTTGAACCAGATAATAGGGATTGGTATACGTCCCCTCTTTGAAACAGAAAATACCGCCGTACATCTGGACAAAGGCCGCCAGATAGGATTGGTCTTCAAAGCGAAGGAGCAGTTGGTGTTTTTTTGGCAGTTGTTGTTTCTCAGTGCTGCTTTTGAATCTGATTCCCTCATTAAAGACTAATCGGGTATCCCCTAAACGGATCTCGACAATGCCGTTGATATTTTTAACCGCATCAACGGTTTTGTTTAGAAGTTGATTCGGATAATCTTGGGGATCTTCATAATACCAGGCCATTTTGTGGGGATTCTGTACGGCAATCACCTCGATAATCCGTTTACCGATGAGTTCTCGATTCATTTGTTTTGCAATGGCGTATGCTTCCGGAATTTCAATCATCATTCCCACCCCTTATCATTATTACTGGAAGTCCTCCATTTTTCGTCCAAAAGAAAGATTGTCAATCTTCATTATATCACCCGATTCGAAGAACAACAAGCATTAATAATGTTATAATAAAACGCTACATGTTTAAATCCTATCCTACGAGGTGAGGCACATGAAAAAACTGTTCTTGTTGTTATTTTTAACCACATTATTGGTTGTTAATGGTTTTAGCACGAATGAGGAAACGGTCGAGATCGTCTTTTACAAAGATGTGACACCGCAGGAAGCTGAAGCGTTGATCATTGAAAACGCCGAGAACAAGCATTTTATCATTCTGGATGTCCGAACACCCTCGGAATTTAACGCCGGGCATATTGACGGCGCCACGAATGTCAATTGTAATGCTTCGGATTTTGAAGAAAGAATGAAAAAGTTTGATAAAAATGATCTGTATTTACTTTACTGCGCCTCCGGCGGCAGGAGTTCAACCGTACTGAAAAAGATGAAGACATGGGGCTTTACAAAAATCTATCATCTGAAGCAGGGCTATAACGGCTGGAAGCGAAGATGAAGATAGCCCACACAGCGGATTGGCACCTTGGAAAGATTATTTTCCAAACCAAGCTCTTACAAGAGCAGACCCTTTTGCTGGAAGATTTTTGCCGTTCTTTGGAAGAACAGCAACCCGATGTTCTGATCATCGCCGGCGATGTGTATGACCGTTCCGTTCCACCGTCCGAAGCCGTTGAGCTGCTGGATCAAACCCTGAACAGGATTGTCATGGATTTGGCCATTCCCGTGTTGATGATTTCAGGCAATCACGACAGTCCGGAACGCATTCACTTTGGCAGTTCGTTTATGCGCCAGATGGGCCTTCATGTACGGGGCAAGCTGGACGGATTTGACCATCCTGTCACTTTTGAAGACGCATTTGGACCGGTTGACTTTTTTTTACTCCCTTACGCCGACCCGGCTGAAGTAAAAATGTTGCTAAAAGACGAGTCTTTACACACCCATCAGGCGGCCTATGAGAAGTTGATTGAGCGCATTAAGGCGCATCAAACCCCCGGCAGGCGAACGGTGTTGATCACCCATGCCTTTATCGCCGGGGGCACTGAAAGCGAATCGGAAAGGCCCTTGTCGGTGGGGGGGTCTTCGGTTGTAGAAGCCGGTCTGTTCAAAGACTTCACTTTCACCGCCCTGGGTCATCTTCACCGGCCTCAGGATATCATTTCGCAAAAAATCCACTATTCGGGCTCTTTAATGAAGTATTCCTTTTCGGAGGCCCTTCATACAAAATCCTATTCGTTGATTGAGTTAACGCCTGATACGGTGACTATTCAAAAGATCCCCTTAAAAACAAAACGGGATTTACGGATCATCAAAGGCCATTTTGAAGAAATTTTGGAAAAAGGCAGGACGGATACCAATAACGAGGATTTCATTCTGGCCATCATCGAAGGCGAGAAGGCGATTTTGAACCCCATAGAAAAATTACGCAGTGTTTATCCCAATATCATGAAAATAGAGCGTGAAGCGTTTGCTTACAACAGAAACTCAAAACTAACGGTGAAGGAACGAGAGTCAAAAACGGACATGGAACTCTTTCAAGCCTTTTTTGAACAAGTCAACCCTGAAAATACGGTTTTTACCCCTGAGATGAAAACCGTTGTGGATGATATCTTTTCAACGCTTTACAAAGAAGATGATCACTCATGAGACCGATCAAACTCACCATGCAGGCTTTCGGGCCTTACAAAAACAAAGAAATCATCGATTTCAACCAATTAGGAGACCGGAATTTGTTTCTGATCACCGGCAACACCGGAGCGGGAAAAACGTCTATTTTCGATGCCATCGCCTATGCCTTATACGGTGAAGCCAGCGGTGGAGACCGGGATTTTAAAAGCTTGATCAGCGATTTTGCAGATGATGAAACCATCACACGGGTTATTTTCGATTTCTCGCTAAATGGCAAACATTACCGGATCGATCGGATACCGGCTCAAGAGAGAAAGAAGAAAAGCGGTGAAGGACATACGAACCAAACGACATCTGCGGAACTTTATCAGATTTCACCCGACAATGAAGCGCATTTGATGGCTTCACGAAAGGTAACCGAAGTCAACGATAAACTCATGGCACTCATCGGTCTGGATGCCAATCAATTCAAGCAAATCATGATGCTGCCGCAAAATGCCTTTCGGGAGCTGTTGACTTCAAAAAGCGACGAACGGCAGATGATCCTTCAAAAGCTGTTTATGACCAGAAAATACCAGCAATTCGAAACCCGCTTAAAAGAAAGAACCAGAGAACTGAAAACAGACTTGGAATCGGTTGAGAAAGACTTAATGCATGAACTGGCTGAGATTTTAATCACTGACGAAGAAAAAGAAATCCACGAGATCCAAGCCGATTTATCGGATGTAACCGGCTCTCTCCATTCCCTTGCAGACCTGATCAACGATCAGCTGAAGGGAAAACTGCAGCTGGACAAAGACATCGAAGCGGATGAAAAAAAGGCATCGGATCTCAACAACAAATGGTCATCAGAAAAGCTCTTATTGGATGCCTTTAAGAAGCAAGATGTTCTAAAAGAAGAAGTTGAAGGGTTAAAAGAACAAAAGGAACAAATGACCCTGCTTGAAGAACGGCTTCAACAAGCCGAAAAAGCCTTGTTTGTTGAAAAAGAAGAAAAACTGCTCAATCATCTCAAAGAAGAAGAAAAGACATTGGATAATCAGATAACAAAACTGGCAAAAGATAAAGAACAGGCACATTTTCAATTAGAAGAAGCGTCAAAACAGCTGGAATTGTCAAAGACTGTGGAAAAAGAAGAACTGGAACGGCTAAAGGCCAACAAACAACAAATCATCTCCTACAAAGAAGCGGTTGAAAAACTGGACAAAGCTGAAAGAGAAAAGAGACAACAGCAAGAAATCTTACTCACACTGAAAGAAAAAAGAGAAAAGGCCGCTCAGTTGGAAAAAGAAACGAAGGAAAAGATCACCGAACTCAAAAACAGTCTATCCGGATATGACAAGCTTTATGAGAAAAAAGATGAATGCAACGAAAAACTGAGGCAAATCAAAGACCGGATCCACAAATTGGAGACCTTTGCCGAACTGTTAACCCGATACCGGGATGAACAATCAAAACATCAAACCCTTCATGATGAATACCTGGAAAAGATGGCGGACTTAAAAGCCAAAGAAAAGACCGGTCTGGCAATCCGGCAAATACTGGAACAACTCAAGCAACAGGACGCTCATAACGCCGCCTACAAGCTCGCCAAGGAGCTGAAAGAAAACGAACCCTGTCCCGTTTGCGGATCAATCCATCATCCCTTTCTCTCTAAACCGGTTCATGAAATTAAAGGAGACGATCTCGAAAAAGCGGAAAATGAGTATCAGGTGACTATCAATGAGATCAGCACTTTAAAAGGCCGATTGGAGATCATCAAAGAAAACGGCTTCATTTCAAAAGATGAAAAAGAGAAGTTGTGGCAAATGATTACCCAACATCCGGCCAACGATTTTCAAGCGTACAAAGAAGCCTCCCAATTTCTGCAGCTCAAAGAACAAGTCAGCCAAAGACTTCAAGCCCAACGAAGTCAGGAAAAAGGCATCAACAATGACTTAACATCGTTGGCAGACGAGGAAAGAAAACGTCAACAGCTGAAAAAAGACCTTGAAAAAAGTGAGAACGAACTCGATACCTATTCACAAAAAGCCGAACAATTTGAAAAGCAATACAATGAAGCCAATATTGCCTTTAGCTTGGCCAGGTCCAATGTGGAGCAGCTGAAAAAGGATGTCCCATCGCAATATCTGATCAAAGGTGCTCTGGATGATGAAATCAAGACGACGGACAAAAAGATAGAATCATTGGAAAAACGCATGGAAAACGCCCAACAACTCTTTGATGAAAAGAGCCTGCAATTCAATACGCTGCATACACAAATTCAGTCTTCACAAAAAAACTTGGAATCATTAGCCCTAAAAATCGTAAAACAACGGGAGGTTCTTCAACAAGAGTTGTCAAAGTACAGCTTTGAATCGGTTGAAGCCTATCAAAAAGCCCGTATAGCCGAAGAAACCATCTCAGAGCAGAGAAAAACGTTGGAAAGCTTTAACCGCTTATATACCGAGAAAACAGCCCGTTTATCCTCATTAAACGAGGAATTAAAGGGAAAAACCAGGCCGGATGTTGAGCTGCTTGAGCAACAGTTAAACACACTGAATAAAACGTTGGATCAGTTGAAGGAAAAACGCTACAGCCTTCAAAACCGTATCCGTGAAAACACCAGGCGACTGGACACCATCAAGGCGTTTGATGAAAAAAGACAAGGGTTGGAAAACCAGTTTGGAGTTCATGGTTATCTCTTGGACATAACCAAAGGTGCAAACGCCTATCGGATCAATTTTGAACGGTTTGTACAAACCGCCTTTCTGGATGACATCCTATCTGCGGCCAATCAAAAACTGGAACGCATGTCGGATGGCCGATACCAGTTGAATCGCATCACGGAAGTCGACAATAAAAAAGGCACCAGCGGCCTGGATATCGAGGTGTTCGACCAGTACACCGGAGAAGCCCGGCATGTGAAAACCCTGTCCGGCGGCGAAGGCTTCAAGGCCTCACTGGCCATGGCCCTGGGATTATCGGAAGTGGTGCAGTCCCATTCAGGCGGGGTGAGTTTGGAAACCCTGTTTATCGACGAGGGCTTCGGCAGCCTGGATTCCGAATCACTGGATAACGCCATTAAAACTTTGATGGAATTGCAGTCGGGAGGACGTTTGGTGGGAATCATTTCCCATGTGGCGGAATTGAAAGAACGCATTGATACGTATCTGGAAGTGACTTCCACCAAAGACGGGAGTTATACGACCTTTTTTATTCCATAGAACGATCTCTTTTTTACTCGTTATCTATGAACCCGTAACCAAAATGGTGTCATCATTTCCCACCGAATCAAACGGGTTGAGATATTGGGGACTTGTGATTATGTTATAATTTTACAGGAGTAACCCATATCATTTAGGAGGTAGGCAAAATGAAAAGATTCGTCATTCTGTTGATCGTTTTATGTCTGATGGTGACCTTGTTGGGCGCCAAAGACATCACGCTGCGAGTCATCCAAGTCTTTACCAGTCCTGAGCGAACCAAGATTTTAGAAACCATCGCCGAGCAATTTGAGGAACTGAACCCCGGAGTGGACGTGGAAATCATCTCTCCACCTTATGAAACGGCCTACAACAAGATTTATCTCATGGTCAGTACCGAACAGCCTTTAGACGTTGTTGAAGTTGGAGACTGGTCATTGGCGGGTATGGCCAGCATGGGAAAACTGGAATCGTTGGAACCTTACATTGCCGATTCCGAAATGACCCCCCATCTGATTAAAGGCGTTGTCAAATCCGCCAGGATTTACGAAGATACCGCCTACGTCATGCCAAATGCCGTGTATGTCAAGACGCTTTTCTACAGACCCGAAATTCTGGAAAAATACAATCTCCTCACACCACCCCATTCCATGGGTGAATTGATGGCCTACAGCAAATACATGACCGATGCGGACAAGGCACAATACGGATTCGACTGGCGCGGCATCGACCCGGTCAACTTCATGGACCTGGTCGTGACATCGTTCTTTGATGATATCGATCCGCAATGCATGTACAAGACCACCGATGGCAAGATCATCTTTGAAGATCCCAGAGCGTTGGAAGGATTGACATTCTACCTGGATTTATACTATAAAACCGCCCCCAAAGATTCGATCAACTGGGGATTTGACGATCAGATCAATTCCTTCGTTTCAGGCATCACCCCCTTGTTGTTCCAGGATCCAGATACCACGGGCTTGCTGAACAGCCTTCTGGGAGAAGACCATTATCAAACGGCGCCACTACCGGTTGGACCAAGCGGAAAGGTCTATCCGACATTCGGTTTTGGCGGATGGGGAATCCCCAATTACTCCGAAAACAAGGAAATGGCATGGAAATTCATCGAATTCTTCAACTCGCCTGAAATATCCGCTTATTTCTGTAAGAATTACGGAGCGCTTCCCATCGACCAGAGAGTTTACGACAACGATCCTTATTTCAGCAGTAACATCTTTGCCGGATGGCAACACATGTTTGCCGATCCAGAAACATACCGCTTTACGGATTATCCGCTTGACAACCCCGCATGGTTTGAATGGTATCAGCTCCAGGGAGAAACTCAGCAAAAGATCCTCCTTGGAAGAATGACTCCGGAAGCAGCCTTAAAAGAATGGGCTGATTTCTGGAAAGATGCGGGTTTATAAGCGTACAGTACAATTTTGCAATGGCGGGAAAGTAATTTCCCGCCGTTTTTTGCCTGATCGTCATACAAATCCACTTTAAAACGGGAAGTTGAGATTGATGAAAAACAGGAAAAGATTTTGGTTCATATTTTGGATGCTGGTACCTGTATTTTCGGTTGTCGGATTCCTCTCGATCTATCCAACCATCAAAGGCTTTATCTTAGCCTTTCAAAATTATACCGTTTTCACCTTCAATCGGATCCGGTTTATTGGTTGGGACAATTTCGAGGAAATCATCACCGATATGGATTTTCTCATGATCCTTCGAAACACCCTGGTATGGATCGCCGTCTCCGTTTTTTTTCAGCTGCTGATGGGGTTGGGATTGGCACTTCTGTTGAGAAAGCCCTTTAAAGGGCGAGGCCTCTATTCCGGATTGGTCTTTTACCCTTGGGCTTTATCGGGATTCGCCATTGGACTGCTTTGGTCCTGGCTGCTCAACGGCCAATTTGGAATCGTCAACGATGTGCTGATAAAACTCAACTTCATTGAAGAAGGCATCCAATTCCTTTCCAATCCGGATACGGCCATGCTGTCCGTTTTAATCGTCAATATCTGGTATGGCATACCCTTTTTCGCCATCATGTGCCTGGCAGCCCTGCAGTCCATTCCGGACAGTGTGTATGAAGCGGCGGACATCGATGGCGCCAGCGGATGGGCAAAGTTGGTTAAAATAACACTCCCGTATATTCGCCCTACCATCATCAGCACGGTTTTGGTCCGCTCCATTTGGATCATGAACTTTCCGGACGTCATCTACGGCATGACACGGGGCGGCCCCGCCAAAAGCACGGAAATCCTGTCCACCTACATGATCAACATCGTGTACTACGAAAACGATTATTCAAAAGCCTCAGCGGTTGGCGTTTTAGTGATATTGCTGCTGTTGATTTACACCATCTTGTATCTGAGTTTTTCCAAAGGGGGTGAGGTGGAGATATGAACCGATCCAAACGAATCACTTTGAATCTTTTCCGGGGTGCGGGATTGGCTTTTTATTTATTTATTGCCGTATTTCCCCTGCTGTGGATCTTCATCACATCCATCAAACCGTCAGCAGAGGTGTATACCTTTCCCATCAAATACTGGCCTTCAAAGGTCAGCTTTGAATCCTACCGATACCTGTTTGAGTTTGCCGATTTTGGAAAATATTTTCTCAACAGCCTTTTCGTCTCCATCACGGCTTCGCTTGTTTCAACGCTTATCGCCCTTTTCAGCGGCTATGTGCTGGCCAGGATGCGCTTTCGGGGCAAATCCGTTTTGGTCATCTTTTTGTTTTTTGTCCAAATGATCCCCGCCTATCTGCTCATGATTCCTCAATATTCAATGTTTTCCAGTTTCGATCTGATCAACAAGCTTTCGGGCATCATCCTGGTGTATATCGGATTGGGCGCTGCGTTTAGCACCATCATGGCCCGTGGATTTTTCGTCAGGATACCGGTTTCTCTGGAAGAATCGGCCTTGATGGATGGGTGTACCCGGTTAAAAGCCCTGTTTAAAGTGACGTTGCCTCTGATGCTGCCGGGAGTTGCGGCCATCTTCAGTTTTTCTTTCGTTCAGAATTGGAACGAGATCTTTACCGCCGCACTCTTTTTAAACAGTGATTCCAAGATGACGGTTCCGGTCGCTTTGTATTCGTTTATCTCAAAGGCCGGCATTCAATGGAATGTGCTGGCAGCCGGGATTGTGGTTTCACTGATCCCCACCATTTTCGTATTTGCCTTTGCCCAGAAGTACATTGTTGCCGGGTTGACTAAAGGCTCTGTCAAAGAATAATTTTACTCAAAGGAGTGTTACTTTCACATGAAAAAGACCCTATGGCTCATCGCCCTTTTATCGTTTCTGTTTTTAATGACCGCCTGTGATCCATTCGGACCCGAACCCGGTCCGGACCCGGTGACTCACAAGATTGACGGCACCTGGACACTCACCAGTCCGGTGGGTACACTCATGCTCGAAGACATGTCCACCGCCTTTCCGGATGTGGCGGTTCTGATTCCCACACAGGGATGGGATTTTGACAGTGGCAGTTTCAATTACGTATCCTGCCGGATCAATAACAACACCTTTGAATTCCACGCCACCAAAACCTATACCAATCCTCAGCAAACCATCGATTGTACAGGCTTTAGTGTCGGTGCACAAACCATTGCGGGAACGATTCACTACAACGGCGCTTCCATTGCCGTTCAGGGGACACGCCAGTAAAAACAATGGGCACTTCCTGCAGGCTGTGCGGCTCAAGCGATACCTGCCGAATGGATTTGGATCGGGTTTATCACCACTGCCGCCAATGCGATCTTATCTTCTTGGATGAGCGCCACCTGATCGGCAAAGAAGAAGAGAAACAACGCTATCTCCAACACAACAACACCTTGGCCAACACCGGATACGTGGCCATGTTTGAAGCTTTTATCACCCATGCCCTAGAACCTGCTTTCAGCACGGCTCAAACCGTTTTGGATTTTGGATGTGGACCCAATCCCGTTTTCGCTCACTTGATGAAAAATCACGGCAAGTCTGTGGATGTGTATGATCCGTTTTTTTTCCCATCCAATGAAACCCTCAACAGGCGTTACGATCTCATCACCCTCACCGAAGTGATCGAGCACATCCGATACCCTCTGGAACCTTTACGCACGCTGTGCGGCTGCTTAAAAGCAGCCGGCATGCTGGCTGTCATGACCAAGTTTCATCCGGGCGTGACTGATTTTGACGCCTGGTGGTATCGCAAGGACAACACCCATATCGCCTTCTTTTCCGAACCGGTTATCCGATGGCTGACAAAAGAACTGGGCACGGCGTTGTGGAAAACCGACAACAGCAGCTTTTTTTGCCTTCAAGCGACGAAATAAAACTGAGACAACGTTTACAATCCTCAAAAATCGGAGGGATCATGATGCATCCATTGGAAACCTATCAAAACTTTCTCAACCGTCTAAAAGACCGGTTTGACCTGGTGAAATTCCTGGACGGGCTGGATATCGGTGCTTATATCGTGGATAAAAAGCGTGTCATCGTCTATTGGAACGCAAAGGCTCAGGAGTTGACCGGATACGCCCCGGATGAGGTGGTGGGAAAGAGCTGCCGGGATAACATTTTGATGCATACGGACAGCATGGGGGTTCCCATTTGCAAAACGGAGCTGTGTCCGTTGGTTCGGGCTTTGAAAACTCAAAAAAGTGCTTTTGTTCCATTTGCGGTTTATGCCAAGGTGAAAAATTCCACTAAACGAATTCCCCTAAACGTTTTCACCTTTCCGATCACGATAGAAGGGCTTGAGTATTCAGGCATCGAGTTTTTCTCAATTTCCGAGCAGGCCCAGGATTTGGTTCGGGCTATGACTATCCAAAAAAGCCTGTTACCCGTGAATTTACCCCCACATATCCAGGTCTTTTACCACCCATCGAATTTTCTCAGCGGGGATATGATCTTTTGGGAAGAACCATTTTTCGGGCTTGTGGATGTCAGTGGCCACGGCACCGCTTCTTCGTTAATTTCCACCGCACTTCGCTTGATTATCAAGGACCTGATCAACGATGGGATCCCTTTAAAGGCATTCGGAACGGAGATCGAAAAACGCTATGCGCTCTTTCAGATTACGGAAAAGTATTTCACCGGCATCTTTGGCCAAATACATGGGGATAACCGGATTTCCCTGTTGTCCTTTGGACATCCTTCCCCCCTGAAACAACTGAAGGATGGATCGGTTGAGGAACTGGCCCTGCAACCGGACACCCCTATTGGGTTTGACTTCCCCCATCCTGTCCCGCCTAAAGAAATCACTCTCCAGGAAGGGGAATCCTTGCTTGTGTACAGCGATGGCATTGTGGAAATTAAAACATCACGGGGACTGTTAGACACATCGGGGTTGATGGAAGTCCTCAAAACCCAGAATGAACTTGAGGGGATTTTCACCAAATGCATGGAAAAGAACGTTGACCAGTTCCAGAAAGACGACATTTCCCTGCTGCGAATTCAAAACGCTTAGCGCCCTGTTTAGCTGGGAGATAACAGCAATAAGGAATTAACCGGTCTCGCCATGCCCGTTGTGGTGTATTGTGTGCATGAAGGCAAAGACATTTCAAAAAATTCACCTTTGTAGATGAGACCCAAACAAGCCGACGCCCCCCCGTCCAGGTTGATTGCGTCTTTAACCGTTGGAATGCAATCTTTCAAAATGGCAGTCATCTCATCAAAACGGGCTCCCGCACTTTCCTTCGTACGACCCGAAAACACCCCGATAAATGGTCGGCCCTGTTGGTCCACGCCGATAACCGTTCTTGGACCTCTTACCCACTGTTGCACCTGTGTTTCCTGTGTCTGCATGGACAGCGGATCATACCAGCCTTCTGCCGTCAACTGCTCTTTGGCAGCTGATTCACTAATCATCAGATCAGCGCCGTCTTGAAACAATCGGTTGGCTCCGCTGTATTTCCACCGATACGGCTTGTTTTCAGGTAATTCCAAATGAACGAGCAGCGTGGCGGGCAGCTGGAAATACCCCTCATGGCCTTTTTTTAAACCGATTTTCTCCATCAGTTGCTGCTCATAAGCGGCGCTAAACGAGCAAATCACCCCAAATGGCGAGAGGTCCATGGCGCCTTTTCTGGCCGCAATCAACCGATCATTGACGATCAAGAGGTTGATTCTTCCATCCCCGACATCTTTTTGATACGTGTGAAAATCTCCATGATAATCGTTGATATCCTGGCTTGAAAGATGCGGGGTGTAGAGGATGAAATCTCGTTCTTCGAGTGAGTTTACAGCCCACTCATCCCAGGAAAAGTCAAATGCGTTCAATCTGAGCGTCCCGCTTTTCAGGCTTTGGTTTCCAAACTCCAGACGTCCTTCCTTTGTCAGGGCGATAAACGCTTTGTTGTACAAAGGAAAGGAGGCTCTGTTTGTAGACGCATCATAAAGGGCATCGATGTAGAAAGATTCCGTGGTAAGCTTTTCCTGGGGAGACCTTTGATGATTGTGAAGCCCCAGGAGTTTTTGCGTGGCAAAGTATAAAAAATTCACAAGAAAAAGAGGTTTTTCGGATGGCGTCGCCTTGGCAAATCCCCGGATATCGATCAGTTCCCGACCGAGGGTTTGTGCCAGTACCGGCTCTATCTGTCCGAAGGGACCGCTTAGTTCTTTGGAATGGTTGAAAACTACCCCATCGAAACGGATGGGTGCACCGTCACTTTGAAGGTATCGTTGGTGGATGCATCGCACTTGATCCCCATCATGCCGGTGAATAAGATCGAAAAGGTTTTGTTCCCGCTCCGCCATAATGTCATCCCAATGGTGGGCATGGATTTGAAATTCTCCAAACGACTCCGGCATATAGGTGGGTGAGTAGAGATTCATGTAGGCGGTCCTCTCGTGTTCCACGTTGCTGATCAGGGTATAGGTGGATCGCTCGACTCCGGTAAAAACCTTTTCAAACGGGTAATCCCACACTGGTTGCACCGATTTGATCACCGTTCTCACCGTATGGGGTTGAAAGGAAGGAAGCAAGCCGGCGTATTGACAGGAGGGATCCGTCAGCAGGGGCAAAAAGACTGCGTACTCAAATGTCGCCCCTTCAAAGGTCAAAACTGCCTGCTCGCCCGCTACTAAAA
>DAOTHY010000030.1:0-25138 GCA_035447925.1 Thermotogota bacterium
CAAGAAATAGGTAAACCTTATGAAGAGCTCAACTTAATTGTTGTACATATGGGTGGGGGTATTTCTATCGGTGCTCATAAAGAAGGAAAAGTGATTGATGTGAATAATGCTTTGGATGGAGACGGCCCCTATTCGCCCGAGCGTTCTGGAACATTGCCTCTTTGCAGTTTTATCGATTTGTGTTATAGTGGAAAATACACAAAAGAAGAGATGAAAAAGAATTTAAAGGGAAAAGGCGGTCTGATTTCTTATCTGGGTGTAAATGACGCAGTCGAGATTCAAAAACGAATTCGTGATGGTGACAAAGAGGCTGAGTTGTTTTACAAGGCCATGATGTATCAAATCAGCAAATGGATTGGAAAGATGTCAGCACCATTAAAGGGAAAAATAGATGGGATTGTACTTACCGGCGGATTGGCCTATGATAATGATCATGTGATTAAATGGATCAGTGAACATGTGGGTTTTTTGGCTAGACTATTTGTTTATCCAGGCGGTGATGAAGAAGAAGCGCTTGCTTTTGCTGCTTTAGGCGCTTTAAAAGGGAGCAGACAAATTAAAATCTATTCCCAAGAGATACTTTAAAGGTTTTGGTGTTTTTTTTGGATAAATTGAATCAGGTTATCAATACAAATAAATTGATTATTTTTTTTGGGATGTTTGGTACCGGAAAAACGGAGCTGGCTATCAATACAGCAATTAAAGTCAAACAGCAGTTTGATCATGTTTCGCTTGCCGATATTGATACCATCAGTCCCTATTTTCGTTCCAGAGACGTGAAACAAGAACTATCCAGACTCGGAGTAGAAGTCATTACGCCTTCAGAACGTTTAATGCGGGCAGATTTGCCCATTATTGTGCCACAAGTGGGTGGCTATATTCAGAATCCCATCTATAAAAATATCTTAGATGTTGGTGGTAATGATGATGGTGCAACGGTGTTGGGATCTCTTAATCGTTTTATCAGGAATGCGAATTATGCAGGATTATTGGTGATCAACAGGCATCGACCTTTTGCGGATGATCCCGAAAAGGTCAAAAGGCAAGTTGAAGCGTTGACCAGCAAGGGAAGGATAAGAGCAGATTATTTGGTGAATAATACGAATATTGGTGAAGAAACAGACTCTCAAGTGATAATCAATGGTGAGAGATATATCGAGGAAATATCAGAAAAGACGGGTATTCCTGTTTTATGTACGGTTGTTGAAGACGGAATGGATGTTGAAACGAAATATGAGCGATTCATCATCAAGAGATTCATGAAACCCCATTTCTGAGCTTTTAGGAAAAATAAGAGGGAGGTAAAAGGATGGCCAAAAAAGCATATATTGAAATCGATCAGGAAAGATGCAAAGGCTGCGGGTTGTGTATCAACGCTTGTCCACAAAAAGTGATTTCTTTTTCTGAAGGATTTAACATGAAGGGTTATCACCCGGCTCAGCCGGATGATCCGGAAGAAAAGTGTATTGGATGCGGTTTTTGTTATATGACTTGTCCTGATACTTGTATCAAGGTTTACAAAATTACAGCAGATTAAAAAAATGGAAAAGAGTGAGGTGAAAGAATGGCTAATGATAAAATTATGATGAAGGGAACCGAAGCAATGGGTGAAGCGGCGATAAGAGCCGGTTGTCATCTTTACTTTGGTTATCCTATTACACCGCAAAGCGAGTTACCAGAATACATGTCCAGAAGACTTCCTGAGATAAAGGGAACGTTTTTACAGGCTGAAAGTGAAGTGGCTGCGGTCAATATGGTTTATGGAGCGGCATGTACCGGTACACGGGTTATGACATCAACTTCGTCTCCAGGTTTTTCCCTGATGATGGAAGGTGTTTCATATATTGCAGGGGCAAGATTACCGGCAGTATTTATTAATGTGGTTCGTGGCGGACCGGGGCTGGGCGATATTCAACCCGCTCAATCCGATTATTTCCAGGGAACGAAAGGTGGTGGACATGGGGACTATCGTCTCATCGTATTAGCCCCTTCCACGTTGCAGGAATCAGTAGATCATATCAGTTTGGCATTTGACTTGGCGGATCATTATCGAACGCCTGCATTGATTATTGCCGATGGTATGCTCGGACAGATGATGGAACCGGTTAGTTTACCGGAGTTTAGCAAAAATAATAATCAAACGGTTCACGAAGAATGGGCATTAAGAGGTCGCCAACAAAGAGAAAAGCACATGGTCACTTCTTTTGACATCGATCCTGTTAAACTGGAAAAAATGAATGAAGGCTATCAAGCAACCTATAAAGAGATCGAACGCAATGAAGTCAGAGTGGAAGAATACATGATGGAAGATGCCGAATATGCCTTTGTCGCATACGGGACGATGGCAAGAATTCTCAAAACAACGATCAAAATGGCTAGAGAAGAAGGTATTAAAGTGGGGCTGATTCGTCCGATTACACTGTGGCCGTTCCCGTATGAAACCATTCAAAAGGCTTCTGACAAATGTAAGTTTTTGATGTCCGTTGAGATGAGTATGGGTCAGATGCTTGAAGATGTCAGGCTTGGGGTTAATGGTAAGGTTCCTACACCCTTCTATGGAAGAACGGGTGGCGTTGTTCCAACACCCACAGAGGTCCTTAATGCTTTGAAAAAGGAAATGGGGGTATAACAATGGCTGAAAAATTGATCATGAAAAGACCGGATGCTTTAACGGATAAAGAATTCACATATTGTCCCGGATGTCTTCATGGAGTTGCCCATCGGTTGGTTGCTGAAATCCTGGATGAGCTGGAATTAACACAAAACACCATTATGGTTGCCCCAGTCGGGTGTTCTGTTTTTGCGTATGAATTTTTTAATGTTGATGGAACGGTGGCGGCTCATGGAAGGGCGACTGCGGTGGCAACAGGTATCAAGCGTGCCTTGCCGGATAAAACAGTATTTACATACCAGGGAGATGGCGATTTGGCGGCGATTGGTACTGCAGAAACGGTGCACTCTGCTAACCGTGGCGAAAAATTTACTACCATATTCATCAACAATGCCATTTACGGAATGACAGGCGGACAGATGGCTCCTACTACATTAGAAGGTATGAAAACCACCACGTCACCATATGGAAGAGATGTACATGATGTGGGCTATCCGGTGCACGTTTGTGAATTATTGCGAAACTTAAAGGGAATTGCTTATTTAGAACGTGTTGCTTTATTTAATCCGCAACAGATTCAAAAGGCAAAAAAAGCCATAAAAAAGGCATTTATTGCTCAACAGAAGGGATTAGGTTTTTCATTGATAGAAATTGTCTCCACCTGTCCGACGAATTGGGGACAAACGCCCTTGGAATCCATTGAATGGGCCAAAGACAAAATGCTTTCAGAATACCCGTTAGGTGTGTTTATCGATAGGGTAGGTGATGTCAAATGAGTCTACACGGAACGATAGTTTCAGGATTTGGCGGACAAGGTGTTATGTTAATTGGCCAGATTCTTTCCTATGCAGCGATGGTAGAAGGAAAAAATGTTACCTGGCTTCCTTCCTACGGTCCTGAAATGAGGGGAGGAACGGCTAACTGCATGGTGGTTATCGATGATGAAGATGTCGGATCTCCAATTGTTGATAAACCAACGGAAGTTATTGCCATGAATATCCCTTCGCTGATCAAATTTGAGGAAGAATTGGTATCAGATGGTGTGATGATTCTCAATACGTCTGTTGTTGACAAAGAACCAAAACGAAAAGATATAAAAGTTGTCAAGATCGATGCCAATAAAATTGCTGAAGAGGTTGGAAACTTGAAGGTAGCCAACATGGTTGTATTAGGCAGCTATATCGAAGCAACCGATATCATTTCAATAGAGTCCGTTCAAAAAGCATTGGAAAAGAAACTCACAGGATCAAAGGCAAAATTGGTACAAGTAAATATAGAAGCCATTAAGCGAGGAATGCAGGTCGCAAAAGAACAACTGTAAGTCCTCACACTCCGGATATTGAGCCCCTTTCGTCTTCAAGCGAAAGGGGCGTTTTTTATTTGGTTCGATGATTGATTCGTGGATCAAGAAACCCATAAATAAGATCTAAAAGGATGAGGGCAGCACAATAGATCAAGGTGATGGCAACCAAGGCTGCCATCATGATTTTGATTTGATTGGCCCGAATCGCATTCCAAAGCAGTAACCCCAGTCCATCGTAGGCAAACACAATTTCAATAACAATATTCCCGGCAAAAGCAGTTGCCAATGAGAGTAAGCCCATGGTCACAATGGGTGGAGCTGCTGTTCTTAAGGCGTGATTGTGAACGACTTTGGGCTCTGGTATTCCTCGGGCTCTGGCTGACATGATGTAATCTTCTCCCAGGTTTTTTAAAAGTATATTTCTGACAATATAGGCTGTTCCCCAAAAACCAACGATTAACAAGGTTAGTATGGGTAAACTCAGATAATATAATGAGTCAAAGATATATGGGATGAATCCAACCGGTATAGGTGATGAATGAAACACACCGTAAGGGAAGATTCTTTGCTGATAGACAAAAAAATAGATGAACAAATTCGCCACCCACCAGGCCGGGGTACCGAAGAAAACCATGGTTAAAACGGTACTCATTTTATCAAAGAATGTACCGTTGTGAATAGCCTTTCTCTTTCCTAAAATGAGTCCAAACCAAAAGCAGAGTGCCGATGAAGTGACAAACAAGAGAAGTGATTTTTTTGAAGCTTCCCAAACGATTGTACTGACTTTTATTAAACCCGTTTTTGCCTGAAACGATGTTTTACCAAAATCAAAAAGTATCGCATCTTTGGTCAACTCAATAATACGCAGGATCATAGGCCTATCCAGACCGTACATTCTAATGGCATTTTTCTCTACCTGCTCTCTTGCTTCAGGGTATTCATCTTCTGGGATTTTTTTTGCTTCTTCTGATTGCATGAATCCCTGAACGATGTTGACAACGTCTGCCCATGCGGTTGCTTCGACTTTTGCATTGAGTACACAAGAATACATCAGAATGATGCAAATAAAAGAAAACACCCCCCAGAAGAGGCGTTTCAAGGCAAACCTTAAATACAAGATAATCACCCCTGGATCTTAAACCAGACTTTTTCCAAGGGTAATTATATCATCCTTAAGCCGGAGGGTGTTTCAAAGAAGAAAAAGTTCTTTTAACGAATCATTTTATTGGGCATATCCTTCAGGATGTGTCTCATGCCAATTCCAAGCTGAGGAAATGATTTGTTCCAAATCGTTGTATTGAGGTTTCCAGTTTAATTCTTGAGTGATTTTTTCCGATGAGGCAATCAAAACAGCCGGGTCTCCTGCTCTTCTGGTTGTGTTCACCACCGGAATATCTTTGTTCGTAACCAATCGAGCCTTTTCTATCACTTCATTAACAGAAAAGCCCACACCGTTTCCGAGGTTGTACACGGTGCTTTTTCCTCCTGAAAGTAATCTTTTCAGGGCCAAGATGTGTGCGGTGGCCAAATCCGAGACGTGAATATAGTCACGCACACAGGTGCCGTCTTTTGTTGGATAATCCGTCCCGAAAACGGATATATGTTCCCGTTTACCCAGTGGTACCTGGAGTATAAGTGGTATGAGATGGGTCTCAGGCGAATGGTCTTCACCAATCTCACCACTGGGATGGGCACCCGCTGCATTAAAATATCTTAGGACGGTGTACTTCATATCATATGCTTGATCAGACCAATATAGTAGTTTCTCCACGGTGAGTTTGGTTTCTCCATATGGATTTTTGGGGATGGTAGGATCTGATTCCACGATTGGAATCTGTTGAGGGTCTCCATATGTTGCAGCGGTTGACGAGAAAACGATATCCTTTACTTTGAATTCCTTCATCATTTCCAGGAGGCAGATCGTTCCGCTTACGTTGTTAGCATAGTATTTTAATGGATTCTCCATGCTTTCACCAACTAGTGAATCAGCTGCAAAATCAATGACAGCATCAATACTCTCCGATTCAAATAATTCTCTTAATTCGGTTTTTGAGCGAATATCACCAAGATAGAATGGCACCTCTTTGGGAATTGCGTCACGATGTCCTTTATGTAGATTGTCAAAAACCACCACCTTTTCTCCACTCTCTAATAATGCTCTGACTGTATGACTGCCTATGTATCCAGCTCCTCCACAAACGAGTATAGACATTTTTTTAACCTCCTTTTTCAATTCCAAGAATATTTGATTCATTTAGTGTATAATAGTCTGGTCATGATGGAAAAATATTCTCTATATTATTATGTTGTTTATATAATTTTTATCTGTTTTTCTATTGACCATATATATGGTTTTTAGAATAAGCAGCCGAAAATTGTTTTTTCGGACTGGTGATTTGCGAATCTAACTTAAAAGATTTCTTTAGTAATTTAATCACAAACATCAAATAACCAACTGGCATAAACGATTAGGTGAAATGAATTTTACTGTTTATACGACTTGTTTGATTACACTCTTTAATTATACCACTGTCTTTTATTTAGGTTTTAAGTTGAAAGAACATAGTGAGCTGGGAGGGATTGTATGAGAATAACGGGGTTTGTTTTATTGATGGTTGTTTTAAGTATTTCTATGTTTGGTGGGGATTTCAAGACAGTTCAATATGATTTGACGGATCTTTATTATAATCAAGATTTGATTTCAACGGGTATTGATCAAAATTACTCCTTTTATTTTCCGATTGTGAATGCAGAGGCAGTCGAGTCTGGAACATTTTTGTTGTTTTATGAATATACACAGATTGCAGGCCCACATTCGATGCTTGTGTTCAGCATCAACGATATCCCCGTTGAAACGCTATTTCTTGAACAATCAAAGGGTCAATTATCCATTTCAATCCCTTCTGAATACTTACAAGTGAATTCAATAATCAAAGTGTCGCTTGCCATTACACTTGATTATCCACTTTGCGATGATATGAGAGTAAACAAAGATGCTTTGTGGTTTAGGATAAAAAAAGAGAGTCATTTAACTTATGCCTATTCAGAGTTAGTGATAAATACAATAGGGGCTTTTTTTTCAGTGATGAATCCAGATCGAGTATTTGAGCTGGTAACCGATGGGTCTGAAGAGTTGTTTAAGCTGCTGCCTCAAATGGCCCAGTATTTGGGGTATCTTTCTGCTGGTATCAGAAGGCAGTTGAATGTGGTAGGTACGCCTTCAGGCTTACACAATACCATTGAGATCGGTACAGATTCTTCTGGAGTGCAATTATTGGATAAGGGTTCGAGGCTTTCTGTTGGTAAGGAAATTTCAGAAGTCTTTCAATTGATTAACGCCATTCCAACAGAGTCGTTGATGGTCAAAAAGAGTCAATCAAAGGATGGTAATATTGATTCCCTATCTTTTTCTCAATTGAATATTGAGACCATACGAACCGAAGTGGTGTACAATAACCAGGTAAGTTTTCCCCTGGCTTTGGATCGGTTCGGCGGTGTTCCAATAGAGACGTGGCTGGATTTAAAAATGGCTGTTTTCAATCAATTGAGAGATGAGGGGTTTTCTATTAACGTTTTTTTAAATGAGTATTTGCTTCAGTCTATCAACGTTTCGCAATTTGAAAGCGAACAACGATTCAATGTGAAACTCTCCGTTCCTTCCGTTTTTTTTCGAGCATTCAATACTTTGACCTTTGAAATGGTTAATCAAAAGAGTGAATGTGATGAATTTTCTGTGATCATATACGATGATTCCAAGTTTTCCTTCACAGATACCATGCCTTATGCCAATCCACTCATCAATGAATTCCCCTATAGTGTTTATGCAAAGACACTTTACGTGGTTTCTGATTTTTCGGATAAAACCGCAAAAGAGCTTGTTAAATTGGCGTATGAAAGAGGACGGGTCGAATCAACGTTTTTGGTTCCACAGGTAATGATGATGGACGAGTTTGTTCAAGATGAATCTTTATTCAGTCAATATGACAGTCTTGTTTTCCTGATTGATTCAGCTGACTTTTTCCCGTTGACTAAGTTGGTTCAATTAACCGATTCATTCAGTATTCTTGATGAGGATGGTACGTTGATGTTTGAGGTTGTCCCCTCAGATGCCTTCGATGTAGTTTACAGTTTCAATTACAAAGGGGTACCGGCTATTGTTTTTAGCGGCTTTTCAAAAACATTTGGTCCTGTAGACAGCCTTTTTTTCAGAAAAGTCTCTCAAGCGGCTTCAAATTTTGCCCTTTACGGTGAATCCGGTATCTTTGCTTTTAATATCGGTGAGGAAAAAATGAGCGTTGAATCTGAAAGAAAAGCTCAGGAACAAACAAAATCTTTTTGGATACAAAACAGGTTGTGGATCGTAGTATTATTCGTTGTGGTGATTCTGTTTATTCTCATTTCTTCCTTTAACAAGACATCCAAAGGCAGATAAGTATGCCAGATCTGTTGATGAAAGGGGAAAAGATAGGTCAAATCTGCATTCAAAAAGGTTTGATCACCCCTGAACAATTAGATGAAGCCTTGGATATTCAGAGGAATAAGGGGGGACGGATAGGCTGGATTTTGTCATCCATGGGGTATATTAAACGGATAGACTTGTTCAGGGTATTGAGTCAGCACTATTCACTGAAATTTGCCACACCCGATTTTGATCGAATCAAACAGACCATTGATCAAGTTCTCTTTCAGCACATAACCAGAGATGAGGTTCTTGAGTGGCAGGCAATACCTTATCAAATGACGGATGAGGGGAGATTGATTGTGCTGAACTCATATCCGGGAACAGAAAAAACGCTTCTTTTTTTCAAAGAACGGTTTAAAGTCAAAGAAATTGAAGAATGGGTGATCACCGACCTGGATTTAGTCGACTTGGTTCAGACTGTTTATGCAGATAAATTAGCAGATGATTCGATTTTTGGTTTATTTTATCGTGAACCGGATGAATCGGCTTACCGTGTTTTTTCAGCCCGTCAAGTGATCTTTTTTGCTGCATTGACTATTGGGGCAGCTGTATCTATCTTTTTTTACCCTTTACAAACACTTGGTTTTTTGATCTTCATTGCCCAGATGATTTATTTGATTATGATTGGTTTTAAATTTCTTCTCACGATCAACGGGTCTATTGATGAAATTGTCTATAGGGAAAACAGCAAGGAGCTTGCTGCAATTCCCGATTCAGAACTGCCCGTTTACACCATTCTAATTCCGGTTTTCAAAGAGCCCGATGTGATTAAAACACTTATTGAGGCTGTCAAAAAGTTCGATTATCCTCAAAATAAATTGGATGTGATCCTTTTATTGGAGGAAAAGGATAAAGAAACCTATGAGGCTGCAAAAATTGCCGAACCGCCTTCCAATTGGAGGTTTTTGATTATTCCCCCATCTCAGCCTCAGACCAAACCTAAAGCCTGTAATTATGGTTTGTTTTTTTCCAGAGGAGAGTATTTGGTGATTTACGATGCCGAAGACATTCCTGAACCGGATCAGTTGAAAAAAGCCTATTTGGCCTTTAAAAATAACGATGAATCATATATCTGTTTTCAAGGGGCGTTGAATTATTTTAACAAAGATCAGAATTTACTGACCAAACTTTTTACCTTGGAATACTCGTATTGGTTTGATTATATGCTGCCAGGATTATTTATGATGGATTTACCCATTCCTTTGGGAGGGACGAGTAATCATTTCAAGGTTGATAAATTGCGGGAAATCGGTGGATGGGATCCCTTTAATACAACAGAAGATGCTGATTTGGGAATCAGAGCATCCGCTGAGTCCTATCGGGTTGGGATTATTCGTTCCACAACATATGAGGAGGCTAATCCACAGGTTTGGAATTGGATTCGCCAGCGCTCCAGGTGGGTAAAGGGGTATATGCAAACGACACTGGTTTACAATCGCCATCCTGTTAAGATGATTAAAGTCTTGGGGTTAAAAAAATGGCTGTCATTTCAGTTTTTTATTGGAGGTACCCCCCTTGTTTTTCTGATCAACCCGATTTTATGGGGGTTTTTTATATTATGGCTGACTGCCAATCCGGTGTTTTTGACTGAGATGTTTACCCCATTTACATTGGGACTTTCACTCTTCAATTTTTTATTTGGTAATTTTTTAGGTATTTATATGAACCTGTTGGGAGCATTCAGGAGACGAAATTTCTCTCTCATTCCCATTAGTCTGCTGAACCCTTTTTATTGGCTGCTGCATTCGGCAGCTTCTTATAAGGCATTGTGGCAATTGCTTTATAAACCACATTATTGGGAAAAAACAGTTCATGGCTTAAGTAAGAAGGATTGATCAATATGAAGATCACTCAGTTTCCTTCCTTAAAAAATCGTTGGAGAAGATTGCTTCTTATCTCTACACTTCTGCTTTTTTTGTATTTTTTTATCAGTCAACTGCTCATGTCACAAAATTTCTATCCCGATGTTGATCAGCGACTGTTATCCAGAATATCTCTTAATAAGCTTCACTCCCGGGGATTTTTGGAATCAGACTCTTTTGATATTCCATTGTTTCTTTATTACAGTTTTTGGTTTTTACCTCATTGGCCGGCTTTTTTTTCCATTATCGTCGGGGCCTTTGTCGTTTCTTTTTTGATTGTATATATTCTTGAGAATTTCAAAACACCCCTGGTCAGAATGGTTTTTTCATTGTCCATCGCTCTGATGCCGTCATCTGTTTATGTGATAACGAATCAGCCGATGATTGTCCTTTTAATGTTTTTTTTCAGTCTCACGTTGTATTTTTTACTTGAATTTTATCAATCACAAAGGGTCTTTTATCTCTTTCTATCCGCAATAGCTTTTGGATTGCAATTTTACATTCAATTTCAGTTTTTCTGGCTGGGTATTTTGTTAATCCTTTTTTTTGCAATCAGTTATTGGAAGACCGGTTTAATCATCAACTATCTGATCACCATTTTATTCCCATTGCTTTTTTTTGTATTGAGCTGGTTTTTTCTTATTTGGGTTTTTCGTGGTGATCTCACCCACTTAGTTACTCAAATCTTTAGTCTGGATTTGAGAAATGGGATAAACTGTCTGTTTCAATGTTTTCAATCGAATTTGACCAGTCGATGGCCGATCATGCTTTTTTACCTGTATATTTTATTGAGAGTGGGGCAATACCGGTCGTTTTATCGTTCACCGCTCTTTTTTGTCTTTATTGCGCCATTTTTGCTGGTTTTTATTTTAGGAACCGGTGGCAATCAGACAACTACATCAGCTTTTATTGTTTTATCGATTATGAACTGCATCATCTTATTTCCTTATTTGGGACCGCTACTCAATGAAAAGCGTCAGAAAATAGTCATAGCGATTTTCTTAAGCTTTATTTTCGTTTATGATGTCTTCTCCTTTTTATCTTTGAGAACTGAGAGCGAAGGAGCTTTTTTTAAGGGACTTCAAGGGCTGTACAGCAATTCGACAACTGAAGAGTACCGAGTGGTTGCTTCTCATTTAACGCCGTTCACCGCTGTTTTGACGGATACGGATTACACCTATCCGATTTTTAACTTTTACGAAGGAAACGGAACGATCATATCAAAAGGCTCTGTGTATTATCAAACGGCAATGGCCAACCCGTCTTATTTTGCACAGGCTTATTTGGTTGATAAACAGGCAATGGCGATCAATCCGGATTCTGAGAGATTATCTCAGGAGTTTGGCTATCGATATTATGAATCAGAACGTTTTATCATCTTCAGTAAAAAATAAACCGTTATCGATTGAAAAATATAATATCAATCGATAACGGTTTATTTTGTTTTCTTTAAGTAGAATTCTCCCCGATCGGGTCTAAATTGGAAGATTGTCACATGTTCGGCGTTGTAATCCCTGTATTTGTCGTTGGAGATGATGTGGTATTTTTTTTCGTAGGCTATTTTTATGACCAGTTCATCCGCAGGCGAATAAAAGCTCACGTTGGGGTTATTCAAAAAATTCTTTTCCCAATACTCTCTTTTTTTGTTGATAATAAAATCCGCATTGGCATCAAACACAAAAAGTAATGGAAAGTAGAGTGTGTCAGTGATGCCCAAGACATTCAACAGTTCTTTTAACCTCAACGGATCGGGTTCTATCAAGCCGGAAAAGATAATATTACTGCCATCAATCACTAAGCCTGTTTTGGGTGTTTGAGTGATAATACGTCTAAGGTAAGGATGGATGGCATGTGCTTTTAGTGATTCGATCATAGCGTCTTTTTGTGCAGGTTCCAGTGTTGAATAGAATTCTTTTATCCACTTAATTTCAAATGCTTTCAGCCGATAGGGATCGAGTTGTTGGACCTCATGAACGATTTCATTTTGTATCTTAATATCTTGTGAATCTAAAAAAGGGTTTGTTTTATCACTGGCAGAAGATTCATTGTTTGAAAGGGTTTTAAAGGCCGCTTCCAGTTCAATCGGATCTTTGAAATAATCTGCTAAATCCGTTCCTTTTATTTTCTGTGAAAGAAGTGCGTTGAACGCCAAGTATGTCATCCCGGAAATGTTGATCCCCATGGATCTTTTAGCATAGTTGAATAATGATGCTGAGGGAAAATAAAAGAATCGGGGTGCGGTATAAAAAAGAAACGGTGCTAAAGTCCAGTCATCGCATTCAAGGATTTTTAAAGCTTCAGCAAGTCGTAAGTGAAATTTACCCTTGCCGTAGAGTATTTCATCCAGGGCAATGATGATGCTAAGCGTTTCTTTTAGTCTGAGCGTTTCAAACAGTCCTTTATCACATCTTTTAAGGAGTGTATGGAGATCCTTTTTTGATATATTTTTCAGATGTTCCCTAGAGCAATTCGTTCGGATAATTTTTGATTTGATGCGTAAGTCACTTAGATTTTTGAGATATTGTGCATCATAGGCGATATCCTTTAATTTTTTCAACGGTTCATCACATTCCTCCGTTTACTATGGAGAACCAGATAGGGTAGGTAAACAGAAAGAGAAAGGTTGAATAGACAACTACTGCACTGGCAAAGTCTTTTTCTTTCTCATGGCTGTTGGCATCAGATAATCCTTCGGCAAGTATGGCCGTATTTACAGCGGTGGGCATTGCCAGTTCCAAAACGAAAATTTGAAAAACCAGTCCTTCCATTCCCATCAATTTTCCTACCAAAAGGGCAAGGGCTGGCGGGAGGAACAGTTTCAAAAGAGACGCCGGTAAGATGCTGAATAAATTCTTTAATTTAATGGGAATATGGGATAAATTGATCCCAACCACAAGTAATATGACTGGAATTGAACTATCTTTCAGCATGCTGACATAATTCATGGCCGGGGCGGGTAGATCTTTTGTCCAGTTGAATCCAAAAGTACCCAAAGTCCAAGAGATGATTAAGGTGTATAACCAGGGTATTTTTAAAATGTTCATTAAGCCTTTTTTTATTAGTCCTTTTTCCTTTGACGAGAGCATGGTGGTTCCAATAATTGGCAGTAAGACCATATTAGCACTGGCCATTATCACTGCTAAGGGAATAGCTTGCGGGCCTATGGAATACTCCAATACAGGATAACCAATGTATCCCGTGTTTGAGAATGAATTGGTATATGACCATAAGATGAGATTTTTTTTGGAAATTTTGCTGAATATCCAATAGACGATTACGATTGCAAAGGTAACGAATAACGTTCCAAGAAAATAGCGCCAGATCATGTCAATTGTTGGTACATGTTCTGTGATATAGGTAAAGATGAGAACGTTACCAAACAGATAAAATGCTAGTTTGGATAGCATTTGTCCCTTTCCTTTGAATAGTTTTCCAAAACAAAAGCCGGTGATAAAGATGGCAAAAACCGGTATGATCGATGCAAACGAATGTGTAAAAATGCCTTTGAAATCAGACATTTTTAGTGTTCCCGCCTTTTTTATGTCTTAAAAAAAAGATGATATTGGCGAGGTCCGCTGGATTGATACCCGGAATCCTGCCAGCTTGTCCAACGGAAGAAGGCCTGATTCGAATCAGTTTTTGTTTGGCTTCGGTGGCAAGATTTTCCACCTTTTCGTAATCAACGTCTTCGGGAATCAGAAAATTTTCCATTTCTTCAAATTGTTTTATTTCACGGAGCGATCTTTCGATGTACCCCTCATATTGAATCTCAATGTCTACCTGTTCAATGATATCTTCATCATCAATGGGATGATCATCCCATTTTTTGATCATTGAATAACGGATGTCAGGTCTTTTCAGTAAGTCAATCAGTTTTTTTGATTCCCTTAAAGGCGAGGAGTTTTTTTTCACTAAAAAATCATTGATCTCGTCTCCCATTTTTACAGGAACTTCAGCCAATCGTTTCACTTCATAAGAGACGCTATCCTGTATCTTGAGTGTTTTTTTGTAGAAATCCTCCGGAATGAGACCAAAGGAGTAGCCATATTTGGCCAATCTCAAATGGGCATTATCATGTCTTAAAAGCAGGCGATGTTCAGCTCTTGAGGTGAGCAGCCGGTATGGTTCATCTGTTCCCTTGGTGACCAGATCATCGATGAGAACCCCCAAATAGGACTCGTTTCTCCTTGGGTACCAGTTCTGTTTTCCATCTAATGTCAAAACCGCATTAAGCGCCGCAATAAAGCCTTGTCCCGCCGCTTCTTCATAACCGCTTGTTCCGTTGACCTGTCCGGCGAAGAACAACCCTTGAATGGATTTGACTTCCAGATACGGGGTCAGTTGTTCAGGGAAGATGTAATCGTATTCAACGGCATATGCCGGTCGGATGATCTGAGCTCTTTCTAATCCCTCAATGGATCGGATCATTTCTTCCTGAACGTGAAACGGCAAACTGGTACTTAGTCCACCGATGTAGTATTCTTCGTTTCTCCTTGTCTCCGGTTCGATAAACAATTGATGAGAATCTCGGTCGAAAAATTTCAGTACTTTATCTTCAATAGAGGGGCAATATCTGGGGCCGATGCCATCAATGAGTTTAATGTCACCGTAAAGAGGAGAGAATGAAATGTTCTTTTGGATGATTTCATGAGTTCTTTGATTGGTACGCGTGATGTAGACTGGCCACTGGTCGGAAAGGACTTTTTTTTCAGAGAAAAACGAAAAGGCTAAGGGTTCTTCCGACGTGTTCTGTTTTTCCATTTTGTGAAAATCGATACTGGATTTGAGTATTCTCGCAGGCGTCCCAGTCTTGAACCGGCCTATTTCCAAACCGATTTCTTTGATGGAATCGGAAATAAGATCGGCCGAAAACTCCCCCAATCTTCCGGCTGGCAGTTCGGTGGAGCCGACAAATATCTTCCCTTTAATAAAGGTTCCCGCTGTTATGATGAGACTTCTACAGGTGTATTTTTCGCCAAAATGTGTTTGGATTCCGGCAATCTTTGAACCTTTCAGCAAAATTTTCTCGGCCAAACCGTATCGAACCTGGAGGTTTTCCTGTAACATCAAACGGCGTGTCATTTCCTCACTGTAATCGTATTTGTCAATTTGGGCTCTAAGTGCATGAACAGCAGGGCCCTTTCCGGTATTGAGCATTCGAATGTTCGTCATGGTGGCATCGGTGTTTTTTGCCATTTCTCCACCCAAGACATCAATTTCCCGTATAACAACGCCTTTTGCGGGTCCTCCGACAGAGGGATTACAAGGAGCCCAAGCGACGGTATCAAGGTTTAAATTTAAAAGAAGTGTTTGTTTCCCCATTCTAGCTGAAACTAAAGCTGCTTCCACACCGGCATGTCCGGCGCCTACTACAATAATATCAAAATCGTTACTCATTTTCTTATTTTCATTTCCTTTCATCTTCTATAGTATGGTGAAAAACCTATTTTGTTTTAACTCTAAAAATCATTAATGATGCAAATAAAGATGATCCCAAATAAGTGAACAGGTAGATGGATTCATTGACTAAAGATCCCAACGGTTTTCCGGCAATCATCAGTTTTCTTAAAACATCTGTCAATACTGTGATGGGAAGTGCCGGTGCGATCATTTGCATGATTTTGGGCATTTGAGAAAGTGGGAAAAAGACTCCGCCTCCAAGAAACATAAGAAAAACAATGGCGGCTGCTATGCCCATGGACACATCGGAGTTGGGAGAAAAGACCGAAATCAGAAGTCCCAATGACAGATAAGTCAGCATTCCGATGGTTAACAAAAATCCCACAATCAAAACTGATCCTTCAAAATTGATATGAAGAATGTAAATACTTCCCAGTAAGAGGGAGATGGTTTGAATGAGTCCCAATATGGAATGGGCGAAATATTTTCCTAGAACATAGGATAATCTGCTCGAAGGTGTGACCCTGAATCCGTCGAGGATGCCTTTGTCCTTTTCACGGCTTACCGATCCTGTGATGCCGATCAGCATGGTGGATAGAATAACGAATGCGAGTACACCCGGTGCCATGACATCCGGATAGTCCAGTGTGTTATGCTCTATTCCTTCGACTCTCAATTCAGGAACCTTCACATCTCTGGAAGGGGTCATTTTTTCATCCAAATTCATTTCGATCATGGCCCCGTATTCTATCTCACCCAATGCCGTTCTGAGTAATTTGAAAATGGTAACACTTTCAAGGAGTGAAGCACTGCTGGGGATATAGGAGATGTAAGTATCGTTACCTTGAAGCATATTGGCGGTAAATCCGATGGGTATGACGATCAAACCATCAATTTCGCCTTTGTCAAGGGCTGTTAAAGCCTGATCTTTGTCTGTGATTTTGTAAATGTTTTGCTGTTTTAAAAATCCAAGGATGAAATTGGCCAGATATTTTCCTAAAAATGTTTTGTCTTCTCCCAAAACACCAATCGAAATGTCATCCAACGCTCTTTCAGTTGGAATAAACATCAAGGATACAGTTAAAAGAAGAAAGGGGGTAACAATTAATATGACAAAGAAAATAGGGTTTCTGATGATGTACTTTATTTCAGTCAAAAAATGTTGAATAAACGCATTCATGATCTATCACCTTGCTAAAAGAATAAAAAACCACATGGGAATTATAACAGAAAAAACTCAAAGAAATAATCAATAAAAACTCCGGGTTTTATACCCGGAGTTTTTATTGAGAGGTAAACGCTATTTAATAAATAGAATAGGGACTGAGTTCTACAGAATAAATCGGTCGTGAGGGGAAATGGTACCGTTCTTGTTGTAAATACTCTATGGTGTATTCAGTAGTGAGTTCAAATGAGGGAATGACATCCAGGCGACTGTGTTGATCGCTCTGGAATTGATTGAATTTTAATCCAAAACGCAAATCACTTTGATGTGATTTGAAAATGTTTAGGAAGGAGAGTGTACCATCAAGATGTAGACTGGGTTCGATGAAGCAGATTGAAGAATGCTGTGTTCCGGTTGCTGAAACGATGTCAATATTTCTTCTGAAATCGGCATATGGAAGCCATTGTGATGGGTTATCCCAATCCTGTGAATTGATTCGAAGGGAATAATAAGTGTCATCGAATTGATAGGTTACTTCGGAATCAATACGTCCTTCCCCTTCAGAATGAGTTGAAAAGCCAAATCGGATGCTGCCTGAAAGGGGGATATCCAAAATGTCTACGGTGATAGGTTCATCAAAAAAGTATGTTCCGGGGATTTCTCTCGTCGATGAATCAACTTCCATGGTGATATTGCCGCGAATAGCAAAGATCGGATGATAGAAAAAACGGATCAAATCATCGTTCAATCCCATTTCAAAATCAATGTCCATAAATGACAGGAGAATTTGAACCGGTTCGTGGGAGTGAATGCGTATGTTCGAATCTTCACTTTGCGAGCGATGATCTATCCTACCTGACCATAAAATATATTCTTCGTCCATCCGATCTTCAAAAAGATAAGGTTCATCCGGGTTTGTCCTGTAAACCCCTTTATATTTGATGCCTTTGAGAAAAACGGAGAATTCCGAAAGCTCCATTTCACCCAGTTCTAATGTCTTAATTGCGCCTGTTCCTTCAATGTTCACGATTCTTTTTAGCGGACATCCCATGGAATGGTCATAAGAAGGTCCCAAGAGGAAGAGGTCACCATTTTCTATCTCCAAATTGATGGTGTCTGTATCGATGTCAATGGTCCTTTCTCCCGGATCATAATGGTTGAGCACAGGTAATCCTTTTTCATCAATACAAATTTTGTTTTCTCCATCGATTGCCATAATGGGATGGTTTTTCTGATCATCAACTGGAATGAATCTGAAGGTAACGGACATTTGGGGTGAATTGTTCAGTTCCAGAAATACAACTTGGTTCAAATTTCTTGTTTGAGAAAACGTTGTATCAGTACCGGAGAATCGGATGTCCCAAATCTCGTCTCCGTTGAGGTCTAGTGTTTGTTCATTGGTTAGATCGTGGATGCTGATGGTTTTAGATGATTCTGAAGTGTAAAAAATATTTTTAAAGGAAACACTGTTTTCGCTGATGGCCAAAAACTCCAGGCACGAATAATCTTCGTTGTAGCCGGTACTGGTTTGTTTTAGTATTCTGACACCTATTTTGTCTGTTAGGCTAAACATTGATATTTGGGGATTATCAAAAGCATGCAAAATCTTTCCATTTCTAAAAAAACCAGCTTTCAATTCCTCAAGAGACAGATATGGATCGGGAATCGGATCATGCCTGTCATTCATGCAAGAAGTAAGCCCCAAAGCGATAATAATCAATAGAATAATAAACAAAAAAGCGGTTTTACTCTTCATTTTTATTCCCCCCCTATTTAATTAAAGCTATTATAACATGATTCTATTTACTTTTTTCAAGTGCATTTAACAAAAAAAACCTGTCGGTTTCATATAATTTGGAATATGTACTATAATAAGATCATAATATTCTACGGGAGGATGATATAAATGTCACAACTCGAAATGATTGAACCTCAAGCAGTGATCAGAAACTTCCAAAAGCTCTGCGCTATTCCACATTGTTCGGGCAGTGAAAAGGAAATCAGTGACTTTTTAGTGAAATTCGCTGAGGATTTGGGATACGAAGTCTATCAGGATAAAGTATGGAATGTCATTATTAAAAAACCGGCTTCCGATGGATATGAAGGACTGTCACCGGTAATTCTTCAAGGCCATATGGATATGGTTTGTGAAAAAAACAAAGCAACTGAACATGATTTTTCTAAGGATCCGTTGAAATTGGTTGTGGAAGGGAATATTTTAAGGGCATCCGGTACAACACTGGGTGCAGATGATGGAATAGCCGTGGCCTACTGCATGGCGATTCTTGAAGACAAAAGTCTTTCCCATCCTCCGTTGGAGATAATTATCACAACTCAAGAGGAAACCGGTATGGGCGGTGCGATGGAACTTCAAAGCGAGAAGATTACCGGTAAGACGCTGATTAATATCGATGGTGAACAAGAAGGTGTTTTTCTCGTTAGTTGTTCAGGCGGGATAAGATCAACTCTTACTCTTCATTTGAAGAAAAAAGCAGCCAAAAAAGAAGAAACATTGATGGAATTGTCCATTACCGGGTTAAGGGGTGGCCATTCAGGAGCAGAAATACATAAAGGACGAGGGAACGCTAATAAATTGATGGGACGAGTGTTATACGATCTGAGCAGAAAGATGAAATTCAACCTTTATTCTCTTGAGGGTGGGGCGAAAACCAATGCTATTCCCAGAGAATGTCTTGTGGTGATCGGCTTTGACTCACAAGCGTCTGCTACGCTTGAAAAAAGAATTAAAAAAATAGAATCTACCATTGCGCAGGAGTATGGCAAAACCGATCCGGATTTTAAAATTGTTCTTACAGCCATCAAGCACTTAGCAAAAGATAGAGAATTGCCGTTAAAAAAATCAATCAAGAATAAGATCATTCACCTTTTACTGAATACTCCAAATGGTGTGTATACGATGAGTCAGGATATGGAGGGTTTGGTGGAAAGCTCAAATAATCTGGGTGTTATTCTCTTTGAAGGAGATAAGATTTGTTTCTTAAATTCCATCAGAAGTTCGGTTGAAAGCAAGAAGGTAGAAATCAACAGAAAATTGGAAGAATTAGCTGAATTTACCGGTTGTTCTTTTGAAAGTGATTCGGATTACCCCGGATGGAAATACAAAGAGGAATCAAAGCTGCGAGAACATATGAACAGGGTATATCGAGAAATGTACGGAAAAGAGCCTGTCATAGAAGCAATACACGCCGGTTTGGAATGCGGGTTGTTTCTGGAAGTCATCAACAATGAGCTGGATATGATTGCCCTGGGACCCAATATGTACGATGTGCATACCCCTGACGAGCATCTTGAATTGGATTCTGCTGGAAGAGTGTATGAATTTTTAATTGAAGCATTAAAAAGAATGAAGGAGATGTAATCATTGGAGGCTGTTTATTTAAAGGAAGCCAGCGAGTTAATCGGTTTTATTGAGAAATCACCCAGTCGTTTCCATGCGGTTGAAACGGCAATGAAAATTGCAGAAGGGTTTGGTTTTCAAAGGCTTGATATCAAGAAAAAATGGGAATTAAAAAGAGGCGGCAAATATTTTACAACAAAAAACGATTCCTCAATGGCTGTGTTCATTGTGGGAGAAGATTCGCCAGCTGAGGCTGGTTTTAAGATTATCGGTTCTCATACGGATTCTCCAGCCATTAGGATTAAACCGAATCCTACTATCAAAGTGGGTGACAATTACTTGAAACTAAACACCGAAATTTACGGTGGTCCGATTCTGTATTCCTGGTTTGATCGCCCCCTTGGACTTGCCGGGAGGGCGGCTTTCAGAGATGCTGAATCGGGTGAAATTCGTTCCAAGCCGGTGGCCATAAAAGGTCTTAGGACCATTATTCCGAGTATCGCCATTCACATGAACCGTGAGGTGAATACAGGTTTTAAGGTGGACAATCAAAAGGATATGCTTCCTTTTATTTGTTCGGTAACTGAAGGAAATAACACATTTGATCTCATTCAGTTGATGGCTGATCAGTTGGATATTCTCAAAGATCAGGTGCTTGATTTTGAGTTGTATTTGTTTGATCTGACACAGGGTCAGATTATCGGTAGTGATCATGATATGATTTCGTGTTCTCAATTGGATGATTTAGCCATGGTATATGCTTCATTAAAGGCTTTAACTGATTCACAAAGCGGCGTAGAAACTAAAATGGCCGTGTTTTTTGACAATGAAGAAATTGGCAGTCAAACGATGCAAGGGGCGGATTCTCCACTTTTGGGATCTATTTTAGAGCGAATTACTATTGGGTTGGAAGAAGATCGTGAAGCTTACTTAAGGTCTTTGGAAAATTCTTTCGTGATTTCCTCCGATATGGCCCATGCCCTTCATCCAAATGCTGCAGAGAAACATGATCTTACGAACAAGCCGGTTATCAACGGCGGACCGGTAGTCAAGATCAGCTCAAATTTCAGATACACCAGCGATAGTGAATCATCTGCTTATTTTGAAGGGCTATGTCAAAAAGCGGGTGTACCGGTTCAGCATTTTGTGAACCATTCCAATCAAAGAGGCGGATCAACCATAGCACCGATCACTGCAGGAAGGTTGGGTATTCAGTCTGTTGATATTGGAAACCCCATGCTTTCAATGCATTCGATTAAGGAATTATGTGGTGTTATGGATCATTATCACCTTATCCAAGTATTTAAGGCGTTTTATCAATAAAAACGCTTTTGAAAACCTCTTAATTAAAACAAAGAACCTGCAGAACAGTGATTTATGCTGTAAACATGCAGGTTCTTTTTTCTTTTCCTAATGTCGATTTTATTCTTTTTCTTCAATCACCGGTGCATCAGGTGCATTTTTAATAACACTATTGATACCATTCTTACAGGATGTTTTTGACTTGTATCCTTCCGAGGCCAAGATGTTTTCACCGTTTCTGGCATTCAACCTGAATCTGAATTCCCCGGCTTTGTCTGTATACATCTCAAATTTCGGATTGGTAACTTTTTCGTAGTTCTCTTCTGTTTGGTCTTCTATTTTTTCTTTTGCGACTTCCGCATTTTTCTTGACGCTTTCAATTCCATTTTTGCAGGCTGCGAGAGAAGAATACACTTCGCTAGTGCCTATTACTTCTCCATTTCCTGCTTTTAAATCAAATTTAACCCCTGTTTTGGTTTCGCGAATGACAAATTTACCCATGACAACCTCCTTTGATTTTAAAATGCGCATTATCCAATGCTTTGACCTGTTTTGGATGATTCTAATGTAATCTGAAATCAATTTCCAATCAAGTTTTTTGATTACTAAATGAAGATTCTGTTAGAAAATATTAGATGGTCTATAATTACCCTTATTATAGCATATACCCGATGCCATTTTCTCCTTCCCATGATATAATCTATTTAAATAAGCGGCAAAAAGGGGGGACTAATGACAGTTGAGTCGATTCTTGATGTGGTCAGAGAAGGGGTATATACCCTTTTGATTACTTCAGCGCCTGCGTTGTTGCTGGCTTTGGGTGTGGGTTTGCTGATTGGCATCTTTCAGGCTGTTACTTCCATAAACGAGCAGACTTTGACGATGGTTCCAAAGATTTTGGTTGTTTTTTTGACGCTTGTTTTTTTGGGTGGCTGGATGTTGGAAAATCTGATCGATTATTTCGTTCAGATCTTCAATTTTTATTTTACCTTAATATAACGATTTATGGATATTGTTCTACAGAATTGGTTTTTCTTTAGGTTTATGACTTGGATGGCTATTCTGTCCAGATTTTCCGGATTATTTGTGATTGCCCCGTTTTTCTCCGGGAACCTTTTCCCACTTCGTGTGAAGATTCCTCTGACGGTTACCCTTTCTTTTATCGTTCTATATTTCGTGCCGGATTACATTCCAGTGGATTTACCGGTTGGCGATATGGCAGTAATGATCTTGATCAATTTTTTATACGGTTTTTCAGCTGGCCTTATCGCCAATCTGATGTTTTTTGGCCTTCTTTTTGCAGGAGATATCTTCGGGTATCAATTAGGTTTTGCAGCAGCAAATATCTTTGACCCACAAAGTCAAACCGAAAGTGTTATTGTCAGTCAATTGGTTTATTTAACGGGCACGTATATTTTTACTATTATCAAAGGTCCTGTGGTGTTGTTGGGGATACTTATAGAAAGTTTTGTCCGGGTGCCTGCAGGGATCATGACGTTTGATAAGGAGCTGACTTGGAGTCTTTCTTTGGTTTTAGGTGAAGTTTTAGTTTTTGGGATGAAGGTGGGGATGCCGATGATTGTGTTTATGCTGCTTGTCACAGTGGTATTGGGCATTATGGCAAAGTTGTTGCCGCAGTTAAATGTATTTGTTGTGGGCATACCCTTAAAAATATTTGTCGGGTTGATCATTCTCATTGGTCTTTTACCGATTCTTGCTGAGACTATGGTAAGATATACACAAGAACTGGGGGATTGGATATCAAACACGATAGGTCTTTTTTAAAAGAAAGAACCAGTTGTTTAAAAATGAATATTCAGTTATTTGCCAATGATCCGGATAAAACTGAAAAAGCCACTCCCAGGAGAAGGCAAAAAGCAAGAGAAGAGGGTCAGGTATCCTATTCAAAAGATCTGGCTCTAGCCGTTGTGTTTTTGGGTGTTATTGTCATGTTGCGTTTGATGATCCCGATGGTTTACAAAGGAATAGAGCAAATGCTGATCTTTTTTTGTGCCTTACCCAATATTGGTGATTATCAGGAATACAGCGCCCTGGGGTATTACCTGTCTGTTAATGGGCAGGATTTAACATGGGGGCTGATCATCATTTTGCTTTCAGGTGTGGTTATATCCCTTGCTACAGGATTTGCACAAACAAAAGGGCTGGTTGTTCTTAAGAAGGCCTTTAAGTTTGATCTTAAAAAAATAAATCCGATCGAAGGCTTCAAGCGTTTGTTCTCGCTGAGATCGGTCATTGAGTTACTGAAAAATCTAGCCAAATTGGCAATATTGGGATTTATCGGGTATTCTTTTATCAATGGCGTCTGGTCAGTTCTTTTCATGCTGCCGGATTATTCATTGGAGCAATCATTAATATTTTTAGCGGATTCCCTTTATCAAATGTCGTTGAGGATAGCCATGGCTTTGATTGTGTTGGGTTTTGTTGATTTTTTTTATCAAAGATGGGAGTTTGAGCGAGATATCAAGATGTCTAAAAAGGAGATCAAAGATGAAAGAAAGGACATTGAAGGAAATCCTGAGATAAAACGAAAACAACGGCAGATGATGGCGGAGATGTCTCAGAGGAGAATGATGGAGGAAGTGCCATCTGCAACCGTTGTGGTAACCAACCCAACCCATTTGTCTATTGCCATCAAATTCGTTTTGGAGAAGATGAATGCTCCCGTTGTCGTTGCAAAAGGTGCTGATCATATCGCTTTTCGCATTAGGGAAATTGCAAATGAATACCATGTTCCCCTATACGAAGATAAAAAATTGGCATGGGAGCTTTACGAAAGAGTAGAAATCGGCGAGGAGATTCCAAATGATATGTACAGGGCAATTGCCGAAGTATTGGCGTTTATTTTTAAAAACTCGGGAAAGGTGTAAACGATGAAAAACCGTGATGTCATCATTTCTTTAATGATCGTCGGTATTATCTTTTTGATGATTTTACCTGTTCCCACGTTTTTATTAGATACCTTCCAGATGATCAACATCTCTTTTTCCCTTGTAATCATTCTGTCAACGATGTACGTTCGATCAGCGCTTGAGTTATCATCTTTTCCCAGTATTCTTTTAGTCGTTACACTATTGCGTTTGGCCTTAAACGTGACTTCAACCAGACTGATATTGCTAAATGGTAATAATTTTGACGGTAAGGTTGTTAAAACCTTTGGTAATTTTGTAGTCAGCGGTAATTATGTTGTAGGATTGATTATCTTTTTAATTCTAGTTATCATTCAATTCATCGTCATTACAAAAGGTTCTGAAAGGATTTCGGAAGTAGCTGCCCGTTTTACATTAGACGCAATGCCTGGAAAACAGATGAGTGTTGATGCTGATTATAATGCCGGATTAATTACAGAAGATGAGGCGAGAAAAAAAAGAGAAGATATACGTCGAGAAGCTGACTTTTACGGAGCCATGGATGGTGCCAGTAAGTTTGTACGCGGTGATGCCATTGCCGGTATTATCATTGTTTTTATCAACATCATTGGCGGTTTAATTATTGGTGTTGTCCAACAAGGGATGGAAGTGGCCGAAGCGGCACAGGTATTCACTCTGCTTACGGTAGGAGACGGATTGGCTTCTCAGATACCAGCACTGCTGATTTCAACTTCAAGTGGTATTTTGGTTTCAAGATCTGCTTCTGAGTCAAACCTGGGTAATGATA
>DAOTHY010000031.1:0-22387 GCA_035447925.1 Thermotogota bacterium
CCAAAAAGCCGGATTTTTTTACTGAAAATCAGGTGGATGACAATCCCCATGACCGATTGAATCCCAGCATGAGTTATCTGGTGTTAACCGAACACGTTAAATACGGGGGCGAGTTGGCCAGAAAATACAGGCTGCCCATTCTTTTCGAAGACCTTATTATCCAGCATCATGGAACCAGGGTTCAAAAATTCTTTTACAACAAGGCAAAAAACAAAGACACCGATACCTCTGACGATCAATATCGCTATTCAGGACCTAAACCACAGTTTAAAGAGGCAGGCATTCTTATGCTGGCAGACTCTTGCGAGGCAGCGGTAAAAAGTCTTGAAAGCCCCACACCTCAAAAGGTTCAGGAACTTGTGGGAGACATTATTAACGGCATTTACATGGAAAGGCAGCTGGATGATTCCGGTTTGACCCTGAAAGATCTGGAGGAAATCGCACAGGAATTTACCCGTGTGATCGTCAAGGCCTATCACAAACGCATCCAATATCCAAAAGAAGCCGAAGATGCTGAAGAAAATCGGCTCATTCCTAAAATGGATGAGCGAAAGAAAGAGGAGTAAAACATGGAGAAAACCAACGCAATGGTCAATTGGGTGAATGAGTATGACGGTTGCATACCCTTTTCTGAAAAAAAAATCAGTGTGATTGTCGATTATATCCTGACAAGAGAATTGGAAGACGGTAATTACTCTCTTTCCATCATCAACTGCACCGATGAACACATCCAGGAATTAAATCGGAATTACAGAGGGGTGGATGAACCCACCGATGTCCTCACCTTTGCCTTATCGGATGATCAAATGGATGAAAATATCATGGAACTAGGAGATATTTTTCTTTCCATCGATACCATCAATAGGCAGGCACACAACTGGCAAAACACGCCTGAAGAAGAATACCTGTTCATGTTGATTCATGGTTTGCTTCATATCTGCGGATATGATCACGAAGGGCCTTATCAGCTCGAAAAAGAAGGCGATTCTGAAGAAGAAATGTTTCAAAGGCAACGTTTTTATTTTGAGGCATTAAAGGATATTCTCAAGCGCTCTGAATAAGCTGGTACCCTTTTTGAGTAATTAGCCAGTAGTCGATGGTGACATCCGTTTTAGAACAGAAATTCGCTACAGGGCAGCTGTGACAGGCTGAATCACACACCTGTCTTTTCAAATAACCCATTCGTATCAGATCTATAAAAACCTGCTCCAGCAGGTTCTCGGATATGTTCAACCGGTTTCCGATTTCTTTTTTGGACAAATAGGGGCTATCGGCAATGATTTGAATCACTTCTTTAAGCATTGATATTCCTTCCTTTCCATCACACCCTTTTGATGAACAGCGTCAACTGACTCAACCACTCATTGATTAGACAATCTCTTATAAGGCGAATATCCCGTCTTGTTTATTTCCAATTCATAGATTTCATAAGAATGAGCTTCGATGGTTCCATAAATCATAGAATTACAAATATCCGCTTTTTTCTTTGAATGGAGAGCCACCATCTTCGATCCATTCATGAGAGAGGATTCTCTTGAAATCAATTGAAAGCTCTGGGATTGATCACTGGGATTGATGATAATCACCAAATAATCCTTTATGTCATGGGTAAATCGAGAGAAAGCGAGCAACTGGCTGTTAGAATACTCCAATACGCCAAAATTACCGGCATGCAGTGCTGGTTTGTCGTTGTATAAAGCGATCATTTTCTTGTAAAATGAGAACGTTTCCGGATCAATATGCAGATCCTTCCAGGGCATGGGTTGTCTGCAATAAGGATCTGTTTCGCTCGAGAGTCCTAATTCTTCACCATAATACACCATCGGGCTCCCAGGAAGCGTAAACTGAAGGGCCACGGCCAGTTTCCACTTGTCGGAAAAATCATTCTTCACACGTGGGGTATCATGACTGGAGAGAACATTCCAGCTTTTAAGTATGGCTTCCAGCTTAGAATCATCTATGGTTTTTTCAACAACAGCCGTCAACATTGTTCCGGTTAGTTTTCCTTCCAGATAGGATTTGATCAACTCCCGAAAGTAATAATTCATCACCCCGTCAAGCACCCCGTTTTTGACCCATTCTCCGGGATAAGACCAAATTTCTCCGATAGTGTCATGATCTCCCATACTCTTTAATACTCCGCTTAACTCCTTGCAGTAATCATATCCTACATCATAAGCACAATCCAAACGCCAATCATCCACTCCCAGGCTGGTCCATTTCTGAACCACTGAATCCCTTTTGTTCCACAACAGGTCTCTGAGTTGTAGATTGTCAAGATTCAATTCCGGTAGCCCCTTGTGAGAGCCCCACCAGGTGATTTCTCCGTTTTTTTCATTCAAAAAGTCACGATAAGCCGGATCCTTATACCACGGGTTATTCATGCCAATGTGATTAAACACCCCATCCAAAACAACCCGAATCCCATTTTTATGACAAGTGTCAATTAGTGTCTTCAAGTCCTTTTCCGTTCCCAATATGGGATCGATGCTGAAATAATCCACACAATCATATCGGTGATTGGTCATGGCCTTGAAAATCGGGGTCATGTATAATAAACCGATGCCTAAGGTTTTCAAATAATCGCATTTATCGGCTATTCCTATCAAATCACCGCCGTAAAAATCAAACTGATGGGCACCTGCCGGTTTTTTTTCAACGGGAACATGCCATTGAATCATCCCTTCTTTCTTTGAAGAGGCATTAAACCGGTCCGGAAAAATTTCATATACGACATATCCTCTCTTCTTCATATTTAAATGACCCCTTTCGTCTACAATTTCAATCCTGTTTTGGGATGAATAACCATTCGTTCTTTATTCTCCGGATGCCAGCTTTTTCATCATTCGCCCGTAATCGGCAATCATCTGTTCAACAATACCGGCAACCGGCAAGATATCGTGGATATTCCCAGCGGCCATCCCCGCCATGAAAGAACTGTTTTGAATATCTCCATCTAAAACAGCATTTTTTAAAGAACCTAATATCATTTGCTCGGCCTGACTGGGATCTTCTATTTCCATTCTTTTTACCTTTTTTGAAAACGGGGTCTTTAAAACTCGTACCGGATGACCCAGCTTTTCTCCCGTTAAATGGGTTCCCCTGACATCCTTTTTCAAAATCATCTGTTTAAAGGACTCGCTCACCGTCGATTCAACCGAACACAAAAAGCGGGTCCCCATTTGAACACCATCTGCTCCTAAACACATTGCAGCCGCCATGGTTCGACCATCAACAATCCCCCCTGCGGCAATCAAGGGAACACGAACACAATCTCTTACAGCCGGAATAAGTGTCATGGTACTCACATCTCCTACATGGCCGCCCGATTCAAGCCCTTCTCCGATAATCACATCAACACCGGCACGTTCCAACAGAATCGCCAGACTGGGAGAAGAACAAACCGATAAAACCGTAATCCCTTCTGCCTTAAGGCGAAAGACATGTCGTTGCGGGTTTCCGGCTCCGAAAATACAAGCAGGTACTTTTCTTTCAGCTGCTAATCGGACGAGTTCATCGATGAACGGCGAAAAAACGACGAAATTAACGGCAAATGGATTGTTCGTATGTGCTTTCACATAATCAATGGCCTGGTCGAACTCTTGCGGATTCATTGCTCCTGCGCCAATCGTCCCCAATGCCCCAGCTTCAGATACGGCCGCACAGAGTTCCGGGCTGCCGGCCCATGCCATTCCACCTTCGATGATGGGGTAACGAATATTGAGCAAAGAACAGATCTTATTTTTTTCAAATAGCCTCATGAATGCTCCTCCAGAGTAAAAAAATGGTCAAAGCAATCTTATCATATCCAGGCTCAAATGAGCAATTTTATTCAACTTTTTTTGGAATTTGATTTGATAGCGGTTATGTGCTTTTCTACCGGTACAAAAAACAAAAGGGTTCCATTTGTGATCGTGCGTTAACATGTTATAATCGTCTGTAAAAATAGTAAAAGGCTGCGTGAAGATGGCCGCCAGATAAAATTGAAGCAAAATGGAGTGAGAGAGTTGAAAATCGTTCAGATTACATCGGTTTCAGACACTGTACAAGCCTTTCTTTTTCCTCTAATGGAAAAGTTAATTCAAAATGGACACGAAATTGATATTATTACATCAGACACTGATTCAAAATTGAAAAACAATCCCTTTATCATCGATCATCACATCGCCGTTTACGATGTTCAAATTCCCACCAAATTCAACCCATGGAAGATATTTACCGCTTATTCAACCATGTTGGAACTCTTCAAGGGGTTAAAGCCGGAAATCATACACGCCCACAGTCCCTATGCTTCTCTGATTGCCAGAAACGCCGCATCCAGCGCAAAAGTACCCTATATTATCTACACCAGTCACGGCTTTTATTTTACAGAAGACATGAATTGGTTTAAACGTCACTTTTTTTCATATCTTGAAAAAAGAACAGCAAAAAAAAGTACCGATTATTTATTTACCGTAAACAGCGAAGACAGGGAATACGCCATCGAACACCACTTTTTGGAACCTGAGAAAATCATTAACCTTCAGAGTGTGGGAGTGGACACAAAAGTGAAATTCAATCCCATCCGATTCCACAGCAACGTAAAGGAAGCCATTCGCCAGGAGTTGAATGTGAATGAAGGTGAAAAGGTTTTCAATTATACCGGATACTTAAAGTCAGAAAAAGGCATCATGGAATTATTGCAGGCATTTGCCATCTTGCACGGCAAATACCCCATGACCAAACTAATCATTGCCGGCGAGCCTCCCGATAAAAACGCATACAAACTGGAAGAAAAAGTCAAAACTTTTATTAAGATCAATAACTTGGAACAAGCCGTGCGTTTTTTGGGCTTTCGCATGGATATCCCGGAATTACTCAGTATCACAGATGTCTTTGTTCTGCCTTCCCATAAAGAGGGGATGCCGATTTCCTCTCTCGAAGCTCTTAGCATGGGTGTTCCGGTTGTTGGAACAAATATCCGGGGAATCCGGGAGGAAATCGTGGATGGAAAAACAGGATACCTGGTTCCGTTGAATAATCCGAAAGAGCTGTACAAAGCTATGGAAAAGGCTATGAACAATTTTCAAATCCCGGATGACAAATGTCGCAAACGTGCCATTGAAAATTTTGATGAAGAAGATGTATTGAAAAAACAACTGCATATATACCAGCTCTTGGAAAGCAAAATAACAGAAACGGAAGATGGAGGTCAATCAGATGAATAAAATCGACTTGAGAAGCGATACGGTTACCCACCCCACACAAGAGATGTTAAAAGCAGCAATAGAAGCCCCTTTAGGAGATGATGTCTATGGTGATGATCCTACGGTTAATCGTTTGGAAGCATTATCGGCTAAGATACTGGGTAAGGAAGCGGCCCTGTTTGTTCCATCAGGAACCTTTGGTAATCAGCTGAGCCTGTTGACCCATACACTCAGAGGGGATGAAGTCATCCTGGGGAAACATTGCCATATCGTTGCCCATGAAGCGGGTGCTTCAGCCGTGATTGCCGGAGTCCAACTGGCCTTTTTTGATGACGGCGGTGAATACCCGGATGCCCCAACGATTGAGAAGATGATCAGAACAGAAGATCTCCATTTTCCACGAACGGGTTTAATCTGTGTTGAAAATGCACATTCCAACGGTAAAGTCATTCCGATTAATCAGCTTCAATCCATTAAAAAAATGGCTGAAAGCCATGGCATCCCCGTCCACATGGACGGAGCGAGGATTTTCAACGCAGCGGTTTCCTTAAAGGTAACCGCTAAAGAAATCGCAGCCTGTGCGGATTCTGTGATGTTCTGCTTATCCAAAGGATTATGTGCTCCTGTTGGATCCATGTTGGTTGGATCTGAATCATTCATTCACAGAGCCAGAAAAAACAGGAAAATCATGGGTGGGGCCATGAGACAAGCCGGACTCATCGGAGCTCCCGGAATCATTGCCTTGGAAAAGATGACTGACAGGCTTGATCAAGATCATCAAATGGCACAATACCTGGCTGAAAAACTCAGCGAAATCGAACAGGTCCGGGTTTTAAAGGATCAGTTGGACATCAACATGGTTTATTGTCGGATTTCCGGTGTATCAGACCCGATGAGTCTGGTGACACATTTCCAAAAAAACAATATTCTCGTCAACCCGGAAGATGAGGGTTTATGGAGATTTGTGACCCATTATTGGATCGGCAGTAAAGATATCGACCTGTTTGTTGAGAAACTCAAGGAATATCTGTCAGTGTAAAAACCAATTATTGTGTTGATAAGTCAAAAAGCGGATCATTCGATTGAAAAAGTAATCAGAACCTGCCGGGAAATCTTTGCCGGCAGGCTTTCTATTGAAAGTAATTTTTTTGGTAAAAATCCAAATACTCACCTGAAATGACCGATTTCGTCCACTCCTGATGGTTCAGATACCAGTCGATGGTTAACACAATCCCCTGTTCAAAGGAAACTTGTGGTTCCCATCCCATTTCTTTCTTGATCTTGGATGCGTCAATGCCATATCGCCTGTCGTGGCCGAGGCGATCTTTAACGTGTTTGATAAGCCCCTCGTTAATGGCTGAGTCTCCAGTTTTTTCCCTCAGGATCTTAAGAACCGACTGAACAATCAAGATATTTTCCCTTTCATTGTTTCCCCCGATATTGTATACTTCTCCACTCAAGCCGCATTCAAATACCTGATCGATAGCCCGGCAATGATCACTCACATACAACCAATCCCTCACCTGTTTGCCATCCCCATAAACAGGCAGTTCCTTATGATGAAGGGCGTTGTTGATCATCAGGGGAATGAGTTTTTCCGGAAACTGATAAGGTCCGTAATTATTGGAACATCTCGTTGTCAAGGTGTATAAACCATAGGTGTCGTGATAGGCCTTAACAATCAAATCCCCACTGGTCTTGCTTGCAGAATAGGGACTGTGGGGATCCAGGGGGGTGGTTTCAGAGAACAATCCGGTAGGTCCCAAGGTTCCGTAAACTTCATCGGTGGAGACTTGCAGAAATTTATGTCCTTTTTCTTCATCGTAATGTTCTTTGAAGACATGGAGCAAATTCTGGGTTCCCAAAATGTTGGTTTTTAAAAAAATCTGCGGATCGTGAATGGAACGATCCACATGGCTTTCCGCTGCAAAGTTGATTATTCCATCGAGATCGTACTGTGAATAAATCTTTTCCAGCAGCACTTTATCGTTGATATCCCCTTTGATAAAGTGAAACCTTTGCTTTTGCTCCACTGTCAGATTGGACAGATTGTCAAGATTTCCCGCATAAGTCAAACTGTCTAATCCAATCATCTCACTGTCCGGATGTTGATTCAAATAATAATAGACAAAATTGCTTCCAATAAACCCGGCAACTCCTGTAACCAATATCGTCATCGACGTTCCCCCTTTGTTTATTCATCATCTCTCCTTATTGTTGATTATAACATCAAGGTGCCTGTATAAAAAAAGTAAACACCTCTTGACTGACAAACTTGTTTTTCCTGATATAATAGTCCAGCAAGGCGTGAAAGAAAGGACGACTCTTTTGAAAAACTCAATGAATCGCATGAAAATGATTTTATCAAAACCACAATCCATCGCCATGGGAACAATTTCCATTATGGTTTTCACCATCATTTCCAAGGCCATGGGGTTTATTCGAGAAATGGTGTTGGCTGCTCATTTTGGAACTAGCTGGCGATTGGACGCCCTGTTGGTGGCCATGGATCCGGCAACCAGCATTGGAGGTATTGTAACCGGAGCCATTGCTTCCATGATGGTTCCCATCTACATCGGAGAGCAAAGAAAAAAAGACCCTGAATGCATAAAAGCCTACACTACCCAAATCCTGTTTGTTTCTTCGGTCCTGTTAATCGGATTCGGTCTTCTTTTCTCCATCTTCCCGGGTTTTTTTACCCGGATTTTTGCTCCGAAATTCAACGGTCCGGAATTCGAATATGCCGTGAGGAAGATGCGAATCATCGGATTTTTACCCGTGATTCAGGGATTTCACTCTCTGGCGACTGCCTTGCTAAACGCAGAGAAAAAATATATGCTGGCTTCCATCGTCCAGCTTATTTTTAACGTTGTCGCCATTCCAGCCATTATCATCTTTGCGCCTTTTTTCAGTGAAGCCAGTTATCTGTTTGCCTTTATCATTGGAACCCTCATGATGGATGCGGCACTACTATACATCCTGAGAAAAAAGATTGATTTAAAGCTGATTACTCAAACCTTTCACAATCATGCCATTAAAGAGACTCTCCTGTTGTCACTCCCGCTGTTGTTTTCCGGCAGTTTGGGAATCATCAACGGCATCGTGGACAAGGCATTTGCCTCATCCTTGGACGCAGGAAGCATTAGCTCACTGCGCTATGCGCAAACCATCCGGGCCATGATCACTTCACTCATCGTTGGTTCGCTCATGACCACAGTCTTCACCGAATTATCACAGACGAGTGTCAATCAGGATAAAATCGCATTGGAAAACCGGTTAAAGAAAACCAGCAACGATTTATTGAATTTCATGGTGCCTTTGACATTTTGGATGATCCTGATGGCAAGACCACTGATCCAGCTGCTTTATCAGAGGGGAGAATTTTCTGCAGATTCCACCAATATGGTGACCTTAGCCTTCATCGGTTACAGCATGACCATGATCTTTTCACCGGTTTCAAATCTGCTTATGAAGGTATTTACTTCCCACAAAAAGACCAAAATACCCTTGCTCATCACTCTTATCAGCATCTGTTTAAATTTTCTTTTCAACGCCTTGCTGATTAAGCGTTTCGGGATTTTGGGATTGACCTTGAGTACCTCTTTTGTGTCCTTTGTCAACCTGATTGTATTGAATATCATTCAAAAAAAGACTTTTGACATCACGTTTATCAAGAAAAAAAACACCGTTCTTATTCTATGCAGTTCGATCATTGTCTTTACCCTGTGCTATCTTCTGAAAGATGCAATAAATAATACACTTTGGATGGTTATGTCCAATCTCTCTTTCTTTTTGTTATTCGTTTACTTAAACCGTAAAATCCTGAGCAGGATCATGCATCGCCTGAAAAATAATAAATAAAAAAGGAGCATATTTAAATGCTCCTTTTATCCCTAAATTGTTGATCACGACTATTTTGTTTGTCTATGAAAAGGCTGCAGCTTATTCAGGTTGACTGCTGTAAAACTCCATTCCCAATGCCGTTCTGGCGGGGAATCCCTCCCAATGCGTATGTTCCGCTTTGAATGAACCATCCCGATTTTGTGCCCAAACACCTTCATTGGAATACTGAATCAAATCCAAATAAGATGCATTTGGCTCTCCTTTAAGATATTGCCCGAAAAAGGCCGTTGCAAAATGCTGAACCACGTTGTTGAGTCTTCTGTTGTCCCATGACGGCTCATTATAACGGATGTAATCTTCCGCATTCATCTTCACGGATGCCAGCGGGTTGGTACCGTAGGCGTTTGGTGCCACGTTATGCCTGGCATTTTGAAAAACCAACATATAACGCTCTGAGTTGATCGCCCAATCATAAAATAATTTTACCCCATTCTCATACCCGGCTACATCATCGAAATTACCGGAAACAAAAAAGGCGGGGATCTTCAGCCCTTTCATGGTCTCAGCATTCCAAAACATACCCGCACCCCATGGTGCCATGGCGAAAATGGCCTTAATCCTCTCATCAATGGATGATTCATATTCAGGATTCCCTGCCTGTCTGATACTCAAATGTCCACCTGGAACGCCCCAAGCCAAATTGACCCCTGCTTCACTAAAACCGGCCCCGGCAACGTTGATAATGCCATATCCACCCATAGAATAACCAACAAGTCCCACGTTTTCTGTATCTGCCAACTGATAAAGGAATGAGTCTTTTTCATTTGAGAATCGTTCAATTTCATTCAGTGTAAACAAAACATCCAACGGACGGTTCAACAATGTACTGGAAAAACCCAATTTTTCTCTGACAGTTGATTCCGTGTGACTGATTGCCGCTACCACATAACCTTTGGAAGCCATGTTTTCTGTTAAATAACTCATCATAAATCGTGTCCCGGGATAACCGTGTGAAACAATAATCAGCGGGAATTTCCCATCAGCGGGTTTTGCATTTCTCAATGCCCTGCCGGTAAAAACAATGGCATCATCCACAAATTGCTCATCCACATAAACCGTTTTTTCCATTCTGTTATCAGGAATCTCACAAGGATACCAGATTTCAACGGTTAAAGGTCTGTCATATTCGGGATTTTTGTTTTCATTGGAATAGTTGAGAATATCCAACCGATCAAGATCCACAATCTCAATTGTTCTGACGCCCACATTAAATTCCCCTCTGTAAGCTAACAGGGGTGCATCGGGTAAAGCATCACCAATAAGAAATTCATCTGCGGCAAAAAACATCATCGGAATAATTAACAATACCAAGAAAAAAATCCTCTTCATAAAAATACCTCCTCTTTGGTTTTTTTGAAGCAACATAGCTTATGATAGAGAATGTTAAGGTTAACATCAAAGACGATCACAAGGAATGAATAACCATAAGCGTTGATTATGAACGATTAAATTCTTATTCCTTCAGTTTTCGCACCATTATAGTTCGCAATGCGTATTATTTTCTTTGGTATGAATATAAAACTTCGAAAACGAAACATTCGCCGACCCTTTTCCATACCACACAAGATGACTGTGCATATTTGTTATGTTTGTAACACGGATATATTTTTTCAGAAAGATAAAACAAACGGCCATTCTTTAGAATGTGCCGTTTTTGTTTACGATGATTTTGATTGACCGAATTGATGTCGTCAGCAGATTTTACCGGGATTCAAGATAACATTCGGATCAAAAGCGACTTTTATTCGTTTGATGAGGCTGATTTGAGCCTCACTCAAGGCCATGGGAAGATATGGTAATCGTTTGATGCCGATACCGTGCTCTCCAGACAATGTACCCCCTAATTCGATGACTTTTTGATAAAGTCGCTTGAGATGATGCTCGACTCTCTCATCCCATTCCCCAGAAGCTTTTTCAGCACTGAGAAAAGTGACATGCATATTTCCATCACCGGCATGTCCAAAGTTCACGGTTTCAATCCTTTCCTCCCTTGATAACTCGTCAACGAATGTCATCAATTGGGGAATTTGATTGATTGGAACCACCACGTCTTCCATGCAAAAATCCGGATAAAATGCCGAAATGGCTTCCGCTATCGATTTTCTCGCCTTCCATATTTTCTCTCTTGTATTCCGGTTGTCTGCCACAAACACCTCCTGTGCACCGTACTTGAAGCACATCTGGCCGATCCTTTCATATTCATCGGCTACCTGCTCACGGCCAGTTCCTTCTATACCGATGATCAGATGGGCGGCAGAATCTGAATAGGGTAATGCGTTGTTTAAAAACCTCTCGGCTAATTTCAGGGAGCCGTTGTCCATAAATTCCAACGATGCTGGAATGGTATGGGCTTCAATCATAATCCTCGGAACAAAGGCGATAGCATCTTGAACCGTTTGAAAGGGAACCAGCAGATCCACTGAAAATTCCGGTAGTGGAATGAGTTTCAGGATAATCTTTGTGATGATCCCCAATGTGCCTTCAGAACCAACCATGAGGTGAACGAGGTCGTAGCCCGTCACGTTTTTAACCAGCTTTCCTCCAAATTGATCAATCGTGCCATCGGGTAATACCACCTCAACGCCCATTACAGAATTGCCTGTCGGTCCGTATTTCACCACCTTATTACCACCGGCATTCTCAGCCAAGTTACCACCAATAAATGAAGCGTCACTGCTACACGGATCTCCTGCATATAAAAGTCCTTTAGAAGCAGCCGTTTTTTGGATTTCGTCAGTCACCACACCGGGTTCAACGGTGATCGTCAGAGTCTCTTCATCGAACTCGATTATCCGATTCATCCTTTCCATCGAAATCACAATGCCGCCTTTGATCGGCACGGCACCACCGGAAAGTCCCGTTCCTGCACCTCTGGGAGTGACGGGAATCAGATATTGATTGGCAAATGTCATTACTTTTGAAATTTGTTCCGGTGTTTCCGCAAAAACAACTGCTTGAGGTAAATGTCTGTATTTTTCGCCTTTGACTTCATCGTGGGAATAAGCTTCAAGCCTCTCATGTTCAGTGTTAATACAGTGTTCTCCCACCAAATGGGTCAACTCATCGATGAGTGTTTTCGTCAGTTCATTGTACATGTTTTTCACTCCCCGTTTCATCGGTTCCATCCGACAGCCTTTCGCTAAAAATTTCAACCATTTTAGGAACAATATCATAAAGGTCTCCACAAAAGGCATAATCAGATACTTGAAAAATTGATGCATCAGGATCTTTATTGATCGAGACGATCAACTCTGACGTCTCCATTCCGGCAATATGCTGTACAGCTCCGGAAATTCCGATGGCAAAATACAATTTCGGAGAGACCACTTTTCCGCTCAAACCCACTTGATGGGGGTAATCCATCCATTTGGCTTCGATGGTCGGTCTGCTTGCGCCGATACCGGCCTGAAGGAGAACCGCTAATTCTTTAAGCAGTTCAAACCCTTCTTTCCGCTTGAGACCTTTTCCACCGGCTATAATCACATCTTGGTCTTGAATATTGACAGAACCCGAATCAAGCGGTATCCACTCCAACACCTCTATAGATGTTTGTTTCATGGATTCACTGACTGCAAAGGGTCGAATCACCCCGTGAGAGGCTTCTCTCTGTACAATTTTAAAAGTCTTTGGACGGACTGTGGCCATTTGAGGTTGATGATGAGGGGTTTTGATTGTCGCCATGATATTGCCCCCAATAGCCGGTCTGGTTTGCAGCAACAAGCCGCTGTCAGGTTCAATATCCAATCCTGTACAATCAGCCGTTAATCCGGTATGAATGGTCCCGGCTACAGCCGGCATCACCGTTCTTCCACCTGTCGTGGCCGGAGCTAGCACGATTTGCGGCTGTTCTTCCAAGATGATCGCACTCAGTACCTTTGTATGGATTTCTTGATTAAAAAGGTTAAAACAGTGATCTTTCGCAATAATCACACGATCTGCACCATAGGAAAAAAATACCTCGGGTTTTTCTTGTAGGGTATCGCAAAAAGCGACGATCGAGACCTCACTACCCAGTTTATCCGCCAGTTCCTTTGCTTTGGAGGTTAACTCATAACTTACAGGATGAATGACCCCATTTCTGATTTCCGTATAGACCATTACCGATTGACTCATATGAACAACTCCTATCTGTTTAATACGGATGATTTGATTGTTTCTGCTAATTCAACAATCCCTTTTTCGATGGCATGACCGCTGAATCTCCTGGTTTCTCTGGTCTTTTGAGGGGTTGTTACCCTCACCACTTTTGTGGGTGAACCCATTAACCCTAACTCATCGGAACGGATGTCGAGATCGTCCGCTGTAAGCGTAATGAGAGTTGCACGCCTGGAATCCATTTTCCCTTTGAGTGTGGGCATACCGGGTCGATTTAAATCACTGAGTACGGTTATTAAGCAAGGATAATGAATCCGCTGCCTTTGAAAACCATCTTCTACCATCCTTTTAACCACCACATATTCTTCGTTATCAGAGATTTCTGTAACATAAGTTGCACAGGGGATGGATAACATGGCAGCGACTTCCGGACCAACTTGTCCTGTTTCGCCATCAGTCGCTTTTTCACCGGCAATAATGAGATCATATTCACCGGTTTTTTTAAGGCTTTCAGCCAACACTTTAGCCGTTGCCCAACTATCCGCTCCGGCAAATCTTCTGTCTGTCAATAAGATCGCCTGGTCAGCGCCCAATGCTAAGGCTTCTCTTAATGCGAACTGAGCATTGGGTGGCCCCATGGTGATCACGGTGATATGGCATGGAATGCTTCGCATTCGTTTGATCTGCACAGCTGCTTCAATCGCATTGAGATCCAAGGGGTTGATTATTGTTCCGGATCCTTCTCGAATCATTGTTCCAGTTTGAGGATCCAACTTGACATCATCGGTATCTGGAACTTGTTTGATCAGTACGGCTATTCTCATCTGTCATCTCTCCCATCTTTTTCTTGTGCTATTTGTGCCAATGCTATTTCTATATCATCTTTGCCCTTTCTCATTGGCGCTTGTCCATGATTGATCTGTTTAAACTGATTTAGAAAAAAGGGGCTTTCAAACATCCCCCCCATATAGATGATACTCTGAACCTCATCCTTAACTTTAGACTTCAAAGCCATCATCCGACTTTGAAGATTTCCAATTCCCTCAATAACAAACTGTTGCGCCAGTTCAAAGGACTGACTTAAAAAGGTCGCAGACAAAGCCGCTGTGGCCTGTCTTTGTGAAGGTTCATAAAAACGATACAGGGCATCCCGTGGTTCGTGTTCAAAAACATCCCGAAAGATCACAAAAGAAGGATCATCTTTTCGAACGCCATCGTGATAGGCAAGATATTCTTGAAATAAGCGTTTTACCAGCCAAAAACCACTTGCCTCATCACCTAACAGGTATCCCCAGCCACCGACACGATAAAAACGGTTCCGTTTATCCTTTCCCACGATGACCGAACCTGTTCCGCAGATGACAAGTATAGCAGACTCATCAAGGGCATTCGCCAGCAAAGAACCATGTGCATCGTGATAGACTTCTATTTTTTTTGTTCCCGGAAATACCTCTTTGACGATTTGTTTGGTCATCCTTTTTTGCTGATCAGCACCCACTCCTGCCAGGTTTATGATGATCGTACCGAAATGACTCGCCATAGCCGGCAGTTTCCCTTTAATTATCTCTAAGGTTTCTTTCAGGTAGTCAAATCCTGTGGAGGTGGGATTGGAATTTCTACACATCTTAAAATGAGAGATAAGGTCTCGCTTTTCGTCGATCAATGCAACACGAATGGTACTGCCCCCACCGTCTATTCCCAGATAATAAGCCATATCAGCCTTTGAATTGAGATACCGCTTTTCGGATAAATCCCTCATGCTTTTCCAACAACGCTTCGGCACGGGGGGTATCGACCTCCAAAAGCAGACGGACGATCGCAACTTTGACCTTCCAATGACATTCTTCCAGAGTCATTCGTGCTTTACTGCTTTCCACACCGGTAATCTCACAGACCATATTTGTTGCCCTCACTTTCAACTTTTCGTTTAAGGTGAGGACGTCCACCATGTGATTACCGTAAACCTTTCCCTGTTTGATCATGGTAGCTGTGCTAATCATATTGAGTACCATTTTTTGTGAGGTTCCAGCTTTCAAACGTGTTGAACCGGTAATCACTTCCGGGCCGGTTACGATTTTGATCACATTATCTGCATACCCTGATAGTTCGGGATTCTCTACATTGGCAATTAACACTGTTGCAGCTCCTTTTTGGGAAGCGTATTCAAGTGCACCTTTAACAAACGGGGTACGTCCGCTGGCTGTAATGCCAATTAAAATATCTTTCTCATTGACTTCTAATCTATCCAGTTCTTTCTTTGCCTCTACTTCACTATCTTCAACGGCTTCAAGGCTTCTGTAAACAGCCTCCTTTCCTCCGGCCATCACATAAGAAAACTCTTCGGATGTGGCATTAAATGTGGGAACAGTTTCAACTGCATCGACAATCGCAAGTCTGCCGCTTGTACCAGCACCCAAATAAATGATTCGCCCGCCCTTTTTATGTGCGGCAATACATTTTTGTACCACGCACTCAATATCAGGAAGGGCTTCCCGAATGCAAAGCGGGACGGTTGCATCCTCTTCATTCATTGTCTTTAGTATTTCTTCTACAGACATAGAATCAATATTGACTGTCTTTGGATTGCCACGTTCAGTATCCAGATTCTTCAATGTCCTCACTTCCCTAATTTATTATAAATGTCATAACATTATACCAGTATTTATGAAATTAAGCAAATCCACGCCAAAAAAATATTTTTTTGATTTATTTTCCAAATCAATCAATTTCTTTATGATGCTAGAAAAAATGTTATAATATGTGAAACGTCATGGAAGATTATGAGGAGTATCGATGGAAAAGGATAATAACGATTTCCGTATATATGCAGATTCAGCTCCATTTGCGACTTTGATTTACAATGATTCACAAAAATGGATATATGCCAACTTAGAATCTCAATTATTGACAGGGTTCAATGAAAGCGAACTGCTTTCGCAGTTTTTTTGGGAGATTGTAGCTCAAGACTATCAACCCCTCATCAAAGAGAGAGGTTTGTCAAGACTTGAAGGCCATTGGCCAAAGGACAAATATGAGATGCAAATCATTCAAAAGAACGGGGAACCAAAATGGATTGAAATTCACATGAACAAGATACAAATGGAAGGAAAGATGGCCATTATTGTGGGTGCAATCGATATCGATGTAAAAAAGAGAAACGAACTGGAGTTGATTAAAAGCCGCAAACAATATAAAATTCTCTCCGACAATCTCATTGAAGGCGTCATTCTGCTCAACAGCACATATACAATAGAATTCATCAATCCATCAGGACAACAAATATTCCAAAGAACCTCGGATCAAATGATTGGAAAGAATATTACCCAAGCCTGTTTTTACGAACACCGCTTTAAGGTCATAAAACTTTTACAAAAAGCCAAAACATACGGTATATGCTCAGATGAATTCAACTTTAGCCATGAAAATTCTCTGTTATTGTTTGAAATTCATGTCAAATACCTTGAAAATGAAGACAAATACCTTCTGGTCATGCATGATATTACCGATCGAGAAATGGCGAGCAAAAACGAAAGCAATCTGGTAACACTTCAAAATACATTCATCAAGCTGGTCTCAGAAATTGTTAAATCCGGTATAGAAGAAGATACCTATTCAAGAGTCTTAAAAATGGCCATAGAAATTGTTCCCGGTGTTCAAGCCGGAAGTGTCCTGCTAAGAGATGGTGACTGTTACAGATTTGCTGCTGCCATTGGGTACGATTTTTCTTTGCTGAAAAAACTCACATTGAAGGAGGATGAACTCCTTCAAACCAGTACTCACGACATTGGGATTATCAGAAATTTGAAGCAGCAGAATGAAAAAAACTTCAATGATGACAGGGGCTATGTTCTGAATACTGCAGGAAGGACAGAAGAAATCAACGAAATGCTTTCGATCCCCATTGTCATTGATTCAAGGGTTGTAGCCTTTTTTAACCTGGACAATCTCGAAAGGAAGCCTAAAATAACCGATGAATCAATCAAAATGGCCCGGCTTTTTTCAGATGTGATAACGGCCATTATGCAAAAAAACCAATACGAGCAGACACTATCCATGAAAAACATCGAATTGAAAAAACTTTCCAACTACGACCCATTAACTAATCTGGTCAATCGACGATTCTTATCAGAAAATATTTCACAATTGTTTCAGGAAGTAAAAAACACAGGCACCATCCTTTATTTACTGTATATCGACTTGAACAATTTTAAAAGCATCAATGATAATTACGGCCATGAATTTGGCGACCTGCTTCTTGCTGCTTTTGGCGAGAGGATCAAAGAACGGGTCAGAAATGCAGACATGGTTTCCAGGATCGGCGGTGATGAATTTCTGCTGCTTTTAACATCGTTGACGCATGAAGATATCATCAAATTTTTAAACCGATTTATCGACGAAATCAAAGAGCCCTTTATCGTCCAATCGAAAAAGTTCTATATCTCGGCCAGTATTGGAATTTCAAGATTTCCGGCGGATGGTGAAACCTTTAAAGAATTACTGAAGAAGGCGGATATGGCTATGTATTCAGCAAAAAATGAAAAGAAGCCCTATGAATTTTTTACCGCTTTTCACGATCAATAATCCATGACCTTTGATCTTTTACAAAATCATACTTTAAGATTCTTGATAGATTGTGTTATAATGAATCAATGGTTTTCAATTAATTTTCCAGAGAGATGAGATGAATGGTTCAAAAAGATTTTTTTGATTCCTTTAAATACTACAAGAACATTTATAGCAGTGCTTTGTTGGTCTATTTAAAGGATTTGGACGACAAGATACTCGTTTGCTCGGATTCTTTTGTTTCTTTCGTCAATCAGGGCGAAAAATTTATGAACGAAAAAACCCTTGAAGGAAAAGCGGTAAGCGAAATTTTTGAAACTGATGCAAAAAAAATCATAGAAACAGACCGACAGATCAAAGAATCAAGAAAAAGAGTAACCGTTGATGTGCACCTGCAAGCCAGAAACGGAAAGCAAAAATGGCTGAAACTTGAAAAGATGCCTTATTATGATTCCCAAGAAAAACTAACGGGTATTTTGGTGTTTGCTTTCGACATTACCGAGCAAATTTCCATCAAACTGCAAGCGGAACAACTTTATATCATATTAAATGCCCACCTGGTCACCGAAGAAATCCTGAAAAACACCTCCGATTTGGCTGATTTTCCTCAGCTGTTATCCGAAGCCCTTTCCTCTGCTCAATTATTTAAAGCGGTGATGATCGAATATCTATCCGATCAGCAGGACAATCCAGCCCAAGGTTATGCTTCATGGCACTCTCCAAACGGTAAACACCATCGTGTACAAACACATGACAACATGTGTGAACAATGCCGTAATCTGATTTCTAAACGGGATTCAGCAGTTTATTTCGTGAAAGAACACGATTCAGCATGCCCATGGTCCGCAGAATTTGAGCATTCAAAGATTTTTGTTTCGAAACTTCAATACGGCTCAAAGCTGTATGGAACCCTTTGCGTTAAACTGGATGAAACATGGCTGTTCGAAAGCCAAACCAACGAACTGTTGAATCAATTGGCCGGAAAGATTGCCTTTGGTTTTTATACCCTTCAAACTCAGGCACAAATCGCCCAAATCCAAAATGATATGGAACGCCGACTCAGCATGTACAAGATTGCCTTAGATTCCATCAACGATGGGGTTTGGGATTGGAATTTAGAAACCAACAAAGTCTTTTTCAGCGATAAATATTACACCATGCTGGGTTATTTACCCGGTGAATTTGAACCATCCTTTGATTCGTGGAAACGGCTCGTGCACCCGGAGGATTTAGAAGAGGCCTTGCGGATTATCAATCTCCACTTTGAAAGCAAACAAGAAGCCTATGAAGTTGAATTTCGAATGAAGACCAAGTCAAATCGTTATCAGTGGATACTCGGTAGGGGAAAAGTGTACGAAAGGGACCAAATGGGGAATGCAAAGAAAATTGTCGGAACCCATGTGGATATCAGCGAATTAAAGCAAAAAGAAGAGGAACTGGCTGAGAAAAATCAGCAGTTAAAAAGTGTCAATGAAGAATTGCGTTCCAACAACGAAGAAATTATTCAGATGAACGAAGAGCTTGAGAAGCTTTATAGTGACCAAGAGGCACTCAATGAACAACTGAATCGAATTTTGAAACTGATGGGTCAGATTGCCTTGTTTGAAACCAGCGAGGAGGAATTTCTTGAAGAAGCGTTGGATCTGGCTATGAACCTTGTTCCAACATCCAGCAGGGGAAGAATCCGAATGCTCAAAGAACAATCGTTCAAGCTATTGGCCACGGTCGGATTACCCCATGAAAGCATTCAGGCTGTTGAATTGAACAGCGAAAGCGTTTGTCAAATGAACAACTCAAAAATCATATCAAAAGATGATATCCACAACTATTATCTTTTTCAATCAGATCAACCTCCGTCAAACCTGTTAAAATTAAACGAAAGTATTATCACACCCATCAAATGGAACAACGTCGTGATTGGAAGCATTGAAATTGATAATCTCTATGAGTCTGATGTGTTTAAAATTTCGGATATTAAAAAGATGGACAGTTTTGCCAATTTACTGTCTGTGTTCTATCGCCTGAGAAAATATATCAACGAGGAGGGGAAATTTCAAACCGATTTGATCTTGACGCTGGTTAAAGCCCTGGAATACTACGATGAATACACTCGTGGACATTCCGAGCGTGTGGCCAGATGGTCCGTTCAATTGGCAAAGGCTGTCGGTGTACCCCTTGAAGGTCAAAAAAAGATTTATTATGCCTCTTTAATGCACGACATTGGAAAGATTTTTGTCCAGCAATCCGTATTGAACAAAATCAGTCCTTTAACCGAGCAAGAATATCAACTGATCCAAATCCATCCGGCAAAAAGTGCTGAGCTGATCAACAAGGTAGAAGGAATGGAAAGTTTCGCCAGAATCGTTCGCCATCACCATGAAAAGTACAATGGAAAAGGTTACCCTGATGGACTGACCGGAAAAGCTATCCCTTATTTTTCAAGAATCATTGCCGTTGCGGATGCCTATGATGCCATGACCAGTGAAAGGCCTTATCGCCGACCTTTATCCAGTGAGGAAGCCGCCAATGAATTGAGAAGATGCAAAGGCTCCCAGTTCGACCCCACACTTGTCGATCCCTTTATCGAACAGGTCATTTTAAGAAAGACAAGCAATAGCGATGAACCACGTTGATATGAGATCGTTTTCATTCTTCTTCAGTAAGTGATCTAACCCCTTACTGTTATCGAAAAACCTCTTTTTTTTATCAAACCTTTTTGATACCTCGAATCAGCTCCGTACAATCTAAACGAAAAGGATGAGGTTTTTTTACGTCAATATCTTTCGGAGCGTGATGAAATGTATAAAAACATTTTACAAACTATCGGTGCAACCCCATTGGTCAGAATCAATAAACTGAATCAAAAAAGCCAAGTAGAACTGCTTGCGAAGATTGAAGGCACCAATCCCACCGGTAGCATAAAAGACCGAATTGCCCTAAAAATGATCGAACAGGCCGAAGCCTTGGGAACATTGGAGAAGGGCAAAACCATCATTGAACCAACTTCCGGTAACACCGGCATTGGTTTGGCGATGATCGGAGCTGTCAAAGGCTATTCAGTCGAAATTGTTATAAGTGAAAAAGTTTCTATCGAAAGGCGAAAAATGATTGAAGCCTTTGGTGCTAAAGTCACACTAACAGCAGCAGACGGGGGAACGGATGCGGCCATCAAAAAAGCAAAAGAGCTTGTTCAGCGCTATCCCGACAAATATTTTATGCCTTATCAGTTCTCCAATGAATACAACAAACTAGCTCACTATAAAACCACTGCCGAAGAGATATGGAAAGATACCAATGGGACGATCACCCATTTTGTTTCAGGAATCGGCACTTCAGGAACACTCATGGGAGTTGCCAAGGGACTTAAAGAAAACAATCCGAACATCAAAATTGTGGAAGCCCATCCGGTAAAAAATCACTATATACAAGGGTTAAAAAACATGGAAGAAGCCATTATCCCTGAACTATATGATCCGTCTATTATTGACGAATCCATCATGGTTGAAAGCTGCGATGCCATTCAGATGGCCAGAAGAATCATTCTGGAAGAAGGTATTTTTGTTGGAATGAGCTCCGGTGCCGCAATGATTGCCGCTTTAGAAATCATTAAAAAATTGGATTCGGGAACAGTCGTTTGCATCTTTCCCGACCGGGGAGAAAAATACCTCAGCACCAATATGTTTTCCGACTGTGAGTAAAGACCATTTCCTTTTTCGGGAAATGGCCTTCGTTATTGACAAACTAAACGATAGGCAGTGCTTTCAAACACAGGCACTTCAAAAATGATTATGTCCGATCTTCTCTGGAATAAGGAATTCCCAAAGAAGCAGGTGCACCCACTTTTCTTTTCAACGTATCCGTTGAGGTAAAGAATAGAACAACAATGGTCAGCAGATAGGGAAGCATTTTCAAAAAATCAGGCGAGATATGTGTTCCAATTGCCTGCATTCTCAATCCCAATGCTGTGATGCCTCCAAAAAGATAAGCCCCCAACAAGGCTTTATAAGGATCCCAAGTTGCAAACAGAACCAAGGCAATGGCAATCCACCCTCTTCCAGCTGTCATGTTCTCGATCCACATGGAATTGTACGCTAAAGATAAATAAGCACCACCGATGGCCGTAATCGATCCCCCGATAATGGTGTAAAGGTATCGGACGAAAAATACGTTAATACCTCTGGCATCAGCAGCCTCAGGTGCTTCTCCAACAGCCCTTAAGGTCATCCCCCCCCTGGTTTTATAAATATAAAACCACATCAGGGGAACGGCAATAAAACTGATATAAACCAGTAGATCGTGTTGAAAAAGAACCCGGCCTACAACAGGAATATCTGATAAAAAGGGGATTGAAATTATATCAAAGCGTTTTGCAAAGACACCGATATAATCCTTACCCCACAAACCGCTTATTCCGCTTCCCAACATCGTAATGGCCAAGCCACTGACAATTTGATTGATTTTTAAGGTCACTGTGAAAAAAGCATGGATGAGTCCAAGAACAGCACCTGCAATCATTGCAACCAAAATAGCCAACAACAGACTGGATGTGTTATAGGATACAACAAACCCCCCTATTGCACCAATAAGCATGATCCCCTCTAAACCCAGGTTCATGATTCCCGAACGCTCCGTAAAGATTG
>DAOTHY010000032.1:0-12472 GCA_035447925.1 Thermotogota bacterium
TTCAACTGAGAGCATTTAACCAAATAACAGTGAATTAAAAATAAGGGGTGAAAAAGAATGTTGCATTTATCGGCTGATAACCACTTTTTTGCATTTTCAAAGGATCATGTTCCCGTTCTGCGAATCAACAGTTCCGACCGGGTCCGGATTCAAACCATGGACTGTTTTTCCAACCAGATTAGACGGGAGGAGGACACACTGGAAACCATCGATTGGGAAAGGGTAAATCCGGCAACCGGGCCTATTTTCATCGAAGATGCCCAGCCGGGTGATGTGCTGAAGGTTACGATCGAGAAGATTGACGTAGGGCCTGTGGGCGTTATGGCCACCGGTGAAGGGATGGGCGTTTTCGGGTCATATTTTAAAGGGATGAGTAAGCGATTGATACCGATTGAGGGGGAGTGGGCTGTTTTCAATGAACGGCTCCGTTTCAGGCTGAACAAGATGATCGGCGTCATTGGCGTTGCTCCTTCAAAAGATCCCGTTAATTGCGGGACACCCGGATCCCACGGAGGCAATATGGATACGAAGTTGATCGGTGAAGGCTCGTCCGTTCTGCTTCCGGTCTTTACGCAGGGGGCTTTGTTCGGAACGGGAGATGTTCATGCGGCCATGGGCGATGGAGAAGTAGGTGTGACGGGTGTAGAGATTGACGCCCTGCTGACGTTGAATTTCGAAGTGATCAAAGGCATGCAGCTGAACAACCCAATGGTTGAAACAAGGGATGTCGTTTCGTGTATCGCTTCGGCAGAAAATCTGGAAGAAGCGGCCCTTCAAGCGGCAAGAGACATGTATGCGTTTTTGTTGGACAAAACCGGACTTGCGGGAGAAGACTTGGCCATGTTGCTGAGTGCTGTCGGGGATTTGCAGGTGAGTCAGATTGTCGATCCCTTGAAAACCGCCCGTTTTACACTTGATAAGCAATGGATTGAAGCCCTAAGCTAATTGATCCCAGCGCTGTTGAATCTCCTTTTCCGCTTCTTTAAATGCTTCAAGAATTTGAGGGCTAAAATGTGCCGGGTCTGTTCTCCCATCACCTTTAGTGATGATCTCAACCGTTCTTTCGTGTGAAAAAGCTTCTTTATAAGGACGTTTGGACCTTAAGGCATCATATACATCTACAAGTGCGACAATAGCAGCTTCGATGGGAATGGCGTCCCCGGATAGGCCCTCTGGATAACCGCTGCCATCGTATTTCTCATGATGATAGAGGGCGATTTTCATGGCGGTTTGGAAATTCTCATCGCCTGACAGTAATCGTTTGGCATAGAGGGTGTGCTTTTTCATCTCATCCCATTCTTCACTAGTCAATTTGTCAGGCTTGTGGAGAATCTCAGTGGGGATGAAAATTTTCCCGACATCGTGTAGCGGCGCATAGTCCTTTATTTCAGCGATCAGTTTCTCGGAGAGGTTTAATTTTCTCGCAAGAATGGCGGACAATTCCCCCACCCGGATGATATGGTTGCCGGTATCCTCATCGAAGGCTTCAGCCACCTGGGCAAGCTTTCTGGAAAAATCTCGGTAGATAATGTACATTCGTTCCCCTTGCTCTTTAATGGATAGAACCATTTGAAGAAATTCCGTGAGGAAGTTGGATAATTGGATCGATTCAGTTGTGATGTCAGAGTTGTTTCCCTGACTTTGAATGAGAAAAATGGCCCCCTCTTTTTTTTGGAGGTTTTTTAAGGGGATAACCAGCGCCTGTTTCCAGGGTTTTGTAGCCCGTAGTAGTTTTTCATAATTGTGCGATGATAGAAATTCATGATGCTGTTCCCGGCTGGTTTCGATTACCTGCGAGGTATCGGGCAGGGGGAGATGGGTAAAATCCAAATCCATGGTTTTGAGTAAATCCATATCGTAGCCTCTGGCATCCAGCAGACGGGGTTCGCCATCGATGAGATAAAGTAAAAAACCGCTGTCGAATTCCGGGAATAGATAGAATAAATACCAAAACAGTTTATTGATGAATTCCGTGTAAGAGCCGTATAATTTCCATCTGGAAGCCAAATCCAACAGGGATTCCTGTTTTTTGATCAGATCATGAAAGATGATTTTTTGTGGGGCACTCAGACCGGTGGAAATGATTGATTTAAAGACAAACCAGAAAGAAATGAATTTAAAGATATGCCCCAGTATGTTGAATGTCCCGTAAACATCAAAGTACAAGGTGAACATCAGTTCCGAGACAATCGTAAAAGCGATGGATAAAACCAGATATCTAGATACCTGATCATCAAAATGCGATTTTCTCTTTCTGAAAAAGTACAGGGTGGTTGCCAGCATGGCGATGATAACGTATTCGCTGATTCTTTTAAACGGCGTTAATCCAACGCCTTCGATGTAGCATTCCGGGAAAATACCAAGGGCCATCGTAACGAGTGAGATCGCTGTGATGGACAGATAGGTGGAAAAACAAATCAAACAGTTGAATTTCTTGGGTGTAAAAAAGAACGAGAAAGCGACTAACAAGGTAGCTGCTTCAAGAAATCGGGCCAAAATCCACAACTGTGTGGCCTCAAAGGGTACCGGATCAAAGATATTCATCCCCCGATAGGTGAGGGTGTGCAACAGGTCGACTGAACCGACAAACAGAAAACCGATCCCCAACAGCATGAAGTATCGGTATTTGATGTATTTTTTAGTGTTGTAGGCTATGACAAAGATCATGAAGGCGATGATGATACTGAAAAATTCAGCGAGAATGTGAAAAAAGAGGTAATTCCACTGAGCGATACTAAAAAGGAAGAGCCCGATTACAATAAAAACAATGGTCGTTTGATATTTTTCAATTCTATTTCCCACTGGTAAACACCCTCATTCGTTAACGTGGTATAATTATATCACAATGTTTTCAGATAAATCATATTGACCTACAGGGAAATGTTATCTTGAACCTGAAAAACAAAATGATTCTTGATCGTGATATACTAGTCCCGGTTGTTTTATATTCGACTATCAACACATTGGATTATTTGAGCGAGGTGGACATGACAAAAATCATTATTTCCCTGTGTGCCCTATTAACCGTTTTTGTATCTTTTTTTCTGTTCAGTTTCAGCCCCTATGTTTACGCCCTCATTATAGCCGGCGGGGCTTTGGCAATCATCGGTTCTCTGCGTAGCGACGATGTGGCACGAACATCACTGGTGGCCCTGGATTTGTTGTTTATGCTGCTGATCATGGTGGTATACCGGAACACGCTGGTGCCTGAAACCATGGAATTTTACGTGTTTTTTGTGGCGATTTCTTTGCTGATCGGTGGTGTGGAACAGGTGCTGTTTGCCAATAAAAAAATGCATCCTGTCCTGGGCTTGATCTTTACCGTCTTTTTCTGGATCCCTTTGGCGGTTCCCATCTATTTTATCGTGGAGAGTAAAATGGGGCAAACCGGCGGGATCGCCGTGTTGGTTGTGCTGTTTTTGATTGTGGTGCGTGATATCTTTAGAAGAAAAAAATCATCTTTTTCAGATTAAGGTTCGGATCGATTATCTGATTTGATTGATAGAAATTCAAGCCATTTGTCCACCAGACGAGGATCAAATTGCCGGCCCTTTTGGTTCATGATTTCATATATGGCTGCTTCTTTGGTTAAGTGGGTTTTGTATATTCTTTCAGAGGTCATGGCATCCCAGGAATCGCAAAGGCAAAGAATTCTGGACTCATATGGGATTTGCTTTGCTTTAAGGCCTTCCGGATAACCCGAACCGTTGTATTTTTCATGATGGTATTTGATGATCAGGGCAATTTCTTTCATGGACCTGCTTTCTTTGAGTGCGTCGTAAGCATAACCGGGGTGCTTTTTGATTTCTTCAAATTCCGCTAATGTCAATCTTGCCGGTTTGTTTAAAATATGATGAGAAATGAGAATCTTTCCCATGTCGTGCACCAACCCTGCCCAAAAAAGCTCTTCAACGGTCTTTTCCTCCAATCCCAGATAGGTGGCAAATTCACTGGCCAGTTTGGCCACATTTTCAGAATGTCCTTTGGTATAGGGGTCGTGTTGTTCAAGGAGTGCGATGAGTGAGTAAATGGTTTCTTTTTGAATGTCCATTTCGTATTCCGAAAATTCCTTGATAATCAAAAAGGCTTTGAGAAAACTGTAAAAGTATTCGGCAATTCGATAATCGTCAAAAGAGAAATTGCTGGAGCTGCCTGCGAAAGAATAAAAAGCCACGTGTCCCAAATAGTCGTCTTTTGAAACAACCGGAATGATTAAGACCTGATTGACCGATGTGATGATTTTAGACAGGTCAGAATCAGGCAGTTGCAAATCCATTTCCTGCATGAATTCTCCCGCTTCATAATTTTTAAAAAGAACGTATTTCTTTTTTGCGTATTTTTGAGGGTCCAGATTCAATCGATTGAGCTGGTGGAAATCAATCCCTTCACCGTCGATAAATGTCAGTTTTTTACCACTGTTCAGGGCAACCAGGCTGCAGTCAGCATCGCTGATGATATGCTGGAGTTTTCGATAATTCAACACCAGTAATTCACTGATGTCCTTTTGTGAAAAGAGAGATTGTGGGATGTCGAGAAACATTTCCATTTGGTTCATTAAAGAACGGTTGAGTGTATAAGAGTCTTCCAAGTCTTTGTTAATCGCTTGAATCTCTTCGTAGGAATCCTGGGCTTTCTGGCACATCCGGGAAAAACTCTCTGACATGGATTGGATCTCCCTGACATCAATCTTCAAATTCCCTTGTTCTATCCGAGGATTGGAAAGATCGAACTGTTTCATGTTTTCTTCCAGTGTCTGAATCGGATCAGCCACTGCTTTGCAAAGGGATTTGACTTGGGCGTTCATTGTCGAGCGATGGATAGCAAGTAAAATTGCTCCGATCAGGATAATGGCGATTAAAATCAGGTTGTGATAATAGTCGATCATGAGAATGTATCGGTATACCCCGTATCGGCTCTGCTGAACCCAATAGAGCGCTCCTTTTGTCAATCCGGTTAGCTTGAAAACGGGTTGCTGATCGCTTTCAGATTGGCTCAACCATTGCCGGTGAGTTTGTGTCAACTCTACCCCCACTTTCACTGGATTTGAACCTCCTTTGAAGATGGTCAAATCGGAAAACTGCTTGCCAAACGTTTCATATCCTTTTGTTTCGATATAGTCAGTAATCCCTTTGAATCGGATGCCGGTTTCAAAAAAACCGCCATCGGGAAGTTTGATGTAGGAATAGAGGCGAATGTCTCCGGTCAAAGTTTCGTTGTCAAGATTCCGAAGAATGATGTCACCGGGAGAGGCTTGTTTAAAAGACTTCCAGAAATATTCATGCTGGGATAGATCCAGACCCTGATCCGTTGTAAAATCCGTTTCGTAGATGACGCCCTCTTCATTGATGCGATAATAGTTGATGGTGTCAATTTGAAGGGTGGAAAAGGGGATTTGACGAATCGTTGCCTTGAATGCGTCAATATAATCTTCAGAAAAGGCCTGTTGACCTAGCTTTTCCTGTAGAATCAGCTGATATTGTGTGGCCAGCAATTCCTGGATGACGGGGTTGTATGTCAATTCGATATCGATGAAGATGTCGTTCAGCTCACGGGAATAGTCTTTCATTTTCAGCAGAAGATTTTCACGTTCTTTGGCTTGAAAAATGGAAAAGGCTGCAACAATACCGATGATCAGGAATATTATCAGCGGAATGACAACCGGTCGATATACTTTTCGGATGATTTGCTCTAAAAGGGTTTTGAAATTTTTCATCTGTTTCTCCTTCCTCTTGAACCATCAAAAACTTCTTTAAAGATATTACTCGTCCGAATGATGTTTCGTGAACGCCACCCACTGATCCACCAATATCGGGTCGAATTGAATGGCTTTGTTTTTGATCAATTCGTTTAGAGCGTCTTCAATCGTTAGACTATTTTTGTACACCCTGTTAGCCCGCATGGCATCCCAGGAGTCGGCAATGCAGAGTATTCTCGATTCATAGGGGATTTGGTCGCCTTGAAGTCTCTCCGGATAGCCTTTGCCGTTGTATTTTTCATGATGATACTTGACATAATAGGCAATTTCCTTCAGGTTTTGACTGTCTTTGAACACATCGTAGGCGTAAGCGGGATGTTTTTTGATTTCTTCAAATTCAGCCTCGGTCAGTTTGGCCGGTTTGTTCAGGATGGTGTGGGGGATCAGGATCTTTCCCATATCGTGGATGAGTCCGGCCCAATAGATGTCCTGGACCGTCTTTTCAGAAAGTTCCAAAAAGACAGCAAATTCCGACGCCAGCTTGGCCACGTTTTCCGAATGTCCTTTGGTGTATGGATCATGCTGCTCCAACAGCCTGATGATGGAGAAGATGGTTTCTTTCTGAATTTCCTGCTCCAGTTCGCTGAGTTCACGAATCATCAAAAAGGCCTTCAGATAATGGGAATAAAACTCCGCTATGCGATAATCCTCATACGTCAACTTGTTCGGGCTGTCTTTGAGATTGTAAAAGGCAATGTGCCCGTAGAATTGTGTTTTTGAGGCAATAGGTATAATAAGCCCCTGAGAGATGGATAGCGTCATCTTTCTCATATCATCGGTTTGTTTTTTTGGGGCAAGTTTTTCATAGAATTCCCCCTCGCCATAGGATTTAAAGACAATTTTTTCCATATCGAGGTGTTTTGACGCCGGTATTTTCATGCTGTTGATCGTGTCCAAATCGATACCCGAACTTTCGATGAAGTGAAGCTGATGATCACGAATGACTGAAACCATCCCGAAATCAGTTCTGTTCAGCATGGGCAGCATGACTTTGAAGAGTTGACACAGCATTTCTTGAGAATCGTGAGTGGAATAGAAGGTCTGAGGGGTTTCCAAAAGTCTTTCGATTTTTTCGATTAACGCCTCATTCTCGGAATAAGACGCTTCCAATTCCTCGTTCATGCTGGCCATCTCTTCATAGGACGCCAGGATATTATCACTCATCTTGACAAAACTGTTGTGCATGGATTGAATCTCGCTGATTTGGGAATCGCATTGGCCAATATCCACCTCGCTGGTTTTTACGTTAAAATCCTTCATCTTGTTTTCCAGCATCAGAATGGGTTTGATCAACTTATCCGATAGTTTCAAAATGGACCACTTTGCCCGAAAGTAATTATAATGGACTAAAAACAGAGTGAAGAAAAAGATGGATAAAATAATAATGGCGTAAATCTCAAAGACAGTAATCACCAAACTGTATTGGAGTTGCTGGTGATCCCATGAATAATAAATCGTTTTAAAGAAAAGACTATGATATTTGAAAATGGCCTTGTCTTCTTGGGCTGATTGCTTGAGAAAACGGTCTTGTTGTTCGTTTAACAAAGAACCCGTTAGCAAATGGGATTCTTCTCGATTGTACAAATGGTAAACAACCATTTTGCCGTCAAAAGATTGCAACATCTCGTGAGAATAGTCCAAAATCATGCTGTCCAATGCACTCAGGTTGATTCCCACTTCAAAGATAGATTGATCCGGCAATTTGAGGTAAGCGTAGAACCGCATTTGATTGGAATACTTTTCATAATCAAAGCTGTTGAATACAGCCTGCCCCTCAGGTAAAGCCTTCAAATCTTTCCAGATATAATCGAAGCGTGACAAATCCAGTCCCAAATCCAAAGAGTGGTCTGTCTCAAAAACCACACCTGATGAATCGATCCGGTAATAATTCACATCATCCGGCCCGAGCTCAAGTCCCTCTAAGTCCAAGTTGACAATCTCGCTCTTCAATTGGTCTATAATCTGTGTGGAAAAAGGTGATTCGATGGGGTTCGGTTCTTGAAGCATCGCAAATTGATCCGCAAAAAACGGTTCGATGATGTGCTTCAATTGACCTTCGATTGACGTGAAGCTGTCATTCAATTGTCTACGGTAAACTTCCAGTTCCAGACTGACCTTTTCTTTGAATAGACTGTCTATGACCAAAAACTGATTGAGTAATAAAAAAAGGACCAAGAGAAAAAAAGGAATGACTACCGGTTTATACAAAGCCTTTAAAATGCTGATAAAAGTTGATTTTAAGTCTTTCACTCGCCCATCACCGCCAAAAAAAAGAAACAAGAGAAAGCACCTTTAGTATATCATATTCAATGTGGAGTTGCCAGTAGCGGGTAATTGTGATAGAATCAGACCAAGCATGGCATGAAAGGAGTCAAACATGATCAACGCAAACAGACAAAAGATCTCGGAAATATTAAAAAAACAGGAAATAGGGACACAGTGCACCCTTTTTGGATGGATTAAAACGGCAAGGTTTTCGAAAAACGTGTTTTTCCTGTCCATCAACGACGGATCCTGCTTCGATAAAATTCAGGTGGTGATCGATCACATCGAAAATGTCGACAAGTCCCAGTTGTTGACAGGTGCTTGTGTCAAAATAGAGGGAACAATTGTCGAATCTCCGGGAAAAAACCAATCCTGTGAGATCTTAGCTTCTCATGTGGAAGTTATCGGTACCGCCGATGACAAATTCCCCTTGCAGAAAAAACGCCACACCCTGGAATTTCTAAGAACCATGCCCCATCTGAGAACCAGGACGAACACCTTGATGGCCACGTTCAACGTAAGAAGTAAACTGGCCATGGCCATACACGAGTATTTCCAATCGAAAGGTTTTGTATACATCCATCCACCCATCCTCACCAACAGCGACTGTGAAGGCGCCGGAGAAACCTTCCAGGTGACGAACCTGAATTTGGATGCCCTGGCCGCTTCGGGAAAAAAGGTGGATTACTCGCTCGATTTTTTTGGGGAGCCCGTAAGCCTGACGGTCAGCGGTCAGCTTGAGGCGGAGGCCTTCGCCATGTCACACGGAGAAGTCTACACCTTTGCCCCCGCATTCCGTGCCGACCCTTCCACTACCCAAATCCATGCCGCTGAATTCTGGATGATCGAGCCGGAAATGGCCTTTTATGATTTTGAAGACCTGTTGATCCTCATCGAAGACTTCGTCAAGGCCATCACGCAACGAATCAAAGACAGCTGTCAAACGGAACTGGAATTTTTCTCCCAGTTCATTAACAAAGACCTCATGGCCCGATACGATGCCATATTGAACAATGCCTTTGGCAGAATCAGCTACACCGAGGCCATCGACATCCTCATCCAACACAAGGACCAGTTCGAAAACGAACCCGTTTGGGGGGAGGATCTGTTCAAAGAACACGAGCGTTACCTAACGGATGTTCATTTTAAAAAACCGGTTTTCATCACCGATTATCCCGCATCTTTCAAGTCTTTCTACATGCGACAAAACGAAGACGGTAAAACCGTCGCTTGTGTGGATCTTTTGGCCCCGCAGGTAGGTGAAATTGTGGGAGGAAGCCAGCGTGAAGAGCGTCTGGATGTTCTTAAAAACAAGATTCAAGAAAAGGGCATGGAAGAAGAAACCTACAAGTGGTACATGGAACTCAGGCAATGGGGCAGCGCACCGCATTCGGGTTTCGGGTTAGGTTTTGAACGCATGCTTATGTACTTGACAGGTATCGAAAACATCCGAGATGCCATCCCATTCCCAAGGGCAAAAGGTCAGATATACGGCTGAACCGAGAAAATGGGCCGGGTTGTAAAACGGAATTGTTAGCGACCCGGCTGTCACACCCGGATACTTGACAAATCCGGTTTCATTTGATATAATTTTATCGAATGGAGGTGACGCATGGAAAACTTAAATTGTTCGCTTCAAACGTTAAGACGATTGCCCTATTACCTGTATTACCTTCGTCATTGCGATGAAGAATATGTCTCGGCAACTGCTATAGCCAAAGATTTCCGCTTCAACGAAGTACAGGTCCGAAAAGACCTGGCCATTGTCAGCAAAACGGGAGGCAGCCCGAGAAAAGGCTTTATCACGAGGGAATTGATTCATGACTTGGAAGAATTTTTAGGATACAACAACGTAAACGATGCCATCATCGTTGGTGTAGGACACCTGGGAAAAGCCTTGATCAATTACGCCGGATTCAAGGATTACGGCATCAACATCGTGATGGGCTTTGACCGAATCATCAAAACGGAAATGCTTATCGGCTCAACAGCCATCTTTCCCATGGATCGCATGAAAAATTTAGTGAAGCGCCTAAAGATCAAGCTTGGAATACTCACCGTTACGCAGAAAAGTGCTCAATACGTTTGTGACCGGATGGTAGATGCAGGTATTAAGGCCATCTGGAATTTTACTCCATGTATGTTGAGAGTGCCTCAAGATGTAATGGTCCAGAATGAAAACATGGCCATGTCTTTGGCCATACTCAGCAAACATTTAAATGAAGAAATAGACAACGAAACGCAGGCTTTAATAGGTGCTTTGGAAGAATAATCCGATTAAAGTACATCGTTAGACAGAACATTTTTTTATTCTATATCGATAAAAAAATATCGATAACTAAATAACGAAAAATAGTTCACTGTAAACCATGACCAGATAAAAAAAACCGAAAGGAGACCAAAATGACAACCGTTTTGAGCAAACAGTTTGATCAAGTATGTGAAATTTTAAACAAGTATGAGAACAACCATTACAAGCTGATTCCCATTTTGCAGGAGATTCAAGAGGTTTACGAATATTTACCCGAGGAAATCATGACGTATATCTCAACGGCGTTGGGGATTTCACCCTCCCAGATTTACGGGGTTGCCACCTTTTACTCCCATTTCACTCTGGAGCCAAAGGGGAAGCATATCATCAAAGTCTGTGACGGTACAGCCTGCCATGTGAAAAAATCAGGAAAGATTTTAGAACAGATTAAGAAGGAACTGAACCTGACGGACAAAAAAACTACTTCTGATGACCGGATGTTCACCCTCGAAACGGTGGCATGTCTGGGTGCCTGCGGCCTGGCACCGGTAATGGTTATCGATGAGACCGTATACGGCATGGTTACACCGGAAAAGGTCACAGAGCTGCTTAATGGGATCCGTGAACAGGAGAAGGGGGCCAATCATGAATAAAGTTGATCTTAAAACGATTGCAAAACATTATACCGAAACCGCCAACACGTTTAAACGATCGGTCATTGTCTGTGCGGGAACGGGTTGTATCGCCAACGGTTCCATGGACATTTACCACAAATTCATCAGCCTGTCAGAAGAAAAAGGCTACAACATCACGGTGGCCTTAAAGAAGGAAGAAGGCGGAGACACGCTTCTGAAACACAGCGGATGCCAGGGATTTTGTCAAATGGGTCCTCTGGTGACCATCAATCCGGAAGGGATCTTCTACACCCATGTAAAAGTGGAAGACGTGGAGGAGATTATCGAAAAAACCCTGAAAAACGGCGAAATCATCGACCGCCTTCTGTTTGAAAACCCCGAAAAAGGCAAGATCGCCCATCAGAATAACATCCCCTTTTATGCCAAACAACAACGCACAACTCTGAAGCTATGCGGCATGATGGATGCTGAGGATATTGAAGAATATATTGCCCACGACGGATATAAAATGGCTCAGAAAGCGGTTACACAGATGAATGGTGATCAGATCTGCGATGAAATCACACAGTCGGGCCTGAGAGGCCGTGGGGGCGGGGGATTCCCAACAGGGTTCAAATGGAGCTTGGCCAAAAAACAAGACAGCGAGAAAAAATTCATTATCTGCAACGGTGATGAAGGAGATCCGGGCGCCTTTATGGATCGCTGTCTCATGGAGGGAAACCCGCACAGCGTTTTAGAAGGGATGATGATTGCGGGAATGGCCATTGGGGCGGATGAAGGCTATATATATGTACGAACCGAGTATCCACTGGCGGTAAAAAGACTGAGAAAAGCGGTGGCTGATGCCAACAAGCTGGGTTTTTTAGGCGAACACATCTTTGGAACGGAAAAGACCTTTCAGATTAACGTGTTTGAAGGTGCTGGCGCTTTTGTATGCGGAGAGGAAACCGCTCTGATTGCCTCCATTGAAGGTAAGAGGGGAATGCCCATGCCCAAGCCGCCATTTCCTGCTCAGAAAGGCCTTTTCGGCAAACCCACCATCATCAACAACGTGGAGACCCTTTCCAGTGTTCCCGTCATTTTGAATATGGGAACGGCCAAGTACGCCTCACTGGGAACCAAGAAATCCTCAGGCACGAAAACTTTTGCACTCACCGGGCATGTGGCCAATACGGGACTGATCGAAGTCCCATTCGGCACAACATTGCGCCAGATTATCGGTGAGATTGGAGGCGGGGTCATCAACGATGACGGCACCAACGTTGGAGCTGATTTCAAAGCCGTCCAAATTGGAGGTCCCTCCGGTGGCTGCTTGACCAAAGAACACATGGACATGCCGCTGGATTACGATAATCTGTTAGAAGTTGGGGCTATGGTGGGTTCCGGCGGTTTAGTAGTCATGAATCATCAAACGTGCATGGTTCAAATCGCCCGATTCTTTATGCAGTTTACGCAAAATGAGTCCTGCGGTAAGTGTACGGTATGCCGGGAAGGCACAAAACAGTTGCTGTATCTCATGGACGACATCATCGAAGGCCGAGCTACACTCGAAACACTGGATCTCAT
>DAOTHY010000032.1:12572-22352 GCA_035447925.1 Thermotogota bacterium
TGTAAATTCAATGCCATTCAATGTGTGTGAGGTGAATGATGAATACATTTAACATAATCATCGACAATATGGAAGTTCCTTACGAGGGTGAAAAGAACCTTTTGGAAATGATCAGAAAAGCCAACATCGACCTGCCGACTTTCTGTTATCATTCAGAGATCAGCGTTTACGGGGCCTGTCGAATGTGCATGGTGGAAGTAAATGGTAAAAGCACCGTTCCGGCCTGTTCCACACCAGTCAGTGAAGGCATGGTGGTTAAAACAAACACCAAACAACTGAGGAATCTGAGAAAGATGATCGTGGAACTGATGCTGGCCAGTCATAATCAAAGCTGTACCACCTGCGCCAAAAGTAACGATTGCCAACTCCAGGAGATCGCCAAGCAACTGGGTGTGGACAAGGTCCGATTCAAGCAGAAAGTGGATTTCGAGCCCGTGGACTATACCAGCGATGCCATCGTTCGAGACCCAAGCAAATGTATCCTTTGCGGAGATTGCGTCCGGGTATGTAAGGAGATCCAATCCGTGGGGGTGCTGGACTTTGCCAACAGGGGCGCTGATTCCAAGATCGTGGCCTGTTTCAACAAAGGCATGGGCGAAATAGAATGCGTCAACTGCGGACAATGTGTGAAGGCCTGCCCGGTGGGGGCGCTCACCATCAAATCGCAAGTGGAAAGGGTTTGGGATGCCCTGCATGATGAAAGTAAAACCGTCGTCGTGCAAATCGCTCCGGCCATTCGTGTGGCTATGGGAGAAGCGTTTGGATTCCAGCCGGGAACCACTACAACCGGTCAGATCGTATCAGCGCTGAGGATTATGGGCTTTGACAAGATTTTTGATACCAGTTTCGGGGCAGATTTCACCGTGATTGAAGAGGGCAACGAATTCATCAACCGTTATCAGAAGGGGATACGTCTACCTCAATTTACATCCTGCTGCCCGGCCTGGGTCAAATTTGCCGAACAGTATTATCCCGACTTGCTTACCAATCTATCCAGTTGCAAATCCCCTCAGCAGATGTTCGGTTCTTTGAGCAAAGAGATTCTCACCAAAGAATTGGGCATTTCCAGAGAAAACCTGGTGGTTGTCTCCATCATGCCATGTACCGCCAAGAAATTCGAAGCCAAGCGAAAAGAATTCTCCAAAGACAACAACCCGGATGTGGATTTTGTATTAACCACGCAAGAGGCTGCACGCATGGTCAAAGAATCAGGCATTAATTTCTCACAACTCCAACCGGGATCGTTTGATATGCCCTTCGGCTTTAAAACGGGAGCAGGCGTCATTTTTGGAACATCCGGTGGTGTTTCGGAGGCTGTGTTAAGATATGCTGCGGCGAAACTAACCAACGACACCGAAGCCGAGTTCACCCAATTCAGAGGTGACAAAGGGGTGAAAATCGGCGAAGTCAAAGTTGGTGATATCACCTTGAAAATGGCTGTGGTCAGCGGTCTGGCTAATGCCAGGGAATTGATCGACAAAGTCAGAGCCGGCAAAGTGCATTTCGACCTGATCGAAGTCATGGCCTGTCCCGGCGGTTGTGTCAACGGGGGAGGACAGCCTGTGAGTTCCAACCGGAACAGCATCAAAGACAGAAGCAAAGGCCTCTATGACAACGATAAGATGCTGCAGCTTCACTGTTCCAATGAAAATCCTTATTTGCAGAAAATGTACGCTCAGGATTTGAATCCTCATAATATTCATGAATGGCTGCACACCAGCTATGTCAACCGAAAACGCATCCAGCATGAAGATGTTCCCCTCTCGGAAGATGGCCAGGACAAGCCCCTGAAGATCAACATCTGTTTTGGCACCAGCTGTTATGTCAGAGGCGCTCAAACACTGTATAATCAGCTGATGGTTTATCTGAAGGAACAGGGTTTGATGGACCAAACTACCATCAGTGCCTCATTCTGTATGGAAAAATGCGAAAGGGGACCGGTGTTGAAAGTCAACGGGACGGTTTTGGAACACTGCACCATTGAAAAGGCTATTGAGGCGATCAGTAACGTTACCTGTTCGATATCGTAGTATAATGAAACATCCGTGAAGTGAGGGTATATCACATTTTGTAGGCGCTACAAAAAGACAAGGAGGCCATATGCAACAAACATGGGAAAAAGAGGAAGGCACAATTAACGTCATCAAAACGGATTTGGCCAACTGTATGGATTGCTACCGATGCGTGCGGGCTTGTCCCGTGAAAGCCATCAGCGTACATGAAGGCCAGGCGCATGTGGTTGATTCACTATGCATTCAATGTGGCACCTGTGTCCACGAATGCCCTCAGCACGCAAAACTCATCATTTCGGAGTTGGATCAGGTGAAGGCGTTGATCAGCTCGGGCCGAAAAGTCGTCTGCAGCATTGCTCCGTCATTTCCAGCAGCCTTTGGAGGCTGGAAGGCCAGACGATTACCCTCCGCTTTGAGACGATTGGGGTTTTCCCATGTAGCCGAAACCGCCGAGGGAGCTGATGAAATCTCAAAAGCTTCAGTCTGCGCTCTCGGCACGAGGAAAGTGTTTACTTCCTGTCCGGCGGTTGTGAACTATGTGGAGCATTACAAACCGGATTATTTGGAATACATGGTAGAAGTTGCCTCCCCTATGATTGCCCACGCAAAGATGTTGCGCGATCAGTTGGGAGAAGACATCGACGTGGTCTTTATCGGACCGTGTGCAGCGAAAAAGGGTGAGGCAAAAAGAGAAAATAACAAAGACCTGGTACAGGCGGTTCTGACCTTCTCGGAGTTAAATGAATGGCTTGAAGAAGAAGGCATCGAACTGGCAACTTGTACGGAAAGTGACTTTCAGAGAAAAAATGATTATCACAACGCAAGGCTTTTTCCCATTCAGGGCGGTATGCTCAAAACATGCGGCATAGAAGATGACGTCAAATCCTCCGATGTGATGCATCTAAGTGGTTCTAAAGCCGTAAAAGAGCTGTTTTCAATACCGCCCTCCGAATGGAATTTTAAAGCTGTGGAACCACTTTTCTGTGATGGCGGGTGCATCGGCGGACCCGGATTTCCCAAGGATGAAAGCCTGTTTATCAGGCAAAAAAGAGTCAAAGAATATGTTCAATCCTACTCCTCAACCGATGACAAACAACCCAAAACGTCTGTGGATCTAAAAACGGTATTTTCCCCTCAAAAAAGAAGTCTTGCTTTGGAACAAGTCAGCGATGAAGAAATCGAAAGAATCCTGATCGAAACCGGCAAAGCCAACCCTGAAGATCGATTGAACTGTGGTGCCTGCGGTTACAACAACTGCAGAGAAAAAGCAGCGGCCATCGCCCTGGGAATGGCGGAAGCATCCATGTGCATGCCCCAAATGAAACGACTGGCGCAACAGCGCATGGACAAGATCATCGAAAACTCCCCAAACGGGGTCGTGGTACTGGATGAAGACTTGAGAATCGTGCACATGAACAGTGCCTTCAGAAAAATGTTCATGTGCAATCACCATGTGCTGGGAAGAGAGATCTCCTATCTGATCAACGACGAAGGCTATGAAAAACTCTTAAATGGAGAAGCGGATTCCTTTGAGGCTGTTCGAACCAAATACGGCATTCGCTATCATGAAATGCTGTATGCGTTCACCAATGACAGACAATACGTCGGCTTTTACGCCAATCTATCTCGCATGAAACTGGAGGGCAGCGAAATCAACCTGATCAAAAAACAGACCATGGAACAAGCAAAAAAGATTCTGGATCATCAGGTGAAATTTGCCCAGGATTTGGTTCATTACTTAGGTACGAGTACGGCTGAAAGTGAGGCATTGGTTAAAAAGATGATGGACCTTTACGAAGACGAGGAACTCTAAATGTATTACTACGAAAGTATGTCCAAACAGGCAATTAAACACAATCAAACGGTATGTGGCGATGTGTTGGAAAACACCCGGATAAAATCGGGCAGTTACTTCGGTGTTTTTGACGGGATCGGGTCGGGCATATACGCCAATATAGCCGCTACCGAATGTGCTTCCCGCTGGTCGGCTATGATTGAAAGGGGGCTTTCTTTCAGCGAAACCTGCGAAAAGATGGCTACTCTCATGCACAAAGCGAGAACACACCCCTTTCCATTTACCGCTTTCAACTGCGCAAAGCTCACTTCGAAAGGACATGTTCAAATCTTCACCTACGAAGCTCCCAAACCTGTTATGGTTAGAAACGGGGTCGTTCATGTGATCGAGCCCCGTTATTACACCGTGGGGTATGAAATCATCGGAGAGTCCAAGACATCTGTTCAAGCAGGAGATCAAATTCTTTTGTTCAGTGATGGCGTCAGCCAAGCAGGCCTAGGCAACGGTTATAAAATGGGCTGGGGTGAAACCGGTCTGTTGGAGTTTTACAATAAAATCTGCAGCGAAAAATCCGGTGAAGGTTCAAAAGGCCAGACTAAGCCACCAGAATTATTGGAATGCATTTTGGATCAGTGCAAAAATCTATCAGGTGGCAAGCATTATGACGATACTTCTATGCTCATTATTAGCTGTAAAGTGCCCAAACACCTGCACATCTTCACAGGTCCTCCTTCAGCCAAAGATAAGGACAAGTTTTTTGCAGCCGCTTTTCAAAAAGCGTCCGGGATCAAAATGATTTGCGGATCCACCACCGCTGATATCCTGTCCAGAGAACTAAACGAGCCGATTAAACTAAAAGAACAAGGGATGGGTTTTAACTCCCCCCCGGAGTATGCCATGAAAGGTGCAGCAATGGTTACAGAAGGGGCCATGGTGTTGAATCAGGTATGTAATATACTTGATGCCGATCCCATTGAAGTTACCGAAGAAACCTCTCCGGAGCGCATTGCAAATCATTTTTACAACGCAGATGTGATCCACTTCCATGTAGGAAACGCCAAAAACAAAAGCCATCAACTGCTTCCCTTCAGACAATTGGGTCTAAAATTGCGCTATGACGTGCTGAAAGATATCGAACAGAAGTTGAAACAACGGGGAAAAACCGTTTTCTTTGATTTCTATTGAGATGTATAAACAAAGTCTTTGATCTTAACTCAGATTGTGCGTTATCGCAGTGTTGAGGAACAAAACTTCACAGTCAATCTTTGCCGGGGGGTCTAAACGTTATAGTGGGAACATCGCTGTTATGGAATTGAGAATTAAATAACCAGCTGTGTCCTCCAAAATTCAAGTCATAGTCTCACAAAATCGCCGTTATGAATTCAGGGAATTCACGATATAAAAGGAATAGAACCATGAAGACAAATCATGATATGCTATAATTGTGAACGGTCTGAACGATTGGACCATTAAGCGAGGGATTCTCCTGAATAAAAGCAGATCGTTAAATCAAGTTTTTATCAGCATCGTTATTATCATCTACATGATAACAATTCTGTTTTCTGCTTTTGTGTTTTTTAGCACTTCCGAAAGGATTAGTGGAGGATATCTGAAGAGGTATATCCAAACGCAAAATGAGTTGGGAGTCCGTACGATCTTATCGTTTATGGAAAAAGAGATTGCCATGAGCCGAAAACTGGCTCAGGATCCCTTGATTCAAAAATGGGTGGTCAACCAACAGGACAAGGATTTGACTCGACAGGTTCAGGAACAATTGGACAATTATCGTGATTTTATCAGTTCCGGTACCCATTTTCTGGCTGTGAAGTCCAGTCTGAATTATTATTTGGAAGATATAGAACAGCCTGCTAAAACGCTGAAAAAGGATTCGACTGCTGACAATTGGTTCTTCGAAGCCTTAGAGAGAAACGAAGATTACTCTTTGAATGTGGATTATCAGGAAAGTCTGGGTGAAATTAGGTTATGGATCAATGTCACTGTTCGGGATGAAAATGGCAACGCTATCGGTTTAGCCGGTTCCGGGATCTATATCAATGATTTTCTCAACGAGATCATCATACATGAAGATAATAATCTAAAGACCGTGTTGATCAATGATCAGGGACAAATTCAAGGGCATGAAGACCGAACGATCATGGATCAAAACGGCATGTCCAAAACCGATGAGACAAAGATAACGATTTACGATCTTCTTAAAGATCAACAAGAATCAAAGTTGATTCAGCAGATGATTTATGAGATTAAAGACTCATCATCAATAAAAATACTTGAATTGAAATACGAAGGGAAGGACTGCATGGCTGCCATGGGTTTTATTCCCCAGTTAAACTGGTACAATCTGGTCATGATTGAAAAAGACACCGTCATGAGTTGGCGGGATTTTCTGCCCTTAATCCTGTTGTTTGTGGTTTCTGCGTTGGTAATCATCCTTTCCATTATCTTTTTCTTCACAAAATTAATCACCAAACCGATCAGGAAATTGACCCTTGCGGCAGAAGTGATTTCCAAAGGAGATTATGATATCCATATTCCTGTAGAAAAGGAAAATGAAATTGGCCTTTTAGGAATCAGTTTTAACACGATGACAGAGAAAGTCAAACAGTATACTGAAAACCTTGAATTCTTGGTGGACGAGCGAACCAAAGAGTTGCAGCAAACCAATGAAGAGTTATTTAGTGCTCAAAAGAGAATTCTTGATTCAATAGAATATGCCAAACTTCTTCAATCCTCCATTCTTCCCACGCAAGTCGAGATGGACAAACACTTTTCGGAGTATTTTGTATTATATGAACCTCTTGATATTGTTGGCGGCGATTTCTACTTTTTAAAACAAACTGAGGACAGCATATGGATTGCCGGTATCGACTGTACCGGTCACGGGGTTCCTGGGGCTTTTATGACCATGATGGCGAATGTTCTTTTAAAGGATATTCTCGAGGTAAACTCCGAGTCAGGGCCGGAGGAGATCTTACAAAAATTCCATTTCAAGCTCAAAGACTCCTTGAAATCCCAATCCAAATTCGATCACTTAGATAATGGCTTGGATATGGCCCTTTGCAAGATTTCTTTCCAGAAAGAACGATTAGAGTATTCTGGAGCCGATCTGCCTTTGATATACACTGATGAAGATGGGGTACACGAAATACGAGGGGATGCTTTGCATATCGGATACAATATCGACAAAGAGTATGTCTTCACCCAACATGATATTAAGTTAAAATCAGGAATGACTTTTTATTTGCTTACCGATGGTATTTTGGATTATCCCGGTGGCAAAAAAGGCTTTGGGCTGGGTCGCAACGGTCTGATGAACATTTTGAAATCCATCAGTCGCTTGCCTTTGAAGACACAAAAAGAAACCATTTACAAACAACTGATGGATTACAAGGGCAGCTATAAGAAAAAAGATGATTTGTTGATGATTGGCTTTAAATTGTAACCGTGTCTGACTTTACAAGGGGAGGAAGAAGCATGGAAGATCTGTTGAATTTTAAAGAGACCTTAAACCAAAAAGGGATTCTCATTAGCTTTAACGGTTCGTTTTCCAACAGTATCATTGAAGAAATCGGTCGGGCCATTCGAACCTATCTGCAAGAGGAAAAATTATCAGGTGGTATTATTTCAGATGTTTTTTCGGTTTATATAGAACAGACTCAAAATATTCGAAATTATATAGAATTGAATGACATGGTCAATACAACCACCGGAGAGGCAGTGGTTATTATTGCGAAAAAAGACGGTTATTATACCATTAGTTCCGGGAACAGTATCAAAAAAGATGATGCGAAAGAGTTGGCTGATTATTTGGAAAAATTGAACAGTCTTGATAAAAAAGAACTGCGGATAATGTACAAAGAGCAGTTGAAAAAACCAGCCCAACCCGAATCACGAAGTGCCGGGTTGGGGTTGATAGAGATTACAAGAAAGGCCTCTGAAAAGATACAGTACCAATTTCAAAATCAGAATGAATCTTTCGATTTTTTCAACCTTTTTGTCACGGTTAAAGGGGGTGAATGATCATATGATTCAAATTGATTCTACTCCAACGTCGCCAAAAGTGTACTTTGACGAGAAGACCCATGTTTTTCTAATCGAAGGCGAATCCTATCCGGAGAATTCATTTGAGTTTTACAAGCCCGTTTTTAATTGGTTTGATGAGGTTTTTCCAAACTTGGATCGCATGGAGCTTCATTTGAAGATCAGCTATATGAACTCATCCAGCGTAAAATGCATTCTGGATGTAATGACTATTTTGGAAGAAGCCTTTGAAGCGGGAAAAAATGTTAGAATCAAGTGGTTTTATGAACCGGAAAACAGCCGATCACTTGAAATGGCAGAAGATTTCAAGGAAGATTTGGATTTGCCTTTTGAGGTGCTATCATAAGCTTTTTTTTAACGGGAGAATCGTATGAGAAATCAAAAAGAAGATGAACTTGCCCAAAAACTCTACAATCTATTGCCGAAACTAAAAAAAGATGACTCGACAACGGGAAAGCTCTTCTATGAAACGGCTAAAGCCTACTTAAGAACCTCCAAACAGCTCTATAAGGTCATTGATATTTCAGACAAAAATCAGTCTGCCATAATGGATATTTCAAAGAAGCTTGAAAAATCCCGGGAGGAATTAGAAAAGGCAAAGGATATAGCCGAAGAAGCCAACAAGTCGAAATCCATCTTCCTCTCGAATATGACCCACGAAATCCGAACTCCTTTAAACAGCATTATAGGGTTTACAGATCTGCTGGTGAACCTTCCCATGGAGACCATTCAAAAGCAATATGTTGAGAATATCAACATCTCAGGGCATTTATTATTGGGAATAATCAACGATATTTTAGACTTTTCTAAAATTGAAGCCGGTAAACTGGAATTGGAGTTTCTCAAAGAGAATATTGTAAAAGTCGTTGAAAATACCCTCAATATTGTCAAGTTCCAGGCTGAGAATAAAGGCTTGTCATTGGAACTTGAAACGCAGGCGGATATGCCTTGTTATGCCATGATTGATGCCTTAAGATTACGACAGATACTGATCAATCTCCTTGGGAACGCCGTTAAATTCACAGATAAAGGGATAGTCAAACTGCGACTAACATTTGACAAAATCGATGAGAAGAAAGGCGTTTACACCCTATCGGTTCAAGATACCGGGATGGGCATCACGGATGAGAAAAGACAAAAGCTCTTTAAGGCTTTTTCGCAGACTGATGTTTCAATTACAAGGAAATTCGGAGGAACAGGACTGGGACTAGCCATATCAGCAATGTTAGTACAGAAGATGGGCGGCAATATCGAAGTGGAAAGTGAATTTGGAAAAGGCTCAACCTTTTTCTTTTCACTGACTACTCAGTATTTTTATGAGAGTGAAAAGGACTCATCTCCAAATGAAGATGAGTCATCGGATCAGATCCCAACGGATATCCAGCGTTCAACCCTTCTAATTGCAGAAGATGTGAACATCAATATGCAGTTAATCAAGGCGATCATAGAAAAGTATTTTCCAAATTCAAAAATATTAGAGGCCCAAAATGGGGAACAGGCAGTTCAAATAACGAAAACGCATCACATCGACTTAATCCTCATGGACGTACAAATGCCGGTGATGAACGGATTGGATGCCACCAAAAAGATCCGTGAGGAAGAATCAAAAACCGGCAAACACATCCCGATTGTTGCCCTAACCGCTGCAGCCGTAAAAGAGGATATTCAAAATTGTTTAGATGCCGGAATGGATGATTATTTATCAAAACCCATCAGACAAAAACTTTTCCATGAAAAAATCAGCAGTTTTTTAAGTCAAAGAAAAGATGCTCGGATACAGATAGAAGGGAAAGGCTGAAAAGAACAAAGGGTTTTATGAATTAGAAAACAACGGGGAAATGATCATCGTGTTTTTTAAGAATCAGTTCATCTCAAACCGACTTTTGCCACCGTTTGTGCCGGTCTTTTATTCAT
>DAOTHY010000033.1:0-22267 GCA_035447925.1 Thermotogota bacterium
AGTCGGCCTTTCAAATGGTCGTTTTCTCGCCAGATGTAGAGTTCTTTTTTGGGATTAAAGATTCTCATTTCTTCTATTCTGTCGTATTCAAGTTGTTCATTTTCTATGTATTCGATTTGCCGGTTTGCATATTTTCCGAATTTGGCTGTGTCTTTGAATAGTGTGAATACGGTGGCTTGTTCAAAGTTTTGGTTGATTCGTTCCATAATTTCTTCGGATGTTTGAAATTGATAATGTGTGATTTGTTCTTTGCATGTTGCTGTTTTCAGGCCGATTTCAGACATGGATGTTTTCCCCCTCTCTGACTGTTTTGTTAAATGCTGTTACGTATTGCTCGAGTTGTGCTTTTTTGTCGGATTCTATTTGAACGGTTGTGCTTTGCAGGATGTGATAGTCTTGGTTTTTGTAGTTTATTTGCGCTGAATCTCCGATGAAGATGCCTCGGCCGATTGATTTGCCGCCTCCTATGGGAAGATCACCTGTCATGAGGTCTTTCATGATTAGTAGGGCGAGGCCGGCTTCCCATTCTTTGCAGTTTTTAATGGTGTAGCTGATGGTGAACAGATCATCGGAATCAGATGGCCATAGCGGCATTTCATCAAAGAGGGCTGTTTTGATGGTGCCTCCTGTGAAGCGGTCAATTTTGATTCTGGCTTGTATGCGGTCTACCTCTTGGTTGATGTTTTTGTATGTTTCTTTGGTGTAGAATCTGCTTTTTATTTTTTCTCCTTCCTGGTTATCTGTGTCTACAGTTCCAAAGAGGCTTTTGATCATTTTTTCAGTTTTACTTTCGTTTTGACAGAGGGTGTGGATGATTTTTTCTGCCCTTTGTCTGAGTGCCCCTTTCACTGAGCTTCCGGGCAATACGGCTTGTCCTTGGCTGGTCATATAGGAGGCATCCGGGGCATTGGGATCAGCTGAGTAGGATCGGATCAGTAATGAGGTTTTTAGTTTCAGGTTGATGGCGATGGTCAGGTCGTTTTCTGTTTTCTTTTGGTAGCAACCGTTTGTTGCAAGGTCTTTTTCGTATTGTGTTTTTTCTTTTCCTTCCAACCAGCTGATGACATCGGTTTTTTGTCTGAAATCAAATACTGTAATATGAGTTTTGCGTAGTTTGACTTTTCCGTATCCTTTGGTATTCATAGCTCCGATTGAGAATTCTCCGCTTTCCAGAAGAAATTTAATGGTGTTAATCATTTTTTTGATGATGGTTTCATCGTCAAGTTTTGTTTGTTCGATGATGATTTTGAATTTGAATTTGGCGCCTTTTGAAAGCGCTTCGTGGTCGAATTTCGCTCCGTCTGCCACCAGTCCTGTTTTTGGGTCGATGCGTATGCCGTCTCGCAGTTCAATCGTGTAATTCGGATTGATTTTGGCATCAGAAAAGTAGATGGCGCTTTTCACGGTTTTGTCTTTGCCGTTGATGCGGAAGGTGTCTCCCCAGATGGTTCGGATGGCCTCTCTATCTTGTTGTAAATCGTGTTCTTCAAAGAGACTGTGTCGCAGGCTGCCTGCTATGGAAGTGGCTGGGATATAGGGATTGGCGTTTTCATCTTTTTGGAGGATGATATCGATGTCGTCAGATTGATCTCCAGTTCCAATGATGAGCGGGCTTAAGGTCTTCAGTGTTCCACTGATGAGCCATTTTTTGAGGATTTGTCTCATTTTACTCACCATCCTTTTTTTGTTCTTTGTTGATTTTTCTTAATCTTCGCATGAGTCCAGATAAGTATCTTTGGGTGTATTTAAATTGTTTTGATTGCTGCTCAATGTCTGGCAGATAGTCTCTGACATCGCTGAAATCGTATTGGATTGTTTTTTCACCGTTCAGGATTTGATAAAGCGTTCCGGATGTTGTTCGGCATTTTTCAAGTTGTTTGGTTGCATGGTTTCGCAGTGGTTTTAGTTTATTTGTTTTGAACACTTCAAAGCTTTCGCTGTCTTTGACCATCATTTCCATTTTGGACAGTAGGCTGTTGGTGGGGATCATTTTGACATTTCTTTTTTTGATGGCTTCTCCGTCCCGGATGACTTTTTCGTCTATTTCTTTCAGTATTTGTTTTTCTGTGATTTTGTTGATCACGTTTTTCATGAATTCAGGGGTGTGCTCGGGTTTTTGATGTCCCTGTTTTTCCTTCTCCTGTGAATTTATGGAACAGATTTCTTCGTTGATGTCTAAGATGGCAATTTCTCCAAATCCTTCGTTTTTCCTGCATCCCATACCCTGTTCCAAGTGATTTTGGATGGTTTTTAACGTTGATTCGCTTGGGTTCTCCAAGAATCGGAGTGTGAATGTGCTGCCCGGTTGCATGGCTTTGACATTGGGAGTTTTCATCCCCCATATCCTGCGATAGTTTTCAATTTCCATGGTTCGTATGAATTGATGGGTTATTTCATGTGGTGTGTCTAGGTTGAGTTCTTTGTCCAGTTGTTTCAGTGACGGTTCATAAAAACCGTTCTCGTTTCTGAGGATGACCGGCGATTTAAAAAAGAAAGTGATGGTTTGTCTGTTCATTGAGATTGTCTGGGGTATCTGTTCCCGATAGGAGAATGTCACTTTCCCGTATTCGGTGTTTTTTGATCGTCCGATGGATAGGGTTTGAAGTGTATTTAAAAAGGTTGTCAGTTCATGATAGAGGTGGTCTTCGCATTTGATGTGTCCTTTGAAGTATTGGCCACTTTTGAGGTATTCATAATGGAATATGCCTCCTTCTTCTTCTTTTTCTTTTATTGTTGTGTTGATATGAAAATGAATGCCTTTTTCCGGGGTTAGCTTTTCGTACCCATTTTCTGTTTGTAATAGATATGAGGCTATGGGTGATGTGTTGAGCGAACTTTCTGTCAGTGGCATGAAATGGTATTTTTCGCTTGATTTTTCTTTTTGGATGGCCATGGGTGCCTTGAAGGATCGCTGGCTTGTTTTTTTGGCGATGGTGGCATCCATATAATTCACCTGATTGGATAAAAAAAGTGTGTTGAACAGTTCATCTTGTTCGTTGTTTCGTAGATAGTGGCTTGCCAAAGCCCCGAGAATGACGTATCCGGGGATGTAATCTCTCGATTGTACCGTGTTTTCATCACTGCTGCTGTATGTAAGGATGACCGGAGATTCTAATTTGAGGCTGTACTCGATTGACCGCATCTCAATCCTCTCCTTTCAAGGCTTTTATGGCTTTTGCGTCAGCTGCTTGATCGACAGTGCATTCGATTTCTCCAAATCCACGGGTTCTGTTTAATCCGGCATATTTTAAATTTTTTATAGATAGCACTAATAATGTTTCGATTTTAGTTGTCAATGGCCCTGGTTGGATTTCAATGGTGCCTATGAAGGTATGGCCCGGGTTAAGAACCCGGATGGTTCTCAGCGAGTTGTCTTTTGAGACGCCTTCTTCGATGGCCGTTTGTTGTCTGATCCCTGATATGGCATCAATGATGATGTTTCTGTTTATTTTTCCTTCGCTTTTCTGAAATAACCATCGGGCGTGTTTGAGGTTGTCTTCATAATCGGGGATGGTGAGATCGTAGAATTTGCATGGGCTTTCTTGCCATGAATTGCCAAATACTTCGTCTACTGTGGCGATGTTGACTGTCATATCGCTTTCTGTGATCATGTTGATGACTTCAACTGCACTTTCTCGCAGCAGTCCTTTGAACCTTCTTGCGGAGATATAGGGGAAGCCGTTTTCGTCAAAGGCCATTTGGCTGTCTATGTAGGTTGAATCCGTTTCGCCGGTCGATAGGATCAACGGTGATAGGTTTTTTATTTGGACAGTGAGTGTTTGATGCTTCATTGTTATTTACACCTCCAAGCCAGTATGGGTTTTGGATAGAGCTCCATGATTTCAATGATGTCCATGAAGGCCGTTTTTTCCGTTTTTTCGCTGTTTAAGGTTTCATATTCCGCAAAGATTTTTCTGTTTTTGGGTATATTGAGTCCTCTGGCATTCAACTCGAATAGATATTTTTTTGTCTCTGTCGTCGAGATAGTCAGCACGTCTCGCAAACCTTTTCTTTTTGATCTGGGCCAATCCTCAAAGTGTTTGATACCCTCGGTCAGTTCATCGATGGTGTTTTCCTGCTCCGACATTGTTTCAACAAAATAGGGTCCAAAATGCAGCTTTTCGTCCACCAGCAAATCGATTTCTCCTGAAACACTGCTTTGGTGGATGTAGAAATCGATGGCTGAGTGTTCTGTGTCTTTATTCTTTTTAACCAGCCTTTTTGCCCTTTGACACAGGTCTTCTGCCATTTTGTACGATTGATAAAAGGGGTATTTTGTTTTGACATAGGCAATCCCGCCACATGCTGAGAATTTGAAGTGTTCCTGTGTTTTTGCACTGTTCATTTTTTTTGTCCATATGGTGATAAATTTCTCAGTCAGATAGAGTGCCAGATTCGCATTGCACACGAAGGTGACATCATCCCCGCCAATGACGATGGGTCTGATGGGTAATATTTCGTTGGCGTTTTTGATGATTTTTTCAAGCTCTTTGGTTTCTTTTATATTCTTTTCAAGTTCTTCTAATAGCTCTTCAAAAGACTCGTTTGTAATTTTTTTGACTGTCGCAGACAGTTGTCTGAGTTGATTGAGGTTTTTGCATTGCTGGAATTTCACACCCATGTTGTTGCCGTCGATGTGGACGACTCCAATCCAATTATCGCCATCTTTTTGTCCCAGTTTGTCTATTTCGGTGGTCAGTTTGTGTTTTTGAAATCTGTTCTTTATTGCTTGTTCTGAACGCAGGCGTTTGGTCTTGGATAGGGTTGAGATGAATTTTAATTCATGATCTGAATCGTGCAGACATGTATCAGCTGCTTCATTTGACAGAGGACAGTCTTTTGTGATGCCGTATTTTTGGAGTTTTACGTTCGGGAAGGATCTGTTTTTTGTTGCTTGTAATTGTTTGAAGATATCTAGTAAAAACCCGGTAAAATCTTTTTCTACTGTGTTTTGGTCTACTTTCTTATAGGTCATTCCCAGTGTTACACCCGGTGTTTCAATGAGGACTTTTCTTGAAAAATACCTCAAAAATGCCTTTGCCTGACTTTCTTCCGAGAAGAACAGCAAGGCGTTTCCGCCGCCGATGTAGCCCACTTCAACGGTTTCGCCACTTTCGAACAAGCTGCCTTTTGCATCTTTCCATTTCTCGAACGAAGTTTCAGGTAAGTTATTTTGTTGTTTGAGCGTTTCTTTAAGGGTTTCATCAAAGATTTGTTCGATGATGAATGAAGCGCCAAGGTTTTCGCTAAGCCGGTTACTGCTGAAAATATATTTTTGAATCGAAACGGTGTCTATTAAAACGGCAGTAATTTCGTTCATTTTACACCTCCGAAAAATAATAGCGTTTTCTAATTTTCTGATAGTAACATTGTATCACGAATGATTACATTTACTTACTTTTGTTAAAATAATAAATAAACCTTATTATTTGATTCGTTTTTTGATATTTGATGTTGTTTTTATCAATATAGGCAGTAATTTACTCATATGGGTCTTTTTGTGATCTTTTTTTCTGGCATATTCTGTTATTCAGTTTATTGTTGCTGCTTTTTGCCTGTATGAGCATCGATTTTATCGTCATTTGCGTGTTATAATAGTAAAAATTATGTTTGGTGGTGTTCATATTGAAGGAAATTGAAGTTTGCAATCAATATATCAAAGGTATTTCAACGCTGCTTCATGATTATTTACCCGGTGTGTTCCCCGCTGATTGCCTTTCTTGTGCAGCGGAGGGATTGTCACATACTTCGTATTCTCCTGTAAAATGGACTTTAAAGGCTTTTTTGCATGATAAATTGTTTGTTTTCAATGTTGATGATGGGTTGGAAATTTTGCCTCATCAGGGCATCATTAACCCTTTTTCAAAGGAGTTAATCACACCTCTTGTTTTGATTGAGAGGAAAAGTCGATTGATAGCGATGAAAATAGCAAAAGACGATACCTCCCCCAAGAATGAAATTGCCGGGGAAGATGGACAACGATCGGTTTCAGGCAGTAATAAAGTCAATGCTATGATTCTCGATGATTTTTTTGTGATTCGAGGGGCTTATCTGGCCAAGGCGTTGTTGATTGCTTCTCTGTTCATGGAGAGTTTTTTTATGAGTGAGAATGAGGGAAAGTCTTTATCCGAAATAGCCAAAAAACCGGCTTATGTCATTCGGGATATGGAGGAAATCAATCGTGTAAAACGTTCAGAGTCTTTTTTGATGAAGTTGGCCATGACTCTGAATCACACATTCAGGGGTACAGAACAGGTTCCCATCTATATTGAGGATGATCAAGGCGTGATAAAGAAGGTTCGATCGATTCAGTGTCAGGGGTTTTTGCCCTTGTTGGTCAAAAATAGCTTGCATCTTGAGAGTGAGAAGAGAAAGATTGTTTATCACTCCCAAAAGGTTTCAAAGGGTTTACGTCTGCCTCATTTTTCTCATTTGGGCAGGATTGATATGCTGGAGACCCCAGAGTCCGAATCCATCGGTTTAACTTTGTTTTTAGCCAGAGGAGCTGTTTATGATCCTTCTTCTCTTGTGATTCAATCGGCTGAAGCTGATTTGATTAAGCACCATCCCGATCAGGTTTTTTCACTTTCCAGTTCTTGTGTGCCTTTTCTTAATCATTCAGATGGCCCCAGAGTCTCAATGGGGGGGAAGAATTTGAAGCAGGCTATTCCTGTGTTGGGAGCTGAAAAACCTTTAATTACAACGGGCGTGGAGGAGAAGGCTGGTCTTGATTTTGGCGTGAATGCCCTGGTGGGGTATATGCTGTATGATGGGTTGAATTTCGAGGACGGTCTGGTCATCTCCAAAAGTTTTGCCCAGAAAATGGCTGTGACAAGAATCCGGGACGTGAAGAGTGCCTTTTTGATTGATTTTTACAAAAGAGAGAAATTTAGCTCGCATGTCACAAAGGGTGATTTTAAGGTTTTTCACAGTTTGATTGATCATGATGAGTCATTTCGTTATCGTGTGACTTACAAGTATAGATTCAGAGGGGTGGTTCGTGATGGCGATCCCCTCTTAATGATGTCCGTAGAGAAATCCAAATTGATTGAAAAGGGCGAGAGAGGCGGACAAGGAGCCCAGTATTCCAATAAATGGGTTCAAGAGGATTTTTCCATTAAAGAAAATGATGAGGTCAAATCCTATTCTAAACGTGTTTTGGTGAGTCACAGGGGACTTTACCCCGCTGTTTTAAAGGATGTTTTCTTCGATTTGAAAAAGCTTGAATATGCCCAAATTTTGAATATAAACGGCAGTCTCAAGAAGACGCATATCGAAAGCTGTGAAGTGGTTTTCAAGGTTGAGGAACAATTGCCTTTCGAGATAGGTGATAAACTGACGGGCAGACATGGAAATAAGGCAACGGTTTCAAAGATTTTACCGGATGAACGGATGCCAACGGTTGTGATTGGCGGAAAGTCTTGTGTTCTGGATGCGTTAATCAGCCCCATGAGCGTGATGAGTCGAATGAATCTGGGGCAGCTTCTGGAGGTACACGCTTCAGTTGCGTATGGCGAGAGGACGTTCAAACCGTTTGAGCCAGTAGATCAACAAGATCTTTTGCTCCGTTTGAAGTCGAAAGGTTCTGATGAATGGGGCTATTTTCGGCTGGAAGATGGCCGTCGTATTGCAGCGGGATATCAGTATATGGTGCGTTTGGATCATTGTGTGCGCAATAAGCTTCATGTGGTTCGCCATGCAAGGGTGTCTGAGTTAAATGCGCAGCCTTTAAAAGGCCGAAAGCGATTTGGAGGTCAAAGAATCGGGGAGATGGAGTATTGGACGTTGTTTAGCCATGGCGCTTTGAATGTGATTGATGATTTTTCCAGGACGAATCTTCTTGAAGATGATCCGCAAATGAAGCCACTCTATTCTTCATTTCAGGAAAAGCATGTTCAGGTACTGGAAGGTTTGATGACCATGGCTTCTTTTGGTAATATTGAAGATGCCAAAAAGGACTTTACCCAAAGTTTTGTTGTGGATTCGAGATCTGAAAATGATCAGTTGCAGACAAGTTTATTCAGCTCTGCCTATAAAGATCGTTTAGCAAAGGAGAAATTTGATCGCCAGTTTTTAAAGTTTATGCGTAAGAACAGAAAAAGGGGTTTCCAATTATTGAAGGGTAAAGATGGTTATTTACGAAAGCATATGCTGGGAAGGCGGATTCACTTTTCCGGCAGGGCAACGATCAGTCCAGATCCTGATTTGGCTATCGAGTTGGTTTATCTGCCCGTGGACATGGGCATTGAGTGGTTTGGTCATCTGTCCGGGTTGACCGGGAAGTTTACGAACAAGCAAATCCAGAATGCGAAGCAAGGCGATTATTCTCTCAGAAAACAAATGGCTTCCGATTTGTCTCAGTTTGTTCGATTTGCCGATTTTTTGGTGATTTTAAACCGTCAGCCTTCTTTACATCGTCATAGCATGCAGGCATTCTACCCGATCTTTTGGGAGCATTATTCCATCGGTCTGCCTACCATGGTCTGTGAGGGGTTTGGAGCAGATTTCGACGGGGATACGATGGCATGTTATTTCCCGGTTTCTCAGTTTAGCTCCGATGATGATCGGCGTCAATGTACCCATCAGGAGTTACTTAATATGCTGCCTACTCAGATCCCCTATCGTTTGGGTGATCGGGGTTTGGCTTGGAGCAATGCTCAGGATTTCGCCTTTGGTCAGTATGAGATCAATCAGATCGGAAAAGAAGCCGTAACAGACGAGATTAATCGTATTGTGAGTAGCATCGATTGCACAAACAGACTAAATGCCTATAAAAACAAGATTATCCAAAAATCCACTGAGGGAGAATTGAGTATTTCTTTCTTTGATATTTCAACCCCTTTGAACGATGAACATCCAGGCCCCTTTTTACATGTTTTTAAGGACTCCGAGGCAAGGGGTAAAGATAAGCAGTTTAACCAGATGGCAAAATCTATTGATATTCTTGGGCCAGATGCCATGAAGAATTTTGGAGATGGTTTGACTTTGACAGATTATATCTGTACCCGTAAAACGGATCATCTGCAGGGTGTGATCCCTTATCCCATCGCCGTTCGTTCACGAAATAATCTCATGGAAAAGAAGCTGTCTGTAGCCAGTGCCGGTTATTTCACAAGAAAACTGGTGTCTTTTCTGTATCCGTATGCTGTTAAGGCTGAAGATTGTGGAACAGATCGTCTATTGGAGTTTACCAGGGAGCAATTTGATCAGTTGCATAAAGAATCTGATGGGAAATTCTCACTGAAACGTCTGATTTTAGGCCGGTTTATCAAGCGAAACGGGAAATTGGTTTTGGTGGATGAATCCATTTTGCAAGATATCGAGAAAGAAGACTGGCACAGCATTGAAATGCGTAGTCCGGTTACCTGTAATTGTCATGGGGGAGTGTGTTCTAAATGTTATGGGGCTGATATTTCCAAACCGGTAATCTGCAAAGAGGCTTTACCTGGTATTGGTGATTTTGTGGGTCTGAGTTCAGGCCATTCTTTGGGTGAATTCGGAACCCAGTTGTCCATGAAGACATTTCAAACAGGACAATCTTTTACTCCGGATGCGCTTTCACGGTTGTTTTTCTCACGGTTTCAGTCTAAAGAAAAGGATAATAAAAAGATTAAGATAGTCGATTATTATGGCTATCTCATGAAGATTGCCCGTGAAAAAGTTGATAAGAAATCTTTGTTTGATGCCATCGGTACTTTTTCCATTCATCTTGAGGTTTTATTTGCATATCTTGTCGAAAAGGAAATTTTTTCAGAGGCTGAGATGAAACAGATGTTTAAGCATGTGGATCAGGTGGGGATTTTTTCATCTTTGTCTTTTGAATCCTTTGAGGCGATTTTCAAAAAGAACTTTTTAGAGGGTGTTCAAGATACATTAACTACAGACGAATTTTCCCCGTCTATCGGGTATATGTTTGCCAATCCTGTGACGAAGAAGGTGTTCCGCAATGGCTAAGCAAAGAAGTCAATCTAAAGGTACCGTTCAAAGTGTGTCTAAAAGAAAGAAGAGAGATAAGGTTTTGGCACGAATCAGCAGCGAGTCGCTTCAAGCTGTTTTAACAAATCCCATTTCAGATTATGAACTGGAAGATTTGAGTGAACAAGAAGTTATTGAAGAAGTGGCATTACCCGAGGAAAATGATGAGGAGATCATTACCGAAACTTTCGAGGAGGATTTTAATCCGAATGAAGTTTATGATCCCTTTGATTTTAACCCCCAGTGTCATACCTCAAGGATCACTCAAGAGAATAACATGATCTTTCTCAAACGACATGGGGACCGGATGCAATTGTTTTTGAATGGCAACTTGAGAAGGTCTATTGTGTCTTATCAGAGGCAGTATGAGATGAATAACACAATCGATATGCAAGAGAGACTAAGGTTGTATCATTTATTCATGAAACCCATATTTACTTTGCGTATGAAATATTTTCTTCAGGAAATACTTGACGGTTTTTTCCCCTTTGAATTGGATGATTTCGATTTTTTGTCTTTATTGCCAATCTCCACTTCTCTTGAAATTGAGTCCTTTACAGGTGTAAGCAAAGAGACGGTGAGAAAGTATCTGAAAAATCTCTCTTTGCAATTGGAAAACGGTCTTTTGATATCATTTAATCTGATCACCCCGGAAGGTCTTTTATCCAAAAAGCATTATCATCACTTTCGACGAGTGATTGGGCAAGAGGATCACAAACAGGCTTTCGAGGAAATGGTAAAAAAAGGAATAGAATATCCACAAAGTGTTTTTCTCAAGAGTTTTCTGTTGTTTGATTTACTTGAAAAATGGGGGCTTTCCCACAAAGAAGTTGAAAAACTGACGGCAATGAAGGAATTTAAGGTATTAGTCAAAAATCTAAGAAATAAATAAGCGTCTGTGAAGGGGTGATCGGTGTTGACCAAAATAAAAATCAAATTCGATATGAATGATGATAATGCGATGGAGTTGATCCGAGAGATTATTTCTTCACTTCGCTCCACAAAAAAGGAAATGAATCAGATTGAAATTTTAGAGGTGGATAAGAAAGAAGATGTTCACTTGGTCAATATAGATGAAGTCGGGAAGATTGATGGGCAATCTGATAAAATATATTTTTACAATCAAAGTTTAAAAACAGACCGGATTCAAAAAATCGGAAATGAGTTTCCGATTCCCCTTGGATTGTTTTGCATAGACAAGTTCAAAAAAATTGGCATTGAATACACAGAGATAGCAAGATTTGAAAAGGTACTCAAGGATGCTTTTCGAAAGCGGTTGTATGATTCTCAGATGGAGAAATCAATCACAAAAGCACTGAATTGGAAAGTGGAATTAAATCGGGAGTTTATCCATCAGTCAAATTCTCAAGTATCTCTGCTTTCTGATCCCAGTATGCGTGAAGTCATGTTGCACACAAACCGTATTGCGGATTCGCTAAAAGAAGAATCAGATAATATGTTGCTGTTACGTAATGACGTCCAAAAAACTCTGGACAATATCACTGGGATAACCGGTTCTGATGAAGTGAATGATGTTCGTTCCTTTGTAGAATCTCTTTATGAACTCAACTGTGAAACGATCCATAAAAGGCATGTTGATCGAATCCCTTCGATTCTGATTGAAGGCTCGACCGGTACGGGTAAGACTTTGATTGCAAGATATATCGGGACTAAGCTTTTGTCCGAAAAGTATGAGGAATGTTTTTCAAAAATCTCGTTGGTTAATCTCAGCAAGGATACGATTGATATAGACCTGTTTGGCTGTGTGCCCGGTTCGTTTACCGGTTCAAGAATTCAAACGGGGAAAATGATTGCCAACTACGGCGGGGTTTTGTTTTTAGATGAAATAGGCGATATTCCAATTGAGATTCAGACTAAGCTGCTGACCTATATGGATGATATGAGTGTCCCCATGACGGGCTATGTTGCTCCCAAACCAATAAAAGTACCAATGATCCTAATCGCTGCAACAAACCGGAATCTTAAGTATGAAGTCATGAGTGGGCATTTTCGTGAAGACCTTTATCATCGGTTTACATACAAGATTCATCTACCGGATTTAACGGACAGAAAAGAGGATTTCCGATTCCTGTTGAGCTTTGCCTTGCAGAAAATGAACCGTAAATCCAAAATCAAAACTATCAGCATATGCGCCATTGAATACCTTGAAAAACAAGCATTTCCTGGGAATTTCCGGGAATTGGAGTCCAGGTGTTCAAGAGCCATTTCACTTGCCGAGATAGCCGGTAGAGATGTTTTGCTTAAAGCTGATTTTGAGGATTATTGATTGTTTATTGCAAAAGAAAAATAAAAATTAACAAAATGGCACAGTTTCCAAGCATTAAAAAAAGAGTTCCGATGAAACACATTAATGACCATTTTGTTTTTTTGTTTAAATTTTCAAGCTTTCCAGCAAATTGTTTGTTTGTTTCTGAAGATTTAAAAATAAAAAGATTGTATTTTTCATCAAACCGGTCTTCTAGATGAGAATACTGTTCAATTTTTTCTGCTAACTCTTCAGCCATTATTTTGGAGTTAGAGATAATTTCTTTTTGTGTTTTTTGCTGATGGTCTGTTTTTTTAATTTGTTCCGCTATTGAAGAAATAAGCTCTTTGATTTCATTTGATTTTTGAATACTTTCGTGAAACTGCTTTGAAATTTCAACTAGTGCATTTATTTCTTCTCTTTCATTACAAATGTTATTTTGTAAAGCTTCTAGATCTTGAGCATATTGATCGGTTTGCTTTTTTATCTCAATGAGTTTGTTTTCGATGAGTAATATTTCTTCTGTATTCAGATTCTCAATGAGATCGATAAAGTCTTTACTATTTTTGAAAAACGAATTGATCTCATTCTCATTTTCTTTTATCTCTTTGATGTTGTTTTTTTGAAGAGAAATCATGTCATCAATTTCATCACTCAATTCTTGTAAAGATTTCATTTGAATGGTTTTTAATGACTCAACCTTTAGCAATTCTTGGTTGGTTAGGTCTAATTTGCTTTGGATGGATAACTCTACAACTTCTCTGACTTTTTGATCCCAATGTATTTGAACGGTCTGATCAACTTGATTAGCCATTTGTTCTTGCCAGGTATTGGTGAGTTGATTGATGGAGTCTGAAATTGAAAATATCCGCTTATTCATTGATTCAATTTTTGAAATATCTTCATCTAAGGTTTGATAATCATATTCTCTTTTTTTCATTTGTTGTCTCCTTTAATGATTGACAATGCTTCTTCAATTTGTGATACCATTTCGTTTATCTTAATTTCACTTTTTTCGAGATGATGATTAATAGTATTCCTAATAAATCCAATGTGGTCTAGATTATTATCTCTTGCTAGATTACAGATATATAGATAAGAGTCTTCAGAATTATTCCATTTCTCTCGATACTCAATTAAATCTACTGGGCTTTTCAAAGTATTGTAGATTCTAAATAAATCAAGTGTATTCAGATCGTTAGAATATTTTTTAATACACCGTTCCACGTACATACGATCAGAGGCATAGTCAAATAATGCTATCGCTTGTCGAATCTCTAAAATACTTTCGTGATAGAGTCCCATGATCCTTTTAGAAGAATTATTTAAAAGGTGTTTTATTTCGTCATTCATCATGCCAAGGTGTGTTAATTTTTCGACTAACAGGTAGATGATTTCAAAAAGTTCTTCCATATCTGCTCCGTGATTTGCAAGTAAATTTGTTTTTTCAATTATTTTTTTTATCTGATATCCATTCCTGTTTTTAAGATTGGCTATATCTCCTATGATGCTTTTTGTCATTTGTTTTTGGTTGATTAAGTTTCTGCCGTTTTCCATCAAAAGTTTCTTTAAAATGACATCTTCCGGTTTTTGGATAATTATAAGTTCATTACGGTTTTCCAGTCTTTGTTTATTTTGGCCGTATGTTTTTTGATCCATAGCTATTAATACACTATATCGTGATCTTGTCAGGGATGTATAAAGGCGATAAACATCAATTGCTCTTTTCTGATCCGGATTTGGGAAAAGGTTGAACAAAACCACGCTATCAAATTCTAATCCCTTGATGTCTTCTGGAGAAAAAAAGGAGATTTTCGAAAGGCTTTCTTCTGTCAGGTACTTTTCTAATTGTGGTCTATTCTCAGTAGCTATAACAAATTGATAAAAATGACCAAACTCATTTTTATTCTCGTTGATGATTCTATTTATTTTTTTGCATAGCTCTTCTGGTGATACCACGACAATAACAGGTAAGTCTCCTGCTTTGGAATAGTTCTTTTTTGAAGCTGGATTCATTGGTTTGCTTGTTTCTGATGATTCAACAAAGTCTTTGTATATGTCGGTAATGATCTTTTCGGCTAGTTGCGCAATTTGAGGACTATTCCGATAATTATTTAATAACATCCCTTTTTCTATTATCAGTTTCTTTTTGTTAATTTCTGAGCAAATTTTCCCAAGTTTAAAATCGTTGATGTTTATTTTTTGATTCATATCTGCGAGAAAGACTAGTTTTTTATAGAAATTTCGTGGATTTTGACAGAAAAAGAAGTCAATGATGTGTTTAATCAGGTATATTGGTAAATCTTGAGTTTCGTCAACAATCATATTGACGTTGTGTTCTTTGATCAGAGCTTCAATTACTGATCGATTCTTGTAAATATTCTCAAATAGGTCATAATGGTCAAATAAATCTTTTTTTATCTGAATATAACATTTTTGGAAGTCTAGTTTCTTTAATAATTTGTAAAGCGACTCGTTTTCTAAGAGAACCAAATCTTTTGTTGGCATTTTTTGCATCGGTCTTATAAAGTTCACTATTATTGCGTATATTTGATCTAGGGAATACTCTTTTAACTCTTTATACTTCCAATTTTCAATTTCATTGTTGATAAATTTTCCCATTTTTTTCTTAATTTCATCGGGTTGGAATTTGTTTCTGTCGTTTCCTAGTAAATTGTAAAAGAAATCATCATGAGTTGCAATAAATAGTTTTGGTTGTTCTGAAAGTTCTTGAAAAACATCAGTCTGTTTTGTGACTTCGATTATTTTTGAATTTAAATTCAACAAAGTGAAATGAGTTAAGCACCATTTTCTCAATTCCTTTGTTGGAACCAATAGAAAGGTGTTTCTTTGATAAATTTCAAGAAACTTTCTTCCTATTTCTACAGCACAAGTTGTCTTACCGCTTCCAGCAGCTCCTTGAAAGATCCATACTTGTCTTTCATCCTTATTTGTTATTTCAGATATGTGCTCCATTTGTTCTTTGGTTTTCACAGAATAAAACAGATACTTTTCACGAAGAAGGATCTGTAAATCATCAGGGGTTTTTAAATATTGCTCTTTAATTTCATAAACCTTGGTGTTTTCAATTAAACCCTGATCCGTTGTTTCAGGAATGAAATGAACAGCCTCAACATCTTCGGTGTTGATTAGTTCGTCAATATTTGTTTTTAAGACTTCATCAGTAAATATCCGATTCATTTTTCTTACACGACTATAGGTATTTTCATCTTTTCTGTCGACCAGCAAAAGATCAAGAAATTTATCAGAATATTGAAAAAAAACACGATAATCATGTTTACAATGTTTTCTGAATATGGTATGTTTGGTGTTTTTAACCTTCACAATCCCAGAAAAGTCGTAATCTCGAAGTTGTTTATTGATTTTCAATAATTCTTCGACAATTTCTATATTGTAATTAATTGAAGCATTTCTGGCTTCTTCAGTTATTCTTACAACTTCTGCCATCCGATGCCTCCTTTGTCGTTAGATCATTAACAGTGCCGTGTTTTCTTTATCGCTTTTTAGAAGAAAGGATCGTCATTTGAGTCAGATAACTATCTCGGTTATCATGTGCTCATCGTTGTTTACTTAAAAAAGGACAAAATCTCATCAGTTGTATAGGCTGCCAATTTCTTTAAAGTTGGCAAGTGATTTTCAGGGTAATTTCTTGGGAAATGATCCTGTTTACTACCGGTATGTGAGATGTAGTTTCGTACCGGACTTAGTTCTTCCCAAATCATTTCTAATTCATTGATCTTTTCGCTGCCTTCTTTTGTGCATTCTTTCAAATTGCTTGTTATTTCTTTTGTGATGTCATCCCTAAGCTCATGTTTTAAGAAGGATTTTATTTGTTTTCCATAAAAGTAATAATTTATGATCAATTCTCTAAATAATACGATGGCACTTTTGTAATCTTCGATTTCTAAATACCATTTCAGAATGTTTTGTTCACGTATGATTTCTTGGGCATTGAGTTCAATTTCACTTTTTTGTTTCCAGCTGCACTTGACTTTTTCCAGATAACTTGAAATTTGATTTAACATTGTTTTAATCACCCAAGGATAATCAAAGAGTGCAAAAACATCTTCTTTCTCAAATTTTTCTATAATCTCTGTTAATGTCCATGCGCTTTTACCAACTGTATAGATATCAACTGAATTAAAGTGAACAGAAAATTCATTCATATATTTTGACATTTTGTTAATCAAGTTGATTTTTTTAAAGTCATCAGGGGAAGATGAAAGTGCTTTTAACTGTTGATATATTTTATCAAGCAGTTTGGCAAATTCTTTTCCTTCGCCCTTGTTAATAAATATCTTTGTCGCAAATAACCAATCAATAATTTCTGTTGAGGCATTTGCCTTTTCAAAAGAAAAACCTTCTTTTAATGTTCCCCTCGCATAGAGTACCTGTATTTCAATTTTAAATGTTTCTCTGAAAAATAATAATTCAGGATATAGGAGAAAAGGGATGTCTCTGAATGTATTGGTTATGTCCAAATAGAGTGTTTCAACCTCCAGCTTCCTTAATTTTTCAAAGAGTTCAGCAAAAAGATCTCTTTGATTGTTTTCTGAAAAGAATAGAAATTCGTATTGCTTGTTTGATATTCCCATATTTTCCAGTTTTTCTTTTAGACTTGAAGCATGCATTTCGTATGATTCTTTTGTGCAAAGAAAAAGGATAGCACCACTATCCTTGGGTGAATTTTTCAATAGGTATTTTGTTAATGCAATACCACAGAACTTTTCGTTTATCGTGTTGCCTTCTTCGAAACTGTATGTTGTATCTTGATAATTTGTTGTCCCAACAAATGAGATTAATTGCCATTTGTTTTTGGACGTTTTGTCCTCAGTTCTCATTAACAATTTTTATTTCACCTCACAGAATTCCCCCCGAGTTACTTAGGGGGAATAATCATAGTTTTTTTACAAAGTATCTTTATTTTTCACTTTTTTCTCTTTTACTTCAATTTCAATTTCGATGCTTTTCAAGCCGTTTTGAGAGATTTCATTGATCAAAGCCGTTTCAAATTCGTCTTTTACATCTTTTCTTAGTGTTTTTTCTATTTTTTCGTTTTCCTTTTCAATGATGTATTGGATGAACAATTTTCCCTGTTTCTGTTCATTTTCATCGTATTTTTCTCTATAAAATCGAGGGTAGCCCATGAGAACCGATGCGTGTTTATTGAAGTGGGGGAATTGTCTGATCTTGAATGCAAATCTTGCCAGTTGTTTGAGTTCATAAGGGATTTTAAAGTATTCTTCGTTGGTTCCGCATTTGACTATTTCTTCAATAACATCATAAACGGCATTTTCAAGATAACTGCCTTTCTTTTCAAGTTCTTCTGCCCAATCTTCATTTCCAGGGTCTTTCCTGAAGGCCTTTAATATTTTCATGGTTTTTTGGAGATCAAATTCAAGATTTAGGGATCGGATATAGTTATTGTACTGGTTCATTAGTTCTAAGGCAATATTATAGGATTCCATTGCAGTTCTTTCGGTTCTAATTCTTGAGTAGTCTTTCGATTGGGCTCTGTCGGCCTGAACATCTGTTCCGTCAATAAATCTTAGCCATTGTGCTGCGATTTGTGTTAATGGGATCCAATCGGGATCATGGTTAAAGGCTTTCTTTAGAACCTGTTCAAGGGATGTGAGATCCAAACGGAAGATTTTTGCAAATCGTTTATCTTTTCCGCCTTTATTCTTTATCTTCAGATAACCTCTATGGTATTTGCAAACCAGCTTGATTGCTGTTTTCATTTTTTCTAACTCTTGTTCATTTATCAGATCTTCCATGCCTTTTAACAACTGAAATTCTTTTCCTCTGGTTTTTTCTTCCAGCATTTGCACGGTGAGTTCGTTGTGAAGGTCTCTGACGACTCCGGGAAGACCGTCCAGGAACATTTTTCTGTCGTTTTCAAAATGCCAGATGGTGTTGGTGTGTCCCAAGTCATGTACGTTCATGGCAATTGCCAAAATAAAGAAGAAATGATCATGCAGCTTTTCGGGTATGCCTTTCAGAAAGGTATCTTTTCCGATGATGTTGATTAAATTATGAGCGAATTCCATTAGTCGTTTGCTGTGTCTTTGTGAGTGTTCGACTGTTTCAGGAATTTGATCGCCTATCCACTGCAGTGACCATACGTCTCGGATTTGATCACTGACGTAGTTTCGCCATTTCTCATTTTCAATATAGTTCAGGAAGTCCTCGCCATATCCCAACGGAATTTTTTTTGTTGTTTCATATGCCTTTTTAATGTCTTCCAGCTGAAGCAAACTCACTAGGTCGGATGATTGATTTTCTGTGCCTAATTGAGTGAAATCAAAGATGTTTTTAATGGATTGCGGTAAGGAGATGTATCGTCTATAGCTGATATTTTGATTTTCCAGCATATGAAAGAAGGCATAGTAGCCGTCTATTTTTGTACTGTCCCAATTAACCGGAACGGCAGGAAATTTGATCAGTTCCATGGATCTTTCTTGTTTGTAGAAAAAAGGCTTTTGACTGAACATACAGTACATGACTGCCATGATACCCGGGTATTTTTGACCAGATGCAATATCAAACAAGAGTTCTCTGTTGTTGCTTTTTTCTTTTTCTTGTACTGCGTTGATTCCTTTTTGAATTTCAGCGTAGGTTTTGTTGATCATTTCTCTGCTTTTAGAGGAATATTTGATTGGTATGGGCTCGCATTTGATTTTTAGAAAACGTTGCGTGTAGCTTTCTAAATCTTTGTAGATATCAGGTCGCTGATTCTGTTCATCCCTGAATCTCGGAGGTTGGTTGTTTTCATCATCTGGAAATACAAAATAATAGGCTTTCTGAACTGCATATCCGGCTTGACGCAACAAATACAGACTATCTAGCTCTGCAATGGAAGCAACAGCCGTATCTTGGTTATGTTCATTTTTGTATTTTAATTGTCCCTTTATCAGATCTTCGTAGTCATCGCTTTCTTCACGATGGGTTTGTTCGCTGTATTCCCTAAATGTTCTTTTGTAGCTCTTGAGTGAATTTCCCTGCAAGGCTATTACAGCAACCGGACCGACAAGTCTGTTTTCGATGAAACTGATGGCTTTTTGAGGAATAGGAATGGCATTTTCGATGTTTTTAGCCGCTTCGTAGGCATGAGTGGCAATGTTTTTGTTTTTTAAAAGGTTGTATTCTTCTTTTGTTTGATCTTCTTTTTTCAGTAAATCGTCTTCTTTGAAAAGTACTCTCGATTGCTCTAGGATCGTTTGCAGATTGTATGATTTTTCTGTTTTTTGTTCGATTTCAATGATATGACTGACATTGGGATATCTGTATTGTCCAATGGGTATCAATTCGTCCAAGACAAATTCGTAATCCTTTTCCATTAAGAAATACCTGATTTTGAAGACCGCCGGGTACTGTTTGAGTTCGGAAAGGTTATTTTTTACCTTAATAATGGTCTGATGCATCTCTTTGGATAGAAAATCTGGTTTCTCATCATTTATGTTGTTCATGTCCAATGTGTACTCGGTTTCAAGCATTTTGTTGGCGTACTGGGATTCACCGGTTTCTTTGTTTTCAGTTTCTTCTTTTTTGCAATAGGTCCATACATGTCTGTAGCTATCTTTCTCTTTTGAAATCTCCAATCTGATTCTTTCATACCCGCTTTGGTCTATCTTTGGGTTGATGAACCATTGCAGAATACCCGTTTTTTTATATAGACTCTCTTCATGAATTTTTTTTATGACATCCATATATTTCTGTGGTGAATGAAAGATGTATTTCCATTCTTTTTCGGTGTATGACATAGATTCTCCTTTCTTCGGTAAAATTATATTTTTTCTATTATAACTTTTGTTACATATTTTTCCAAATTCATCACCACCCTGTTCCTGTCAATAGGGTGGTGATGGTTTTTGGGTTTTACGCTACGGTTGTTTTCTCAGGGTAATTTGCAGAGTTTTCCAAATCTTTTGCAACAGCCCACCCTATCGCTTCGGTTAATGCTGCGGCTGTTCCCGAATTGATCACATTACCTATTGCGGGGATCCATCCCAACAACGCTTGTGACAGTGCCCTTCCTGTTATTGTTGCAATATAGGATCCAAGAAGTGATTTTGCCCAGCTTTTATCAATTGTTACTCCAAATACACCACCTATAGATATGATCATGGTAATTTGAATAGGTGCCATGATAGCATAGTCAGAGCCTGGTATTTGTGCTGAAAAAAATCCAACTGCTCCGCAAGAAGCCGTAGCAGTGTGAATGATTTTGTGACATTGATTTTCTTGTGATTTAGTCATACCATCCACTCCTTTTTTAGGTTTTTGGTATTCAAAGTCTATTATCACACTTTTTTTGGGCTTGTTTATTCGAGGGTTTTCTTTATTTCTTCAATGGCTGCAATGTATTCTCTTTTTCCTTTGCCGGTGGTTTGAACTTGATAATAGGCCGTTCCTTTTTTGTTGCCATAAACAACCCTGATTATGTTATCTTCTGAAAGTGTCACTTTCAATTCGTCCTTTTCTCTTGCATGGAAATCATACATGTGCACCTTTTCGACAAAAGAAAGACCAGCGATTTTTTGACTTGTTTTGTGTTTTTGATCAAATTCTATGGCATGAGATTCTTTGGTGTTGAAAAGGATTTTGTTCTGTGGATCTTTTTTTGTTTCAGGAAGAATGGTTTCTAAGCGTATGAGTTCACGGGCTGATTCAATAAATACTTGCCCCATTGGATTGAATTCGATACAATGGGTTTTGTCCAGTTTTTCCCTATCTACGAATGATTTGATTTCTTGTGGAAGTGCTGCATAATTGGTATATCCGTATTTCTCCAACTCTTTTTCTTCCATGAGTCCTTTAGCTTCAAGTGTTTCCAGGATATCGTAGTGATTCAGGTAGATTTCCCAATCCAGTGAAACGGGAAGCGGAGGCATTTTGATGATTTTTGAGAATGCTTCAAACCGATAGTATACAGGGAATTTCAAGGCTTGTCCAAGTGCTAAAGCAAAGGCAATTTGTGCTTTGTATCCTCCTGTGGAATTGACGATTACGTTGTTTGCATGATTTTTAGCTATTCTGGCAAACTCTCTGACAACATTTCTCAAGCCTTCTGTTCCAAACTTGTGCTCATCAGAATGTGTCAATCCTTTTAGTTGAATCAGTTGCACCGATCCAAATCGAAATTCTTCGTTTTGTTCAAAATAATTTTTTAACAACTCACCAACTGTCTTTCCCTCCGAGGTATCCGAAATGAACAGGTAAAGTGTTCCTTGAATAAATTTTGCATTTTCGATCTGTTCAAAATTGCGAATCAAACTGACAGTAGAGTTAATTTCGCTACCGTATATTTGTGTCGTTTCTGGATTTCCCCATTGATTGACAGTCATTTGTGCTGAGAGGGTTTGTATATCATCTTTCTCCAGAAGGGCTTTTAAAGTCTCATTTCGTCTGATATTGCCAAGTAAACTGGAACCAACCGTAACGATTAAAGTTGAATACGTTTTCAAATTGCAGCCTCCTTTTTTTCTTTAGACTATTTGTTTTGGGTTTATTTATAACAAAATGTAACTATACTAATACTATTGTAATAGTAGCATTACACTGAACAAAAGTCAATCATTACTTTATTGTTTTAAGGTCTGTTATTCAGTTACCTGAGCTGTTGACTATTCATCTCAGGTAACTGATGGGTCAGGGGGTCATCTGTCAAGATCAATTATCACACTTATGATTTCCCTTTTTTAGTTTTTACTTTCTCATATTGATTTCAAGCAGATCACACAATGAAAAAAACAAACTTTCCTATTGGATTGCATTACTGGAGTGGGATTTTTTTACCAGGTTGAAGACTTTTTTGATTATTATTCATTTATTTTTATGATAAAATATAGAAATACTGTTTTTTGGGGGTCCGGAAAATGGAAAAAGTCAACAAGATGCTTTATTCTGATGTTATGAAGGGGTTTCTTATCTCAGCTGTTGTTGTTGGTCATTCGTTTATTATCGTTGCTCACCAAATGACGAGTGTTCCTGAGAAGATGACCT
>DAOTHY010000034.1:0-2621 GCA_035447925.1 Thermotogota bacterium
TTCTTCTTGCGAGGCTATATGTGTAAGGGGTAAAATGTCTGTTCCAAAACGAAGCGCCCTTAATATTAAACGATTCAAAATCTACTCCGAGAAGGGGATAGTTATTTTGCATTAACCATTCCTGAACGTTATTTAACAATGTTGTTGCGAGCTCATTCCTTCTTTTTTCAGATAAAACGTAAGCCCCAGTGATGTTCATGATGCTTCTGTGATAAGAGATAAAAGACTCCCCTTCATGTTGAATCTTCATAAATCCCACAGGTGTTTTCCCTTCAAAGGCAATCCATAGATGTCGATTTTCACCCGAAAACCATTTTTTGAGTGACTCCAATGCGGGGGTATCTTCTGTTGGCATAAACAATGGAGCAATTCTGAAATATTTGTGATTTATTTCTTCTAAATGGCTTATAGTTTCCAAATCTTCAGTGGTTGCTTTTTTTATAGTTAGGTTGTGGTTTATTGATTCGTCAATTTTGCACGCTTTAATTGAGTCCACACAACGATTGCCAAAACCAAGCCAGAACCACGTGTCAACATCTGTTCGGTTTTGGGCATAAACCGTTATGGTATGTGATAAATAGCCGTCTTTGACCCACTGCGCTGAAGCGTAGGCGTACATTTTCTGATACGTTTTTCTGATTTGTTGTTCATCTTCACTGAACACACCATGCCCATATAAAGGAATGTAAACGCCTTTTGCTTTTCCAAAAAGAGAATCCACCTTGTAGCCGGCCAAAAAGCCTGTGAGTTGTTCGTTCTCATAAAAACCCCAGCCACCCCCATCCTTTTGAAGGATGGTGAATTGTCTGGTGACGATTTCTTTGAAATCACCAGCGGGAGGTAGAAATGGCAACCGTTCCCTTTGTTTCTGATACTTGTTAAGTATTTGATGGACTATCAGTTCTGCCTCAATGCCTTGAATGTTTTTAGTATTAATGTTAACACTCCTTTTTGAAGTTGATTTCACCATGAAATAAGAATAAAGATGTCGTTTAAATTATATCATCAACGGGTCCACAAGATGATATACTAAGGAAACATAATCTTTCGGTACAAACAAGGAGGACACAAATGAAGGCTTACCCAAAGGCAAAAAAAGAGATGGTTGTTGAAGAACATTTCGGTATGACGATAAAGGATCCATATCGGTGGATGGAAAATGAGAAATCAGAGGATTTAAATACTTGGCTGGCTGAACAAAATGAACTGACTCAAACCTTTTTGAATGGAATGCCCCGGAAAGAAGAAATCAATCAGCGTTTGAAACAACTTTACAATTACCCGAAATATTCAACCATCACGGCGGTGGGCAAAAAGATCATCTACAGCTACAACAAAGGTCTTCAGAACCAACCGGTTTATTATATTCAAGAAGGATTCGATACACAAGCACAGGTGCTGATCGATCCCAACACGTTGTCGGAGGACGGGACGGTATCCATTTTTATGAACGGCCATTCCAAAAACAACCGGTATTTGGCATATCTTCAATCTCAATCCGGGTCTGATTGGCATTTACTGAAAGTGATGGATTTGGAGACAAATGAAGTGCTGGCAGATACGATTGAATGGGTGAAATTTACCTGGGTGGCTTGGTACAAGGATGGGTTTTATTATTCGGGGTATGATCAACCTGCTGAGGGAAAAGAACTTTCACAGCAAAACAAAGGGATGAAGGTGTTCTATCATAAACTGGGCGAGACACAAAGTCAGGATCAACTCATTTATTCTGATACTCAGCATCCTCTTCGTTTCAATGGGGTTATGGTCAGTGAGGATGAAGATTATTTAATACTGGTGGTTTCGGAAGGCACATACGGCAGTGAATTTCGTATAAAAAGAATTGATGATAAAGAAGGCGGCTTTCGAACAATTTTTCAAGGTTTTGACAACGAGTATTTTTTCATCGGTTCATCAGGCCAGGATCTTTTCTTTTTGACGGATAAAGGTGCTCCCAACAAAAAGGTTGTAAAAGTAAACGCCACGAATTTGGAGATCGTTGATCTTATCCCTGAGACCGATCAGGTGCTTGAAAATGCCTGGAAATTCGGGGATCAAATCGTAACCTTGTACTTGCAGGATGTGATGGCCAAGCTGTGTTTATACAACATTAAGGAACAAATGATAAAAGAGGTTCAAATGCCCGGGATCGGCAGTGTGTTGGAGGTTGCCGGGGATAAGCAGCTGGATCGTATCCTCTTTTCCTTTGGGTCGTTTATTGCGCCTTTAAGCCTGTACACCGTGGATATTGCCGCCGGTGAGACCAAAGTGTTTAAGGAGTCCCCCTTGTCTTTTGATCCTTCCCAATTCATCACTGAGCAAGTCTTTTACGAGAGTAAAGACGGGACAAAGATTCCTCTTTTTATCACCAGAAAAAAGGATATCCAACGAACGGGGAAAAATCCCACCCTTCTTTACGCCTACGGCGGCTTTAATATTTCCTTGACCCCCGATTTTAATCCGGCGATCATCTATTTGCTTGAAAACGGAGCCGTTTATGCCCATGCCAACCTTCGTGGCGGTGGAGAGTACGGAGAGAAATGGCATAAGGCCGGCATGCACTTGAACAAACAACGTGTTTTTGATGATTTTATAGCGGCTGCTGAGTATTTGATTGACAA
>DAOTHY010000034.1:2721-21792 GCA_035447925.1 Thermotogota bacterium
ACAAACAACGTGTTTTTGATGATTTTATAGCGGCTGCTGAGTATTTGATTGACAATGGCTATACTTCAAAGGAATACCTGGCGATCCACGGGCGTTCAAACGGCGGTCTGCTGATGGGGGCCGTAACCAATCAACGCCCCGATCTTTTTGGTGTTGTATTTGCCCAGGTCGGGGTGATGGATATGCTGCGTTTTCACAAATTCACCATTGGGTGGGGTTGGGTGGCGGAATACGGCAGCCCGGAAGATGACGTGTTCTTTCATCATATCCTCAGCTACTCACCACTTCATAACATCGAAGAAAAGGATTATCCGGCGGTCATGGTCATCACCGGAGACCACGATGACCGGGTTGTGCCTGCCCATTCCTTTAAATATTTAGCCACTTTACAGGAAAAGAATACAAGCGATCAGCCCATTTTGCTTCGACTGGATAGAAAGGCCGGCCACGGAATGGGAAAACCCGTTGAAAAGATTATTCAGGAATATACGGATATGATCGCATTCTGGTTTGGGTGTATGCAATAGCATACAATAGAAAGTGGATAAAAAAGGCCTCTTTGTGAAAGAGGCCTTTTTTCTGATCCGTTCATTCCTTTGGGCAACGATTTTGTTTTCTATAAAACTCCTTTTTTTCTAACGATTTCTTGGATTCGATGATATAATGATGTATATGAGAAAATAGTATTCTTGATAAAGGAGATTAAGATGATCCGTGGGCTGAATATGACAAAGGGGTTAGAAAACACGGGTGGTGACTTAGCCTTTTATAAAGGGTTGCTGCAGGATTTTTTTGATCAATATTCCGATCATGCTGAAAAGATACTTCAGTGCGTTTCAAAAGGGGAATTTTCACAGGCTGAATTGGAGGCGCATTCCTTGAAGGGGACTTCACAGATGTTGGGGTTTGAACAAGTCTACACCACAGCGCTTCAAATGGAGTTGTTGTTAAAGGATAAAGATGAGAAGAATTTATGTCGGCTAATCGCACCTTTGAAAGATCAATTAACAACCCTTTTAAATGATTTTAAGCGGTCTGATCTGTTTATTCAAAAACCGGAAAAACAGCTCTCCCTGAAATTAAGCGAAGAGCAAAAAAGCGACCTTTTAACCCGTTTGAACGCCTTGATTCCGGTAATAAAGACGGGCCATTATCAGGCAGAGGCTTTGATTGTTCAATTAATAAAGGATTATGGGAATTTTGGCTTGAAAAAAAAGCTTTCAGAGCTTAAATCCATGATTGAACAATTGGAATACGAAAACGCCTTTGATTTAATCAAAACCATACAGAAAGATGTATGAGGAGTGGGTTATGCAAAAAAAATACAGGATTTTAGTTGTTGACGATGAGCGTTCCAACAGAAAGGTGTTATCGGAATTATTAGATGAGGAATTTGATATTGTTTTGGCTAAGAACGCCGCCCAGGTTTTTCAGCGTTTGGACTCTCAAGAGAAGATCGATTTGGTCCTGCTGGATATCATGTTGCCGGATATGGATGGCTATGAAATCCTAAAAAAGATGAAAAACAACGACGATCAAAAAGAAATTCCGGTTATTTTTATTACCGTTCTGGATTCAGCGGAAGATGAGGAACGGGCTTTTCAACTGGGTGCGGTGGATTTCATCACCAAACCTTTTCATCCCTCTATTGTAAAACTGAGAGTCAAAAACCAGATCAAACTTCTTGAGCAAAAGCAAATGTTGGAGGAAATGGCCGGAATTGATGGATTAACCGGCATCAACAATCGCCGAAATTTTGACACGATTTATCAGAAGGAATGGCAAAAGACACGCCGGTATGAAGAACCCCTCTCTCTTGTGATGATCGATGTGGATTTTTTTAAGAATTTCAATGATCTATATGGACATGGTGCAGGAGATTTGGTTTTGAAAGCCATTGCCAAGGCTATCGAAAAGTCTCTCAACAGACCTGAAGACATGGTTGCCAGATATGGCGGGGAAGAATTTGTGGTGGTTTTACCTCGGACTGAAAAGACAGGGGCGATCAAAAAGGCTCAAGAGCTTCGTAAATCAGTGGAGGATTTGGCTATCAAACATGAGAAATCGGATTGTGCCGATGTTGTAACGATCTCCTTAGGAGGTGTCACCTATCAACCTGGAGATGATGATCCCCAGGAATTATTACGGCAATCTGATGAAATGCTTTATAAGGCGAAATCAAATGGAAGAAACACGGTGACCTGGCGATAACGGCAACGGTGCTGTTGAGCGGGCTTTTTCTGATATCCGCCGTTAAGAAGAATGGATGATAGAGGTCCAAAAAACCGGCCAAAAAGGCAAATGTGCTGGTTAGCAAAGGATTAGAAAGATGAAGAGACTATTCAACCAAGTCAAACAAAGGGTTTTGCATATAGCAGAAGAGAAGGGATTTTCAGAATTATTTTATCGGGTCTATTTTACAGCCGGTATCCTGATGTTTTTTGTTTCGGGCCTTGTTAACGTTCTTCTGGGATTCCATTGGATCACCTATGCCATTCCTTTTTCAGGCATTGTAGTCGCTCTTTTGAGTTATTGGATTGCTTACAGGGTTTCGAAACACAGCTTAGGCTTTATGATCATTACTCTGTATCTGAATTTCTGTGTCACGCCGTTTATGTGGCTAACCAATCTGGGATTTTCGGGCGGCTTTCAATATTTCGTTTTTATCTTGTTATTCTTTAATTTATTGTTGTTGAAAGGCAAAACAAGAAATTTCATTGCTTCGTTGTATATCCTGCTGGTTGCCGGTCTGGGGGTTTTCGAATCACGGAATCCTGAAGTCATACTGGCGATGTCCGCAACGGATCACAGTTATCCGGATCAGATTATCAGCATCATCATCAGTATGATCGGCTTTATGTTCTGTTTGAACACCTTCATCAGCCTCTACCAGCAGGAGCATGAAAAGATTATTCTCCTGTCCACAACTGATCCCTTAACGAAACAGTATAACAGGCGTTTTATCCAATCCGTTTTGAACGACCTTTACACTTCTCCCAATCCCAATTCACTAAAGAATAAATACGCCATCTTTTTTGATCTGGATGATTTTAAAGATATCAACGACACAAAAGGTCATACGGAGGGAGACCGTGTACTGGTTCAAGTCTGTCAGACGATTAAGAAGAACATCAGAGAAACCGATTATCTCTCAAGAATCGGCGGAGATGAATTCTTGCTGATCATTGAAGCAACGACTCCGGCTAGTTCCAGAGAAATTGCACACAGAATAATCGAACAGATTCAAAAGGATAACAACATCACAATCAGTGCGGGAATCACTGCGCTAAAAGGAAAAAAAGGAGTGGAGGAGCTGCTGATAACCGCCGATAAACTCATGTATGCCTCCAAAAAAAGAGGGAAAAACACACTCTCATTTTAACCGAGCTTGCGGATTTCCCAAGTAGTAAACATCCCCTAATGATATTTCACCCCGCAGAGGGTGCAAATAAGGGTGAGCCCCTTTCAGCTTCTACGCTTACATCAGAGAGTCCAGATTGTCCAAAATATGACTGAAAAAGATCTTGTAGCCATCACACAGGTAGTTGATTCGCCCGCCATCTTCACAGGAGATCCGCACCCGGTCTTTTGGACAGCCGCCGAAGCAGAGCTTGAGATACGGGCAATCAAAACATTCCTTACAAAGTCCGTAGGTTTTGTACATGCCGAATGGCCTGTTTCTTTCCATTATCTCCTCTAAGGGTGTTTCCATGATGTTTCCCAAGCAATACTCCTCGAAAGCATAATGATCACAAGCATACACGCTGCCATCCACCTCGACGGATGCACCATGGCCGCATAGGGGGTTATGAACGCACAGGCTGCTGGGGATGCCCTGCAGATTCCCGGCGGTCACTTCAAACAACTGGATATGTTTTTTCCCCTTATCCAGTACCTGCCATCTCTCAAAGACCGAAATCATGAAATGCCCATATCCTTCCGGAGAAACCGAAAAGGGGGCCATGTCATGCGGCGTATGTGGGCTATTGCTTCCTGGGGGGGTGGCAAAATGCTGACCGTTTTCAATTTCCAGAAAATCGGGCTTTCTTTCAACAACCGGCAAAAACTGCATATCATTCGTGTGTTTTCTGAGAAGGTTATAAACCGCTTCGGGGTGATTCTCATTGGCTGCATGGACTGCCGTCAGTGTGTTAAAACGGACGTTCCATTTTTTAAGGCGTTCGATACCGTTCATGACACAGTCGAAGGAACCACCGGTTGCGTTTTTCCGATAGGCATCGTGCAGCGGTTCAGGTCCATCAATCGAGATGCCCAGCAGAAAATCATGTTCGGCAAAAAAACGGCACCATTCGTCATCGATGAGGGTTGCGTTGGTCTGTAAGGTGTTGATGATACGGCGGCCTTGGCCGTGCTGTTTCTCCCAGGCCATTGCTTTTTGAAAAAATTCCAGACCGGCCAGCAATGGCTCTCCCCCATGCCAGGCAAATTCGACGGTTGCGTTTTTTCCGTTGATATGAAGATTTTGTATGATATACGCCTCCAGAACATCGTCGGACATCAGTCGTTGCGATTGTGCCAAAAGTTTGGCTTTTTCGGTGTAATAGCAATAGTCGCATTGCAGATTGCAATGTGCCCCCACTACCTTTGCCATTACCGAAAAGGTCCGGTTGCTGCTAAGGCGCATCCTTGTTCAGACTCTCCCGATAGGCATTCACCGCCTGATGAAATTCAGCACCATCATCGATGCCCATTTCCTGTGCGATGAGCTGATTCAGCAAGGTATTCATCTCCATGATCAGTTCTTTGTTGGCCAGTGGATCCGATGCCAAATTGTTCTGTTCCAACGGGTCATTTTTCAAATCGTATAATACCATATCGTTGTCCGTTACTAACGCTTCAAATGTTGTGGGGGTATTGAAATCACCAGAGAAGTAGCGGGCGAATTTGTAACGCTCGGTGATGAGGGCACGCATGAGACCTCGAATATCGGTGTCTATGGTGAAATAAAGAATTGTCCGATTTTCTCCCAAAACCACTTTTGCCATTGTGGTGGAGATCAGTTCGCTGCAAAAGAGAGCCCCGGATCGGACCGATTGAGTTGTACCCTCGATGAGTGGCATGAGATTTTTTCCGGGTAGACCTCGGCTGATTTCACTTTTGCGTTCATCACTCAACCCCGTCATGTGGATAAAGGTAGGCGCCAGGTCAATATGGCTTGTGAGCGCATGAATGGAATTTCCCCCTTCATAATCTGGATGGTAGATCACCAGTGGAACGTGCAGGTTTTCCTCGTAAAGTAAACCGCCCTTTCCCTTCAGTCCATGAGCCCCTCCCATCTCTCCGTGGTCGGAGGTAAAGATGATGATCGAATGATTGAGCAGTCCCATTTCATTAAAGGATTGGAGAAGGTCCATCAGGTGATTGTCGCTGTCCTGAATGCAGTTGAAATAGTATTCCTGAAAGGTCTTCCAATCCTCTGGTGTATTGATCACACCGGTGACCCGGTTATCGTAGTTTTTGTAGCGAGATACGGCTTCAGGCAATGTGCCTTCAGTCACATCAACATTCATCGAGACCGGCAGGGGTTCTTGATAGGTCTTGGTGTACAGAATATCGTTCGGGGCCCCTCCCACTGAAACAAAGCCAACGGTCTTTTCATCAGTGGTGAAACACATGATATCGTGGGGATTGATGAGATTGACCGCTAAAAAGAAAGACCGCCCCTGCTCGTTTTGTTTTAAACCCACTTTTTCCAGCCATTCAATGGTATCGTTGACGATCTCACCATCTTTCTCATAGCCATCCCAAACACCGCCGATATAATCCCCGTCAACTCCCCAATCAGAAAATCCGTGTTCTGTGAGGTCGGTGATTCCCTCCTGCGCATCAGAAATCAGACTTGCGTCCCCCATATGCCATTTCCCTTTGAGGGCACTGTAATAACCCGCCTGCCTCATTCTGTCCCCTACAGTTGTGATCTCTTCAGAAAGCGGGTTCTGCCAGCCGAAATCGATATTGTCAATCATCCCGGTACGGTTGATGTGCTGGCCGGTGAAGATGACGGATCGGGAGGAAGTGGACATGGTGGCACAACAGTAATGTTTTTCAAAGGTGGTTCCCAAGGAAGCTAAAAGCTCTCTGGCCCGGTAGGCGGAGCCTTCCGGGTATGCTTCAAAATAGCGTTCCTGATCCGTTGTGATAAAGATGATGTTGTAATTTCCATCTTCGTTTCTTTCAGGGATAATGTTCAGGCTTTTCTCAAATGAAGATTGAACCTGTGCACTGGCTTTCCCGGTGTTCATTGTAAAGAGTATCAACAAGGCAACCGTAATTGCTCCCAGTTTGCGCCGTGTACTCATGATGTTCATTCCCCCTTTTTTAAAAAAGAATAGTTGATTTTCATTCAGCAATCTGAAATGCCGGTTGGATGTGAGGAAGGTATCGATTTGAAAATGATAAGCAGATAAGGAATTATACCCTTCATCCTAAACGATGTCAATTTTGTGGATGATAAAACAGACAAATTTGCTATACTATCTGTAAGATCTAGCGGATTTGAAATGGGGGGTATTCCTTGGAAGTCCTTTTGTATGTTGCCACCGGCGTTTTGTTTACCGTTTCCTTTGCAAAAGACAGGATAAAGACAAAAATGGCGTTAAAAAAGGCTTGGAAGTCTGTAGAAAAAATCCTTCCCCAATTATTGGGGATTGTTTTTGTGGTGGGGATCATCTTAGCGCTTTTTGATGCCCAAACCATATCAACCCTAATCGGCAATGAATCAGGGATAATCGGGATTCTTATTTCAGCAATAGTCGGGGCGATTACGCTTATTCCCGGATTTGTGGCTTTTCCGACAGCTGCCCTGCTGCTCGATAACGGCGCAGGCTATATGCAAGTGGCGGCTTTTGTATCGACCTTGATGATGGTGGGCGTGGCCACTGCACCGGTTGAAATGAGATGCTTTGGAAAGAAACTGGCGTTGATCAGAAATCTGATGGCCTTTGTCTTTTCATTTATCGTTGCAATGATTATCGGTCAGGTTGTCGGAAAATGAAAAAAATCGTCAGGCGTTATCGATTGCTGATTGGAATCGGGTTGTTTTTTATCGTTGCCTTCTTGATCAACCGCTCTTTTGCACAAAAAGCGATGGATTTATCCTTGGAAACGCTTTTGCAAATGGCTTATATCCTTCCGCCAATTTTTCTCCTGCTGGGATTGCTGGACGTTTGGGTGCCAAAAGAAACCGTGGTGAAATACATGGGAGCAGGTTCCGGGCTTAAAGGCATCGTCTTAGCGTTCATAATCGGTTCAGCAGCTGCGGGGCCTCTTTACGGGGCATTCCCGGTGGCCGCCGTGTTCATGAAAAAAGGCGTCAAATTCACAAATGTGCTGATCTTTATCGGTGCCTGGTCAACGACCAAAATCCCCATGTTTTTGTTTGAGATGACCTCTTTGGGAGTCCCCTTTGCATTAACCCGCCTGTTCGTGGATATTCCAGGCATTATTCTGATGGCCTTTTTGTTGGAAAAACTTCTGTCTAAAAAAGAAATCGAAGAAATCTATCAACGGGCTTCTCAAGAATAATCACATAATTCTTAATTTCAATACCCATTCTCTCTTTCGGTATGAAACACGTGGCTGTTCATTGTGTTATACTAAATTGTTCATAAAATTTGAGAAATCTGTTCTCGCTATTTGGTACAATCGAGGGAGGATAGATTGCCCGATAAGAAGGGATAGATGATGATATATGAGTTCATTTTCGGATTTTCAACATTTGTTTTATATTATGCCTTAGCGGCATTGGTTTTATTGCTGGTCCGGCCGCTTTTTAAACAGCAAATGGAGCTTTTTAGAAAACTGCTTCACATTGCCTGCACCATGTCCGTTTTGGTTCTTCAATACGCCATTGAAACCTGGTATATCTCCGTGGCGGTAGTGTTGACCTTTGCGGTTTTCGTGTTTCCTATCATCGCCTTTGTTGAAAGATATCCGAAAGTCATCAGTGCCTTTCATCAGAGAAAAAAGGGCGAAATCCGTTCAAGCCTCGTATTGGTCTTTGTGATGATGGCGCTTTTAACCACCGTTTTTTGGGGACTTTTAGGGGAATCATGGAAATATATAACGGTGATCGCAGTGATGGCGTGGGGATATGGAGATGCTGCCGCCTCACTCATCGGAAAACGATTCGGAAAAAATAAGATCAACCATCGCTTGGTTGAAAGCGCAAAGACCAGAGAGGGAACAATTGCCATGTCCGTGGTTGCCTTTTTTGCGATCTTTTTCAGCCTGCTCATGTTCTCATCACTACACTGGTATACGAGCCTGCTCACAGCCATGTTGATCGCACCGATCAGCGCTGTGGTAGAAATGTTTTCACACAATGGGGTGGATACCATCACGGTTCCTCTGGCAACCGCCGTCCCAACCTATGGCGTGATTCAGTTGTTATCGGTTATCGGGATTTAGAATGGTCACAATCGATAAGGCATCGGCCAAACGCGAAAAGACTATGTTGGTGGCATTTTTACTCAGCTCACCCGGTCCTTTGCTGACTGGTATTGCCGCACTTTCCAGTCAATCGGCAACACAGATTGCCGATTTCCTGAGGCGCTCTTCTGAATTAGTTGCGTTGTTTGTTGCTTGGTGGGTTTTTCGAAAAATGCAACGAGATACCACAACAGATCAAGTGTTTCAAAATAAAATGTCTCGAATTGCGAATCTGACGGTTTCAATCGCCATGATCTGTTCGGGAATCGCCATGTTTATCGTGGGTGTGATTCGATTATTTGTTTTTAATATTGGTGGAAAAGTCATTTTAGGATTAGTGATCGCTGTATTAGGCCTGATAACCAATTCCTGGTTTTGGTGGCGATACTGGAGCATGAATCGGGAAATTCCGGATTCGGTGATTGAAGGCCAAAGAAATTTGTATCGTGCAAAGTCATGCGTAGATATAGCCGTTGTCAGTGCGTTAACGGCTGTACTGCTGGCCCCAAACCATCCGGCTACCCAATATGTGGATGCCGTTGGTTGTATGATAGTCGCTTTCTATCTTTTTTACAGCGGAGCAAAGATGATGAAGCAATCGAAACAAGCTGATATAGAAAAAACAGTTTCCTAGATTAGAACCTTTTCAACAGTTTTTTAAAGGCTGTTGCCATGGGGTATTTTGAAAGATCTTCTAATGTGACCCATTTTATTTCTTCATTTTTAGCCATGCTTTTGTCATTATCATATTGCTGTAAAACCTCTTCATTTAATTCTCCCGGATAGTTGTTTTCATACAGAGTCATCATCCATGTTTTGTGCGTAAAGACATGTTTGGTAGAACCAATGACTTTTAGTGAACACGTTCCTTTGTTTATGGTTTCCTTTAAATAATTGATTAGTTGTTCTTTTGCGTTTTCTGTATTTTTCCCTTCAGCGATTGGAAATCCCCATAATCCATTAAGAAGTTCTGTGGAAGCCTTTGTTATCATTATTTTGTTATGCTTTTTAATAATACCAACCGCAACGGGTATCTTTTTATTTTTTATTTTTTTTCGTTTAACAGGTAACTCATCCTGAAGCGAGCGTTCCTTGGCTTGACAGCTATTTGTCAAGGGACAACTCTCGCAGCGTGGTTTTTTTGGAAGGCAGACCAAGGCACCCAATTCCATCAAAGCCTGATTGAAATCCCTGGCATTATCAGGGATGAGTTCACGGATTTGATTCTGAATGACCCGTTTATTTTTGGCTTCCCCGATATCCAAATGACTGTCAAAGAGTCTGGAGAAAACACGCAGGACGTTGCCATCCACAGCCGGAATGGGTTGATTATAGGCAATGCTCAAAACAGCGCCTGCGGTATAAGGTCCGATTCCCGGGAGTTTCAACGCTTCTTGATAATCCTCCGGGAATCGCCCTTGGTGTTTTTCAACAATCACTTTAGCGCATTTGTGGAGGTTGCGGGCTCTGGAATAATATCCCAGGCCCGCCCACAGGTGCATGACTCGCTCTTGCGGAGCTTTTGCCAGATCGTAAACCGTCGGAAAAGCTTCCATGAATCGTTTATAATAGGGAAGAACTGTATCCATCTGCGTTTGCTGGAGCATAATTTCGGATATCCAAATATGATAAGGATCCAGACTCTCCCTAAAGGGGAGTGTTCTCTGATGAACCTGATACCACTTTAACAACGCTTGTTGAAAGCTCATCTTATCTTTCACTCCTTCATCTTCATTGATAAAAGCATACCATATCTCAACGAACCAGAATCTTATATTCGCCATACCCCTCTTTATCCATGTCTTCGTAGGGGATAAACCGTAAAGCGGCCCCATTGATACAGTATCTTAGGCCTCCCTCTTCTTTCGGCCCATCGTTAAAAACATGTCCCAAATGGGAATCTCCCAGTTTGCTTCTGACCTCTATTCGTTGCATGCCATGGGTATTGTCTTCCACATAAACCAGGGCATCAGCGTCAATTGGTCTGGAGAAACTCGGCCAACCGCATCCGGAATGAAATTTGTCATCGGAAACAAACAAGGGTTCTCCACTGACGATATCCACGTAAATCCCCTTCTGATAAAAATCATCATATTCACTGGTATATGGTCTTTCGGTTGCGCCCATTTGAGTCACATTAAAAGCTAATTCCCCAATACGGTTTTTCAGGGCATCGTCTTTTGAAATATTCAATTTCAAATCCAATTCAATTAAAGGATCATCCGCTGTATTCAGATCAATGTGGCAATAGCCATAGGGATTTTTATCCAGATAATCCTGATGATAGTCTTCCGCATCGTAAAATCCCTGAAGTGGAGCAATTTCAATGGCTGTTTTTCGACCCTCTTTTTGTTCAAAGGCTTCAATAACCCGTTTTACTCTCTGCTCCTGTTCTTCCGTTGTGAAATAAATGCCCGAGCGATATTGGCCACCTAAATCGTTTCCTTGTTTATTGACAGAATAAGGATCGATCGTTCTTAACAAATGTAGAATCAACTCTTCAAGACTAACCACATTTTCATTATACTCAATTTTGACCGCTTCAGAGTGACCGGAGCCGTTGATTACTTCACGATAGGTCGGGTTCTCGGTCAACCCGTTTGCATACCCTACTTGAGTCTCCTCGACTCCGTCCACCCGTTTGAAATAACCTTCAACACCCCAGAAACAACCACCTGCAAAATAAATCGTTTGAAGATCTTTATACTTTGTGTTTATGACTTCCTCTTTGAGATTTTTATTGTCCATATCATTCTCCTTTTGTTGGTTTTTGTTTGTGTTGTTTGCAAACAGAAATATCATCGATACAATGACGATGATGACTATTAATATAGCACCCTTCATTTTAATCACTCTCCTAATAAAGATCGCTTCATATATTTCTTTCTGTTATAAGAGACGTAAATCATATTCGATGAAATTTGTGTTTTGTGGTCACTTCCAAACTACTGAAAATTGATTTAGTAAAGTGATATTTAGTAAATTTATCTTTAGTATATTTAGGAGAGTTATATTGCAATTGATTAATCAAATTCTTGAAAAAAACAAAAATGACAAAACCAGATGATATTAGTAGTTGGTTTAAAAAGACCAAGAGATAGATATCGGCGCTGTTAAAAAAAATACCCTTCACATTTGTGAATGCAAATGGACTAAAAGCAAAGACAAATTCACTTCTTACGGACTTAAAAACTGAATTTGATGACATTTATTATCATTTGTTTTCAAGAAACGGATTTGAGGATATTCCTGAAGAAGAAAATGTTGAGCTTGTGAGTTTTGAATAAAGAATAATTAACTCATACTGGAAAAAATGTTGAAAAAAGGGTTTAAGGTCCTAGACTTTAAACCCCATATTCTCTTATCAATCCTTTTTTGTTTTTTTCAACCTTACCGGTCTTCCTTCAATATATCCTCTGTAGCCCACAGGCTCAAGCTGGAATCTTGGGGCATCTTCCCGAGCCCATTCAAAGCCGTACAATTCCGGATTATAATCATCAATAGCCTGCCAGAGTTCACCAATTGCTGTTCTGAATGCTTCTTCTTCATACGGAGGACCTTGGAATATCATCATTTTACATTTTGGCAGATCCATGATCTCACAACCTTCGGGAATTGATCCTGAAAAATCCGCTGGAACTTCTACTCCCTGTGCATATTCTGAAGTACCGGGTTTAATCATGTTTTTTGGAAACCAGACACCCATGGGTTCATTGATGGCTTCTTTGATACTGGATAGTATTCCCCATATTTCGCAGGGTACTTCTTCGCAGTATTCAAAAGAGTCCTTTGCTTTTTTTCCTCTTCTAACGATAAATCTTCTTTCATCTCTTTCAACAACCTGGACAAATACCGTTTGTAACTTTTCTTTCTTTTCCATTTCATTCACTCCCTTTCGCTTCAGAGATATAAGCCCCTCTACCAGATAAGGCATGAACAGTTTGATAGGGGGGGCCTTTTTTGAATAGGATTTTGGACTGATACCGAATTCTTTTGAAAAAGCCCGAGTAAAGCCTTCATGTGAGTTGAAGTGAAAATCAAACGCCACATCAATCACCCTTGTTTTTTCATCTCTAAGTTTTAAAGCGGCTTTTGTCAATCTCAGAGCCCTGAGATATTCAAAGATGGTTTTTCCGGTATATTCTTTGAATATTTTGGCTGCGTACCAGGGGGAATAATTAACTTGCTCCGCCACTTTCTTCAAAGACAACTCTTCTTGGATATGGTCTTTTAAATATTTTTGCATTTTTTGAACAGACCTAATCTGTTCTTCTTTGTTCATACCCTACCTCCGGACATTTCAGGGGGACAGATCCGACGATACGGAAATCATCACTCCTGACCCCGCTGGCGCATAAGAATCCTATCATTTTACACAAGGAAATTTCTTGACCTGGGTTGTCAGGTTTAATTATATTCTAATCCTTAAAAAAGATTTAAAAGGCATTGATTATAAAAATCATTAATGCAACCATGTTAAAGCAATGATCGCCGATTTAATGACACTGGTTGTATTGAATTCGGATCGATCTTCAACGGGAGTACCGCTCTCACTAAGGTAAGCCCGATCATATTTCCGAGTATTGCCTCTTCCGTAGCAATTTTCGAAGCAATCACCACCAGATCTTCCGCAAACATTATCAACAAAATAGCAATAAACCATACGATTAGTAGTTTTCTCATATTATCTTCCTTCTAAAATTTAGAGAAGATAAATAGTTTACTGGGCATCTTATATGATAAAAAAAAAATAGTGATTTATTGATTTTCAAGTATAATATAACAATGACAAATTCAAATACTAAAAATGCATATGAACTAATGGAAATAATCAAATGTGAATATCAACGGATACTTGGAGAAACCCTTGTTGGCATCTACCTGCACGGCTCCCTCGCCATGGGGTGTTTTCATCCCGATATCAGCGACATTGATTTTCTGGTGGTCGTTGAAAAACCTTTAGTGAAAGAAATTAAAAAAAAGTTGATTCAAACACTTGTCAATCTAAATGAAGTTAAACCCGCTAAAGGTTTTGAAATGAGTGTATTATTACTGAAAGACACTCAAAATTTCACTTATCCCACCCCTTTTATTCTTCACTATTCCAATTCTCATCAAGAAAACTTCTTACAGAAGGGTCAACTGTGCGAAAATGGAAAAGATCCCGATTTAGCAGCGCATATCACCGTTCTCAAAAACAGAGGAAAAGTGATTTACGGGAAGGCGATAGAAGAAGTTTTTAGCAACGTTCCATCCGAAGATTATCTGAAAGCCTTGATTTATGATATTGATGATGCCAAGGAATTAATGAGTGAAAATCCGGTATATTTCACACTTAATATTTGCCGGACACTTTGTTATATGAAAGAAGGCAAAATACTATCAAAAGTTGAAGGTGGACGCTGGGGATTAAACAACCTTCCGAATAAATTTCACAGGATTATTCAACAGTCATTGAAAGTCTATGAATGCGGGGAGCAAAACCAACTCTTTAATCCGGTGGAATTACAAGTTTTTTTGAACTTTGTTCATATTAAGAAAAGATAGGGGAAGGATGGTACAACAATTTCACCCTTTACAAATGTTCCCATGTTTTATCCTCTTCAGGAGATAACCAATCTTTTGCAAGTATACATTCACTAGCCAATGTCACATCCGATATGGCATGTTTGATCTTTAGGAATTCAATAAAATCCAAAATTTCAGACAATTCATTTTCTTTGAATAAATCAAGTTCGTTGATTATTTTTTCTTTTACTTTCATATTTACCTCGTACTTTAATAAAAACTACCTAATGAATTATAACACTATTAATTAAATTGAGGGGAGATTCGACTCACTCTAGACTCAAGGACATTTCAATTGTTTTTAAAACAATATGCCAAGTTCACTTGACACAATATGCAAAGTCTGCTATACTATATCTGCAAAGCGAGCATTGCATATCGAGGTGATCTTTTGAAAACGAAGATTAAAGAACTCAGAAAGGAAAGACGGTTGTCGCAGTCTGATTTAGCCTATGAGGTAGGCACGACCAGGCAGACCATCACATCCATCGAAACGGAGAAATACACCGCATCGTTAATTTTGGCGTACAAGATTGCACATTTTTTTGGAAAACAAATCGAAGAAGTCTTTGACTTTTCTCAAGTGGAGGAATTATAAATGGAAAAATACAGGAAGAACCTGCGCATTAGAATGCTATGGATGTCTTTGGCAATCATCTTAGCTGTGAGTCTTCTCATCATGAACTCGATCAAGATGGTAGAAGCAGCTGAAGGAGAAAGTTTTTCAACCGGATTCATTGATGGATTTCAAAATGGTCTTTTGGCAGCCATGGTGGGTTTGTTTTCGGTTTTAATTATAAAATACTTATCAATCTTTCGAGATGAAAAGAAACTCAAACTTTGGTACAACCATGAACATGACGAGAGACGCCAGCAGATTAAATTAAAGGCCGGTGGCAATCTGGTTATTATCAATTCGGTAATTCTGCTGTTTGCCGGAATCGTTGGCGGATATTTTAACGTTGTCATTTTTTATTCCGTGATTGGCTGTGCGGTTTTTCAGCTTCTGGTGAGTGCGGTCATCAAACTGTATCTATTAAAAAAATACTAAGGAGATGTGTATCATGAAAAAAAGAGGATTAGTGTTTTTTATGCCGCTTTTCTGGCTTGGTTTGTTGCTTCAAAATATCAGCAATTTTTTTAAAGAAAGCCTTTCAGATTTTCCTTATGGTTTTTTTCAAGGGTTGTCATTTGTTTTCATCGTCGCCGGTTTTCTGTTTATATGTTGGTGTTTACGGAAGAAAATCAACCCGTTTACCCTGAAAGAATGGGAAAGTCAATAACTAGCAAGGAGCTGCGACCGCAACGGATATCTTCTTAAAGAGCCGGATGAAAAAAGGGGATGAAAGGTAAGACTTTCTGATCCGGACAGCCCAAAATAGTACTTACTGAATTTCGAGCGTTTTTTTCATAACTAATATTAGGAGCACGGATTACGCTGGATTTCTCGGATGTGATGCATAAGATGAGAATTGAAAAAACCCAAAGATTATTCAATCACAGCAAAATAATCTTTGGGCTATCGTCCGTAACGTATTGACTGCTTTTTTAATCATGATCTGTAATGATTTATTCTGGATAGGCATGAATGCCAGATGACTGTACCAAGATGCATGCCGTTCTTGCGACTTACTACTCGAGAGAAAGGGTCATCATCTTGGCTTGAACCCCTTTGAGAACGTTGAGCTTTCTCAGAAGTTCTTCGTGCTTCTCCTGATCTCCGACCAGCTCCAGGATGATCAGACCCTCGTCCGAACAGTTGTCCAAAACCTGGTCATGCAGACCCACACGCATTTTGATCAGACAACCCCATCCCGTCAGCAGTTTTTGAACTTTCTCCGCTTCCTCTTTTCGGTTTGCTACCATGATGGCCATAACTGTTTTCATCCATTACACCTCCAAGAATTTAGATCAATAAATCGAGGGGACTCCCAAAATCCGTCCCCTCTTTTGTATTTCTCAACAATTATTTGTTAATGGAATAATAAGTGTCTTTGCCTTTGAATACGGCACATTCTCCGAGTTCTTCTTCAATCCTGAGCAATCGGTTGTATTTGGCGATCCGGTCTGTTCTGGAAAGGGATCCGGTCTTGATTTGTCCGGCGTTGGTTGCTACTGCCAGATCTGCGATGTAGGTGTCCTCGCTTTCTCCGGAACGATGTGAGACCACGTTGGTCATGTTATTGATTTTGGCGTATTCGATGGTGTCCAACGTTTCTGTGACGGAACCGATCTGATTCAACTTAATCAAAATGGCGTTACTGGCTTGAAGTTCAACCCCTTTTTCCAATCGCCTTTTGTTGGTCACATACAGGTCGTCCCCCACGATCTGGACTTTGTCTCCCAGGCTGGCTTCCATTTTTGCAAAGGCTTCCCAATCTTCTTCATCAAAGGGGTCTTCGATGGAGATAATGGGATATTTTGACACCAGCATCTCATAGTAATTCAACAGTTCATCGGAAGTCATGTCTTTTCCATCCACATGATAGGTCTTGTTCTCCCGGTTGTAGAATTCGCTGGCCGCACAGTCCATGGCAATGAGAACTTGCTCGCCGGGTAAATAGCCTGCCTTTTCGATAGCTTTGATAATGACGGCAATGCCTTCCTCATTGGATCCCAAATTCGGAGCAAATCCGCCTTCATCTCCGACGGAGGTGATGTTGCCTTGTGCCTTAAGAATGGATTTCAGGTTGTGGAAAATCTCTGCGCCTGCCCTTAAAGCCTCTTTGAAGCAGCAGAATCCTGCCGGCATGATCATGAATTCCTGGATATCCAGGCTGTTGTCGGCATGTTGTCCCCCGTTGATGATGTTCATCATGGGTACCGGAATGGTCTTGGCGTTGGCTCCACCCAAATACTTGTAAAGGGGAATGCCCAGTGCAGCCGCTGCTGCTCTGGAAACTGCCATGGATACGCCAAGGATGGCGTTGGCTCCCAGTTTCTCTTTGTTATCCGTACCGTCCAGATCCAACATAACCTTGTCGATAAACGTCTGGTCGAAAACATTCAGGCCGATTAGTTTGGGGGCGATGATGTCGTTGACGTTTTTAACAGCCTTTTGTACCCCTTTGCCCATATATCTGTCGTCTTTGTCTCTCATTTCAAGTGCTTCAAACTGGCCGGTGGAAGCGCCGGATGGAACAATAGCCGTTCCCATGGTGTCGTCTTCGAGATAAACCTCCACTTCAACGGTGGGGTTTCCCCTTGAATCCAATACTTCCCTTGCCATTACATCGTAAATTTCAAGATACATACTGCACCTCCTGTGTTATTTTTCACATACTCTTGCATAGTATACCATAAAGAAAAACCGTCGCTATACAACATCCAGGATAACATTCGCCACACGGCCTAAAATAAGGCATTCAGCTTCCCAGATGTTTTTCTTGATCACAATGGGGTCGAATTGAACGTTCTCGCTTTGCAAAACAACATTGAACAGATCCGGAAAAAACCGCTTGACCACACATTCACTGTTGCCGATGATAAAAACGCCCACCGCTCCCCGCTGTAAATTCTTTTCCTTTTGAACAATGACAATGGATTTGTCCATGATGATGGGCTCCATACTTTTCCCTTTGGTAATCAGGCAGAAATCACCCGGTATGCCGGGAATGCGGGGGATGTAATCGATGATGTTCTCCTGAGCAAAAATAGGCCGGCCTGCTGCAATTTCGCCCAACAGGGGCCAATAGTCCTCTTTGTCCTGGGACGTTCCCCATTTTTTATCCTCAAGTCCCAGCAGGTATTCCACACTCACGCCGAAATACAGGGCTAATGCTTTTAAAACATCCATGGAAGGTTTGGATTTTCCCATCTCCAATTTCGAAACCATCTGGGGAGAAACCCCGAGGATTTTCGCAATGTGAGCCTGACTGTCTTTTTGCTTTTCCCTAAGCTGTCTCAATTTGATTGAAAACTCGTTCATGGTTTTTCACCCCGCCCTTCACTTCTATTATACCACCAATGGTTGAATCGTTCACGAATTCTTTACAACCAGTGGTTGCGTTTTGACGAAAGACCGTGTATTATAGAACGAATCTCATCCCAAACAATCTCGACCATCACAGACAGAGGAGACAAAAATGATAAAACGGCTGATCAGAATGGAATATGCGTTTTCGTCCGGTATAGCAGGGTTGACGATTGAAGTCAACTCTTTTGACAGGACAGTGTGCATCGAACGAATCGAGCAGGCACTTTCTCAATTCGACTTGACAAAAGACCGAATCACGAGAATTGAATATATGGAAATCATTGAGTAAGTTGAAGCTTTGGCAATCGGGTAAAAAAACTGTATAATAAAGAAAATACTTAAAAAGGGGTGTTCAGAATGAAAATCAGATGGTTGGGGCATTCATGTTTTGAAATCAGAACGTCATTCAACATCTTAACGGATCCTTACGACAAATCGGTCACTTATCATTTTGATCCCGTTGACATTCAAATCATCACCGAAAGTCATCAGCACCACGATCATAATGCACATGATCGTGTGCCAGGCGATCCGGCGATCGTAAAAACCGTCGGAGAGCATGCCTTTGATCAGGTGATGATCAAAGGATATCCGTCTTATCATGACAGAGAACAGGGCAAAAAACGAGGCAACAACATCATTTTTCAAATCGTCTCTGAAGGTATTACACTCACCCATCTTGGAGACTTGGGACATCAACTGGGCAAGGAGCTGCTGAAAAAGCTTGCCGGCACAGACGTTTTGATGATCCCTGTGGGTGGAACCTATACCATTGACGCCAACGAAGCCGTTCAACTCATCGAACAGCTCAAACCCAAGGTTGTCGTTCCCATGCACTACAAGACCCCATCCTGTGATTATCCGATCGCTGAGCTTTCCGATTTTACCGATGCCTTGAATTGGAAGCGTGTTGAAGTGGCGATATTGGAACTCAATCCGCTCAAGCTTCAGGAATTGAATCGCACCTGTGTGATCTTTCAAGGTTGATCATTTGATATTTTTAAACTAAAAAGGCGCCCTTTGGGGCGCCTTTGGTTTTATCGGTATCTGCAATTATTCAAAATATTTCTGATAAA
>DAOTHY010000035.1:0-9682 GCA_035447925.1 Thermotogota bacterium
AAAAAAGACTATGTTATAATAATATTAACCCTATTCAGACCAAAGGAGGCCAAGTAATGGAAGTATTAAAAGTCAGTTCCAACTCGAATCCTAACAAGGTTGCAGGAGCGATTGCAGGAGAATTAAGCAAGAACGAATGTGTTGAACTTCAGGCCATTGGAGCCGGTGCGGTAAACCAGTCTGTCAAAGCGGTAGCTATCGCAAGGAGATTCCTGGACGAAAAGCAGAAAGACCTGTACATGGTTCCCTGTTTCGAAGATGTCACGATAGACGGTGAAACGAGAACGGCAATAGCTATTAAAGTATGTACGAGTGATCGTGAAGGTTATGATGCAGAAATGGAAGGGGAAGAGCAGCCTGAAGATGAATCAGGATATGCTGAATGAGATTTCTGTAGCTTGTAAAGAAGATAAACGCCTCAGAGATATTCTGGGGCGTGTTTTATCTATGAGTGAGAACGAAGTCAAAGACTTTAAAAAAAAAATGAACGTTTACTTTATTGGAAGAGATACTCAGGAAGATTTAGAGGCAAAGCGTTTTTTCAGTTTTATCTTAGATGGTTCCAATGCAAAAGCTCTTGCTCATAGATTGGGAATCATATGAAACTCGGAGGATGAGATTGATCTACTTAAATTATTTTCTTGCACACACCGTATCGGATTATTCATTCACCAATCCCATGAAACTCTACGGTGAAAAAAGGTTTACCGAGTTATTGAAGCACCTGATCTGGTTTGTTTTGGTTTTTTTAGCCTTTTCTTTTGATGTGGTTTTTACATCTCCTGTCAGCATGATTATCTTTTGTTCTGCGTTAATCCTTCACGGTGTGATTGACTTTTTACGTTTGAAAAAATTTAATCCTTGGATAGTGGAAGGCCTTTCTTTGGTTTCTTTTTTGATTTTTGCTTTCATTTTCTCCAACCAATTTGTCAATTCATACATCACCTCCTACTTTTCAATGTATCTTATCGGGATGATTTGCGTTTCTGTTATTCCAACCCAAATCATGAGAATGACCAAACTTATCGATCCGCTTGAAAATGAATCCGAAGGCATTTCAGAAAGGCTTGCCATGTATATCTTCATCTGTGCTGGAACATATTTATATGCTCTGGCGGCTCTTTTGATTGCTTTAATATACCGGCTGGTTGTGAGAAAACAAGCTGATAAAACCTGGTGGTTAAGCCCGCTTATTGGATTAACTGTGCCTTGGTTTTTTAAATGGATCATTTTTTAATCAACGATTATGTGTTATAATTTCTTGATAAACTGAACTTATATTTTGATATTCAGGGGGAAAAAAATGCGTCGATATCATGCCATTTCACTTCTGATCCTTTTATTGGTAACAACCTGTGTTTTTTCTTTGAATTTTGATGATTCAATAGGAGATTTTAACGCCTATATTAAAGATTATGAAAATGAAGAATCCGAGTTTTCGGAAGATTTTGATTTCATGTCCATTTATAGGAAATACTCCTTGGCTATTTGCGGTGGTGTGAAAAGCGATGAACATAACTATGACTTGAATGTCCTACTAGAGGGAATATACAATGAACATCGTACGGGGAACCCTGAAAATGATATTACACTGGCCGCTTTCTTTGCGTATGTATCAGCTGATTTATTCGGTGAATCGTTTAATATTACCGTATTAAACAAATTCCCGCCATTCTATAAAGCGTACAATGAATACGTTCAGGAAGTCAGGAATTATGCCAATGCCTATTTCTCACAATGGATTGGCTATGCAATCGGTTTGATTTCTGAAAAACCGGATGATTCATTTGAAGTTGAACGCTCATCTCAGAGACTGAGATTAAGACTAACCCTGGACTATCAATATAACGAAGAATTAGATCAGATGATTCGGGAAAGTTTCGATGAACAAACAGCTGTAAAGTTGAACGATGCCATCAAGAAGGTCAAAGCCGAATTGAGGAATGAACCGGATGAAAGAACCTTGGAAAGAACCATCAATCGGTATTCCATGGCTATTTTTGCAGATGCGATCGACCAGATCAATCGACAGAAAGATACCGTTTCAGAGTTATTTATTAATAGCGTTCCTAAAGGAACCAACTGGTGGATTCTAAGGTTTTTGGTGTATATTGTCCTCTTGATGATTGCGCTAAAATTAAAAAAATACCTTCCTTTCATCGCATCAGCCATCATCGTATTCGATGCCTTTTTCTTGATTATCTCTGGGAATCTGGCGTATTCGGATATTGAAGCCCTTATTTATGGTATTATTTCAATTATGTTCTTTGCCTTTGCCATCATCTTGTATTTAGGATCTTTCTTCAACAAAGAAAAAAACATGAAATTAATCGGTTTACACACAATCTTAATCGCCATTGTCTTAATGCTTTATTTGATTCCCATGTTTATTTCTCCTCAAGTTATGAAAATGGACGAAAATCCTGACTTTTATCAATCAGCTTCTTATGAGGCGTTGAAAGATGATCTTATAGGCTGGGAAAAGGCGTATTTAAATGAACCGTTTGTAGAATTCAACAATATGAACCTAACCGTCCAAGAAGCAGACAGCATGTTAGTCAACAGATACGACAAGGTGATGAGTTATGCGGGAGAACCGTTGGCTCAATCCGTGAACGCATTGATCAAGCAAAAACTTTCCGAAGAAAAATATAGCGAGTTCAAAGAACTCTCAACCTTAATACAAAAGAGTGATCAGCAGGTTAAATCGCCTAATGTTCATATGTATAACACGACATCGGGTGCTGTTATTCTCATGTACATCACTTTGATCTGTGCTGTGCTGATCGTGATGAAACCCAAGCCGATGACATCCGTACTCTTTATGGTCGTTATCCTCTTTTTCACCGCCTATTTTATGTTTCAGAACGCCTATTATTTCATAGTTGAAAAGGGGTTTCCATTGATCCACTACCGAAACGTATCCCCAAATTACGCTTTACTCATTGGGATCATAGCATTATCAGTGATTTCTATTTATCTGTTTCTAAAGGTTAACAGAAAAAAAGATAGCTAACAACTTTTTAAAGGAGGTTTTTTTATGAAAAGATTGCTTACAGTACTTTTGGTTTTAGTGTTGATTCCAGTTTTTGCAGCGGCATTTACAGTTACGATGGTTACCGATACCGGTGGACTTGGTGACCAGTCCTTCAACGATGGTACATGGAGAGGCGTGGAAATGGTTGCTGAAGAATTCGACGAAGTTGAAGCACAAGTCATTCAGTCAAATGAACAGGCAGACTACGTTCCAAATCTTTCAAAAGCAGCAGAAATGTCAGATGTTGTGCTTGCGGTTGGCTTTTTAATGGTCGATGCACTTGAACAAGTAGCTCCTCAGTATCCAGATGTATACTTTATCGGCATAGACTTTGACCTTTCAGCTGCCGGTATTCCCAACGTTAAGACATATACATTCAAAGAACACGAAACGGCATTTTTAGCGGGATTCCTTGCAGCGGCTATGTCAGAGAGCAGCATTGTCGGTTTCATCGGTGGTATTCCGGTACCTGCGGTTGTCAAATTCCAGATTGGTTATGAAGCAGGCGTGAAAATGTACAATCACCTTCATGGAGAAAATGCACAAGTTCTCATTGGTTACACACAGAATTTCACCGATTCACAAAAGGGAAAAACAATGACCGAAGCCCAGTACTCACAGGGTGCAGACATTGTCTTTGCAGCAGCAGGACTTTGTGGACTCGGTACATTTGAAGCAGCAAAGGCAAAAGGCGACGGCTATTATGCAATCGGAGTAGACGTTGATCAGGATCATTTGGCACCTGGTAAAATACTCACTTCAGCGATGAAAGGTATTACAACAGCTGCTTACATGGGAGTTTTGGATGCTTATGAGGGATATTTCAGTGCTGGTCACGAAGAATTGGGATTGCAAGAAGATGGTGTGCAACTTTCTGAAATGAAATACACCAAAGACATCATTCCTCAATGGGTACTCGTTGAGATTGCCGGTCTAAAGGCCATGGCAAAAGATGGCGAAATCCTTATCCCTGCAACAGAAGAAGAATTAAAAGCATTTTAATCCATATACTTTGGCACTCCTGTAAAGGAGTGCCTTTCTCTTAGCTGCCTATCTCGTCAATGAGATAGGCAGCTAAGAGGAACAGTTTGATTTCAGGGAGGTGCGTAATGCCTTTTCATATACCACAAGAAGATGAATACAAAGACTATGCAGTTGTTATGAAAGGGATAGTCAAGCAATTTCCAAGAGTTTTGGCCAACGATCATGTAGATTTGTATGTGAAACGTGGTGAAATTCATGCAATCGTTGGAGAAAATGGAGCAGGCAAATCCACGTTGATGAATCAGCTATACGGATTGTACAACGCCGATGAAGGACAAATATTGATCAATGGCGAAGTCTTGTCCATCAATAATCCAAAAGATGCCATAGCGGTCGGAATCGGGATGGTGCATCAGCATTTCATGTTGGTCGGTCCCTTAACGGTCGCTGAAAACATCGTTTTGGGAGACGAACCCACAAAAATGAAATCCTTTTTTGATTTAGCAAAAGCAAGAAAAGAAGTGAAAAGAATATCAGAAGAATACGGTTTAAAAGTAGATGTCGATTCCAAAATAGAAGATATTTCCGTCGGGACGCAACAAAGGGTTGAAATCCTCAAAACACTATACAGAGGAGCCGACATCCTGATTTTGGATGAACCCACAGCCGTTTTAACACCTCAGGAAACGGAAGAACTGTTCGTTGTCTTGAGGAATCTTCAAAACGACGGAAAAACCATTATCTTCATAACCCATAAACTCAATGAAGTCATTGCCGTTTCCAACAACGTTACGGTCATGCGAGGTGGAAAAGTAACCGGTCAAATCCCCACATCTGAAACAACCCCAAGAGAACTTGCCAATATGATGGTAGGAAGAGAAGTATTATTGCGGGTTGAAAAGGAGAAAAAAGAGCCGGGTGAGAAGACCTTAGAAGTAACCGGACTAAAAGTCAACGATAACAGAGGACTTCCGGCTGTAAAGGGGGTCAGCTTTGAAATCCGAAAGGGAGAAATCCTGGGTATTGCTGGAGTAGCAGGAAACGGGCAATCCGAATTGGAAGAAGCCTTGATGGGTTTGAGGAAAAAAGAAGGTGGAACGATCAATTTCAACGGGTTGGATATTACTTCCGCCACACCCAGAGTCATTCGTGAAGCACGGATGTCTCATATAGCCGCAGATCGGTTTAAATATGCTATGGTGAAAGAATTCACCGTAGCCTACAACATGGCTCTGGGAAGACATTACAAACAACCGTTTGCTGAAGGTGGCTTTTTAAATCACAAAAACATTAATGCCATCAGCAAAGACCTTGTGAAGAAATTCGATGTTCGCCCACCTGAAATTCAGAATACCGCTGAAAATCTGTCAGGTGGAAACCAGCAGAAAATGGTTGTTGCCCGAGAATTTGATTATCAACCGCTGTGTATGGTAGTTTCACAACCAACTCGTGGGTTGGATATCGGAGCCATAGAATTCATTCACAGCACTATCTTGGAACTCAGACGTGAAGACGTGGCCATTTTACTCATCTCCATGGAGTTGGATGAGATATTGTCATTGAGCGATCGAATCATAGTCATGTATGAAGGAGAAATCATGGGTGAAGTGAAGCCCAATGAGGTTTCCTTGGAAGAATTGGGCTTGATGATGGCTGGAAGCACATTAGAACAGGCAAGGAGTGAGGCGCATGAATAAAAAAAAGTGGATGAGAGTTGCCATACCAATCATATCAATCTTAATCGCCTTGCTGATCGCATCGATCATCATCATTTGGATAGGAAAAGGTTCATTTGCCGAGCGTTTTGATTTTCTCGTGAAGGCATACACCGAGATGGTCAAAGGGGCATTCGGAAATAAAACTGCCATTATGAACACGATTATTAAAATGACCCCCTTGATACTAACCGGGCTTGCAGTAGGATTTGGATTCAGAGCGGGTGTTTTCAACATCGGAGCCGAAGGTCAAATGGCAATGGGTGCGTTGACCGCTACGATCTTTGCCGTAAATGCTGCTTCTTTGCCGTCGTTTGTTGCAATTCCGCTGACCATGATTGTTGGTATGTTAGCGGGTGCTGTATGGGCAGGGATCGCCGGTTTTCTGAAAGCCAAAACGGGGGCTCATGAAGTCATCACAACCATCATGTTGAACTGGATCGCCTATAACATCACCAACTGGGCGGTAACAGACCCGTTCAATGCAGGCGGCGGGATTCCGAAAAGCCCCGAGATCGCCTCTTCCGCAAAATTACCCAATTTACTCACTTCACAGGCGAGTTTTATGTCATTCGGAATATTGATTGCCATCGCTGCTGCAGTGGTAATTTACATCATTCTGTACAAGACCTCAATGGGTTATGAAGTGAAAGCCGTTGGATTTAATCCGTATGCAGCAGAATACGGCGGAATAAACGTATCCAAAAATATTATATTAACCATGGCTATCAGCGGAGCCTTGGCTGGATTAGCTGGAACACTTGAGTCCATCGGATTATATTACCGGTTTTACGGCACTCTCAGTTCCGGTAAAGGCTTTGACGGGATATCCATTGCATTGATCGGACAAAACAACCCATTTGGAATCATTGCAGCGTCGCTATTGATCGGGGGATTAAGGACCGGATCAAACCAGATGCAATTTGTCGGAGTACCCAAACACATTGTTATGATTATACAATCTATCATCATCTTCCTGGTTGCAGCAGAAAGAATGGTGATGACCATCATGGGATGGAACAGAAAGAAGGGGGCGAAATAGATGAACATATTCAAAGCTATTTTGGATGCCTTTGCCAATCCAATATTCTACAAATTAACGCTTTCAGCAGCCACACCCCTTTTGTTCGCATCGCTTGGCGGATTATTCAGTGAAAAAACAGGTGTTACCAATATAGCCCTTGAAGGAATTATGTTATTGGGTGCTTTTAGTGGTGTCATGGGTTCAGCTTTGTTCGGAAGTCCCTGGATCGGTGTCATTTTAGCCATGATGGTTGGTGTGGCCGCCGCTGCTCTGCACGCTTGGGCAAGTATCAATTTCCAGGCTGATCAAATTGTCAGTGCGACTGCGATCATCTTATTAGCTCAAGGGTTAACAGGATTTTTACTGGAACCGGTTTTTGGAAAACCAGGCTCCACTGATATTTACGATAAAATACCTGAAATCAAACTCGAATTTCTCGGAAAGGGAAGTTTTCTATATGAAATGATTGGTTCGCTTAGCCCATTTGTTTATCTCGCTTTGATCCTGGTTGTGGTATCAACGCTGATCATTTCGACTACAAAATTAGGATTAAGGATGCGAGCAGTCGGAGAAAATCCCGAAGCTGCCGATACATTAGGGGTCAGTGTCTATGGCGTCAGATGGTTTGGCGTACTCATGAGTGGACTCCTGGCCTCATTAGGCGGTGCGTATCTTAGCGTAGGAGAATTGGGTCAGTTTACTGAGAATATGACCAACGGAAAAGGATTTATTGCCTTAGCCGCATTGATCCTTGGTAACTGGACACCAAAAGGGGCGTTGTTTGCGTGTCTCCTGTTTGGTGCAGCAGATGCCATGAACGAGCAGTTGCAGAGCAATCCGTCGCTGGCTATTTCATCATCGGTCAAACCGCTTTTTAACCTGATTCCGTTTGTCATTACTCTAATTGTGGTTGCAGGGTTTGTAGGAAAAACCAGGGCACCAGCAGCCAGTGGTACGCCTTACGAAAAGAAAGGATAACCATGCCGTTTTTAATTCTTGTTTTAAAGTTAACCGGACTTTTTTTTATTACAGTTGGTACAATGGGCATGATATTTAAAAAAGAAGTGTTGGTTAAATTGCATTTTGCCTCGGTTGCTGATACGGTTGGAATACTGTTGATCATTTTTGCGTTCATGTTTGAAAAGCCTGACTATCTTAATTATTGGATCATTTTTACCGTTTTAATTGCGTTTATTGGACCAATTTCCGGAATAGCCATTGCAAAAGGCTATTTTGAAAAGCACAGAAGAAAATAATGGACCAAAGAACATACGGTAACAATTCAAAAAAGGAGGGTTTATAGTGAAAAGAACATTCTTATTAATCGTTTTTGCAGTATTTGTTTTGGGAACAATGATGTCGGCGCCTGTAGAAATCGAGTTCTGGCATGCAATGGGTGGTGGACAAGGCGAAGCAATCACCGAGATTGTGAACATGTTCAACTCTCAGAATCCTAACATCGTTGTTAAACCGGTTTATATCGGTAACTACGGGGCGTTAAATCAGAAATTGTTAGCCAGTGTTCAAAGTAACACACTTCCGGTTCTTTCCCAGGCTTATGCCAACTGGACTTCAAAATTACTGCAAAGTGATGTTGTGGAACCGTTGAACGATTTCATTTTTGACGATGAAGTTGGATTCAGCGAGGCAGAATGGGATGACATTTACGACGTTTTCAAAGAAATGGGAAGATGGGGAGAAACTTACTATTCTCTGCCATTCAACAAAAGTATCTACGTCATGTTCTACAATTCCGATTTGTTTGAATTGGAAGGACTTGAGCCGCCAACCACGTTGGAAGAGTACAAAGAAGCTGCAAGACTTCTCACGCTGGTCAATGAAGCTGGAGAAGTTGAACGTTATGGAACCACATTAAGACCCAACGTTGATACTTTGGCTATTTACATGTACAACAATGGTGTTTATATCGTTGAAGAAAATGAAGATGGCGAGTACGATGTAACCATTAACAGCGAAAAGACAAGAGAAGTATTGGAATATCTGAAAAGCTTTGCAGAAGAAAACATTGCATTGGTTACAGGGGATTATGAAGATGGCCCATTTGGAGAAGGAAGACTAGCATTCTATATCAGCACCATTGCAGGAAAATCCTATGTAGATAGATCCAGTAAAGGAAAACATGACTGGAATTGGACGGCTATTCCAAGAGGAACGAATTTCGAACCCCCTCTTGCAGGAACAGACGTCATCATGTTTGAATCGGCAACCGATGAACAAAAAGATGCCGCATGGAAATTCATGAAATATCTCATCGATCCAAAAGTTACCACATACTGGGCAATGAAAACGGGATATCTTCCTGTTAGAAAGAGTTCTCTTGAAACATCTGAATGGAAAACCTATGTCAAACTCGAACCCAAAGCGGCTATTCCCGTTCAGTATCTGAACGATGCCTATTCTGATCCCAAACCGGCAACATGGAATGAGATCAGGTATGCCGTCGGAGATATGTTTGCGAACATTATGTACGACAAATGGACCATTGACGAAGGCCTGGAATGGGTGGAAAAGGAAATTGCTAAATATTTGGCTGAAGAATAATCATAGATAAACAAAAAAAGCTGGCCGCAGGCCAGCTTTTTTTTTAATCATTTCGTGTGATTATTTTCCTCTTCTGCCGTATTGATTGCCGCTGCCATCTTGAGGAGTTGTGCCGGTGGGAAGTTCCTGGTCCTCGTCTGTGTTATTGGCTGAAAAAAACCTTCCGGAACGTTGTGATTGAGTCTGGCCACCTCTTTGTCCGAATCTAGGAGATCTATCCATTGAATCTCTGCCTTTTTGGTTGCCCGTACCGTCTTGAGGGGCAAGTCCTTCACCATCGCAATTGTCACAAACACCGTCTCCATCCTCATCAACATACTCATCGCAAGATTGAGCCTTGTTCTGATAGCCCATGCCTTT
>DAOTHY010000035.1:9782-13428 GCA_035447925.1 Thermotogota bacterium
AAGATTGAGCCTTGTTCTGATAGCCCATGCCTTTACTTCTGCCAACTACTTCCTGCTGTTCTTGATTAACAACAGATCTTGTGTAGCCTCTGCTACGATTATCGACATTCATGTTTCCTCTTCCGGCAAAAGCCACACTCGTTAAAACTAAAACGATCAACAATACCCATAAAATCTTTTTCATAAAAATCCCTCCTAAGTTCAATGTTTAATCACAAATCGATTGTAAAACACCAACCTTAGAATAAGATTAGAATATTACTTTCTGCTTTTTCTGAGTAAATAGATAAAAATAGGTGCGCCGATGAGGGCAGTGATGGTTCCCAAAGGCATCTCTGAGGGTTGAAATGCAGATCTGGCAATCGTATCACAAGTGGTTAGGAATATAGCGCCCAAGATGGCGCTGGTGGGGATGGATACTTTATGATTGGGGCCTACTATAAGTCTGGCAGTATGTGGCATGATCAAACCCACAAAACCGACAATTCCGGTTGCTGTGACGGTGTAAGCGGTCATTAAGGTACCGGCAATAAAAATGAAGATCTTCAGCTTTTCTACATTGACGCCTACGTTCATTGCTTCTTCTTCACCCAGAGAAATGGCGTTGAGACTGTTCGAAAGAAGCATTCCCATGACAACTCCCGCAACAGCCATAATCCCCATACTGTAGACTTTCTCCCAGACTGCTCCCGAAAGACTGCCCATTAACCAAAATGAAGCCTGCTGAACGTTTCTCCAGCCATAGACGATGATGAATGTTGTTCCGGCGTTGAATAAAAAATTCATAATGACACCTGATAAGATGAGATCAACAACAGGTATTTTTCCGCCTTTCTTGGCGATAAAATAAGTTCCGAAGGCCACGACAAGTGCAAAGAGAAAAGCCATTACGGGAAGATTATAAAAAATAGCCGGTAGGATGCCCCCTGTACCAAAAAGTGCAATGGTCAATACCGTTCCAAAAGCGGCACCTGAAGAAACACCTAAAATGTAAGGATCAGCTAACGGGTTTCGTAAAAGCGCTTGAAAGAGGTTACCTGAAACAGCAAGAATGGCACCCGAAAAGAGTCCTAATAAGATTCTGGGAAGACGAATATCCATTAGAATCGTATGAAAAATCGGCTCATTCAAAGTTTGGAAAGAAAAAAAACGTAACAGTTCTGATATGGGAATTTTAATGGTACCTATCGAAAGGTTGATGAGCATGAAAAAAACAAAAATAAAAATAACAAGGAGGAAGGCAAACAGCCTGCCCCCTTTGTGTATTGAGAAAAAATTAAAATCTTTACTCTTCAACTTGATTATTCTCCGTATAGCTTGTTATAGATTTCCTCCATCAGTTCGATTAAGTTGAAATTGGCATGATTTGATTTGTCACCATTGATGCCATAGATTTCACCGTTTCTTACTGCTTCAATACCACTCCATGGAGAGAAGTTCATAATGACGGTTTTTGATTGTTCTTCGTTGCCTTCATAATAGTAAGGGACAATCATGGCATCGGGATTTTTTGCAGCCACAAATTCTACACTGATGGGTAACCAACCGTTAGCCCCTGAATAATTGCCCGTGATGTTGACGCCGCCTGCCATAGAGATCACTTCATTCAAAAAAGAACCTTGCCCACATGTCCATAAATCTTTAACTTCATTACCGGCGATCATGGCATAAAAAACCGTTTTTCTGTCCTCTAAGGGGATCAAATAAGCCTGATCTCTTGAAATGTTCAACATCCTTTGATTGGCTTCTTCTACCAGTTTGTTTCCTTTTTCTGTAAGATCAAAAACTGCAGCGATGATATTCATGGTTCTAAAAATGGCATCGATAGTTGTTGGATTGATGCAAACAGTCGTTAAGCCAAATTTTTCAAGTTTGTAGACTTCAGGTGCTTGGTATCCCCCTGCGACAAAAACGATATCTGGTTTAAGAGAAACTATTTTTTCGATATTTAGCGGAGTAGAAAGACCAATTTTTTCTGCTTGAAAGGGATCATAATCAGTAACCCCGATGATCTTGTCTGAAACACCAAGTCTCACAAGATAATCTGTGAAAACAGGGGCAGCCACTACCACTCTTTGGGGAACCTGATCAATTTGAACCAATCTGCCCAAATCATCTACTACCGAAAAAGAAAAAACACTGACAAAAGAAAAAACGAAGAAAAGCGTAAGCAAAAACCTTTTCATTGTAAAACCTCCTAAAATATTTGAAATGACCTCCGGGTTCGGAAGGTCTTTTTCCATCCTATTTAACAGGTCTCCTGACTCAGGCATCATCCCTCGAATCAAGCCTTCCCATGGAAAAATCTCACAGTGGCTTTGGATAGAACATCTTTGGTTCTATCAAGATTCTCAGTACCCCTTAACAGTGGCGTCCCCGTACCGGATTTTCACCGGTTTCCCTTGATAAAAAGGATGGAGGTCGACCTGATTATAACAGAAATAACCTCAGGTGTCCATATTGGATTATTACAACCCAAGATAAAAAACAACTCTGTGCTATAATTTATACAGTAAAAAAATTAGCTCAATCTGTTTTGAATAAAAAAAGAGGAAGTGAAAAAACATGAAAAAACGGCTTTTTCTCATCATCACGGTTACCCTATTCTTAGGGATTATCTTATCTGCTGCGATCCCCAAGATATTTATCGTTTACAGTTATGATAAAGACTACGCCTGGAATGAGGCCTTAGCAACATCGATTGAAAGAACTCTGGATTCAACTGCATGTCAAATCCAATCCTTTTATATGGATACACGATTGAAAAATGAGCAGCAATGGAAAGTGAAATCTGGACAGATGGCCCTCGAAGAAATGAATGCCTTTGACCCGGATGTGGTCATTGCCTGCGATGATAATGCCCAACAGTATTTTGTCAGCCTGATACCACCAGAAGACAAAACCCCGATCATTTTTTGCGGGGTCAACACCGATCCTTCCGTTTACGGTTATCCTAATGAAAAAACAACAGGAATATTGGAAAGACCTTTTCCTTTAAGATCTCTCATTTTGTGCAAACAAATTGATCCTGAAATCAAAACAGTGGCTTTCATCGGGGATGACACCAATAGCACCGACGGATACATCAAATTTCTCAAAGAGCAAAATCTTGGTGATTTTGAAAATCTCGGCTTTTTCAAATACGAGCGCTTTGACAAATTATTAGAAGATCTGCAGATCTTGGAGAAATTCGCCAACTGCTTTTATTTCATCCGAACCACTGAGTTTAAAGACGCCAAGGGCAACATCATTAGCACACAAAAGGCCATGGAGATGATCAACCAGGTTACAGATAAACCCATCATCGGCTTATCGGATTACATTGTTTACGATGGCGCACTCTGTGGTGTAGTCCCGGATCCGAATTTTCACGGAACACTTTCAGCACAAATGGCATTACAGATTGCCAATGAAAGGAAACGTCCTGCCGATTTTCCGATTATAGCTTATCAGTCAAACTTTGATGACCTGGAAGATGGATTGAGTATCATCAACTTGAACATCGCCCATGAGAAAAACATTCGGATTCCCGTAGAGTTATTGAACAAAGTGGATGTGGTTGTTGCTTCCATGGAAAGGCTGGACCGTATTGCCTTGGACTATTATCAGCTCATGGCGGGGTACATCATGACCGATTTGTACAGCT
>DAOTHY010000035.1:13528-20116 GCA_035447925.1 Thermotogota bacterium
AAGAAAATCAACCCACGGGATTTGTAGGCATGTCATTGTATATGGAGCCTTTAAATCATTATCTGAACCAACGAATGAACTTAAGCGATGATACGGTTTACTTTGCTCTCAAAGATGAGACCATGATTTTATCCAGCGATAATAGTTATCTCTTCTCGCCTGTAGGAGAGTATATCAACGAGGACACAGGATATTTCTTGTCCCGACTATACGAAAAAGAGACCGGCAACATCACTTTCAGCCATAACAACGGACTATATTATGGCCTATATGATACACAAGATATCACAGAATGGAAATATATTTATGCCAAAAAGATTCACGATTTTTCAAACAATTCCTCAAGTTCAGATATGAGAAAAAATTTGGTGAGAGTAACACAGGAGTTAAGTCAGAGAATAAGTGAAATGGAAGCCAATTTTTTGGAAGCCAGTGCTTCTTTTTCCAAACAGGTAGATATTCCGCAAAACATTCATTCCATCCTTGAAACCATATACCATAATTCACCATATGTATTTGATGTGGCCTATGTCAATACCGATCTTGTGATGCAGTATATGGCTCCAAAAGCATACCGTCACCTTGAAGGGACAGACATTTCTGACCAAGAACAGATGCAACAGTTATACCATACAAAAATGCCGGTAGTGAGTCAGTTGTTTATGACAGCAGAAGATCTGTTCGGAATCGATGTGGAATGGCCGGTATTCAATAAAAATGGAGAATGGAAGGGCTCTTTAAGCATGTTGATCGAACCCTATGAATTCTTCGGTCAAATCATCGAGAAAAATCTGAAGAACACGGACTATGAGATCTGGATCATGCAGCAAGATGGAACCATCATCTACGATATCGATCGTCACGAGATCAATGAAAACCTCTTCCAAGAGGGGATATATTCTGCTTATAAAGAACTACAGGAATTGGGCAGACAAATCAATGCCCAAAAAGAGGGACAGGGCAATTATACCTTCCTGAAAACCGGAACGGATATTTCAATCAGTAAAGAAGCCTACTGGAGCACTTTGGATTTTCACGGAAATATTTGGAAAGTCATCATCACCAGAATGATTGAATAAGATTGAAGAGATTTGTTTGATTTAATGAATATCAACGAATACCCTATCTCCTTTTTAACTTTTCCTTATTTGGAAAGAGTTGTGAGGTGATAGGGTTGATTTTCCGTTTTTTTCCTTAAAGATTAGCAAACAGCAGAAAACCCTGCATAAGAAAACATCTTTCAATAGCCCCATGAATAGATGGAAACTTGCTTGCCTTTTTCATTGTAGAGAATCACACCATCTCCGTCGGAATTTAAAAGATGGTCACCCTCCCAGAATAAGGATCCCGTTCGATCGGGGCCAAAATAGACTTTTATGGTTTCGAAGGGTTGGATAACGATTTGACCAAAAGAGAACACTCTTTTGCTTGAAATACTATATAAAAACCATCTGTTCAGATTTTTCTCAGCAGAACCCACGTTCTTAATCTCAATATAAAGAGGTTTGCCTGAATACTTGACTGTGGAAATTCTGACCATATCCGAAGATGAACTCATCACAATTTCGATGTTACTTCTGGCGGCTTCTTTTTTCCAAAGACCTAATGTCTCATTCTGCGCCTGTTCTTGGGCTTGATGAAAGTGTTCTTGAAGGTCCTCTCTAACAAAATAAGAATCTGAAACGATTCCATAGCCATTGGCAAGAAGATTGAGATTATGCATTATCCATTGCCCGTTGACCTTATACCAGAGATATGCCAATCTTCTGTTGTATTTATCCTTTTCAGTTTGATCATAAGATAAATAGACGGTTGATTGATAAGGGCACAATTGTTTTGTGAATTCTGCTGCATTTGAAGAAAAGTAAGCATAATGCGATTTGGAGTTTGGATTATCCGGTGTCAAGACACCTAATAAGGTGATCGTTTCCACTTTTCCATCCAGATCCACTCGAATGGTATCTGCGTATAAATGTCCAATCACCTTGGCCACATCATAATCATACGGGACAATATCATAATCCCAATTAAATACCACGTTATTAAAGGTCAGCAAATCTCCAAAAGATAGACATATGGTCAGTATCAACAATAAGATCATTGCGTTTTTACAGTTCATTTTATCCACCTCCCAAAATACTTTTGAAACCGGATAGAGGTTTTTGATCATGATAGGGGGCTTACTAAACGAGTTAAAAAGAGCCTGGAAAGCCCTTTGGTTTCAACTCCGATTGATTAACCGACAAGGGATGCTTATTGAGTTTGTTCGTATAATTGGCGGTTAAGAAACTCAAGGTTTTGTTTCAAAAAAGAGATAAAATCTTCTAACTCCTTTTCGATCACGTCTGTTTTACCTTCAGTGGCATTTCTTTCAAAAAATTCCGCTCTCCGAACAAGGCTTTCAAAACAAAGATTTGCCGCCTGGCCTTTGATAGTGTGAAAAAGATTGATCAGGTTATCAGCAGACATACCGGAAATACTCTTTTCTTCCAAAAACTTGATTTTTTCTGTTAAATCCATTCGAAAGAGATCCATGGCTTCATGGATTAATTCCTGGTTTCCAGCAAGCCGTTCGTTTAACAGATATTTATTAAAAAAAACACCATGCTCTTCTTTCGGAATGGACCCGGTGCTGCTCTCTTGCGTCATCAGCTGATCAAATAATACCCGCTCGATGGCATCGATGGTGACAGGCTTAGCAAGGTAGTCATTCATTCCTGCCTGTAAGCATCGTTCACGCTCTCCAGTAATCACACCAGCGGTCAAGGCGATGATCATTGTTGTTGTATTGAATTCCCTGATGGCTTTTGTTGCCTCATAACCATCCATTTTGGGCATTCTTACATCCATGAAGATCAGGTCAACCTCTTCTTCTCGGGTCAATTGAACGGCTTCTTCACCATTTGTGGCTTCAATGATACGGGCTTGTGGTAATAGTTGACTGATGGTTGTTTTTACAAAGAGCATGTTCGTAGTATTGTCTTCAGCGATGAGAATATTTTTAAAAGCGGACTCTTTTGAGAAATTTCGTGCTATTGTTTTTTCCTTGTTTTGCTCTACCGATGGGTCGCTTGTTTTAGGATTCTTAATTCCTGAAAGAATGGGAATAAACCGAGACATTTTGATAGGTTTGAGTATATTCGCAGCAACTTTGTATTTTTGACACCCTGCTTGAATTGCTTCATTTTCTGATGAGCTGTGTAAAAGTATAATCGGCAGTTCATTGGGAGTGAGTTCAAATTTTTCCCTAACAGTTTGAATCACTTCAATACCGTTCATATACGGCATATGATAGTCAATAATCATCAAATCAAAATCTCGTTGTTTTGTAAGCACTTCCAACCCCTCAAAACCGTTTCTCGCTTCAGTGACAGTTGCACCTATGAACTCAAGGTTTTCTCTGATTATTTTTCTGCTGTCTTCGTTATCGTCTATTAATAGGATAGTCCGGATTTCTTCAGGCCACACTTCTTTTTGTTCTTCCTGATCGTGTACTTTCAATGAAAGAGTGAAATAAAACGTGCTTCCTTTTCCCAACTCACTTTTCAACAGAAGCTGCGAATCCATCATTTTCAGTAAACGGTTTGAAATAGCCAATCCCAATCCTGATCCACCGAATTTTTTTGTGGTAGAAAGATCTTCTTGTGAAAAGGCTTCAAATATTCTTGTTCTGTTCTTTTCTCCGATTCCGATACCGGTGTCTTCAACCATAAAGATAATGGACGCCATTTGTTCATCACCCTCTTGATAGGCTTTGTTTTGGATGACTTTTAATTCTACTTGGCCTTCTTCGGTGAATTTTATGGCGTTACCCAAAAGATTAACCAACACCTGTTTTAATCTGAGGGCATCGATCCAGGCGTATTTTGGCACGTTGTTTTTAAGATCTAACAACAATTCCAATCCTTTGTCCTGAGCTCTGAATTTGACGATGTCGATGATATTTTCGCACAGCTGGACGATGTCTGTTTTTTCATGGTTTAGCTCCATCTTGCCTGCTTCGATTTTGGAAAAGTCCAGAATGTCGTTGATAATATCCATAAGTGAATCAGCGGAATTTTTTACTGCCTGCATGTATTCCTGCTGTTTTTCTGTCAGATTCGACCTTTGCAACAATTCAGAGAAACCGATAATGCCATTAAGCGGTGTTCTGATCTCGTGTGACATATTAGCTAAAAATTCGCTCTTCGCCCGGCTGGCCTCCTTGGCCTTTTCCTCAGCTTCCTTTTGTTTGGTAATATCTGTCATGACTGATAAATAAATTTTTTCATATTGATTGTCAATTACTTCTCCGGAAACAAGTCCGGTTAGAGTCTTTCCGCTTTTTGTCTTTACTTGTACTTCTTTTTCTCTGATTCGACCGGTACGCATCAGTAACTCTGCCAAAAGTTTATGTTTTTCAGGATCAACAAATAAGGCTAATTCTTCACTGGTACTACCCAACACCTCATGTTTCTCATACCCCAAAGTCTCGACAAAAGAACGATTAACGTCGAGTATTCTTTTGTCTTTTAGAGAGCTAAGCGACATTAAGGCGGGGTTTGATTCAAAAAGTTTGGTGAATTTATCCAATGCGGCTTGTTGTTTCGACAAGTCCTTGGAGATTCCATAAATGACTTCTTTTTCATTCCATTTTCCAAACCACACCTTGGTTTCAACCGGCAATAGCTCGCCATTTTTCTTTTGAAGGGGCAATGGGCACGTTTCTCTCTCCCCCCTGAACATCTCAGCAAAGATTCGCTCTGCTTCGGTTCTCCTATCCGTTGGATGAACATCAAGAATGTGCATTTTGATCAGCTCGTCATGATCATAGCCAAGCTTGTCCATTACAGCTTGATTGATAAACAAGATTTGGCCTTCGATCGTACCAACAAAAATCAGGTCATCCATACTCTGGAAAAAGTGATTGAAATTCTTTTCGCTGGTCTTTAATCTTTCTTCTGCTCTTTTTTGATCGGTGATATCGATGGCAGAACAAACAACGTATTCCACTTGTCCATCATCATTTAGTTTGGGTGATTTTATCACTGATAGCAATCGGTTTTCACCACTGTCATTGGGAGCCCATTCTTCGTTTTCAACGGTTATTTTTTGAGTAAACACCTTTCTGTTGTTTTGACGGCATTGTTCTGCGACTGATTCCGGTAACAGCTCATACATGTTCTTATAAGCGATTTCTTCTTTCGATTTCCCCAAAAAATCAGCGTGTGCCTTATTGACGGCTCCGTAGGTACATTCATCCAACAGATACCACACCTGAGTATTAATATTATCCAAGAGGAGCCGTTGAGACTCTTCGGCTTTTTTTACATTGTCAATGTCAACATGAACCCCCACCGCTCTGCAGGGATTGCCGTTTACGTCTTTTTCAAAAGCCTTGCCTTGACCTGATATCCACTTGTAATGGCCATCCTTACACTTCAATCTGAATTCCAGTGAAAATGGTTTTGCCTCTTTTAAATAGTCAAAAATTTTAGGGACAATGAGTTTTTTATCTTCCGGGTGGATTAATAGTTCCCAACTTTCAATTGTCATTGGAAATTCTCCATATTCATATCCTAACATTTTATAATATCCCGGGCTAAAATACATGTTGTTCTTCAGTATATCCCAGTCCCAAAAACCATGTTCTCCAGCATCCATTGCCAGCTGTAGTCTACTATTCATCAAGGCCATCTTTTTTTCCGATGCTCTGAGTTCTGTAACATCACGAATCGTTCCGGCTATTTTTGTGTTTTCGGTGGAAGAATCCAGGGTAAAGGTACTAATCTCCACATATCGTTTGTCACCGGTTTTTGTTACAATCCTGACCTCTGAGATATAATTCTCCCATTGTCCTTTTTGCTTCATTTCTTCAATATATGCCAAGGATTCTGGATGAATAAACTCCCAAGATTTTTTCCCGATCACTTCATCTCTGTCAAATCCATGAATTTTTAAAAAGCTGTCATTTACCTCTTCAATGTAGCCCTCAGAAGAACGAATATACATCCCGTCACGGGAATTTTGAAAGAGTTTTTTAAAATGCTCGCCATTTTGAGAAAGGTTTTGTTCTGCCTGTTTCCTGTCCGTAATATCCATAAAAATAGCGGACATCATCAACGGTTGGCCATCAACAGACTTTTGAAGAACACTGCCCCTTTCGGCAATCCATATCCAATCTCCGTTTTGATGTTTCATTCTCAGTTCACATTCATAGAGATTTTTCTCGCCTAAAAAATATTCCTTTAAACCTTCTTTCCGCTTGTTTAAATCATCAGGATGTATGAGACTATCCCATTGTTCACAGGTAACCGGATTGAATATTCCCGAACGGTAGCCAAGAATCTTTGTCCAGATTTCGTTCAAGTCCATCTCACCCGTTTGAATATTCCAAACCCAAGTTCCGACAACGGAACCTTCTAAAATGCCTTTATAGTCGTCCGTAAACTCTTTCATCAAACCACACCTGTTTAAAAAAGTTGGTTGTATCTTCAGAAAAATTTTCCAAAGTAAATGATATTGAATCCGCATCAAATCTATAATATGATTCTATCATATAATTTGTTTAAATCCATGCTCAATCCCTTCCTTTCAAAAAGGTTTTCA
>DAOTHY010000035.1:20216-21730 GCA_035447925.1 Thermotogota bacterium
AATAAACAGATATAAGTGAATATGCACTCATGGTCAGGCTCCTGCACAAAACATTGGCCGGTTTCTCTTGAAGTTAAAGATGACTTTTTAAGGGAGGTTTATTATGAAAGCGATTGTACAGGATGGATATGGTTCTTTTCATGTACTGAAGTTTACTGAGATTGAAAAACCCCGGTTGGATGAAAATGCGGTGTTGATCAGAAACGTTGCGTCATCAATTAACGGCGGGAATTTGCTCATTATGCAGGGGAAACCGTATTTAATAAGATTTTCCATGGGATTACCAAAGCCAAAATTTCTTATTCCGGGTGGTGATGTTGCGGGCATTGTAGAATCAGTTGGAGCGAAAGTTATGCGATTCAAAATCGGGGATAAGGTTTTTGGTGATCTATCGGATGCCGGTTTTGGAGCTTTTGCAGAGTTTGTATCAGCTCCTGAGAAATGCATTGCTGAAAAACCTGAAAATGTATCATTTGAAGAAGCTGCCGGATCAGCCCAAGCAGCGGCTGTAGCTTATCGAGGTTTGTTGAAAGGGAGAATAACCTCTGGTATGAAGGTGCTTATTTACGGTGCTTCCGGTGGGATCGGGACCTTTGCCGTTCAGATAGCAAAAACTTTTGATACAGAAGTAACAGCGGTCAGCAGTAGTAAGAATCATGAAATTTTGTTTTCATTGGGTGCGGATCGTTGTATTGATTATCAGAAAGAAGATTTCACAAAAAGCAAGAAAAAGTATGACTTGATTCTTGCCACTGTTGGATATCGCTCTATTTTTGATTATAAGAATGCTTTAGAGACTAATGGAATTCATGTAGCCACCGGTGGAGATTTGAAACAAATGATGCAACCGATCTTTTTAGGGGCTTTGATGTCCAAGAAAGGAGGAAAAACATTTACAAGTCTCTCTCATAAACAAACTCAAGAAGATCTTCTTTTTATTAAGAAACTGTTTGAAGAGGGAAAACTGAAAACGATCATTGATAAAGAATATGATTTGAAATACACCACCGACGCAATGAAATATTACGCCAAGGGCCGGACGGTTGGTAAAATAATTATTAGAATATAAAGCGGACCTTATATAATGGCTGCTGAAAAACACAGAATACTTAAAAAACAAAGTGTTACGGAAGAATTAATTCAATTTAGGTGCAAGGCTTCTTAAGAAAATAGACAAAAAAACTTGTACGTTATAATTCCTCCCTTAGGGCTGGCGTTTTCCCCAACATCAGAACCAAGGGAGAAATTATAGAGCTTCAGCAGACCCTACTGAAGGAAAGTCAAGTATATAGATGAAGCTAACAGAGATTTATTAGCAGGATGGATCATGTTTAAAGTTAAAACACGTACTTTACGTGCTATTATATATGGATAAGGGGGGGAGAATTGAAAATTTATTACAGGGCAATCTTTGAAAAAGGTGAGAACGACTATTACGGGGTGAGATTCCCAGCTTTAGACGGGTGTTTTTCCGGCGGTAATTCTTTCGTGGAAGCATATGAAAATGCGCAGGA
>DAOTHY010000036.1:0-21650 GCA_035447925.1 Thermotogota bacterium
GAGCACCGGTCTCCAAAATCGGGTGTTGGGGGTTCAAGTCCCTCCGGGCCTGCCAGTTTTTCTTAAAGGGAGGAATTTCTGTATGGCTAATAATGACATGGTCAAGAATAACAAGACGGAGAAAGCTGCTCCTAAGAAACCCTCGAAGGTCAAGAAGTTCTTCCGGGAAGTAAAGCAGGAATATAAAGCTACTACTTGGCCAACTCGACACGTTTTATGGCAAACAACAGGTGTTGTAACCATTATTTTAATTGTTATGGGTGTCTATTTTGCAGCTCTTGATTTGGGATTCAGCAACCTTACCAAATACCTGTTGGGTGTCCTTGGTATTGGGTGATTTGGTTGAAAAAAAAGTGGTACGTTATTCAAACGTATTCCGGACTGGAAGAAAAAATCAAGGAGAGTATCGAAAAAAAAAGAGATACACTTAACCTTGAAAGATTAGTCGGTCGGGTCGTCATACCTGAAGAGGTTGTTGTTGAACCATCCAAGGCACATACTGTCAAACATATGCTTTCTCAAAAAGCAAAGCTTCATGTTACTACTGGTGACGAAGTTAAAAAAGGCGATTTGCTGGCTGAAGAGAACCCCGTTAAAATAAGACATTCCGGCACAGTTGAAGTGGTAAGAAATTACCGCAGAATTGTCGTTGAAACCCTGGATTCAAAATATACAAAAATATACTATATTCCGGAAGCGGACAAGATAGAGTCTGGCATTAAGTCTGGTGTAAAGATTCGTCAAGGGATGCCCTTTGCAAAGAACACCGAGTATATTTGTGAGATGGATGGAACAGTTTTAGAATCTGTTAAAGTAAAAAAGATAGTGGTGAAAAGAACAGATGATTTCGAGGAGGATGTTTACTATGTCCCCCTCAAATTGTTTTTGCAAAGCAGGGCATCTAAAAGAAAAGAAGTGGAAAAAAATGACGAGATCTCTGAGCCTCTTAATTTAACCGCCGATTTTGATGCGCTTGTAGAGGTCAGTGACCGAGGAACGAGAAGAATATTAAAACTCGTCAATATCAAGCGTAGAAGACTTTTTCCCGGTTATGTTTTTGTGGAAATGGCCTTAACCGATGCAGCGTGGAATACTATTCAAAGTGTTCCAAACGTTGTTCATTTTGTGTCTTCAGGTGCAGCACCGTTGCCAATAAAGGATAAAGAAGCAAGGTTGATTTTGCGTCTTGCCGGATTGGAAAGTATTGAAAAGTCTGAGAAAAAAGCAGCGACGGTTGAAATAGAGTACGAGATAGGAGAAGCTGTCAGGATTCAATCAGGTGCATTTTCAGATTTTGTTGGGACGATCAGTGAGATCAATCCTGAAAAGCATGAATTAAAAGTAATGGTCAACATTTTCGGACGGGAAACACCTGTAGTTGTTCATTTAAGTGAGATCGAAAAAGTATAAGCTTATTATAGATCATTTTGTTTAACAAAAAGCAAGGGCTGCTTAACCTGCTTTTGTTTGATATTGTGGGAGGGTTTATGCCGACCCGTTAAACCACTCGAGGAGGAGTAAAGATGGCAAAAAAGATTTTAACAACGATCAAGTTACAGTTGCAAGCCGGAAAAGCCAATCCTGCACCACCAGTAGGCCCGGCACTTGGACAACATGGCATCAATATCATGGGTTTTTGTAAGGAATTTAACGCTCGAACGAGTGATAAGATGGGGACAGTTATTCCTGTTGTTATCACGGTATACGAAGACAGATCGTTTACGTTCATTATGAAGACGCCGCCGGCATCTTTCCTTATTTTGAAAGAAGCGGGAATCAAGAAAGGATCTTCGGTACCCAATGCAGAAAAAGTTGGGAAGATCACGAAAGAACAGCTTAGAAAAATAGCCGAGATCAAATTGGAAGACTTAAACGCCAACGATATTCAGGCAGCGATGAAGATCATCGAAGGAACAGCCAAAAATATGGGCGTAGAAGTCGCCAAATAGGGGAGGTGCTGACAAATGCCAAAACATTCAAAAAGATACAGAGAAGCGAGAGCGAAGATTGACGGGAGCAAATTATACAGCATAGCAGAAGCGGTTCAACTGTTAAAAGAAACAGCCACAGTTAAATTTGATGAAACCATCGAATTGCATATGTGTACAAATGTTAATCCCAAAAAGGCAGATCAGCAGATCAGACAACCTATTTCCCTTCCTCACGGAACGGGAAAAAGTATGAGAATTCTTGTGTTTGCACAAGGAGAAAATGCTGAAAAAGCAAAGGCAGCCGGCGCAGATTTTGTCGGTGCTGAAGATATGGCAGACAAGATCCAAAAAGAGAACTGGATGGATTTTGATATAGCAATCGCCACACCAGATATGATGAGAGTTATAGGCAAATTAGGAAGAGTTTTGGGTCCAAGAGGACTGATGCCATCGCCTAAATCAGGTACAGTTACCAATGATGTTGAAGAAGCAGTCAATGCATTTAAAGGTGGAAGAATTGAAGCCAGAAACGATAAAACGGGAAATATCCATTTGGTCGTCGGGAAAAAGTCATTTAAAAATGAACAATTAAAAGAGAACTTAGACTCTGCTATTAGACAGGTATTGGCGATGAAACCCGCCAGTTTGAAGGGTAAACTGTTCAAAAAGATAGCGGTGGCTACTGCAATGGGCCCGGGAATCAAATTAGATCAAAGTGTATATTTAAAAGAAGTATAAAAACCGTTATTTCTATTCCACGTACTCGAGACAGTAGGTTTTTTTATTAAAGAAGTCATTCGCCTACCGAGGTGCGCGTGTGTTTCACCGTGACCTCATACGTGGTCATATAATACAAAGGAGGTGGAACATTGCTTACTAAAGAGCAGAAAAGACAGATAATCGATAAACTCGCCGATCAATTTAAGTCATCACCGGTTGTTGTTCTTATGGATTACAGGGGACTTAATGTGGAAAAGATTAGTATTCTGAGAAGAAGACTTTCTGAATCAGGCGGTCACTTGCAAGTCTGCAAAAACACGTTTATCAAAGTTGCTTTGGATGAATCCGGAAAGACCAACGAAGACTTTTTTGAATATTTGAACGGTCCTAACGCCGCTTTATATGTTGATGAAGAAGGAGATCCCATGGCGGTTTTAAAGGCATTGGTCAAATTCAACAAAGAATTTGAAATGCCGAAGATCAAAGCTGGATTGTTTGAGGGCGAAGTATACGATGAACAGGGTGTTGTTGAACTGTCTAAGTTGCCTTCAAGGACAGAATTGCTTGGAATGTTGGCGAATGTTCTGCAGGCACCGATTACCGGACTTGCAGCATCTTTGAACAACATCATATTGAAGTTACCTTATGCATTGAATGCAGTGAAAGAAAAAAAAGAGTCATGATTTGCTAAAATTACTGGAGGTGTAAATTAAATGACACGTGAAGAGATTATAAAAGCAATAGAAGAAATGACCGTAACTGAATTATCCCAACTGGTAAAGGATATTGAAGAGAAATTCGATGTCAAAGCACAGGCACCAATGGCAATCGCTGCAATGCCTGCAGCCGGTGGAGCGGCAGGAGCAGCAGAAGAAGAGAAAACCGATTTTAAAGTTCTTCTGAAAAGCTTTGGAGATAAGAAGATCAATGTGATCAAGGTTGTCAGAGAAATTACTGGGCTTGGATTGAAAGAAGCCAAAGACTTGGTTGATAATGCCGGATCTCCTGATGCTGTAATTAAAGAATCCGCACCTAAAGACGAAGCCGAAGATATTAAAGCAAAGCTTGTAGAAGCCGGTGCAGAAGTAGAACTTAAATAATTGAAATTACGTCATAATTAGTATTCCCTGCAACAGGCATGTGCCTGTTGCATTTTTGTGTTAAAAAATCTTTTCTCTCCAAGAGGTGATTTTCATTGAAACAGGAGAGCTTCGGCCGAAGAATAAGGAAAGTTTACGGAAAAATAGGTGAGGCGGTTCAAGTACCAAACCTCATCGATATGCAGTTGGAATCATATCAGGAATTCTTGGAAAAGGGAATCATGGAAGTGTTGACAAAATTTTCGCCAATCAGATCACAACCTCATCGTGGCGATTTAAGAAAGGACGAAAAGGGATTTGTCCTTGAATTTGTTGATACTCAGATTGGTGAACCCAACGAAGATGAAAACGAATGTAAAGCCAAAGGAATTAGCTATACGGTTCCCCTTTATGTCAAAGTCAGGATTTTAGATATCAACACCGGTGAAATGAGAGAAGAAAATGCCTTTTTCGGTTATATTCCTTTTATGACTGAAAGAGGATCATTTATCATTAACGGCGCCGAGAGGGTGGTTGTCAATCAACTGGTTCGATCACCGGGTATCTATTTTGTGGATGAGGGCGCAACACCAGGAAAAAAGGATTTGTATATTTCACATTTTCTACCCCAGCGTGGAGCTTGGCTGGAAATCATTTTAAATACAAATAAAAACATTCTTCAGGCAAGAATTGACAGGAGAAGAAAAGTTAATCTGCTCCTATTCTTGAAAAGTATTGGATTTGTTGATAACGTTGAATTATTTGACAATTTTCCACATGAGATCGAGGCATATAACAAGAAAGATTTGGAAAAATATGCCGACTCCATCGTGTTAAAAGAAATTACAGATGCCAAAGGGAATGTCATCATTGCAAAGGGCGAAAAGCTTGACAAAAAGCGATTTGATGAAATCATAGAAAATGGAATTGAACAAATCACCATATTAAATCCAAACGTTCAAAATACCTTTGAGAAACTGGATGATTCCCTTAAAGAAGCCGGTGAGAACGAAGCGGTTATTGAGCTGTTCAGAAAATTAAAACCCGGAGAAATACCCAGGGTAAATACCTCCAAAAATTACCTGTACAACCTATACTTCAGTGAAGAAAAATATGAATTCTCTGAAGTCGGACGATACAAAATGAACAGAAGACTGGATATGATCTATGACAAATACAAAAAGCTTCACGGGATTGAAGGTGAAGAAAGATACAATGAACAGTCACAGGTTATTGAAAAACTGGATTTACTCTTGGCAACGATTCATCTGTTGGATTTAGAATTTGATAACAATTTGTTGGATACCAAAGATCACTTGGGTAATAAACGAGTGAGGACGGTTGGTGAACTACTTAAAGGAGAATTCGAACGTGGATTCTCTAAAATACAAAAGCTCATTACGGAGAAATTGACCGTTTATAATTCATTAGAAAAAATTTCCATTCAAAGTCTGATTAATGTCAGACCCATCATCATTTCTATGAATCAATTCTTTGCCAGTAGTCAACTTTCTCAGTTCATGGATCAAGTGAATCCATTATCTGAGTTAACACACAAAAGAAGATTATCCTCTATAGGACCTGGCGGTTTGAAACGGGAACGGGCAAAAATTGAAGTTCGTGATGTTCATGATTCTCATTACGGAAGAATGTGTCCCATAGAAACACCAGAAGGGGCCAATATTGGTTTGATTACCTCTTTGGCAACTTTTGCGACCACTAACCCATACGGTTTTTTAATCACTCCCTACAGAAAAGTAGATGATGGAAGGGTTACCGATGAAGTTGATTACTTAACAGCTAATGAAGAAGAAATGTACTTTGTTGCACAAGCCAATACCCCGTTAAAGGAAGACGGAACGATCGCAATGGAGAGAGTGCCTGTCAGGCAACATGGTGATCTCGTGTATGTTGACAGCAAAAAAGTAAAGTATATCGATGTTTCACCTAAACAAACGGTTTCAATTTCAACCGCTTTGATTCCCTTTTTGGAACATGACGACTCTAACCGTGCTTTGATGGGTTCCAACATGCAGCGGCAGGGAGTCCCTGTTATCAATCCTGAAGCACCGCGTGTTGGTACAGGTGTGGAGTGGGTAGCTGCCAGAGATTCCGGTTTTATCATTAGGGCAAAATATGCGGGTCAAGTGGTTAAAGTCGATTCAAGACAAATTCAAATACACAGAATGGATGAAAACGGTAAATTGATATTTGAAAAAGACAAGCCGAAGATAGATGAATACCGTTTACAGAAATTTGTTCGTTCCAATCAGGATACCATGGTCAATCAAAGACCAATCATCAATGTTGGTGAAAAAGTGGCTAAAGGGGATCCTCTTGCAGATGGTCCTGCTACAGACATGGGAGAACTCGCCATTGGGCAGAACATTATGGTTGCATTTATGCCATGGGAAGGCTACAACTTTGAAGACGCCATATTGATTAATCAGGATTTGTTGAAAACAGAAACATTTACTTCCGTTCATATTGAGTTACACGAAGTGAACGCACGTGAAACCAGGTTGGGTTCTGAAGAAATCACACCAGATATTCCAAACGTGAGTAAAGAAAGATTAAAAAATCTGGATGAAAACGGCATCGTCCGTATAGGTGCAACGGTATCTTCTGAGGACATATTGGTTGGAAAGGTTACACCAAAAGGTGAAGCTGAAATATCTCCTGAAGAAAAAATTATTCGATCTGTGTTTGGTGATAGAGGTCGAGACATTCAAGATACCTCCTTAAAACTCCCGCATGGAGTGAATGGTCGCGTCATAGATGTGAAAGTATACGATAAAAACGATGTTTCGGAATTAGGTCCCGGTGTCAATAAGATGATCAGAGTTTATGTGGCCTGCCGTAAGCCTTTAAACGTTGGAGATAAATTGGCTGGTCGTCATGGGAATAAAGGGGTTATTTCCAGAATACTTCCCAGAGAGGATATGCCTTTTTTACCCGACGGAGAACCCATACAGATGATTTTATCACCATTAGGTGTGCCATCTAGAATGAACCTTGGGCAGATACTTGAAACACATTTAGGCTGGTTGGCGTATTTAAACAATTGGTTTGTTGCCACCCCGGTTTTTGACGGTGCAAAAGAAGATGAAATCCTTGAAGAACTCTATAAAAAAAGAGTCGAAGCGGGATTAGATAAAGGTGACACTGAGGATGTCAAATCAGGAAAAGTACAGCTTCGAGATGGCAGAACTGGTATGGCTTTTGATCAACCCATTACCGTTGGAATTATGTACATGCTAAAATTGGTTCATATAGCTCAGGACAAGATTCATGCTCGAAGCGTTGGCCCTTATTCACTGATTCATCAGCAGCCGCTCGGCGGAAAAGCTCAGTTCGGAGGACAGCGATTTGGAGAAATGGAAGTATGGGCTTTGGAGGCATATGGTGCGACGCATACCTTAAGCGAGATGCTGACCATAAAATCTGACGATGTGCTTGGTAGAAACGAAGTGTATAAAGCCATTTTAAAGAATAAAAACGTTCCCGAACCGGGTATCCCCGAAAGTTTCAAAGTTCTCGTGAAAGAACTCAGGGGTGTAGCGCTGGATGTCAAAGTGTTTGATGAGAATGACAATGAAATCGATCTTGACAGGGAATGAAGGGAAAGTGATGTAAATGAAAAAGGTTAAACACGTAAAAATCACAATGGCTTCCCCGGATACTATTAGAAGTTGGTCAAATGGTGAAATAAAAAAGCCTGAAACCATCAACTATCGAACATTCAAACCTGAACGAGACGGTCTTTTTTGTGAAAAGATATTCGGACCCACCAAAGATTATGAATGTGCTTGTGGAAAATTTAAAGGCAGGAAATACGAAGGTACTATTTGTGAAAGATGTAATGTAAAGGTTGAGCCAAAAAGTGCGCGAAGAAGAAATATGGGTCACATTGAATTGGCCGCACCGGTGGTTCATTTGTGGTTTTTGAAAAGTACCCCGAGTATCTTGGCGAATTTATTGAATATGACCAGCAAAGACCTGGAAAATATCATATACTTTGGCTCAAGGAGAATTATCGAGAAGATCTATATCATAGTTGATGGTAAGTCTACACCTTTTGACAAAGGGGACACTCTTTATCAGACGGAATACGATATCTACACTCAATTTTGGGATTTTGAGGCCCAGCCTGCAGTGGTTGTAAAAAATCCAAGTGGACCAGTAAAAAGCGATATCAGCGGTATCGTATCCATCAGGGAAGAGGAAACACATACCGATAAAATTATGTATTGGATTACAGTATCCGATAAAACCAGCCATTCATATAACGTACATAAAGATCAGATCTTGAATTTTAAAGATGGAGACAACATCCAAAAAGGTCAAGAACTAATCAGCGAGCAAACCATAGATGCCATTTACTCTCCTATTGATGGAACAGTGGAAGTAGACGAGGGACTTGGAACCATCAACATTTCCCCGGTTACGACCAGCGGTGATCAACCGTCCAATTTTTCCATTCCTTACGGAGCAAAGGTATTGATAAAAGACGGTAAAAAGATCAAGAAAGGGGATAAACTAACCGATACGGTTTCTTATCCCACGATTGTTTCCGAAATCAGCGGAAAAGTGGTGTATGATAAAGGCATTTCAATCCATGCAATGACTGACGGTAAGGTACAGTCCAGATCCACGGGGAAAATCCGTGTTGAAAATATAATCGAAGAAAGACATTATCCGGTGATTGAAGGTTCCATCATATATGTTAACGAAGGCGAAAAAGTTGAAGAAGGCACGCATATTGCTGATCGGTTTGTCTATGAGGAAGAAATTTTATCAGTAGATGAATACCAAATGCTGGAACAACATTATCCGGGAATGTTTAGTCCGGAAGCAGAAATCGAAAATGACCGTCCCATCATGGTCATTACCGAAATAGACGAAGAGGTTTCTGAAGAGATTGGTAAACAGGCGGGAGACATCCTCACGGATAATGAATTCGAAGCCTATGAAACGGTTTATCCCGCAAAGATCACAGCCAAGACTGGTGCTGAGGCCGTTAAAATACTATTGAACAAATTGGATTTGGAAGGCATTATCGTGGAAATTGAAGATGAATTAAAAGACCTGCCAAAATCTAGTGCCCGAGTGATCAAATTGAGAAAACGGCTGCAGATAGTTAAAAACTTGATTGAGTCGAACAACGTCCCTTCTTGGATGATTATGGATGCCGTTCCGGTGATTCCGCCTGAACTCAGACCCATGATCCAAATTGAAGGTGGACGATTTGCCACAACCGACTTGAACGATTTGTACCGCAGGGTGATTAACCGAAATAACCGTTTGAAGAAACTGATTGATCTGGGAGCTCCTGAGGTTATAGTCAGAAATGAAAAACGAATGCTGCAGCAATCTGTTGATGCACTGATATACAATGGGAGAATGGCAAAGGCCATCACGGACAGAGGCGGAAGGCCGTTGAAATCCTTGACAGATTTGTTGAAAGGGAAAAAGGGCCGTTTCAGAAGAAACCTTCTCGGAAAACGTGTGGATTACTCCGGACGTGCCGTCATTGTTGTGGGACCGGATTTGAAGATACACGAATGCGGTATTCCCAAGAAAATGGCCCTTGAATTGTTCAAACCCTTTGTGCTATCCAGACTGCTTGGAAGTGAAAGCACTTCAAAGAGTGCAAAGAAACTAAAGAAGGCTATTATCGAAAAAGAAATGCCGCAAGCTTGGGAAGTTTTGGAAGATGTGATCAAAGATCATCCGGTTATGTTGAATCGTGCACCAACTCTTCACAGAATATCCATTCAAGCTTTCATTCCTAAACTCGTGGAAGGTAATGCCATCAAATTGCACCCGCTGGTATGTCCCCCGTTTAACGCAGACTTTGACGGAGACCAGATGGCTGTGCATGTGCCCCTTTCGGCAAAAGCACAAGCTGAAACCAAATGGCTGATGCTCTCAAGATACAACATCATCTCGCCGGCCAACGGGCAACCCCTCTCAATGCCAGGTAAGGATATTATTTTTGGGGTTTATTACCTGACAATGGTGGGAAAAGATTATGAAAACATCTCAGAAGATGATATAAAAATGAAATTCTCATGCTATGAAGAAGTATTAATGGCCCTTGAGCACTCTTATCTCAATGAAAGACAACATATTCTTCATTTGCATACACCCATTATGTATTTCTACAAAGGTAAAATGATTAAAACAACTCCGGGACGTGTCATCTTGAATCACCAATTGCCTGAAGAGTTGAAAGATTTGAATCAAACCTTTGGGAAAAAGCAGGTTAAACACACAATCTATGAAGTATTCAAACGATACGGTATTGATCGAACAGCAGATTTGCTAGATTACATCAAAGAACTGGGATTCCATTATGCTACCGTTTCAGGGTTGACCTTCTCGGTAAAGGATGTAGAAATCTCAGATGAAAAGAAAACCATATTGCAAAAATCAGAAGAAAAAATCGCTGTCATTCAAGAATATTATGATAGTGGATATTTAACCGAAAACGAACGTCACCGTGAAATCATCAAAGTATGGGATCAAGCGACCAGTGACATTCAGAAGGCAACGGTCAAACAGATAGCTAGGAATCCATATAACCCTGTACAGATGATGATCTCATCCGGAGCGAGGGGTAATGAAGACCAGCTCAAGCAGTTAGCAGGAATGAGAGGTCTTATGGCGGGTCCAGCTGGAGACATTATCGAGATACCCATCCGATCAAATTTCCGAGAGGGATTGAGTGTGTCTGAGTTCTTCCTTTCAACTCATGGAGGTCGAAAAGGCGCTGCAGATACAGCTCTGAGAACTTCAAATGCAGGATATCTGACTCGAAGACTGGTGGATGTTGCCCAGGGAATAGTCGTAACCCAGTCTGATTGTGGAACCCATAACGGGTTGGAAGCGACTTCTCTCAGAGATGATGATATGATCATCGAAGAGTTGGAACCTAACATTTTTGGCCGCGTCCTCGGTAAACCCGTTTTCGATCCGTTAACCGGGGAGATTCTGATGAATGAAGAAACGGGAAGAAAATATGAACGTGATCTCATGATCGGTGACAGTGATGCCCGATTCTTGGCAAAGTTTTCAAAGAAGGTGCCTGTTTACAAGGAAAGTATCCTGAATTTTGAACAATCCAAAGGTGAACATCATGAATATGTCGAAGTAAAAGAAAACATCTTCGCCAACAACGGTGAATTGGTTGTTCAAGCAGGAACGCCGATTAACGGTCATCTTATTCAAGAATGCAAAGATCGAGATATAATAGAAATACCGGTCATTGAATATCCGGTTGTAGGGAATTTCTCAAAAGAAAAGATTCTGGCAAAGGATGGTAAAACAACACTGGTGGTTATCGAAGAAAAAATTGATCCAGCTACCGCCAGATTGCTCATGGAAAATGATGTGGAGGAAGTGGATGTCAGACCATCCATTATCATTCGAAGTGTCTTTACCTGCGAATCAGAAAACGGTGTATGTGCCAAGTGCTATGGAATGGATTTGTCCAATCACAAAATCGTTAATATCGGAGAAGCCGTCGGTGTTGTGGCCGCTCAGTCTATTGGAGAACCTGGTACACAGTTGACCATGAGAACCTTTCATACCGGAGGTATCGCATCCACATCGGATATCACGCAAGGGTTGCCCAGAGCTGAAGAACTGTTTGAAGCCAGAAAGAAACTCAAGGAGACCCCAGCAATCTTTTCCACTATTCGCGGATTTGTTAAGGATATTAAGAACGAAGAGAGAAGAACCAAGATCTTTATTGAAGATTACGATGGTGGCATTGCTGACTACGAGTTGACCAGCTCGCATAAAACCAGAGTGTCAATAGGAGATAAAGTTCTACCGGGAAGTGCCCTTTCAACCGGTGCAATTAGGCCCAGAGAGCTGATGAGTGAGTTGAGCGTGGATGCAACCTTTCAATATATGCTCAGAGAGATCAAGCGCGTTTACTCCGAACAGGGGGTAGATATTCACAACAAACATATTGAAATCATCATCAGCCAGATGTTGGGTAAGGTAGAAATCGTTGATCCGGGAGATACGGATTACATGATTGGTGATTTGGTATCGGTGAATGAAGTCAAGAAGGAAAACGAAAGGTTGCTTAAAAACAACGCCAAGGTCAACGATAACCGGAAAAAGGCTTTAAAGAAGAAATTACTGAAGCACGTTTTGGTAAAAAAAGACGGGAAGATTGATGAGATTGCCAAACAGGGCGATGAAGTGACACAGGAAAATTTGAAAGACTTTATCGACGCTGGAATCAAGGATCTCGAAGTCTTTGGTGATACCCCGGAAGAAAAAATGATCTATCAGATCAATATGAAAAATCCTGTGAAATATCGAAGAAAACTGCTTCGAATCACCAAGGCATCTCTGAAGAGAGAAGGATGGTTGAGTGCCGCATCCTTCCAACAGACGTCTCAGGTGTTGACTGAAAGCGCTTTGAAAGCAAGTGTAGACGAACTTCTGGGTGTCAAAGAAAATGTTATTATCGGACAGCTTGTTCCTGCAGGAACCGGTATGGATTGGTATTCCGGTGTGACTTATGAGGAAAACATCCATAAGGAAAAGCAGGAAAATGTAGGCTGATTTTATAATACATGTTACTTGGAACGGGGTTTGTATTTGTGGTTTTTATATGATATAATATCCCGGAATTTTTAAGAGAGGATTTTGAGGTGAGAACAATGAAAGCGGATATCCATCCAAAGATGAACAAAATAACTGCAAGATGTGCTTGTGGTGCAGAATATGAGGTTTGGACAACACGTGAAGAAATGAAACTTGACGTTTGCAGCAGCTGTCATCCTTTCTTCCAAGGTAAGGGAGATTCAATGATTATTGATACTGAAGGAAGAATTGACAAATTCAGAAGAAAGTACGGAGACAAATACTAATCAATTACTTTTAATGACAAAGCATCATCTTGCTTAAAAGCGTATGTTTGAATGAATCATGTGATTCAACTGAGTGGAAGCGTGTCCGAATTGGCTAAGGAGCTGGTCTTGAAAATCAGTGAGGATATTCCTCATGTGGGTTCGAATCCCACCGCTTCCGCCAGTATTGATAAAAAAAGGGGATATGATTATCCCCTTTTTTCTTTTGTTAATGAGATGGGTTTTTTTTGACGACTTCGATTGCTTCAATGACGGCTCTTAAAACATCGACACGCATCTGGTTTCTGAAAATGTCCAACTTGGCATATACCTCACCTTTCTCCGTCACCACATACTTAGGTGGCAATGAGTTAAGGGCAATCGCTTTAATATCATATCGGCATCTGTCGCATTTACACACACCTAAAGTGGGTACTTCGAATAAATCGTCAATCACTTCGTCAACCAAGACTTCTGTGAAATTTTCAAAATGGATTTTATTGATTTCCTTCTGGTCGGATACGTTTGGCATTTCATACCTCCCGGTCATATAGCAGCCTATAAGCTAAATAATTGATCTGATAGGGTCAACAATCACGTTCACGTTTGATAAATACTTATCGTTTTCTTTTAGAAAACGCTTTACCTGATGAATTATATCATTATTATCATCCATTTTCAGCAGCATATGATAACGATATTTTCCTGATATCTTGGTGATAAAAGCTTCAACGGGCCCAAGAAGTTGGAAAGAAATGGCGTTTTGTTGGCTTTCTAATATTCTTTTTAGTTTGTTCAACCGTTCAAGAGCTTTCTCAGCATGGCTATCTTTGGATTCAAACAAAATGATTCTTTTAAAGGGAGGGTATTCCCCCTGTTTTCTCTTTTTGATTTCAGAAAGGAAAAAACTATCAAAATCGTTCTTCTCAGCAAATCGTATGGGGTCTTCTTCCGGAGAATAACTTTGAAGGATTACTCTGGCTTCCTTTCTTGCTCTTCCAGCTCTTCCAGACATTTGATGAATAAGAGAAAATGTCCTTTCGGTGGACCTGAAGTCAGGAAAATAGAGCATATGATCTGCGTTCAATATAACCACAAGTTGAACAGCTTCAAAATCAAGTCCTTTTGAGATCATTCGAGTTCCCACTACGATATCCACTTCTCTTCTTTCAATCATTTGCCATGCCTTTTCCAGCTCTTTTGTTCCTGGGGCAACGTCCCGGTCGATTCGGATAATTCTTGAATCAGGAAATACTTTCTGAAGTTGCTCTTCTACCCTTTCACTTCCAAACCCTCTTGGTACCATTGAATGGTTCGAACATGAGGGACAACGATGGGTAAATGGTTGTGAAAATCCACAATAATGGCATCTTAAGTCCCCCGTTCCTTTATGATATGTCAATGAAACATCACAATTAGGGCATTTGAGCGTATAACCACAAACACTACAGGTAACATAGCTGGCAAAGCCTTTTTTGCCTGAAAGGATCATGCATTGCCCATCAGTTTTGATTGTCTCCTCGATAGACTTAATCACTTCGTGGGTCAAAAAACCTTTGAGGGTTGGGGTTTGAGACAGGTTAATGTTTGATATTTGGGGGAGTTGAAGTCCTTTTGGTCTGAATTTGAGGGTATGTAATTGCATGACCCCGGTTGTAGCACTATGAAATGACTCGATAGAAGGTGTTGCAGAACCAAATAATAGGGGGATCTTTTTCAAATCGGATAAAAGAGAACATGCTTTTCTGGCATCGTATACTGGATTTGTTTCTCCTTGCATATAACTTTCATCATGTTCTTCATCCACTATGATCAATCCCAATCGGTCCAAGGGCAACCAAACCGAGCTCCTGGTTCCCAAAAGGATGTCAATTTCTGATTGAATGGCTTGCAAAAATGTTTTTTTTCTCATGGTATTGGAAAGATTGCTGTGGTAAACGGCAATGGTTTTTGTCGGGAAACGAGCTTGTGTTCTTTTCACAATTTGAGGAGTTAAAGCAATCTCCGGCAAAATAAGAAGGGTTTGTTTTCCTTGAGATAGAATCCGTTCAATCATCTCAAAATAGACTTCCGTTTTTCCGCTCCCCGTTATACCGTATAAAAGATGTTTCATTTTCCCGCTTTCTATGGTTTGGAAAAAATCATAAACGATTTTTTCTTGCTGAGGATTAAGTACTACTTTTGTTGCCCGTTTTTCCTCTTCCTTATTATCTGTTTCAATAACTGAAAGAATGTCTTTTTTCAAAAGTGTCTGAACGGGAGTAATCGATTTCAGGTTCAGTGATTTTGTTATTTCTTGAAGGGTGGCTTCCGGGAAAAACATCAGGTATTGAATAATATCCATACCTTGCTGAGAAATATTGGTGCTGGTTAATATACTCAATTCCTCGTTGATCATCAGTTTCTTTTTCTTTAATCCTGTTTTAGAAAGAACAACTTCACTGTGGGTTGTTTTCGTTTTGGACTGGTTCTTTGGAGGGTGTTTTAATTTTGTTTTACCCAGGGCTTTGAACATCAGGTCAAAAACCTTTCCGGGTGGCGAAAGATAATAGCTGATTATTCCCATAATCAAGTTAAAATAATCGTTATCAATGACCGGCGAATCATCAAGTATTTGATCGATGGTTTTGATTTCTACCGCTTGCGGGCAGTCTTCCGGTGTGACTTCTTGAACAATGTAGGCGATCTGTTTCGCCTTTTTGCCAAAAGTCACCATTACCCGTATGCCTTTGGTTAATCTGGTGTCGGAAGAATAGGTAAAATAGGTTCTTAATGGACTGTTAGAGATGGCTGTATGATAATAGTACAAAACGAAAAACCGCCATTATCTCTGTTTTTTCTTTAGTTCTTCATAGCAATCCATGCAAACAGCTACATATTTTTCCATCCCGCCAACATCAATTTCAGACTCATTACCGCTGAGTTTATAGGAAATGATACCTTTGTATTCTCCACATTCATGACAAACCGCTTTCTTCTTGATAACCTTGTCGGCTAAGCCCATTAATTTAACGGTGGTCATGAACGGATTTTCTTTAAAACTCATATCCAAGCCGGCGCAAATAATATCTTTTCCTAACTTTCTCAATTCCTTCGCCACATTAGATAGTTCTTCGTCAAAAAATTGTACTTCATCAAAAAAAACAGCTTTTTCATCCTTCAAATACTCCAAAGCCTTTCTGGAATGGTCTAACGGGATGGCTTTTTCACACATACCTGAATGAGATCGGATTTCCTTTTCCCCATACCGATTATCGATGACCGGTTTGAAAATACTATAGGGTTTATTACCCAATTTGTATATTTCAACATAGGTCAATAATTCCGTTGTTTTTCCTGAATACATGGGGCCTACAATTACGGTAATCTGCCCCGTTGCATAGGATCGGCTCATAGTATTCTTTCCATGATAGTGCCACCCATAAGTAATTGAATGACTTGTCCATCTTCGTTGATTTTTAGCATTCCTGATTGTCCGTTAAGACTGAAGAAAACGTTAGTATGTTCTTCGGTTTGAGTTACTTTTTGGATCTCGATTGTTAAAATATCAGTAAAATTCTTCAATAGCAATTGCGGGATGAAAATGTTTATGGTTTGATGTTCATTGATCCGGTAAAGATTATATACCAACTGCCAAGTCCAGGAAAGGTTATTATCCAATATCAATAAAGGCTGCTTGATCTCGATGGTGTAATTTTTGTCTCCTGCTGTCGCCTGTAGCTGTTCTGTTTCCAATTTACAGCTGATCTGTGTTTCCCCGCCATTGTAAAAAAGAGTCAGCTGATAGTCAACGATGAGATTCTTGTCGATTTGACCTTTTGCTGAGTAAACGCCATTTTGCATTTGAAAATGTAAATCCGTCAGGGATTCAAATGTCCATACGTCTTCGGAGATGCTTTGGAAGGATACGGTTTCTGTTGCCGCTTCAATATTCAGAAGCTGAAAGCGATATGCGCTGTCTTGCATCCCAAATGCAAATAGAACAAACGCTGTTAACAGAATCATTGTAACAAAAAACTTTTTCATCATTTGACCACCTCTGTCTTTTTTTGTTTTAGGGCTATGGCAAACCAATCACCTTCAGTAACCTTGTCTATGATTTTAAAATTCTGTTGTTCGATTAGCTGTTTGAAATCGTTGTATTGACTTAAAACCAGGCCAGAAAAGATTAATGTGGATGAACTGTGAATGATCGATTTTAATCGTTTTGCCTCATCTAAAAAGAGTCGTTTGAGGATATCAAACAGAATATTACCACAAATCAGGTCAAATTGGCCTGAAACAGATTCAAGCAAATCAGATTGCTGGATGCTAATCTGAGTTGACACGTTGTTTTTGATTGTATTTTCCTGGGTAGCTTCAATGGCAAAAGGATCCAGATCAACGGCTGTAACATGACAGCCCATTTGGGCTCCCATGATGGAAAGGATGCCTGAACCGCATCCGATATCCAACATATTATTTCCTTTTTGGATATACTTCTCGATTAAAAGAGCGCTTAATCTGGTTGTTTCGTGATAACCGGTTCCGAATGCCATTCCGGGGGTGATTCTGATGATACGGACCTCATCTTCAAGGGATAATGCCGGATCGACCAGGCATTTTGGGGTTAACCAGACAGGCTGAAGGGATTGTTTCCATTTCTCAAACCAATCCTCTTGTTTTTGAAAGGTTATCTGAAATTGATGTAATTGAGGATAGTGATCCTTTAGATAATGAATAATCTGATGCTCATCTGCTGGATTAGTCAAATATATTTCAAGTTCATAATAGCCTTTTCTTTCCATATAATCCTGTATGGCGTAATGATTGGTTTCGAAAAGCATATAGTCTTCTTCTATGGCGTCGATTGTCTTTTCATCCGTAAATTGGGCACTGATAACTTTAATGCTCACGTTCAACCTCCTTGAGAAGTGGTGAGTCGGGTAATTGAGCCATGAGCTTTTCATCATAATCCAGAAACAAATTGATTTCAATGGAGAGTTTGAATAACAAATAATACCAATAAATGCCAACGGTTAAAACCGATAAAAGAAAAAATATCAGGATATTACGATAGGGAATGATGTATTCAAGACCTTCGTGGTAATGATCTTTTAAATAAAAGGAATAAAACTGGCTTTTGATTGTTAACAGTTCGTTGGACACCTTAAAGATTTGAGAGAGATAGTAGGATAGAAAAATAAAGCCAACAAGAGAGAAAATCAAAGGCATACTGTTAAACAAGGTTCCCAGTAGAGAAATGGCGATATATCCAAAAAAGGCCCATTGTTGAATCCAAAGGGCATTAAGCTTGTCTGACATCCAGTGAAAATCGTATAAGATATCCTGATCATCGGTTTTATTCATCATGTCAGAAAGCAATTGATTGGTTTTGTAGATGTTTCGGTTCAAAACCTTTGCCCATTGATAATTACAAAGACTTTGAAAAAGGAAGGATAAAAGAGATACAATGAAACCGATTAAACCGGCAACGCTGAAAAACATGGGAATTTGCTCTGTTGGTTGATTAAACAATGTGGATGTTTCCGGAATGGTTAGCTCACCATTATTCAGGGATTGAAAATATTCGTTGGTAATGGCAATCCCTTCATAAACCGCAAAGATCACAGAGAAAAGTCCAAATGCAATGGCGAGATAGGCATAAAAGATATTTACCCTTTTTGGATCAAGAAACTCATACATAAAATCCCTCCCGGATTTTCAATAATTATAGCATATTTCTATTTTTCATGCTTTCCGTCTAAATAAGGACGTGATCATTTACATGATATAATTAAAAAAAGTTTAGGAGGTAAAATAATGGATACAATAAAATATCTGATCGTAGGAAACGGGATTACAGGCCTCTCTGCGGCTGAGGAAATACGAAAAACGGATGGCAAGGGTAGTATACTTATGATATCTATGGAAGAGATGCACACTTATTACCGTGTGAAGCTGTCCCATTACATCTCAAAGGAATTTGATCGGCAATCTCTATTGGTGCATGATGCCAAATGGTATGATGAGCGACAGATTGACCTGTTGCTGTCCACAGCCGTGGAAGAGATTGATTTCCGCAATCGAGAGGTAAAAACCTCAAAAGGCTCCATCAAGTACCAAAAATTGCTTCTTTCCAATGGCAGCTCTCCATTTGTACCTCCGGCAAAAGGCCAAGAACTGGAAGGTGTCTTTTCCTTGAGGACGATTAATGATCTTGAGAGAATTCAGAACTATTTTTCGGATATTCAAAGTGTTGCGGTTGTCGGTGGTGGCTTATTGGGGTTGGAAGCCGCTTGGGCTATCCATGAACTGGGGAAAAAAGTCCACATTATAGAATTTGCACCTTTTTTGATGAACAGGCAGTTGGATGAACCTCTGGCCAGAGAACTGGAAACCATGCTGGTGCAAGCAGGAATGACGATGTATTTGGGAGCAGGCGCTTCAGAAATATTGGGAGACGGAAAGGTTCAAAGCATTCGTTTAACGGATTCAAGAGAGCTGGATGCGCAGGCTATTCTTTATTCTTGCGGGATTCGTTCAAATATTCGGTTATTTCAGGGAACACCTTTGAATGTTGAAAGAGGTGTAGTGGTGAACTCAAAGTTAGAAACATCTATTTCAGAGGTCTATGCAGCTGGAGATGTGGCTCAAATAAACGGAATGACCTTGGGATTATGGACCGCAGGAATGGCGCAGGGTAAGGTGGCAGGAGCTAACATGGCAGGGGAATATCGTCCCTATGAATTGGAAATGCCTTCCACATTATTTCAGATAAATGATTGGAAAATCTTCTCCACAGGCAAAATTTCCGGTGAACTTGAGACCCTTGAATCAGTTATTGAAAACGGAAAGTTGAAATTGTTTTTTAACAAGGGAATCCTCCAAGGCGGAGTTTTGATGAACCACAGTCAATGGATGCCTTTTTTGAAAAAGGCTGTGAAAAACGAGCCGGATTGCCATCAATGGCTAAATGAAAAAGTTACTGCCGTTGAAATATTGGAACAGCTAAAGGAACAAGTAAATTAACCGGTAAACAGCTCAAGTTGTGCGTGAATGTAGCGAAGCATTTTCCTATACAGATTCATTGTTTATTGTTCAGAGTTTTTTGAAGGGTAAAGGCTTTGGGGTCTGGAACTGTGATTAAAACAGGGGTAAAGTATTGTATAAGAATTGCCGTTTAATGAGCTGGAATAATGACGTGCAAGTTGAGTGATTAAGTGATTCATTTAGCATGAGAATGAGAGAATAAGGAAAAGAGTTGATAAAAATTGTTGTCGAATCTAATCAGAATGGCCTTGAGGCTATTTACAATCAACCGATGGAACACCACCCCGCATATTGAATTGATGACAGAAGCCAGCAATTGTGGTTTTTCTTTACATGTTGCCCTTTTGGTTGCTTTTGAAAGTGGAGAACAAGTGAATTATGAAACTCTGATCAAACGAATGGTTCTGAAAGACCTTCCGAAAGCTATTTTATCGGATATCTCATTGCAAACTAAAAACTACATCAAAGACACTTCGTTGGACTTATGGACAAAAACGTTTAAAAGTGCTATGGAAGAGGTATTAAGAGAAGTACCAGAGGAATGGCATTCTGATTTCAGGGGGTTTATCGAGCAGGCAAAGGATGATTCCATTGAGGGATTGATTGTTGATTTTTCAGATACGTATGCAGCTTATTCCGAGTGTGAAATCAATGCCAGAGTCTATCCGGAATATTATGATAAGCCTTTAGCCGAATTGCGTGACAAACTAGATGCGTATAAATCACATGACTTTATTCAAACAATTTTAGAAAGCACGGCGTATAAATGCTATCTGCTGAGGGTTAGAACCCTTATTAACGCCGTCAGATGGAATCAGACAAACCGCAACATCAAAACAACCGTTGCCGGACATACCTTTTTTGTTACCTTTATCTCAACTCTATTGTCATATATCATGAAAACTTTAAGGTCAGGATCCGGCGGTTGCAGTGAATTACTTTTGAAATCAGCTTATCATGATGTCCCGGAGGCTTTGACGGGGGATATCATTTCGCCAACCAAGAGAAGAATACCGGGATTTGAAGAAACCATCACCAAAGTAGAAGAGCAAATGGTGGAAAAGGATCTTCTAAGTCTTTTGAAAATGGATGGGAACGATCGAGTGAAAAACTATATGCTTCATCCCTTTGAAGGTCCGTCAGGGAAATTGGTTAAGGCAGCTGATCTGTTGGGAAGCCTTTTTGAGTGTCAGATGGAGATGATGAGTGGAAACGCCAATCAGCTTTTTAAAAAAGCCTACCGTGATATTCATTTCGAGATCAAGACAATGGATTTGAAAGAAGTGGACTATTTATTAAAATGGGGTGTGGACTCGGAATATGCCCAATTTTAAAGTTCATGTAGCCACCGGGATTATTGTCTTTCCCGTCATGATTCCCTTGTATAACCTTTTTCACAATACTTTTAAACTGGTTGCAATTTCTGATAGGATACTGATTTTTTCTTTTATCTTCTTTGTTTTGGGTTCTGATGCACCGGATTTAGACCATAAAAACGCCTATATGCATCGAGTTGCAAAAGTGATTATCTGGATCATTGCCACCATTTATCTGTTTTTTGTCCTGAAAGAAAGAATCCCTTTGTGGTTTCCCCGCTTAAATATTTTAAGGAATGAAACGGTTCTCTTTTACATCTCTATCCTTTTAGGATGGGTTTTTTCTGCTTTTTTGTCAGCGATCACGCCTCCACACAGGGGTCCTTTTCATTCATTCCTGGCACCGGTGGTTTTTGGATTGATAACCGGTGGACTTTTTTATATTTTGGAAATCAAAACGGCATCTCCATCAGAAGCGATGTCAAATGCAGTTTATATTGGCACATCATCCATGTTAGGGTATGCGTTGCATGTAACGATGGATTACATACAATCCAAAAGCAACAGAAATTCAACATCTTGACGGTTATTCATATTTATGCTATGATTAAGAAATATGCTTTCTATGTTTTACTCATTTAAAAAAAGGAGGTTTTTTTTATGAAAAAGTTGTTGTTAGTTACAGCTTTGGTTTTC
>DAOTHY010000037.1:0-15607 GCA_035447925.1 Thermotogota bacterium
CATCGTTTCGGAAGTTTCCATTCCTCATAGGTAGGCTTTAAACCCATCAAACAGCGTTTTATCAGTTTCGTTGAAAGCGGTTTCCATTCCTCATAGGTAGGCTTTAAACGATAAAGCTATCGATGCCGGTATCGTAAAACCTGGTAGTTTCCATTCCTCATAGGTAGGCTTTAAACAAAGAGATCCGAATCGCAACTAAAGAAACATTGTTGCGTTTCCATTCCTCATAGGTAGGCTTTAAACGGTGGGTTCAACGGAACAGAAGTGTACCTGCAAAGCTAGTTTCCATTCCTCATAGGTAGGCTTTAAACTAAAAATGAAATTGACAAACATCGAAATCGAAGCAGGTTTCCATTCCTCATAGGTAGGCTTTAAACGAAACTTTAAAGTCAATGGAAGAGAACAAACAAGACGTTTCCATTCCTCATAGGTAGGCTTTAAACAAAATGTACACGCCAGCATCCCTCAAACGCCTCAAAGTTTCCATTCCTCATAGGTAGGCTTTAAACCATTGGATACCCTATTAATTCTACCACACAATTTTTGGCTTGTCAATGTGATTATTTAAAATTAAATTAAAGACAGTTTGCATGGCTATCTATAGCAAGTTTACTCAAATTACTTTACTTCTGTCGACCCCCCGGTGTTTTTTCCTTGAGAGGGGTCGACGGAAAATCGATGTCAATTTGTTTTTTTGATTTTGATGAGTTTTTGTTTTTTTTTGTTTTTCGGAGGGTACGACTTCTTTTGAATTCTGCTTTTAACAGGTGATTTATGGGATTGTGGAAAAAAAAGGTCGAGGTTTATTTTGTCGGGTTTTTTTTGCACTCTTTCTATTTTTCTGTCGACCCCTTGAAAAATTCGGTGGTGTTTAGGTTATATCAGTAATTTATATATATATAAAATTTTACTGTATTATAATAGTATTAAAAGTATATATTATTATTTGTTATCTCATGCCGTTTAATCCGATTTATTAATCATTGCTCTCATTCATTTTGTAAGGGATATACCCTTCTTCATGATTGTAAATTTTACCTATACCAGAGGGTGATACATAATAGAGCCATTCTTTTCTTTGTACAATCTCTGTTTCGTTATCATCGATGATCAAGTTATTTTGATTCCACAATTCGATTTCATTTTTGGGAACTGTGATGGTGTGTTGTCCTATTTCTTTCCAGATCTTTCTTTTTGTATTGAGTAGTTCTATGTTTTTAGGGAGTTCTTCCAATTCATCCAGTAGGGTTTTCATTTTTCCATCTGTGTCGATGATAACACTGGCTTCCGGGATTCTTTTGAGAATGAGGGGATACCATTCTCCCCATTTTCCAGCGTTAATAGCTTCCCATGGACCTTCTTGCATGATTGAGTTATGGATTTGATCATAGTATTCTTTCAGCAAGCTCTCCATGATCTGTTCATCAATAGCTTGATTCAAGTGTTTTTCAAGAACGGCTTTTGTAACATTAAGCAGTATTTTATCATAGACGTAGCTTGCATATGGCCGGTTTAAGTCATCAACTAATTCGCATATGGTAATTCTTCCTTCTTTTATTCGCAAATTTCTGTTGCATCTTCCCCCGGATTGAACCAAACAGTCAAGTGGAGCCATATCACGAATCACATGATCGAAGTCTAAATCCACTCCAGCTTCAACTAATTGTGTGGTGATCAGATGTCTTTTTTTACCTGCTTTTTCCTGCAATCTGATTTCTTCGATTCTTTTTATTCTTTCCTTTGGAATAATCCATTTGGATAGAAAATAAGTGTTCTGAAGTTTTTCTTTTGCTAATCGATAGGCATTCAAGGCAGATTTTCTTGTGTTAAGAATGATCATGTTGGTTTTTGACGGATCGGTTTGGCTGATAATCCCATGCACACTTGTTTCTTGCGTGAAATGGTATCGATGTCTCTTCTCAGGAAAAAAACATCGATCAGATAGCTCATGGTTTTGTCCGGAAGAAGGTTGGGTGGCAGTCATCATGATGATTGTGATATTCATTTTTTGTGTCAGATAGTTCATGGTTTTTAGAAAACCCAACCAGTATTGAGGCGGTAATGCTTGTACTTCGTCCAGAATAATCACACTATTTTGTAAACGATGAAAATTCATTGTGGCGTTGTAATGAGGCGAGTATAGAGTGTCCCAAAGTGAAACAAACGTGGTGACGATTACAGGCGATAACCAATATCGGAATGCTTGAACAAAATGGTCCAAGGGGGTTTCTCCGGTTGACGTTGGTGCCAGATGATGGTCTTGCTGTATTTCTTTATAGATAAGCTGAGCGATTTTGGCATTTTGATCAATAATACTGATGTAAGGTAATGCATAAATGAGTGTTTTGGCTTTCAGTTGATTGGCGATTTCAAATGCGATCAGGGTTTTTCCACTTCCAGTGGGGAGGGTTAAGCTGTAGATTCCGGGGTTTTTTAGAAGGGTTGTTTTTTGCAGAATTTGTTGTCTCAGTTTGTTACGCCATCCGCTGAGTCGGTTTTTTGGCAATTGTTGAATAACCGCTTCTGTTTCTTGTATGATTTGGGGATATGAATAAGGAATTTGATTCACTCCTATGGCCTCCATCCTGTCTGCTGTCGACAGGATGGAGGCCTTTAATCGTAAGGTGTACCATTCTTCTAACGTTGTTTTATCTTGAGAAAGTAATGTGTTGATGGTCTTTTCTGTTGCACTCAATATCTCCTGACTAAAGTTGATAAAGGGTGCAAATTCGCTGATCTTTTCGTACATCTGTTCTGAGGATTGAGAAAGCCAATAACTTTTCACGTTTTCAAAGTTTTCGAGATTGCCATGGTGGCGGCGAACAACTTCAGCACTGAGAACGTTTTGGGTAAGGAAAAATGTCAGATATGAGGATGGTTCTGAGTGTGGAAATCGAAAGGCTTTGTTTTTAAGGTGTTTTTGAAAGAGTGGGTGTTCTTTTGCTGTATCGTGGGTAAGGATTTCGTCTTTCACGTCAGTTTTGATCTGGTGATGTTGTTTGATTTGTTCAGCCAATCTCAGACAATTAAAAAGGTGTTCTGATAATCGTTTATCAGGGTGGCTGTTGCCTTGCAGCTTTTTTGCGATGTTTTCGGCTTTCATGGCCCCTCCTCTCTTAATTCTCCAATCACCACAGAGGGAAAAAAAGAACTGTATCATTGTTGATTTGATGAATATCTTCCAACAGATTTATAAAATAGATAGGGGTTGCCGTGGTGTTGTACATAACATCGATGATTTTTTTTAATGTTCTTTCCGTTGTAAACTCAAAGGGCATCTCGGTTTTGTTCAAACTGTTGTTTTTTGTCATGTCTGGTTCGATGGTCTCTGTTATGTCTGAGATAGGAACGACACTGTCTATAGCGGTTGTTGTGACAGGAGTTTGTTGGTATTGACCCAGGTAGTTTATTTGTGCCAGGGCGTAAGCCACACCAAGATAGGGGGTATATATGGTTTGTTGTTTTTCCAGCATTCGGCATAACGATTCCTCCAATTCTCCACAAACGTATATTCTGTATGAGGGTTTTTTAATAAAGTGGTGTTTGATCTGTACATGTCCAATTTTATCTTTTTTGGTATTGATAAAATTCACCGTTTGAGTTTCCCATTTGACAGGTTTGTTTATTTTGATGGCGATTCTTGTTCCAGCCATCTTCTCCCAATAAGCAGCACTGACTATCTTTTCGTTACTTTTGTTGGAAATACCCAAAATAGCACAGATAATCCCCGCCACCGCAGTGGGTGGGGGGAAAGGATAGGATACAGAGGATGTTGTGGTGTAGGGCTTTCTGAACATGGCATGTTCTGAGTGAATATCAAATACGCAGGCCATTGGAGATCATCATCCTTTGAAATCTTGAGTTCTTTCGATGAGATTTAATCGATCGCCTTTTTTGATGGTGATGGTGTCGACAACGTCTTTCATGGTTTCTAATTGTGCCTGTAAATCACGAATATCTAAACCAAAATCATCTGTTCTTCTTATTTTCAGTTGGTCTTCATCGTTCATTGTCTGCCCTTGAGGTGTGGTAAGCTTCAGGAATTCTTCCGGTGTACTTAAATGTGTTCGCATATCTTCTTTATAGGTAATTTCAATGAGCAAGAGAGGCTGATGTTCCATTTTACTCCGGGTGATAAGATTTTTGGTACCTTCCCACAGACATTTTTTCAAGTTTTCTAAATCATCGTCCGTAGCTCCTGTTGTCTCTGAGGCAGACTCGTTGGCTATTGCTGTTGTGGCGATGATGGAATAGGGGACGATGTACTCAGATCTGAAAGAGCGTTGTTCATTACCATCCTTTGTTGCAAACGCAGCAGTTCCCTGTATCATTTGTACTCTTTGTTTGTTCATTGATCGTCCCCATTGAAATTGTACAGGTCCTGTCCAAGAGAAGGTTTCTTTCTTACCATGTGAAAAAGTAACGCCAAACAATCTTGTATCGATACATCGTCCCATGGTTTCCTGTCCTGTTTTGGTGTGAAGTTCATTTTTCAGTTCTTCAAATCGATTTGGCATGGTCTTTGGTTCTCCGTCAACGAATACAGTCTCTCCATTTCGAACCCATTCATCCCGAACCGTTCTTTTCACACGCACATCGCTAACTAGAATTTGCTCAGTTTCTTCATCGAATCTGGGATGATTGTCATTGAGTGGATCGCCGTTGGGATTGGCATCTTTCACCGCATAAACAAATACGTATTGTCGTCTCTTTTTAAACATCGTGTTCATCCTCCTTGTGGGTTTCTTCCGTAAAAATCTTCCAAAAGTATTCGTAACTATTGACAAAGCCGATTGTGAAAGTAAAGTTACCATTAACGCCTAAATCTTTGGCATCTTCTTTCATTAGTAATTCCCCACTTTTACCATTCAAACTACTCAAATAGGATGCATAGTTAACATTGTAAGCTTTTAGTAGTTCAGGCACTCTCGCCATCAGCCTTTTCAACTCTCGACAATTCATTTTTCCCCAGTGAATTTGTTTAAACAGAGGGGTGTCAGATATCTTTAATCCTTCGTTTGCATTTTTCTGCTGATATGCCAGCATTCCCAGTGTGATACCCGCCAGTAAAACCCCTTTTCCTTCGTCGGTCCTTATGTACTTATCATTCATTTCGTTAAGAAATGTCAGGTTCATTCCGATACCTCCTTATTGTATTGTTCAATAAACTCAATAACCCTGAATTGATTTCTGATAATGGTGGCATACTCATCCATATGCATGATCTGAGGATATCTTGAAACAAATTCCTGTTTCAGTGATCGGGTTTGAATGGGTTGGCCTCTCAGTAGTTTTGAAACAATCGAAACGGCAGTTTGCTTTCGATAAGCCACTTCCATTTGATTTGTTTTACTCTTACCATCTTTCATGATGGTGTAGGTAATAAACAAAAAGCAGCTATCCAGTTTCGAATTTCCTTGTGATTGAAATTGCTTAATATTTTTAATCCAAATCGTCTCCAATTTTTTCAGAAGAGAAGGGGATATATCCTCGATGATTGATAGCAAAGCTTCTCTGGACTGATCTTTCTCAATAAACAAAAAATGGAAATTCAAGGATTCTCCCTGTTGTGCCAACGCACTTAACACCCTTTTTTCCCGCATAGAGGCATCGTTTTCAATATAATCTTCAAAATTTTTAACAGCAAGCTGCTTGGACAAGCCTTCGGAGTTGTTTGAGTAACCCGAAACCACTTCAGGAATAATCCATATTTCAGTTTTTGGAATGGTATAGGTATTTTTGAACTTCTCTTCTACTTTTGTTCTGCCATACGAGAGTTCTCTGAAACAACTCTCACAAACAGGAAAGACTTTTGCAAGATTTTTTTCATCCACTCCCGGGAGAAAACTTGGTTTGTCAAATGTGGAAAAATTAAAAACCCCATTCAGGTTGAACTTTTCATACGTCTGCTGTCCACAGAGTGAACAGGGAACGGCATGAACAGATTTCTTTATATCTTTATGAATCTTTTGGTTAAAATAGTCATCAAAACACAGTAAATCTCCCGGAAGATAGCGTACGCCATTGTGACTAAACCCAAAAACAACCGTCGTTTTATATTTAACATCAACCATACTTTCAATTGTAGAAAATTTTGATTTCAACCAGCTTTCGATCTTTTCTCCTGATCCTGCAGACAAAACTCCTTGTTTTTCCAAATCGTCAAAAAGCCGTTCCCTGACTTTCAGAATAAATTGATTCAGAAGAACCTGATTCAGTTTAGTTGCGGAAATACCTCCCCCCAGCTGAATCAGAGGAGAATACTGCCATTTAGCACTTCCCGGCTTTCTTTTAAACTGATAGCGCTGCTTACTTTTTTCAACATCCATTTCAATATCACCATTACTTAAATTGATAAACGAAATAAACTGTGGATTCATGGGGAGTTGTAACTCTTTTACTTCGAGAAAGATTTGCAGTATCTTTGTTTCATCGTCCCATATTTTTTGAATGAAAGGATGTGATTTCTTCTGGAAATGAACACCCTCAGATAAATCTTGCACAGCTCGAATAAAGCCCATATACTCACCTCGACTTGTTAATGATTCTTTTAGTGCAACAAAAAAAAGACCGATACGATCGTATCGGTTTGATTTGAAACGACAACATTCAGTCCAGCCCATCCGGACTCTCCATCATTTTCCAAACAGTAACAATACAAAGTGGCCATACCTTGACAAATAGTTGTTTTTGTACCCCTTTCAATCAGATCACCGATCACCTGTTTATCGATGTTCAACCGTTCACATTCTGCCTTCGCATAATCTGACAAGATGAAATTAACAACCCCTTTCGTGGAAGGTTTTGTTTTCAGAATATATAATCACACTTAATATTTAAAAGCAAGGGGAATTTGATTTAGTTGGTCATCAATCCTACAAATGAAGCCATCTCTTTCATAACAGAAAGGTCTTTGGTTTGCTGTAAGATGTATTCTCCACAGAGTTTCAACGAATTTGGGGCATAAATAGTTGGGACACCTGGAACGATCATCATGAAGGGATTTTTCACATTTAAAGTATCAACCGGGAAAAGCTGTAACAGTTCATCAGGGTCAATCCCTTTTTCGCTTAAACGTTTACGGAGAATTGGATGTTCACGCATTTTCTCATTAAATCCCATGATCATGAGGGATTCGTAATGTTTGATGTTCACATAATAGAACGTGGCAATTTGCGGCTGTTTTTCACTTACATAATCATGATCCAAACGCCATGCAATTTCTAGTAATCGCTTGATTTGAGCCATTTTTTTCTGACCTGTTTTTTTGTAAAATGGATCCTTGCTTCTGCTCTGAAACGTTTCCATCCAGAGAAAATTCAGCTGTATTTTCTTTAACAGGCGGTCAATTCGCAGCCGTTTCATGTAAGAAATAGAACCTTGTTTGGTTTTCAATGCGTTACCCTCCTTTTTTCTTTAGAGGCTACTGAAAAAATCAGTTATTTGAATAGAGTCTGATATTACCATATCCTTTGTCTTTATTGATTCCAATTCCTTGTGTTTCAATAAAATAAAGGTACTCTTGAATAATTTCTTCAGAAATGACATCAGGTTGGATTTGAATATCCATGTACCCTTTCAAGATGGTCGCATCATCTTTCTTTTCAAGAACCGTATGTGTTTTTTTAATCACGAGGATTTTTCTCAAGATTTCAGCATCGATTTTTTCAGCGTAAAGAAGGTTGTAGGCTTTTGTGGTTTCATTAAAAAAGGCATCTTTAAATGGCAAAACCGTGTATACTCCTTTGTTGAATGTCATGTGAATGGTATGAGTGTAGGGCTTTTTTTCCAACACTCGGATATGTTTGACTTTTAATCTTTCTTTCGAAAGATTGAGAGAGAGGATGATCATTTTGAAAATCCTGGGCTCCACACAACTGATTTTTAGGCCAGCATGTTGAACATTTTTCACCTTTAGCGGGCCTGTAAAACGAATGAGTCCTCCCGGGAAATGATCGGAGTACTCGATGATTCCCGGAAGGTTATTTTTCACAAACGTTCGTCCCCACTCTTGAACGGTTAAAGTATCTGGAATAGTTGCAGATTCAAGAACAACAAATATACTGCCGATCATTCCATCTTCACCACTTCCAGCCAACCCAAAGGAGAAATTGGCGATCCATCATTTGAACAAACCAGACGCCTTGACTTGGGTGCGAATGGCGCATCGTGATGCTTTATGGCATTTCTTATTTTGCACTGCATCCCCTTGCTGACGAGTGATGTGATGGTGTTTCCCAACAGACCAGAACCAAATCCCACTTGTAAAATCTGTTTGTCTTTGATGTGATGATAGAAGTCTTTGACCCGGTTGATGTGATAATGATTGTAAAATTCCTTCTCTTTTGATGCGATGGATTTGTAAAAACGGATACTTCCATCCAGTATTTCCTCAAAGGAAATTGTACGGGTAAACTGTTTTTCCAAAAACTCATCGAACGTGACCCTAACGGTTATCAAAGTATCAGCAGGAATGGCTTCTACGTTGATTTGCATGGGTTGATTAGAATGTGGATTCTTTCTCTTTACAGATAAAGCGTTGCCTTGAATGGTGTAAACAATCACAGGCGTCATTTGCAAATCATCCTTTCCCAAAGAAGACGAATCGGAAATTTTAATCAGCCTGAAAAGATCTGCCTGTGGATCGTTTGGATGATACTTTGTGTTTTTCAGTTGTCCTCTGAAAGTTCGACTGTCTAAAGAACTAGAAAGTTTGCCAAATGTAGTTCTTTTTACGAATTTGGCATGATTGATAACACTCTGCAGGTCATTTTCGAGTTGTTGAGGATTTGAAATCCGGTTTATCATATAGGCAGACCTTAAGGCGCCTTTCAATGATGATCCGGGAATATAAGGAAGATCCATCCCTGTACGGATAAAGGGTTTTACTTCACCCTGAATATTTGGACAATTATGTAAGCGGTAGCGGGATTGTACCTGGCATAAATTTTTAAAATGGCCTAAATCTTTGAAATCTTTGGGTTTATTAAGCGTCGCAAAATCCATTTGACTGGTCGTGGTGTAAAAAAAGTCCTCATGCAATCGGAAATATTCATCACCTTTTCTGACGTATTCAGATGCCATGACAACCTCTTCAGAATTCCCAATAAAAACCGGCGATAACGTTTTCAAGTGAACGGTCATCACACGCATTATTGCACCCCCAGACAAAAGGGTTTGCCTTTAATGATCTTTTTGGAAGGACTTTTCAGACTGATATCTTGTCCTTGCGGTTCAAAATCAAACAAACTACCTTCTTTGAAAAAGGTATAGCGACGGGTGAGAACACCTTCTTTAAACCAATAGGACCTTTTCTCCAGCTTATAGGAGCATTTGGCTGAGATTTTGTCAATTTCTGTTTCAGAGGGATTGTATAAAGACAGGCTGAAATACCGATTTCCTGTTTTGTTTTTGAACAGCTTGGGAATAACCGATTGTTTTTCAAATGTTATCTGTCCGAATCCGGAACTCCTGTCTCCGCCTAAGCCACGGTGGGCTAGTAAGCTTAATGCGGTATCCAGCTTTGAAACATCTTGATCATGACATTCGGCGAGAAAGTACCCCCGAACATGCGGGTTGATGTGAACTGCCGACCTTGTATAAGGCGATGCTGCTCCGGTTTGCCTGTCAATAACAGCACTGATTCTTGATTCGGTGGTAAAAAGGCTTAATTCTTCCAGAAGTGAGTCAGAAGTGAGTGACCCATTCAGCCAACTGTCCAATTCTTCCGTTGTGACGAATGGACGCTTCTTAAATTTTTTCAGTTCAGAGATATCTGTGCTCTCCTTTTGTTTTGGCATCACAAAAGGCGATGGAAGGGTATAAATGAATTCCCCACCTTTTTTATAACAATAAAACACCGAGGAAACACGTAACTGTTCAACCAATGATTCGACGTCCTCGTATAAAGTATAGGCTGAATCAATGATCGCTGAGGCCAAGGTATCGGAATGAATCGTGGAATCCGTGTAATCAATGGAACCTATCCGATTTCCGACATGAAAAGGGGATAGAAACTTGACATGATAAAGAGTGATCATTCAACCACTTCCATTCAGTTAAGAATTTCTGATAGGTGTTTTCCCGCTTCGATTTCTTTCGCTCGTTTTCCTTTCATGTCAGAAACTTTGACCGTTCGTTCGTCGGAATGGGTATAGAACACTTTTGGATATTTTTTGATGGCTTTCATGGAAAAGCTAATATTTCCATTTCCTCTGGAACCGCCGCCACCCAGGGCATCGTCTTCCAAAAGTTTTAATGTGGCCAGTATGTTTTTCAAGTCTTCTTCTGCCTGTTGCTCATCATCGATGGTGTAAACAATTGAAAGGTTGAAAACGCTTCCAGCTGGCACTCTCTCCAACTGTCTGGGACTGGCTGCGGATGTTACCCGGTCCAAACTGTTTTCAGTCTTCCACTCTGTGTATAACAGTCCGGTGTCAATGTGTTTCAATTCTTCCAATGACTCGGGGGTAAGCCGGGCGTCTCTGACTGCTATCCGGGAGGGCATATTTTTTTCATCTTTACCACCAGCTGAGCCAAAGAGCCGACAAACCTGGCAATTTGGATCGGAGCATTCGTGTCGGTATACGTCTTTCCCGGAACGTTTGTTGAAGTCTTTATCTGTAAGCTTTTCCAGCAACGATCGTATTTTCCCTTTTAATGAACTGCCGGGGATATAGGGTTCCATGGTGATGGGGTCTCGGATAACCGGCGAGTCAATACCTCCCACTTCCAGTCCGCTTTCTGTTGCGCCGATATGTAATCCGCTTTCCAGCTTCAGCATCGCCTCTATGAGAACTTTTCCCATGATTTTACCTGTATTCATATCATTGACCCCCTTCTGCTTTGTGATACATGAGTATGGCATCGTAAAAGTCTTTAAATTTGAGAATATCGTCTTTGTCGGATATTTTATTGACACATGCAGTAATTGTCTTTTCCACAATCTTTAATCCGTTAACATTATAATGCTTTGCTCTTGCCCTCAAATAGGAAACTTTGGGTTTGAGCAAGTTGATTCGGCTTTTTGCAGCATACTCACTTTCCTCGTTTTGGATGAGGCTTTTAATCCGCACCACTTCTGAGTGAATATTGCGTAGAGAAGTGTGAGTCACTTCATTGGGTTTTCCTGCAATGGCTTTTCCTATCTTATAGGCATCATCCACCATTTTTTTATAATCGTATTCTTTGAAGCTTTTTAAGGCTTCAATCCTTTTGACGATTTCATCCATGATTGACCTCCGTGTTGGTTGATTTTTCCATGAGTGTCCATTGAAGAGCACACCACAAGACCGGTAACCAATCCTGCTGGAGCAACTCCCGGGCAATCGATTGATTTTCGGTCTCCTTTTCTCTGGCTTTGATGTATGCCAGCATAGGTTTGTACAGTGGCATTTTTTCAGCATCCCGGTACATATCTTCGATACTGTACAGTTTTCTCAAGAATGCATTTCCGGAACTTTTTTCCAGCAATTTCTTGAGAATAACCGTTTTTTCTAAAAAGGTGTCCCAATTGATCGTTGTTCTCGACTTCACCATTTCATTCTCACCCGTGTGATAGAAAAGGCAAATGGCATCTTTCTCTACCGAAACTGAACCATAAGACCATACGTGACTTTTTGCCATGGCTTCAGCCTCTTCTGCGATTCGTGAAACACGATAGACAGGTTCTTTCGGCTTTGTGACCACAATACCTCCGCTAATGGTGATAAACTGGGAGTGACCGCAATACTGTGAAAAGTGTTCTCGAATGCGTTTTGCCGCTTGAATGGTGTCATTCCAAGCACCTACCAGATACAAATCGTCTCCACCTGAATAAACCACTGTTACGTAGAGGTCTTGGAGGATATCATCCAAATAACATCTGAAGAAATTGGTCAGAAAACGAGAAATGGTTGCCACCCTTGAAATGGAAGGATTTTGAATCCCCCCTCCAAAAATCGTTCCCAAATAATCCACATCCATTCTCAATGTACCCAGATATTTTTTCCCCTTGGCTTTTTCAGCCAACCCCTCGAATCCTTTGTTATCATCGTTTTTATATCTGGATATAGGCACGTAAATACAATGATGAGCCATTTTATCCGGGTTGAAGCAAAAGTTAATCCCGGTTTGACTTTCCGGTCGACCGGTAAATTTAAAAGTGTCACCCAATATAGTCAGATCGCCCGTTTCATCGGACACTTGAGAGAGAAAATCAAAACGGTTGAGAAGTTTCCCCGCCTCACTCAGCTGGAAACATTGCAGACAGGCTTCCCTTTCCTGGTCATCTGCTAATGGAAAAAGGCGATCCGTTTGTTTCCCGCATATTTTACATCTCTCAGCCTCTTTTTGATTCGACTGATCAAATTCCTTTTTGAGTTCATTCAGCAAAGGATGCGCCTTTTCAACCCTATTTTGTCCGGAAATAACTTTGTGCACATCTGTAAAACTCTGATTATTTTTGCCGGCAAGTTCCTGAGCTGAAAATGGTGTATGAGAAATTAACAGTCTCAAATTCATATCGTTTTCCCTGAAATAATCATTGGCTTTGTTCTTATGGGCTTCAAGCTTTTCTTTGACCTCAGTCGTGTTTGGCAGGATGAGATGAAAATGCCCGCCTCCGATATACAAAACATGGATCACACTCAACCCGCAATCGTTCAGAAAGTGATTAACAAAAACCTCCTGGATCAATTCCAGTTGGAAAGAACGGGCCTTTAACGACCGAAGTGCCCCCTTCGAGGAAATGGTGTAGATGTAATCCTGAACACCTGAAATATCACCCAAGACAAGCAGAAAAGGGTTTTGACTTTCACATAATTGAAGTAACCGGTTATAATCAGAAGCATCTTTCGGAGCTTTCGCATAGACTTCATCCACATCTTTCACATATTCAAATGCACTGGCTCCAATCATGGCAGAGGTACGCAAGTGATCATATAAGGTAATGTCAGGATCTCTTAGGATTTCTTGCCCATTTAACAGATCCATTTGATTAGTCTCAGAGGGGATAAAGGTGGTGTGTTTTTCAAGAATCGACAACAGATAAGGCAAATTATCCTTGTTTGCTTCCAATTTTGAAAAATCTGAAAGTTTCTCACGAAGGGCTGTGATATTCTTTTGATAATACCCTGCTTGATCGACTGACTGATTGTTTTCCATGGGTACAGGCATCTTTTGATTCATTTCATCGGCATTGAAAAATGTTTTCGAGGGTTTGCCCCTTCCTTCTCTGGCTTTGAACCGAATATTATAGAAGGGGTTAAGTAAAGAAACCATCGGATTGAACTGTTTAGCGGCTTTTGTTTCACCCGTTCTTTCTGCCGCTGACATCCTGTCTCCCAGAATGACAAAAGGAATATAAGGGTCTTTGATACCTGAATTTTTGAAATCAGTAAAATGATGATAACGCACAGACTCGGCGAATTCAGATAGACCGATTTCATTTAAAAATAGTGCCCCGCTGTCCATGTGATTTTTTGAACGATGGGTTGTCTCACTGTCATAACGTTGAATCATTTTACCAATATCGTGTAGTAGTGACGCATAAGTTATTTTAAGAGTAGGGTTCAACAAAACACCTCCTTAATCAGGAATAATCCTGATCATCCCAAACCCCTGTGCATTTTTCGAACCGATACCGGCTTCCAGTGCTACTTTTGCATATCCCTTAGACCCGCTGAAGTTGAAAATCCCCATGTGTCCTTTGATCATGAAATCCTTGTATCTCACAATAGCCAAAGATTTCTCGGGATCCACATCTACCGGGCTGAAGCAAACCGCCTCATCATCGGTGAGGCCAACACTCATCGCTTTTCTTTTCAGATTCGAAGCCAACAACTCGTAAAATTCTTCATGTTCGGGATTATAGTAAATAGTCTTCTTTCCGTCATTTTTTTCTTCTGTTCGATGAACAACAATTGGAGATAGTGTAATAAAGCGAAATTGAGTATTCTCAGAATCCCCGGGAAAATCCTCATCTGTAAAAATGGTTTTGATGGTTGCAACGTCAAATTCTGCAGGACCGAGCCTGAATTCACGAACACCCATAAGATTGAGCAGGGCTGTTTCAGCCGCCTTGATATCGTAAAAAGAAATAAAAAAACAGATTTCATCTCCAAGATGCCAGCCCTTTAATCCTAAATGCATCCGGGGAGAAGTGATTCTTGAAAAGGTAAAATTTTTAAATAATCTTTTTTTAAAGGAGTAGCCTTTTTGATGGAAATCCGGCATATCCTCCTTAAACAGGGAATAGATAAAGGTCTGAAGATAGTAATTATAAGAGACAGGTAAAAGCGTATCGTTAGTTTTAGGAGTAGCAGTAATCCGGATCCTCAAAGAATCGCCTCCTTCCGCTACAACACCTTACAATCAAAATAATCAGCCATTCCGAATCCTTGAGGGTTGTTAGATCCAAATCCGGTATGAAAGGCTATTTGAGCAAGTTTGCCGCTGCCTTTAAAATGAAAACGTCCTGAATATCCTTTGATCACAAAATTCCGATATTTCACAAGCGAAAAACTTCTTTTCGGATCCACATTCGTGGGAACGATAAAACAATCCATTTCATCAGGCGGTGGCTCGTTGTAAATGGACTCGTATTTTCTTTTTAGATTTTCTCTGATCAATTCAAAGAATTCAGGTTCAAAAGGGCTAAAATAATACCTGAAAGGTCTGCCGTTTTTCTCTATATCACGATGAGCAACGATTGGCGATAGCGTTTGAAATTCAAACTCAACCTCTTTTTCCTCACCTGTAAAGGGTTCAGAAAAGGCGTTGGCTTCTTTAATAATGAATTCCTCGTTGGCAAGGCGCATCGTCCGATTACGGATCAAATGCTTGATTACGATATTAGGCATGGGATCTATCAGAAAAGACATACTGAATGTTAACGGATTGAAAAATGTTAGTTTATCCGATTGCCTTTTCATTCCCTTGGAATACAAACGTGAAAACGTAAAATGCCGAAATTTTCTTTTCCCTTGCTGATAACCATCATCATGCAATTGCGGAAAAGCAGTTGAAAACATCTTATAAATGTAACCTTGCATCTGATAATTATAATGAACAGGAATTTGAGCCGGAAAATGCTGCGGAACAGCTTCTATTGAAATACGAATAATATCTCCTCCGTTTCGTAAGGAAAAAAAATATAAGTTAAAATACATGTAATTATTTTATCACAGATTGAAGAGTTTATCAAGCAAATGTTTACATTCAAAAAGCAAGAATTAAAATCTGTCAGATGATAAAGTGATCGTTTCCCTTTTGGAGTCCATGGGTCTCTTTTTTTAAGTGTTTCTTATTTTGGAGAACATACCAAATCACACTGTCTTCTTCTTTTACTGTTTTTTCTCGAACTTCCATCTTCAGTTTAGTAAACTTGGCCTCGGTGATCTCGCCTTCCAGAAGGCTGTTTTGCATCCAAGTCAGGTATTTTCTACCAATCTTAAGGATTTTGTTGACTCTTTTTTCTCCAATGTCATACACCATGATGACGAACATACGCTCACCATTTCATCTCAAAAGGCTCATAAGTAATATCTTCAATCAGGTGTTTGACAAGCTTGTAGGCTTCATGCCGGATCAGCGTCCGATAAGTGATCTTTCTTTTTAGTTTCTCGCT
>DAOTHY010000037.1:15707-21162 GCA_035447925.1 Thermotogota bacterium
AAACCAATCCGTGAATCAAGCGGCGTTTTATGAATTTCAGTTAATACATTGGCATACAAAATAGAATTACCGTAACTGATGAGGGTATTCATGTAGTTTCGAGGTGGCTGCTTTTCACGTTTGATCATTTGGAAAGCATCATATTTAACAATTTTATCCAATGCCTGATAGTAAATCTTTCGAATAGCCGCTTCTGTTCCCATCAGTTCGTTTATTGTATTGGCATGGTCAATATCTTTGGATAGATGTTTGATGAGATTTTTTTCAGCTTCTGTATCCGATCCCCTACTTTGATAGTAGCCGATCAGCCTCATCATATTTCTTGCCGCTCCATGAACAAACTGTGTAGCAATGTTCAGTCTTTTTTCATTATTCATGTAATGTTCAGCTTGTTTAAGAATGGTACAGCCGTTTGAATGGTGCTGATTGGGCATGAACGATCCAGAAAAATGCCCAAAATGGTTGAAAAAGTAAACCGGAATTTGATTTTGTGAAAGGAATTCAAGAATCCTTTTATTCAATGTTATTTCGCTGAACACTTTGATGTCATTAACATTCTCGATCGGGATATATTTCTTCCCGGTCTCTTCGTTTTCGAGAACCAGTGTATTATCCTTTCTTTTCAACGTGCCACTGTTAAAAAGGTATATGCTTTTCATATTCTCTCCTTTTATGACCAGCAATAATTGCTGTATCCGCACTTTGCGCATAGCTTTATACGGATAGGGCAAGGGGGTTTGTCAGATAATCCCAACTCGATCAGTTCTTGTTCGATGTCAGCCAATTCTTTTTCTTCATCCGTGGTCAAGTTAATTGGTAGTCGTTTGTGCTCTTGCGGAATGATGATTTCGCCTGTTGCTTCAATACCCCTTTCTTTTAATAACTTCAAATAATAAAGTAACTGCACCCGAGCGCCTTTGATTGATTTTGACGATTTTTTGATCTCTCCGACAATGGTCATCTTTGAGTTTTCCCATATCATGTCCAATTTAGCCCCGGGAAGTTCGATTTCCTTGTTTTGTGCTTTTGAGAATGTCGTTCGATGGATATAGTCTCCCAACAGGAGATATTCGTTCTCGCTTTCGGGACTGAACCGGTGAAGCGTTAGCCATGCTTGGCGTTTGCAGGTTACAAAGGCCAAGAATGCAGAACCTGTGATAAGTGTTCCTTGCGTATCTTGCAAAGAGTACATCAGTTGACCTCCAACTTAAAGTGATTGCGCTTTGACACACAATCACTTTAAAGAATTTTTTGTCCAGATTATTCTAAGTGGTTTTTTCTTAAACGATCTCCTCTCCGAGAAAATAACGCTCCAGATAGTCCCACCGTTGTGCGTTGTTTAATTCGGCTTTGTAGAAATTCGTTGCGATTTCCATTTCCTTTTTTTGTTTGGCTTTGATACTTTTTATCAGAAGACATTTATAATCTTTTGAGCTAAGAGAAAGAAGAATTTTTCTTGCATGGGTATCTGCACATCGCATAGTGAGGATGGTATTCTTTCCGCCATGGTAGTTTACTTTTGCAAGGTTAAGGATATCCAGGATATTTAATACCGGTTTCACAAGCTGAACGTTGGGATGAAAAAAATATTCGATATGATGATGGTTTTGTTGTTTCGCTAATATTTCGGTTAGTTTTGAACGCCATTGCCTCAATCTCGGTACTGCCGTTAAGCGTTTGAATTTTGTCTTTTCATCATCCGTACAGACGAACAGAAATTTTTCAGCATGATGATTTTGTGATGTTCCGAATTGATTCTTGAATATAGCCATGATTTCACGCTTCATGTTGTATAGTCCGTCAATTCCTTTGATTCTTGGTTCAATAAATTGCTCCAGCTCCTTTTCACTTTTATAGCCATAAGATGTTTGACAGAATTCTTCAGCTATTTCCAGGAGTTTGAAAAAAGTTCTTTCGATGGTTTCCGTATTCGTATGCATTTCCAGCTGAGCAAAAATTAACGGATAGATGGTATGGCCGGGAAAGAAAGCGTGACTTTCATTAAAAAAACGATACACCAAACTTCTGATAGTGAAGTTTTTATTTCCTGTTTCCCAAAGTTTTGTGATGTCCACCGAGTAAATTGGTCCTCTGTCAGCTATTATTCCGCCGTTTGGTGTACTTCTGACAGGACGGTTTCTGAAAAATCTGACAATGTCCTTATTGGTTTCGATTATTTTTTCTCCTGTGGCTTCATCTGCTGTGAAGTAAAGATACTGATAACTTTCACTTTTTCTGTAAAGGAGTGGCTTTCGATACCGGTATTCTAAATCCTTTTGAAGAAGAAACATGGCCACCCTGGCTTTTTGGAGGGCATCCGAAAAATCTATTTCTTTTTTTTGAGCGTTAATAAACAGGTACATGATATCTTCCAACGAAATGGTAAAATCTTCTGTTCCTTTAACATCTTTTACCCGTTGGGCGACATGCTGAAATATTTTTTCTGCAATCCACATAGGCGGCAGAGACAAGCGACTCAGCAAACTCGATTTTTGAACGGAATCTCCCGTAAAATGCGTACGGGCAAATGCCTGATCACCGTTTCTTCCTGCTCTACCAATTTCCTGCATATATTCTGAAAGATTTGAGGGCAAATCATGGTGATAGACCGTTTTGATGTCCTGAACATCTATTCCCATGCCAAATGCCTTGGTAGCAACGATTGTATTCATTCGGCCATTCTTGAAGCTGTTTTGGTTCATGTTTTTTTCTTCGATTTTTTGCTTTCCGGTATACAACCCCACTTTATTCCTTTTTTCAGGGAATTTGTCCTTAAAATCTTCTACAATAGCCCGAGCATCTTTTGCATAGGAGGTATAAACAACCGCTTTTTCATTGTTATCAATCGTGCTTTTGATCAATTTTTCTGTTTGGGAATCATCCCTTTCTCCAGCAGAATGAGAAATCTCGATGGTGATGTTCTTTCGTAAAAAATCAGTCATGATGATCAAAGGATCTTTCAAGTTTAACAGATCGATGATTTCTCCCACCGTATCCAGTGAGCCGCCCCAAACGGAAGTGGCCGTAGTGGCAAATATTGGAAATGTTCTTTTCTTATTGATTGAACGGATCATCTCTCCCAGATAACCGTAATCCACCCGGAAAGTTTTTCCCCAAGTGCTAACCAAATGGGTTTCATCGATAACCATCAATCCAATATCGCACCCGTTGCTTAAATAATAGTTGCCCGCTTGGGTAAGTTTTTCAGGAGAAACATAGATCAGATCGATTTCACCTTTCCCAATCCTTTCACGAAGATTGGCCTGTTCTTCGTAAGACAAATCCGAATTGTCGTACTCCACATTCAAATTAACCTCATTGGTGCTGTCTTTTTGGTCTTTCATCAGGGCCTTTAAAGGCGATACGACCAAAGTCATTTTGTTATATTTTTTTTTTAAGATATAGGCCGCCATTTGAAAGATCAGTGATTTTCCGGAACCGGTACCGCTGACAAAGAACAAGTCTCGTAAAGCCTGATTACCGTTCATGCTTTGTTCCAGTAAAAATCGGATTAGCTCTTCCTGACCGATGATTTCTTTGTTTTTACCCTCTTTGTTGTATTTTTTGAATTTCCTGAATGCATCGTGTTTGAATACATCTTTTAGCACCGCTTCAAGGGGCATATTCAAAACTTCCTCATTTGGCAAATAGCCGTCAAAATATACTGGATTGAGTTTAAATGACGGTTCTTCTAATGCCGAAAGTTCTCGTAAACGCAATTTCACATCGTTGGTCAATTTGTCAAACAGTTGAAGAGTAGACTGTTCTACCTTCCCCACAAAAGTGAATCCCGCATCACTCAGCCTATCTTTCAATTTCGTCGTGGTATTGATTGAAAAGATTGCTTGCATATTCAGTAAATCGTAAAGTCTTTTGGAAGATGAGCAGTTGATGAATGCCATTTCAGAAAAGAGAAAATAATTTGAAAAGGATTTCTGATCCACTTCGTTGAGGCTATAATGCTGATCGTATGGGATGATATCTTCATCATCATTTTTTTTGGCATAGCTTTTACCATTGTTGTGTAAGAGAGCCACTTTGGGCAGTGCATCGGATAAATGCTTAAAATTGTTGTGGATAAAACAGTAAAACCATTGAGTAAGTAAAAGCGACTTGCTACCTGTTTGCGTAATTTGAAGCAAATAAGAAAAGAGCTCTTGAGGTGATTTTGACTCCAGTTTTTTCAAATGCTGAATGGGGTCAAGCAGATCATCCTCGAAAAAAGAAAACAGATCCGAGCACTTGGACAATTCTGAAAGAATTTCAAAATCAAAGTTCATGGGAATGATTACTTGATAACCCTTGTCTTTTATCTCCAGAAGTTTGTTCCGGATCGTACTGACGAGCTTTGATTTATCCAAAATATCACTCCTTTCGCAGAGACCGATGACCTTATCCCGCCTGAACCAAATCTGTATGCAGATTTCTGACAATGCCGGAAATCTCCCTTTTAAGCATATTGAGATTGAGAACATTCATTTGCCTTGAGCGGCCCAAACTTTCACAAACCGCATCCTGTTCATTCGCCAATATGAGGAACCTGTTTTCCGGTGGAATTTGAAGAAGTTTCCCCACCTCTTCATATTTTGTCAAATACGATTTGTACTCTCCACTCTTGATTTCAATCCACAGGAAATCCCTATCTGTTTTGATTAACAAATCCATTTCAAATTGCCGCCCATTGGGCAGCATGATGATTGGATTGGCGGCGAGGGTATAGTCGACCTGTTGAAGACGCAGATGAGCTTCAACAAAACTCCTGATATAACATTCCAACCATTCACCCGTCAAAAAATTGATGACATCCGGATTTCTTGAAGGTTGAAAGATCATCTCAAAAACAGGAGACTTGAGATACTTATAATCTTCCAAAAGACCATTGTTGAGCATTGACAAAGCCAGTTGGCACGACGACGATATCTCTGCATCAGACCAGTTTCGCATACATATCCGCCTTTTTTTTGAACTGTTCAGTGAAATTTTGAGCTGCTTCAAGAATTTTGCAATATCATCGTATTTATTACCCATATGTTGAATCATTCCAGTTAAGTGAGCGTATTTCGATATATTCTCAGAATATTTGATAACACGGATACCATTCCCTTGCAGAAATTGCAAAACCGGATGATGATCAGACTCTTTATTCACATCAGAAGATAATCCGACAACACCTGGCAAGCTCTCTGATTCAAGAACCAACCGGTTTGATTCATCAACCCCTTGCTGTTTAATTCCTTCAGATTCCAGAGGATTCTCCTTCAACAACCTCTCTTTCAGGCTGTTAAAAATCCCATCTTCAACTGCCTTTTGATCCAATCCCAATCGATCCCGAATATCCTCTAGTGCAACAGCGACCCTATTCAGCGCATCTAATAATGCAGCATCATCTCGACGTTTAAACCAGTTCAGCATATGGCACCTCCTTCAAGGAGTATTATCACACTTAGCATTTGAT
>DAOTHY010000038.1:0-20804 GCA_035447925.1 Thermotogota bacterium
AGCATGCGGCTGTTAACCGCAGGGTTGGGGGTTCAAATCCCTCCACAGGAGCCAGCACCAGAATACACTTAGGGGTTTACAGCTGAATGTAGACTGGAAAAAAAATACAGACCCTTCTCAAAAGAGAAGGGTTTTTTGTTTTTAAGGATAGTACGTGAGTGTAAAATAGAACTGGTTCTTTCCAGTTAGAGTAGAAATCGGAAATTAAAAACTCTGTATGCCTATCAAATATTATTTGAATATTTGATAGGCATTTTTGTATATCTGTAATAGAAATTGCACTCTAAAGGCGGGGTGCATGGCATTGCTCTCAATGATCATCGTCTTTCTTTGGACGGGAAATAACCACAATACCTTTCCTCGTGTGATGCTCAAAGAACGGAAAAGCGGATTTAGGTTTTTCACCTCCTTCTTGGTTATGAGTTGGCTTGAATGCCGGATGAATTATTCGATGGCTTTTCCTTTTGTTTCCACAGCGTTTTTTGCAAAGAAAAAGGCTCCTGTTAGCATGAAGAATGCGAGTGTTACGGTCATCACTACGGTCGTATAACCGCCGGTTTCTATCAGAAACGTGGCATAATAGGGGGCGATGATGCCGCTGATTCGTGCCATGACCTGAGAAGAACCATTTCCTAGAGCTCGCATTTCAGTGGGAAATAACTCGGGTGTATAGGCATAAACGAATCCCCAGGCACCCATGCAAAATACAGAAAGGATAACGGCGAATAAAAGGGCTGTAAAGGATGAGTGAACGATGAAAAGCAACAGAACTGCCAAGCCGGTTCCGGTAAAAAAGAAGATGGCTGTTTTCTTCCTTCCGATTCTTTCAATCAAAAAAGCTGCCAACAGATATCCCGGAAGCTGCATCAACAACATAAAAAACGTGTACCATAAGGCACTGGTGTGTTCGATTCCCCTGGATGCAAATATCTTCGGAGCCCATGTGAATATGCCATAATAGGTAAAACTGATTGAAAACCAGGCGAACCATATCATAAGGGTTCTGGAGCGATATGTGTTTTTGAGTAGCTCAATGAAGGGGATTTTGACCGGCGGGTGCATTTCGATATCTTCTGCGATTTTTAGCTTTAGTGCTTTTTCCAGAGCAGGTTTCCCCCCTTTTAAGAAGGCGTATTTCGGGCTTTTTGGCAGGGTAAAAGCAATGATCAGTAAGGGTATGCAAAAAATAGCCAGTGCAAAATAAGAGGGCCTCCAGCCAAAAGAATCTAACGTCAAGACACTGAACAGTCCCAGTAGAATACTACCAATGGCCCAGCTGGATTCCAGATAAGTTAAATACCGTCCGCGTATCTTAATGGAAGTAAACTCAGTCAAATAAGCGTTTACAACCGGTAATAAGCCTCCATAGCCAAACCCCGAAAGTAATCTGAAAAGAGCAAACTGCTCTCCGGTATTAGCCAATCCGGTCATCATTGAAAAGGATCCTGCAATCAATAGAAAGATGATATTCGTATACTTTCTGCCGAACCAATCTGACAAGAATCCAGAAATGAGTGCTCCAAACAACATTCCCACAAATACAGAGCTGGCCAGTGACCCTTTTATAAGAGCGCTTGATGGAAGATCTTCTATCACTGAAGGTAATGTCAAAGACATCACCATTACACCCGCAGCGGCAAGCATCCACTGAAGTGAGGTCAGGAATAATAAAACGGTTTGTTTTTTTCTGGGTACATATTTTTCAATAACCTTATCGATAATCATTTTTTCCTCCATTGAGTTTTTTTTAAATCCAAAAACCTTTTTCTTTTAACTCTTTTTTGATCTGTTTGTATTTTTCCTCGGACGGTACTTCAATGGTGTGTAAGTGTACACCGCCCTCAGATACCGATAGCAAAGGTTTGGCTTGACTGCCTTCGACCAATGCGATGAATTTGAACAGCTCGCTTATCGAACTGATGTTGATATCCCCTCTGATCTCTCCGTAAACAGGATGTTCAATCATCACGTTCAAAACAGCACCCCCGTTTCGAATGATGATTTCCAGTTCATTCTTGATTTGCTCTGGCTGATGCCTAACTGCGATGATTTTTCGTATGCCTTTTTTTTTGACCAGGGAATAACCCCTTGAAGTTGACAAGATCTGTGTTCCGTCTGCTCTCAAAGCGGCCACATCTTTGACGATGATTTGTCTTGTGACTTGTAGTAGCTGGGACAAGGCTTCTCCACTGACGGGAGTTTCTGCTTCTTGTAAAGCCTGTATGATGCAACGCCTTCTTTGTTGTTTATCCATCTCTCATCTCCTGTATATATACAGTTTGTATACAGTTCATTATATCTTATTTCATTTGGAGTTTCAACTGTTTTGTTTTGAATATTGGAGATTATCGAGTATAATAATCTTTGTGAAAGTCAATGTCCGCCAATTGCTATGTGGAAAATGAGTAAAGATACATAGAATGGTTATATTAGGAGGTATTCATTGATGGCAGTAGATTCAGAAAAGTCAAAAAATTTTATAGAAAGAATTATCGAGGAGGATTTAAAAACGGGTAAGGTCAACAAGGTTGTCACCAGGTTCCCCCCCGAGCCCAATGCCCAGCTGCATATCGGCCACGCCAAAGCGATTTTGTTGAATTATGGCATGGCAAAGCAATACGGCGGCCAATTTAACCTGCGTTTTGACGACACTAATCCTGAAAAGGAAGAAATTCACTACATGGAATCCATGAAAAAAGACATTCAATGGTTGGGGGCAAGCTGGGACAAATTGTGTTACGCATCAGACTATTTTGAACAATTATACAAATGGGCAATTGAACTGATCGAAAAAGGGAGAGCCTATGTGGACAATCAGACAGCTGATGAGATACGAGAGAACAGGGGTACCCTTACCGAGCCCGGAAGAGAATCACCCTATCGCAACAGAACTGTACAGGAGAATTTAGAACTCTTTGAGAAGATGCGCAACGGGCATTTTTCTGAAGGAGAAGCGGTATTAAGGGCCAAGATCGATATGTCGCATCCCAATATTAACATGCGTGATCCCATTATGTACAGGATACTCAAGAAAGAACATTATCGAACTGGGGATAAATGGTGTATCTACCCCATGTACGATTTTGCGCATGGTTATGAAGATGCCATTGAAGGCGTCACACATTCGCTGTGCTCCATTGAATTTGAAGATCACAGGCCGCTTTACGATTGGTTTATCCAGAATGTCAGCGTGCCCAGTGTTCCTCATCAGTATGAATTTGCCAGGCTTCAACTTAGCTATACAGTGATGAGCAAAAGGCTTTTGCTGGAATTGGTTAACACTAAAATTGTTGAGGGATTGGATGATCCCAGAATGCCTACACTGTCCGGTTTGAGAAGAAGAGGGTATACACCAAGTGCGATTGCGCAGTTCGTCAACGAGATTGGTGTGGCAAAAGCCAACAGCTTGGTAGACCATGAATTTTTGGAGCATGTGTTAAGGGAGGAATTAAACAAAACCACTTTCCGGATGATGGCTGTTTTAGATCCTATCAAAGTGACCATTGAAAACTATCCTGAAGATCAAGTGGAGTATTTTGAGGGGGAAAATAATCCTGAAAATCCAGATGATGGTAAACGTCAAATTCCCTTTACCAGGGAACTTTTCATCGAACGGGAAGATTTCATGGAAAACCCACCTAAAAAGTATTTCCGGTTGTCACCCGGGCGAGAAGTCCGCTTGAAGTTTGCTTATTACATCACCTGTACTCAAGTCATCAAAGATGAGAGTGGTGAGATTCAAGAGCTCATTTGTACTTATGACCCGCAATCAAAGGGTGGCGGTACACCAGACAACAGAAGGGTGAAAGGAACGCTTCACTGGGTGAGTGCTGCACATGCAAAAAAAGCCGAAGTGAGGATCTATGATAAACTCTTTACATTAAAAGATATGCGGGATATGGAAGAGGGAAAGACATATAAGGACTACTTGAATCCTCAATCTTTGGTGGTAATCAACAATTGTTTTGTTGAACCGGCTTTGAGCGAATCTAAACCGGGAGAGAGATTTCAATTCTTAAGAAAAGGATATTTTTGTACCGATTCTGACAGCACAAAAGAAAACCCTGTATTCAATCAAACGGTAGCACTCAAGGATACGTGGGCTAAGATTCAGAACCAATAAAGCAACTAAGACTTTGAGGAGGGATTTTATGAACAAAAAAGCATTGATGGTTTCAATTTTCATGTTAGCGGTTGTCATGATTTTTGCAAGTGTTTCTGGAACAGTTGCCGAAGTAGACAAATATGGTAATGTTCACACGGGAATTCCCGAAGCCGAGTTTTTAGAGGCCGGTTTTGAGTTGGGAGACATGCTCTTGATAACCATGGGAGAGCAATCTGTTCAGGCTCCTTTTGTTACAACCTATGGAGATGTGGACAGGGGAAATCCTTTGATTAGACTTTCCGGCTCTCGTGTTTCGATGGCCTTGAATTATGCCAATTTTGCTAAGACGTATTCCCTGGAAGTCGGTTCGGCTGTTTCATTTGAGCTGGTTGAAAAAGGGTCATACTTAGAAGAGTTGGAAATCAGGAATTTAGTGAGAACTGATGTACGGGAGGATTATGCTTCCGATGCCGTTTTTGCAAATTTCCGAGCGGTTACCATGGGAAAAATCTCATTCAATCGTCTTTACAGATCCTGTCATCCTTCCATAGACGATCCCAGAGCGCCATATGCTAGTCAATTGGTGGAACGAGCGGGAATCAGAACCGTCGTCAACCTTTCCGACTCTGATGAAGAATTAGCTGGATTTTTAGCTTATTCCGATGTTTATGCCACAATAAAAGCCGATGGAAATATGATTAATCTGAACATGGGAGTCGACCTTTTAAGTGATGAGTTTGCAGCAAAACTTAAGGAAGGGCTTTTATTCATGATTGAAAAAACACCGCCATATCTTGTGCACTGTGTAGAAGGTAAAGATAGAGCTGGAATGACTGTGGCCATTTTAGGAGCTATTATGGGGGCAACGGTTGAAGAGATTTATACCGATTATGTTCAATCATACGAGAACTATTATCATGTAGAACCGGGAACAAAAGCCTATGAAGCAGTTGAGAATATAATCAGGGGAATCTTCAAATCCATCAACAACGGAAATGAAGTGACCGATGACAATGTCGGTTATGTGGCCATGAAATACCTGATGGAAAAAGCCGGTATGACTTATCCGCAGATATTGGCTCTTGAAGCAAAACTGAGATAACCACAGCAAAGGGACAGGGCCTCACTCCTGTCCCTTTGAATCCTTGACATAGAAAGATGTGTATGATACAATAGGGGTGATTTGAGTGTGTAGCTCAGCGGGAGAGCGCTTCCCTGACGCGGAAGAGGCCGAAGGTTCGAACCCCTCCACACTCACCAGAGGGAGCCTGAAAAACGGCTCCTTTTTTTATGGGGTGAAACAGTTGAAATATGCCTTTTTTGGAGGTTCTTTTAACCCAATTCACAACGGACACATCATCGTTGTTCAAAAAATGCTTGATTATCTAGAAGGACTGGAAAAGCTTTTCATCATACCTGCCGGCTGCTCGCCCTTTAAAACGGCACTTGACAATCAACTTCCTTTCGAAGACAGGTATCAATGGTGTGTTCGGTCTTTTGACGGGATTGAAAAGATACAGGTTCTCGACATCGAAAGAAATGATGAAGCAGATGAACCTTCCTACACTTATAAAACATTGGAGCGGTTTTATCACCTGTACGGACAATATCCTGTTTTGATCATTGGAGAAGATTCACTGGCTTCTTTTCACCGTTGGAAAAACTTTGAAAGGATATTAGATCGGTGCGATGTGGCAGTTTTTAGACGAAAAGGATATTCAGCAAATAAGATGATTGAAGAAAAATACCAATCGAAAATCACGATTTACAATACCCCGTTTATCGAAATATCCTCCACCGAGATCAGAAACAGAATCGGTGAAGAAAAGTCTATTCGGGGATATGTTCCTCAAACATTGGAAGAAGCAATTGTTAAAAAGTATAGGAGAAAGAGTGATGCGAATGAGTCAAGTTGAATTACTGGCCCCGGCGGGTTCGATGGAAAAATTGAAAATGGCTTTTCTCTACGGTGCAGATGCTTGTTATTTGGGGGGGACGGCTTTTGGACTTCGAGCGAACGCCAAAAATTTTGATTTGGAAGAGATTGTGCTAGCGGTTGAGTACGCTCATCAAATTGGGAAAAAAGTTTATGTAACAGTCAACATTATGGCACACAATGAGGATTTAGAGGGACTTGACGCCTACCTTTTGGGCCTTTATCGGGCACAAGTGGATGCCATATTGGTCTCTGATCCCGGAATTTTCATGATGGCAAAAGAAATGGTTCCGGATCTTGAAATCCATTTAAGCACACAGGCTAATGCCACCAATTACAAAGCGGTGGAATACTGGAAAAGGCAGGGGATGAAACGAGCGGTTCTGGCCAGAGAATTGAGTTTAACTGAAATACGGCAGATACGTGACAGCGTTGATGATGATTTTGAGTTGGAAGCCTTTGTACATGGTGCCATGTGTATCTCATATTCCGGAAGATGTTTACTCTCCAGTTTTATGACCGGTAGAGATTCCAATCGTGGAGAATGTTCCCATCCGTGCAGGTGGCGATACCATTTGATGGAATCCTCAAGGCCTGATGAGTATTTCCCCATCGAAGAAGATAACCATGGTACATATATCATGAATTCCAAAGATTTATGTATGATTGAACATATTCCTGATTTGATCCAAGCAGGTGTTTCCAGTTTAAAAATCGAGGGAAGAATGAAAAGCGCCTATTATGTGGCTACCGTTGTAAGGGCTTATCGGATGGCATTGGATGCATTTGAAAAAGATCCTGAAAACTGGCAATTTAATCCCTATTGGCTGGACGAAATTAAAACAACCAGTCACAGAAGATTGACAACGGGGTTCTATTACGGCAATCAGTATGATCAAGCACAGGCCTATGATACCAGCAGGTATATCAGAGAATACAGTTTTATCGGTGTTGTGATCGCTCATCATCATGAGCCGGGTTGCTGGAAAGTGGAACAAAGGAATAAATTCAGTCTGGGCGATCAAGTTGAAATCATCGAGCCGGATTCTCAGTCCACAATATACACGCGGATTGTTAAAATCATCGATGAATCAACCGGTGAATCCAGAGAAGATGCGCCACATCCACAGGAAAACTTAATGATCAGATTTGAGAATCTCGAGAATTCTCAGATAAAACAAGGCTCTTTAATCAGAAAACATCTTAATAACAATCGTTGATTAACTATTTTCCAATGCACCCTTCTTTGCTAACAAATCTGCCATCTCGTTAAACATGGATCCTGAATGTGCTTTTACTTTATGCCATTGTATTTGGACGGTGTTTTTGGTTATAAACGATTGATAGGCCTGTGTGACGGGATTGTTTGCTTTCCATGTCTTTTCTGCCCATTCACGAATACCGGTGTAATCATAAAATATGGCAATCTCTTCAATACCGTTTTCTTTACAGTATTGAAGGACTTCCTGAACAGCCCTTAATTCACCGGTAACTTGATGCAGACCGTCACTTTCTTCGATTCGTCCACTCATCTTGACTATAGGAATTCCATGTTTGAGGATGATTGCGCCGTATCCTGTTTGAGAGTTGATATAGCTGCCATCGACATAAGCCTGATAAACCAGTTCGCTTAGACTCTTATTTTCTTGGAATAACCGTGTGCCTTCAAAGAGCTTGTTTAACATCTGTTGCACGGGTTCGCTTGTTTTTTTTTCAAAGGTGATCGTAAATGCTTTGCGTTTTGGACTGTAATACAAATTAAATCGTGAATGGACTTCGCCAAGATCGTTCAGCAGTTCAAGCTTAGCCAGATAATCCCTGAATAGAACAGGCTTTAGAGAATAACCTTTATCTTTTTGGAGATGTTCGTTTTCAATTTTAATTTTTTCTTCTAGTTCTTCTTGATGCCTAAACAAAATCAACCGCCCTTTATCAATCTGTATGGAATTATTAAAATTTACTTTGTTTTTGTTCACCTTATTTTATCATAAAACGTTGAAAAATTTCAAACAAAAAAAGACACCTGTTTTGATGCCTTTTTTTGCTGTTATTTGATCTAACAGTATTGATTATTCTTTTGCAGCAGTCTTTTCGGTTGTTTTCTGCTTGGATCGATCGGTATAATGGGTGTGCAATAACTCGTGAGATCTGTGACTCAAAGGCTTTTCAAGGAATTCAGTATACAGCCTCTTGATCGATGGGTTATCGTGTGATTTTCTGAGTGTGAAAGCTTCATCGATTGCATAAACGCCTTTTGCCCGTTTTTCCAAAATCTGTGCATCGAGGCTGTACGGTTCGCCACCGCCTCCGATACAACCACCCGGACACGCCATAATTTCCACGAAGTGATAGAATTTCTCTCCACTTTCGATCTGACTTAATAGCTCACGAACATTTTTGCCGCCATGGGCTACGGCGATTTTAAACTCAATACCGTTAAAATCGATACTGGCTTCTTTGATACCGTCTAAACCTCTTGCCGGCATGAAATCAATCTGGGGAAGTGGTTGGCCGGTGCCCAACTCGTAAGCAGTTCTTAATGCCGCTTCCATAACTCCGCCAGTGTTTCCGAAGATTACAGCAGCACCGGTTGATTCGCCAAGCGGATCGTCGTATTCTCGTTCTTCCAAAGAGGCGAATGGTATTTTCTTCAATCGAATGAGCTTGCCCAATTCTCTTGTGGTGAGAACAAGATCTACCCAAGGGTCGTCATTTTCCATGGCATGTTGAGGCCTTTGTGCCTCGTCCTTTTTCGCAGTACAGGGCATGATGGAAACACTGTAAATATCCTCTGGTTTCACACCAATTTTTTCTGCAAAATAGGTTTTTATAACGGGTCCCAGCATCTGCTGAGGTGATTTTGCAGAAGAAACGTTGTCTTTGTATTGCGGGTAAAGCTTTTCCATCATGTTTATCCATGCAGGACAACAGGAAGTGAACATGGGGAACGGCCCTCCCTCTTTAACTCTTTCGAGTAATTCAGAGCCTTCTTCCATGATCGTCAAGTCTGCGGAGAAATTGGTATCAAAAACGTAGTCGAAACCCAGCTCTTTTAAGGCTGCAACCATATGTCCAGTCGAGACACTTCCGGGTTCCATGCCGAACTCCTCGCTGATGGCAACACGTGTCGCTGGAGCAGTCTGAACGATTAATACCTTGTCGTGTTTTTCAATTGCTCGTTTGGCATCTCTTACGGCTGAATTTTCGGTGATAGCACCTACAGGGCAGAATGCAGAGCATTGTCCGCAGTTAATACAGTCGGTCTGAGACAAAGGAATGTTAAAGGCTGTAAGGGGTAATGTTTCAAATCCCCTGTCTGCCATGCCATAGATGTTCATACCTTGCAAATCTGCACAGGCTCTTACGCAACGGGTACAGGCAATACATTTGTCCAAGTCTCTGACGATGGATGGGGAGCTGTCATCGAAGATGATCGTTTTATTCTCAGCCTTTGGGAAGATGGGTTCAACGTCATAGCTGTATATAAGATCCTGGAATTCGCATTTGCCATTGGATTCGCAGGTCATACAATCGTTAGGGTGTCTGGAAAGAATCAATGCAAGATTCAACTTCCTGGCGTTATAAACCCGATCGGAATTAGTCTTCACAACCATTCCGTCTCTAACCATTGTAACGCATGCGGGCTGAAGATTGCGTGCGCCTTCAACTTCAACGACACAAACCCGGCATCCTCCCGTGGCTTCCAGCCTTGGGTGGTAACAGAGTGTTGGAATATCTATACCGGCCTCTTTGCAAGCCTCTAGTACGGTGACATTTTCAGGTACTTCGTAGTTACGGCCATTAACTGTGATCTGAACCGTAGCCAAATAAATCCCCTCCTCAAGTTAGTCTAATATATCTTTATAAGCCACTTTTTTGGCTCTTGTTAGCACCAAACAATTATAAAGGATCATCTTATAAACTGTCAAGCAATCTGTTATGTAAAAAAAAGTTCTTTTTGTGTACAAATTGCCGAAACCTTTTTTGAAAACTCGGAGCTTCGACCTGCCCCCATCATTAAAAGCACTGTTCCGGTGTTTCCTATGTTGTTTATTTGTCGGATAATTTCTTCAGGTTGTTGGACACAGGTGTAGGGTTTGTCTAAAAGATCCAACAATTCTTTGAATTTGTCAAAAACAGGGGGTTCTTCTACCTCGTAGGCACTGAACACCGGCATGATGATAAGTTTTTCTATCAGCGGAGAAGAAAGAGTTTGTGCAAACAATTTCATATCACGCTTAAGTCGGGTATAGCGATGTGCCTCAAAGCAGATGATGAGTTTTTTGTTTGGGTATCGATGGGTCACAGCCTGAATTGAAAACTCGATTTCTTTGGGTGTATGGGCGTAATCGTCAATGATGGTAAGCTTTTCTCCTGTTAATCGGATTGTCATTCTCCTGTCCACATTTTCGAAGTTGTTCATCCATGCTATGGCTTTTTGAGGGTCAATGGACAACTGTTCACAGGTTTTCACAGCACAAATCAGATTGATCTTTGTGTAGGAATCCCTTATTTTTTCATTGATTTCGGAATAGGCTTGATATTGCCCAGGTGAAAAACAAACGGCGTTATCGGGTATTGTTTCCAAATCACATGGAACGACACTTTTTTCAGCATTCTGAATAAAGGTCATCATGGATTCTTTATAGTGTTTCAGATCATCCTTATAATGCTCCAAATGGTCGCCCCTTAAATTGGTTAAAACGGCAATCTTACTTTGGATGGTTTTAAAATAACCGTCACTTTCGTCGATCTCTGCAACGAGAGGGCCTGTGCCGCGTTTATAATTGCCGAATTCCAGGTCCCGATGCAGACCTCCCAAGATAACTGTCGGATCAAGACCCGTTTGAATTAATATATGTCCGATCATTGCTGTGGTGGAGGTTTTTCCATCTGTCCCGGTGATACCAATTAAGTCGCATTTTGAATCCCTTAACAGGAGGCGAAAAAAGTCCAGTCTGGATAAAACAAGAATATTTCTACGACGGGCTTCAAGCAATTCAGGATTTTGTTCAGGAACTGCAGTAGTGAAAACACATATGTCGGGGTTTTGGATGTTATCCCTTTTATGTCCGATATGGATGGTTATTCCCTGACTCTTTAACAGTGAAACCCTATCGTTATTTTGATCCGAACTGCCGCTGACATGATAACCTAAATCGTTTGCAAAAAGTGCTACACCACTCATCCCTATTCCACTGATGCCAATAAAATGAACTTTTTTCAACCACTACACCACCTATCATCTTCTCACACCATTTTAACATAAATCATCATCACTTTTTCTGTGCTATAATTGATCAAGGAGGGTAATAACTTGGGGGCCTGTAAGTGTATTTTTCTGTTTTTCTTTTTGTTTTTCTTTTTGTTATTTCATCTCTTTCAAAAGCCTGCTATTATCAACGAACCTTCGTCTATCAACGATTATTTGCAGATTTCGATGCCAGTTTTCAGTCAGATTACACATATTCGCGGAGGCGAGTTGGTGGGAACCGGAAACATCTGTACGATTCAATTAACAGAGCCTTCTTTTGAGCTCGATTATTTTTGTCCTGGCACATTGGTCAATAAAGGTAGAATCATGTATTTTCTTTCGTTTGAAACAGAGGATTCGGATCACGACGGGTTTCCGGATGTAATCGAACTCAGCAAATCAGACAGTGAGAGGTTTCGGGACTGGATGGTCTGGATAGCAAAAAACCAGAAAAACAGACCTTCTCCGGCTTGGATTCATCGAGATTGTTCAGGCTTGGTCCGTTTTTCCATCGTGGAATCGTTAAAGCGGCATGATACAGCGTGGATTAACAGTTTTGGCTATTCTCACCCGGATTATGAGGATATCCAGGCCTATCATTACCCGGATATTCCTTTGATTCACTCCAGTGTTTTTTTGACCTCTAAAGGGTTTCAGACGTTTGCTGATGCCAGACACTTACTGCTGTATAATTGTGAAAGAATAGGCAGGGATCTGAGTGTTTCAAAGAAAGGGGATTTGGTGTTTTTCTATCATCCGCAGGATTCAGTATTTCCGTATCATGTCATGATTGTGACGGATGACGGCTTTGTCTATCACACCGGTCCAGATGATGAAACTGAGGGTTATGTGAGACTGTGGAAGCAACAGGATTATTTGGATGCCGCTCCGTTGGTCTGGCTGCCCGTAAAAGAGAATCCGAATTTTCTCGGTGTCTATCGGTTGAAATTTCTTAATGACTGATCAGTCTGTAGGAGGGTGTTATGAATAAAAGAATAATATGGAGTCTGTTTGTTATGTGTTTTTTGGCATCGGTGGTCTTTGGCACCATTTATGTGAATGATTTGAATATCCTGGGTCCCGGTGATACACTTCAATTTCAGATCTATACTTATTCCAATGCAGAAAAGAAACCGGTTACCATGTCTATTTACAAGGTTGACGATGCATTTTCGATCTTTTTGAACGGGTTGGATAACAACCAAATCGAAACCGTTTTGTCTGAGAAGCAGGCATTGATTCATTATCAGATACCGGTGGATTCCTCCTGGCAGCGTGAAAGCTTTCCGCTTACGTTTTTCAAAGAATTGGGTGGTTACATTTGCCGCTTTTCAAGAGATAAAGAATTGTCATACGCTTGTGTGGAAAGGACGGATATTGATGGCGTAGCGATGGATATGGGATCGTTTATCAACCTGGAAGTATGGCATTCTAACAAAGGAGAACGGGTTTCATTTGGAGATATTTACACCGGTTTCGATCAGATATACATGGGGTCATTAAGCGACCCGCTGTTGAGAAAGATTGAGAAAAACACGATCAAAAATGGTTTAATTGTGATTAAAACCCCTTCGGGCAATGCCATTGTTCAACTGGATGAAGAGGACTATATTAAGACTTATTCAGCAGAGTTGATCTTTCTCTCGGAAAAACCGCTTTATAGACCGGGGGAACAGATTCAATTAAAAGGCTATTTTTACGATCGGCCGACTTCCAAATTGTTGGATGGCGGGACGGTTACCATGGTATTAACTGATCCCATGGGCATTAAATTGAAGGAACAGACTTGCGATTTGGATCAATGGGGCGGTTTTGAATTTTATTACGACACCATTGAAGAGTCTGTCAGAGGTCATTACGATTTCACCGTTCTGTACCAAGGACATGAATTCTATCGCTATGTGGAATTATCGGATTATGAAAAACCGGAATTTACAGTCGAAGTAGAGAGTTTGCAAGATGTGTATTCTATTGGCAAGATTCCAGAATTTAAAATCAAATCGGATTATTACTACGGGCAACCACTTCAATTTGGTGAAGTTCATGTGAAACTGGATCTGTTACCCGATTATGAAAAGGTGTTCAGTTCACAAACCACCGATATCAGATTCACAAATCTGACTGACGGATTGGCTACAGGTACTCTCGCAATGATGAGGGAGGGAGTGGAGAATTATTCCGTTGAGTTTACAGTGGTAGACCAAAGTGGTAGGGAAGTGAGCGAGCAGAGATATTTTCAATATATCCCATCCGATGTCCAAATCAAATCAAAAAAATGGCAGTATTGGTATGAATTCGGGCAGCGTGTAAGCGGGCAGTTTTATCTGACTCCGTTGGATGATGCGACCAACACCTTGAACAGGTCTTTGAGCGTGGAAATCTATCGAAAAGGGAACCTCATCGTGGATGAAATCTATCAAACGGATCAAAACGGGCAAATCGATGTGTCCTTTGACCCCATTTTACCCGGTTACTATACGATGATAATCATTGATTCTCAATACCCAAAAAACAGGATGGAAAGGTCATTTTTCGTTTATTCCTCGGCGTATTCATATTCTACCAATGAAAAACTCGAAATCATCACCGACAAAGAGGTTTACAAACCTTCTGAATTGATCAACCTGAAGCTCATTTCCTCATTGCATACGCTTCATGTGTTGGCGGTGCTTGATTTCGGTAATTCTGTTGTGACCAAAGATGTTAGAATTAACGGGTACTCTGCCGATTTGTCCTTTGTGATTCCGGCGGACATGACCAGAAATGCCATCAATATTCGTTTCTTAAGTTATTTTGCCGGAGAAAGGATTTCAATGGATAAGAACATTCCGGTTCTACTGGATAGACATCTATTGAATATTGCCTTGGATACAGAGAAAAAAGTACAGCCGGGCGATCAAGTGGCTTATAAGGTGTTATTGACCGATGCCCAGAATAACGCAGTTGATGGCATCGTAACACTCAACGTAATTGATCAGTCACTTTTGGATCTATACGGTGATGATGATTGGAAAGAGGTTCTCTCAACCTTGGAAAACCCGCCCTTTAATTACTATTTTGAGTATTTCAACAACGTTTATTACATCAGAAGAGAGCAAAGTCAGAACCAACTCCCTTATGACACACCCGATACACTCGCTCAAACAAAAAGTGCCGCTACCGGAAAAAGTGTGAAAGTAAGAAGCGATTTTTCAGATTCAGCACTTTGGTTACCGGCAGTAATTGTAAATGGCGAGCTTCAATCGGAATTCAAACTCCCGGAAAGTTTGACCACGTGGAACATCAGAACAATCGGATTCACAGCTGACGGTAAAAGAGGATACGCCAGCCAGCAATTCATCTCCACATTGCCAGTTACTGTCAACGAGATATTCCCGAAATTCTTGATCTCAGGTGATGAGGTGGAATTAGGAGTCAACTTGGGTAACTATTCCGGAGAAGATCTGACATTCCAGCTGGTTTTTCAAGGTCCATCCATTGAAGAAAACAGAGAAATAGTCTTAAAAGATAAGGAACAAAGCATACAATGGTTTTGCTATAAAGTACCGCAAGTGCAGGAAAAAGAAACGTTTAAATTCCAGATTAGCGCTGTTTCCGACAGCTTCTCAGATGCAATGGTCAAAGAACTCCCCGTTCATCCCTACGATTTTACGAAACAGCTTGGGTATGCGGGTATTATTACCCGTGAAGGGGTGGAACAAACCATTGATATTCAAGTTCCTTCTGAAGTGAGAGTGAGGGTGAGTGCAAATTTAGAAGCAGAATTGATCAATGCCTTGGAATATTTAATTGGTTATCCTTATGGCTGTACGGAACAAACCGTCAGCAGTTTCCTTCCCAGTTTGGCTTTCATGCAGTTAAATCGTGATGTAACAGTTGAAGATTATTCACTGGCTTTCTCGAAGATTCCAGATATTACACAGACTTTGTTGAAGCGACTCTATTCCTATCAGAATTACAAAGGCGGATGGGGATGGTGGAAAGACGGCCAATCAGATCCGTTCATGACAGCCTATGTTTTGTACACTTTCTACAAACTGACGCAGATGGACATTGAAATCAATCAACAAGCTTTTAATCGTGGACAAACGGCTTTGAAGGGGCTCTTAGAATCATCCGATAAAACTTTGCCCTTTAGCGAATATGTTATGGCTTTGCTGGATCCTTCTTATACGATTGTTTTAACGAATCAACAATCCACCTCATCGAAACTGTTCCTGGGTTTGGTGATGTTGGAGCGCAATCAGACTGAATTAGCCCGTTCAATATTGGAAGATCTGCTTAAAACGGGAACTGAGGTAGGAGGGGTTTTCAAAATTAGTTTTGATCGAACCAGTTATTTCATCAACGATTTGATGTTAAACGCACTTCTGTTTGAATTAATGGCTAGAACAGGCTATGAGGGTGAACAGTTGAATAGTTTGTTCCGATATTTATATGCTAACAAAACGGGCAGTTTTTGGTCTTCTACAAAAGACACCGCTTTTGTAGTAATGGCGTTATCGCATTTTGTCTTTGAAAACACGGATTTAGAATTCTCAGTGAAAAAAGACTGCAAAGAGGATGAAACCGAATGGATGGCAACCGGTGTAATCACCAAAGGTCAGATGAAGGACTTCATTATTCCTGTAGATGTTCCATCTAACCTGACGATTTCGTTGTCAGGTTCGGGCGGTCTATTATGGGAAATTGGTGTTGCTGAATCTTGGAATCCCCTCGATCCTAGGTTGGAGGATAAGCATACACAAGAGAATTATGTCCGGCGAACATTAGAAGTGAAACGGGATGTAACGGTGATCGACGCCGAAGGAAAAATCACTTACGATTCTCTTTATATTCCCATACAAAGCGAAATCAGACTTGGAATGGTTGTTGAATCCGGTGCAAAAGTCCCCTGTCAGGTACAACCGGTAGAAATCAAATCCTTCAGCATTCAGCAAACCTCAGAAGACTATTGGAGTGCTTTGTTCGTAAATAACTGCGAAACAGGGTTGAGAATCCCCGAGGATGTGAAATTGATTGGGATGGATGCCACAGCTCTGATCTTTGACCGTAATCCATTCAGTTATGATGAGGGTGAATTCCGATTTTTCTTTGAAATCAACAGCAAGGAATTAATGGTAGGCGATGAGATCCGTTCAACCATAAAGATGCATTTTCCAGTTGATTATCACTGGGTGGCAATCGAAGAATATTTACCGGTTTGCTTCGTTCAGAATGAACAATACATGGATAATTACTATTTTGGCAAGTATTTTTCATCCCGTTATTATCTCTGGTCTTATTATCTTTCTAATATTGAGAAAAGATATGATCGAACCTCACTCTTTTTTGAATTTCTTGATGAAGGATTATCCATTTATCAAAACCATTACAAGGTCATTTCTGCAGGTGAATTTCTGGTGCCGCCGTTGAAACTGTTTCAGATGTATGAAGTGGGATCGGATTGCGTTGCACCCGGCTTAACCATACAAGTCAATCCAAGATAAGGTTTGGTGATTCAATTTGAAAAAAGTCTGGATCAGTTCTTTGATTCTATTGGTGTACTTGACAACCCATTTTTGTGCTTTCAGTGATTTAGCTTCCAGTCATTGGGCTTATGAATCGGTCATGTCCTTGACCCAATTGGGTATCATTAGCGGAATGCCCGATGGTACTTTTAAGGGTAACGACCCAATGACCCGCTATCAATCGGCAGTGGCAATGAAAAGGATTCTGGATTACACCTCGACTCAGACAGGCGGTAGTACACAAATCCCGTCAGACCTTTTCGAAAGGCTGTCAGAATTGGAAAATCTTGTTAATCAATCACTCAATGCGGTACAAAAAGCAGGTGAAGACTATCGGCAGATCATGAAAAAACTTGAGCAAACAACCGGGATTCCTGATGCTGGTGGTGGGTATGAATACGAAGAATTAGACAGGCTGGTTGAGGAAATCCTGGAAGTCAAATGGGATGCCAAAAATATTGAAGCTGATTTGGCTCAAACCCACGATGAAATTGAACAGTTAAAGGGTTCCAACCAGGATATGTTAAACCGATTGGATGAGCAGGCTGTTCACAATCGTGAGATGAATCTTCAACTCGCTGCGTTGAATTTGAAAACGACCCGGTATCAGTGGGTTGCCGTTTGTTCTGCCATCATTGCAGCCGGTTCTTTCCTGATGGCGGGGTACGTTCTTTTGAAATAGAAACCTTTTTTTCTGGATGGAGAGGATTTGGTGTTTAGAAATTTGTCAAATTGTGATAAAATAAACTCATGAACAGTTTTGAGCATTTGGTTGACAAGCTGGCAAAAAAAAGCGGCGTTTTTTCCGAGATTAAGGTCAGACTTATTTTGGAAGAATGGGAAGCGATTATCGGAAGTCCGCTATCAAATAAAACAAAACCCGTTGCCTTAAAGGGCGGGGTTTTGTATGTTTTGTGTGAAGACCCGATGTGGGCACAGGAATTGCGTTTTTATACCACAGATATTTTAAAGAAGTTAAGAGCAAGGTTGAAGGATACTCGAGATGTTCATTTGATCAAGATCGTTAGAAGGAGTGAAGAAGTTGCCGGAAAAATATACAGCTGATAGTATTAAGGTTTTAAAGGGATTGGATCCCGTCCGTAAAAGACCGGGGATGTACATTGGATCAACATCTAGTACCGGTTTACACCATTTGGTTTATGAAATTGTAGATAACAGTATTGATGAGGTTCTTGCGGGATATTGTAATGAAATAAACGTAACGCTGCTGAACGATGGTTCGGTGGAAGTTGAGGATAACGGCAGGGGAATTCCCTGTGACATGCACCCGATCGAGAAAAAAAGTGCCCTTGAGGTGGTGTTGACAACGCTGCATGCGGGAGGAAAGTTCAACAAAGACAGTTATAAAGTTAGCGGCGGTCTGCACGGTGTAGGATTGTCGATTGTAAATGCACTATCAGAATGGCTTTATGTTGAAATCCATCAGGGAGGAAAAATTTACGTTCAAAAATATGCCAGAGGGTTCCCACAAACCGAAGTAGAGATTGTTGGAGAGACCGACAAAACGGGAACTAAAGTCCGGTTTTTTCCTGATTCTCAGATTTTTTCCACCATTGAGTTTGACTTTGATATCTTAAACACACGTTTCATGGAGCAAGCCTTCTTAAATCCTCAGGTAACAATCAAAATAACGGATAAAAGAGAAGAGGAATGTGAAGAGGTAGTTCACCATTACAGCGGAGGATTGGCGGAGTTCGTCAATTACCTACTGAAAAATTCAAAAACACTGACGCCGGATCCCATTTCCATATCTGGTTCTTTTAACGATACAGAGGTGGACTTGGCCTTTCATTATACAAAAGGAAGTGAAGAGAAGATCCGTTCCTATGTTAACAACATCAACACAGTTGACGGTGGAACGCATTTGACGGGTTTTCGAATGGCATTAACCAAATGTGTGAACGATTATATCAAAAAATACGATCTCCTTTCCAACGGCAAAAAGAAGAAGGATGATGAATTACAGATTATTGGAAAAGATGCACGAGAGGGTTTGGTAGGTGTTTTAAGCATTAAGGTCAAAGAACCGCAATTTGAGGGTCAGACTAAGGCGAAGCTGGGAAATGAAGAGGTACAGGAAGCGGTTAATCATGTGGTAAAAGATAAATTATCCGAGTACTTTGATATTCACGCAGAACTCACAAAAAAGATACTGGATCGGGTTATTCAAGCCGCAAAGGCCAGGTTGGCTGCGAAAAAGGCGAGGGAATTGGTTAGAAGAAAAAGTGCCCTGGAATCATCCACTCTGCCCGGAAAGTTGGCTGATTGTTCCACGAAGAAAAGGGAGAAATCCGAGTTGTTTATCGTTGAAGGAGATTCGGCTGGAGGTTCTGCTAAGCAGGCGAGAGACAGGGAGTTTCAAGCCATCCTTCCGTTAAGGGGAAAGATCCTCAACGTTGAGAAATCCTCCTTGGATAAATTGCTGAAAAGTGATACCATATCCGATATCATTACCGCTTTGGGAACGGGAATTGACGATGATTTTGATATCTCAAAGAGCCGTTATGGAAAGGTCTTTATCATGACCGATGCGGATGTGGACGGCGCACATATTCGGACTCTTATTTTAACGTTGTTCTTTAGGCATTTTAGAGAGATGATCAACGATGGAATGGTATACATTGCCATTCCTCCGTTATTTAAATTATCAGTCGGCAAAGAGTCTCATTATGTATATACCGAAAAGGATCAGGTTCAGATGATGAAAGAGCTGAGAGGAGAGTCCAATAGAAAGGTGAATGTCCAGCGTTATAAGGGGTTGGGTGAGATGAATCCGGAACAGCTTTGGAATACGACCATGGATCCCACGACCAGAAGGATGGCCAGAGTGACTATGGAAGATGCGGAACTGGCAGATTCAATATTAACCACTTTGATGGGCAACGATGTTGAAGATAGACGCCGGTTTATCACGCATCATGCTCTGCAGGTAACCAATCTGGATATTTGATGTTTGAGAAAGGAGAAAAAAGGGTTCAACTGATTCTTTTTCTGATCCTTTTCATGGGATTGGTTTTTTTGACCAAGGCCTTTTTTCTTCGTCATTCCGATTTGTTTGTGAATCATACACCGGTCATTGCCTTTACAGGTAGTCAAAAGCAAGATGAGCAAATCATTGTAGCAAATGTTTTTTTAAGTTATTGGAAACCTGATCTGAATTTTATGGAATCATATCAACCTCAGGGTTTTTTGATCGAGGGATATGGGAACAACCAGAATGAAGATCAGTCCGAAAACTTTGTTTCGCAACAGGTCAGTCGCCAAAAGGCTTCGTTTTATGTGAATCTTGAAAACGACGGCAAAGTTCTTCTTTCAGAAGATGCAGAGATTGTTTGGCGGATACCGTCAGCTGAATTTTATATCAGCAAGTTTTATTCGCTGCCCGAGATATACAATGTTGATGATATTGATGAAGTCAAGATGATTATTGAAAAGGTTTCCCAACAGTCTATCTTGTTTAAAAATTATCTTTCCGCAATCGACGGGAAGGAAAGAACATTCTATCTGCGAAATGGCAATGTGTTATTAGTAAACAGTTGGAATAATCTTGAAATGTTCGACGGAGAGGGGTTTATATATCAGATGGGGAAGGGTCAAATATATGATTTATACAGTAACGGAAGGTATTTCCCGATAATTAAAAGAGGTGAATAAAATGTCCGATTCTTTTGAAGTGCTAACCTCTGTGGATATAGGTTCTCATTCACTCAAAGGTGTGGTAACGAAAATGGAAGAAGGGATTGTGGAAGTTCTCGCTTTCTCAGAAATGCGTTCTAGGGGCTATGAAAATGGTGAATTAAAGGACATCATTGCTCTGAAAGAGTCTTTAAATGAGTTGATCGAGGATTTAAGCAGTCAGTTACCCAGGCGAATGGAATCGTATTTCATATTAACATATTCCGAAAAGAGTGCTTTTCTCAATAAAGAGGTTAAGCGATTAAGACTTTCAGAAGAAGAACCTGAACTTGTAAATGAAGA